>CP031740.1:746875-1358750 GCA_022701275.1 Microcoleus vaginatus PCC 9802
TCTGCTGTCGGGCTAGCAGTATTCCTGCATTGGGTAACAGGTGGTTTAGGAATTACTCTCGGATTTCACCGCCTTGTCACGCACCGCAGTTTTCAAACACCGAAATGGCTAGAGTATTTTCTAGTTATTTGCGGTACCCTTTCCTGTGAAGGTGGCCCGATCGACTGGGTAGGAATGCACCGGTTACACCACATACATTCCGACACGGAAACAGATCCCCACGATTCCAATCAAGGCTTCTGGTGGAGCCACATGGGCTGGATGCTCTCGGATCTCCCGATCAGAGTGGAAATCCCCCGCTTTACTAAAGACATCGGCGACGACCCAGTATACAAGTTTCTCCAAGCATATTTTATCCCCATCCAAGTTGTCTTCGGTGTGTTGCTTTATTTATTAGGCGGCTGGTCTTTCGTGGTTTGGGGGGTATTTATGCGGATCGTGGTGGTGTTCCACTGCACTTGGCTGGTTAACAGCGCTACCCACAAATTTGGCTACCGCACCTATGAGTCGGGCGATGGATCGACGAACTGCTGGTGGGTTGCCCTGCTCACCTACGGCGAAGGCTGGCACAATAACCACCACGCCTTTCAATACTCGGCTCGCCACGGTCTTCAATGGTGGGAAATCGACTTCACCTGGATGACAATTCAACTGCTGCAAGCACTGGGTTTGGCAACCAAAGTGAAATTAGCCGAAAAATAGCGATCGGCAATTAGTCATTGGTTGTCGGTCATCAGGTCTGGACTAATGGCTCGTGACCAATGCCTAATCCTGTTTTTGCGATGAGTATAGGTTGGGTTGAACACAGATCGAATCCCCTGGTGCGATCGACCCAACCACAACCAGAATCAGTTATAATAGATTTGGGAAGAAAAAATTTTGTTTGGCATCCAAATTTTTTATTTTCAAAATACCGCAGTAAATCTTTTTCAATCCTAATCCAACATCTATCCTTCATTATTTATTAGTTTGGGTAAGTCTTCAACAAAACAGTTCACTACCTCAATCCAAGCTTTTATAGGTGAATTCAGCTCGGCATCTAATCAGAAATCAAAAATAGAATGACAATTGCAACGCAAGAAAAACTCCAATACAATTGGAAGCACGTTATTAGTTTAGCAGGGCTTCATATCGGCGCTTTGTTCGCACTGCTACCCAGTAACTTCAATTGGACAGCAGTTGGTTTAACAGTATTCATGCACTGGATAACCGGCGGTTTGGGAATAACTCTGGGATGGCATCGTATGCTCACCCACCGCAGTTTTCAGACACCCAAATTCGTAGAATACTTTCTAGCATTTTGCGGAGCCCTTGCCTGTCAAGGAGGAATAATTGATTGGGTGGGGCTGCACCGATTGCACCACACCCACTCGGACGAAAGCGCGCTCGACCCTCACAATGCCCAAAAGGGTTTTTGGTGGAGTCACATCGGCTGGATGCTATATAAAGGTCCAGCTCACGCTGAAATTTCTCGCTGCACAAAAGACATTTCGAGCGACCCCTTTTACCAGTTTTTGCAAAACTACTTTCTCCCCGTTCAAATCGCATTTGGCGTGTTGCTTTACTTAGCAGCAGGCTGGCCTTTTGTAGTTTGGGTAATTTTTGTCCGCTTAGTTGCGGTATATCACTGCACTTGGTTTGTTAACAGCGCCACTCACAAGTTTGGCTACCGCACTTACGAAACCGAAGATAGTTCTACTAACTGTTGGTGGGTTGCGGTTTTGACTTACGGCGAAGGCTGGCACAACAACCACCACGCTTTTCAATACTCTGCGCGTCACGGTATGAAATGGTGGGAAATTGACTTCACTTGGATGACAATTCAAGTTTTGGAAGCACTAGGTTTGGCTACTAAAGTGAAATTACCAGCAGCAAAATAGCAGCAATTCAGTCGTAGACGCAGAAGCTCGGTAGGGTTCGTACTTCGCACCTTACCGCTTCAAAAACCCGGTTTCTTTAAGAAACCGGGTTTTTTGATGACTAATAACCAATAACCAATGACTCATGACTAATGAGCCCGTTTTTGCTCGCCCCGGCCGCGCAAATATTCGGCTAAAAATGCCAATCCTCCCGAACCTACTATCAACAGCACACTGAGAGCATTAATATCAGGTTTCACCCCAGTCCGAATCCGGCTAAAAATTTCCATCGGCAGAGTTGTAGTCCCGCTACCTGCGGTAAAACTCGCAATCAAAAAATCGTCCATGCTGAGGACAAAAGACAGCAGACAACCCGAAACAATTCCGGGTATTAATTGAGGGAGCAAAACCTGAATAAAAGCCTCAACAGGCGTTGCACCCAAATCCAAGGCAGCCTCTTCTAAATACGGGTTTAAATCTGCCAATCTAGTAGAAACAGCTAGAGCGATGTAAGCCAGACAAAACACAATGTGAGCGGCGACAATAGTCCACAAACTCAGAGGAATAGCCAGCGCCGCTAAAAATACCAGAGTAGCAACTGCGGTCGCAATATCTGGAATAATAATCGGCAAGTAGGAAACTCCCTGATATAAACTCTTGCCAGGAAAGCGGTAGCGCGCTAAACCAACGGCCATCAAAGTGCCGAGTACAGCCGAGATTGCAACTGCACAAACAGCCACTGTTAAACTGTTTCTCAGGGCAACTAAAATCCGCGTATCGCTAAATAATTTAACGTACCAATCTAAAGTAAATCCTTCCCAGCCGGCGCTAAAACGCGATTTGTTAAAGCTGTAAAATGTGAGTACCAGGATGGGCAGGTACATATAAAAAAACATCAAAACGGCAAATATTACCTGCCAAGAAATCTTAAATTTAGGTTTTAAGTACATATCGGCTTGTATTTCCTCCTGTGGATTTTCTGCTGTCTTTTCCATTTCTCGGTAATCGGTAATTGGTAATGGGTAATTGGTAATTGGTTAGGATTGTTTTCTTTCTTCTTCCTTCTTCCTTCTTCCTTCTTCCTTCAACATCCTAAATTGCATTACGATCGCCATATTTGAGCAAAAGGGCAATTCCGATACTCACTGCAAAGATTAATACCATACTCAAAGCCGAACCCAGCCCCCAATTTTGAGTCGCCCCCAAAAACTGATTGTAAATCAAACGAGCCGCCGTCATGCTCGAAGCTCCACCGAGCAACTCCGGATCGACAAAATCGCCCAAACTGCTAATAAATACTAGCAAAGAACCCGCAGCAATTCCTGGCATAGTCTGAGGTACTGTCACTTTCCAGAAAGTTTCCACTGGATTCGCACCCAAATCCTGAGATGCTTCTAGTAACCTGCGGTCTAACTTTTCCAAAGAAGCGTAAAGAATTGTCACGATATAAGGCAAATAACTGTAAGCCATGCCGATTAAAACTGCGGAACTTTGATTAAGCAATTCCAGAGGAGGAATGCCTACAAGTGCCAGCAGCGAGTTGAGAACCCCCGTAGGACGCAGAATTGTAATCCAAGCATACGATCGCAACAGCGAAGAAGTCCACAGCGGCAACACAAAGCCTAACAAAGTTAAATTTCGCCACTTTTTCGAGACATTGAGGGCGATCCAGTAAGCGACGGGAAATCCCAGTAGCAAACACAGAATAGTAGTCCCCGTTGCGAAAAAGAGCGATCGACCCATTACCTGCAAATTCAGCGGCTCAAACACTCGCAGGTAGTTGCCGATTCCCGAAGGATTAACCAAATCTCCCGGTTTAATATTCGGCACCAAACTAAGCTGAAAAATCACCAGAGTTGGTATGACTAATAATAAAAGCAGCAACAAGCCAGAAGGGCCGAGCAATGTCAGCGGGCCTGTCCACGCCGACCACGGGGAAACAGTTTCAGCCTTCAAGGGAGAATTGGGAGGAATAGGAGGGGGAGTTCTAGTTGAAACAGCCATAGATCAATTTTTTTGAGTTTTTAACCGCTGATTAACGCGCATATAATACGGATAGAGTGGGCGACCGGCTGTACGGGGGCGGGTTTATGTAAATATTGGGTGAAAATCAGAGATTGTGTGTAAAACCCGCCCTACTTTTGATGATTAGCCGCTGGTTAATTGAGTCCAATAGCGATCGTACACTTCCATAAATTTGCCTACCGGAGCCACACCTTCGCACTTTTTCAAAACCGCTTCCGAAGGGAAAAGAATGTCGTTTTCGCGCACTTCCGGCGGCAACAAACTAAAAGCATCTTCCGAAGGAGTTGAAAAACTGAGCCGCTCTACTAAAGAAGCCGCGACATCGGGTTGCAGCATAAAGTTAATCCATTTATAAGCTGCTTCGGGATTGGGAGAACCTTTAGGAATTACTAAAGTGTCAGTCCACAGAGAAGAACCGCTTTTGGGGACGACATACTTCAATTTATCGTTATCTGAAATTACTTCATTAGCATCAGAAGAATAACACATAGCTACCTTCAAATCCCCCGTCAGCATTTGCGGCCGCCAAGCATCAGTAGTAAAAGATGCGATCGCCGGTTTGAGTTCCACCAACTTTTCGTAAGCTTGTTTCACTTGCTCTTGGTTCGTAGAATTCAGAGAATAGCCCAGCATCCGCAACGCAGCGCCCATGACTTCTCGAACATCACTCGCCAGCGTCATTCGCTTTGCTAACTCCTGTTTGTGCTGCCACAAATACTCCCAATCTTCAGGCTCTTCTTTAAGTTGTTCGGTGTTGTAAATCAAGCCTGTGGTTCCCCAACTCAAAGGCACGCTGTAGCGGTTTCCTGGGTCATAAACAGGGTTTTGGAACTGTTTTCTGAGCCGATCGAGCCCGCCCAAAATCGAGTGGTCTAATGGGCTCAACAGCCCCAGTTCCGTCATTTGAACCACCATGTAATCAGATGGGTAAATGATGCTGTAGGCGCGGGCGCCACCGGCTTGAACTCTCGCCAGCATCTCTTCGTTGGAGCTAAACACGTCAGCCACTACGCGAATGCCGGTTTTTTCGGCAAAGCGATCGAGCAAAGCTTCATCGGTATAGCCTGCCCAAGTATAGATGAAAAGTTGGTCTGCCGAACCTTTGACGGGAGGAGCAGATTGTACGTCTGCAAGTCGCCAGCCGCAACTCGAAAGAGCTAACCCGGAAATTGTCGCCGCCGAATTTTTTAGGAACTGACGGCGTGTAGAATTAGCCGGAAAAATCCTGGAAATTGGTAAGTTAGTCGGAGGCACAGTTCGATTTTAGATTTTAGATTTTAGATTTTAGATTGGGGAATGGGGGATTGGGAAATTCGATTTTAGATTTTAGATTTTAGATTTTAGATTGGGGAATTAGGGATTGGGAAATTCGATTAAATCCGTTAAATCCCCTACACTGTTCGTTGCCGAACTTTCCTGCAACATCCATCCGTTAAATCGGTTAAATCCCGTACACTGTTCGTTGCCGAACTTCCCGACCTCCGTGACATCCGTTAAATCTCGATCGCGTGTTCGTTACCGAACTTCCTTCGTAATTATGCTCGATCGGTCAAAGCGAGACAATCAGTAGTTCCCCAGTAAGCGTAAATCGGCGTGTGCGGATCTGGGAAAGAGCCGCCGGTATTTGGCTGGCGTACAGTAATTTTATCGCCCGACGCCAACTCAACCACGTAATGAACGTGCGTGCCCATGTACATAGTATTTTTGAGCCGCCCTTCAAAACAGTTGACCGACACTTCCGGCTGGTAGAGATTCAAATATACTTTTTCCGGCCGAACGCTGACGACAACAGAGTCGCCTGTGACACCACTCCACATATCCGACTGCTGAACGACTATTTTCAGATTGGCTGATGTCCGAACTGTGATAGTTGATCGGTCGATCGACTCCACCGTACCAGAAAACAAATTCGTATCCCCAATAAAATCCGCCACAAAAGCCGTCTGCGGGCACTCATAAATTTCTTCAGGAGAGCCAATTTGCTCAATCCTGCCCTCGTGCATCACCGCAATCCGGTCAGACAGACTCATCGCCTCTTCTTGGTCGTGAGTCACCATCACAAAAGTCAAACCCAATTCTTGATGCAAATTCGACAGTTCCAACTGCATCTGCTTCCGCAACTTCAAATCCAGAGCACCCAGAGGTTCGTCCAGCAGCAAAACCGCCGGTCGATTTACCAGAGCTCTCGCCAAAGCCACCCGCTGCTGCTGGCCACCGGACATTTGACCGGGAAACCTGTTGGCGAAAGATTCCATTTTCACCAATTGCAAAACTTCCCGTACCCGTTCTTCAATTTCTGCTTTCCCCAGCTTTTTTATCCGCAATCCAAAAGCGATATTGTCCCAGACATTCATGTGTCCGAACAAAGCATAGCTTTGAAACACAGTATTTACCGGACGGCGGTAAGCTGGAGTGTTGGTCATCGACTGGCCGCGAATCATCAATTCGCCCGCCGAGGGAGTCTCGAACCCAGCGATTAACCGCAGGGTCGTAGTCTTGCCGCAGCCGCTAGGCCCGAGAATGCTAAAAAATTCTCCTTGGCGGATGTTGAGGTCTACTCCGCGGACTGCGGTTTCGCCGTTAAATACCTTAAAGACCTTGCGGAGTTCAACGTCTAGCGCTGTATCCGTTGCTGTCGTACCTTGGTTGAGTGCTGTCTGAAACATATTCGCCCTTTCCTGGGGGTAATGCACGCTACTTAAATACAGTTTAAGTTTAGACTTTTCTGTATTTTAGGTGAGGAATGTTGGATGTAACAGGTTTTGGGATTTGTTCTTTAAATTCTATCCCAGAGTGCTACTGGGTAATACCGAATCTCCTATGTCCCGCACCCAATTCGATCGACCCGCCATCTATTTATTCTCAGGACTTGGCGTGGGAGATGGTTTTTGCGGTTTGTCTGTTTTGGGCGCTTCTGCTTTTTTCCACTCTGACAAAGGTCGCTGGACGGCATTTTTAAAGTCAAAAGGCACTAGCAGCACGGGCAAATTTTGGGCTGAATTTTGAGGGGGCGCTTCCGGCGGATTGGCTTGAGCGTACAAGAAGCGGCCGCTAAAGTCTGTTTTGCCTAAAACTAGGCGGTGAGTTTCCTGGTTGTCCAGCTTTACTGTGACTGTAGCTTGGGGTTGGTCGAGACCGAATTCTGGCAGTTGAGCAGCAGTAATATTAATCGTGCGATCGCTCTTTCCTGTTGCGAGCCTGTCTAGCAAAAAATCCACAGATGCCTGACTTGCGTGTGCTTGCACTGGCAATTTCATTTCCCAGCTAGACTTGCCTCCTTTTGTAGCATAAACTCGCTCAAAGGTCAATATTTTTTCGGGAGTTTTGACTGTAAAGAATTGTATGCGCTCGGAGTTAAAAGCAAAAATTTTCTGTTTTTCTTCCTTAGCGGCTTCCTCTTTCGGAGATACTTGCATCTCGAATAAAGCAACCAGCCCAGTCATGCTCAACGCGACGGCTATCAATACTAATGTATTTTTCTGCAATTTCATAATAACTGAGAATTGGGCATTGGGCATTGGGCATTGGGCATTGGGCATTGTTGACTGTTGACTGTTGATTAATGTTATTGGTTATTTGTTATTAGCCACAGCAAAGGATTAACAAATGACAACTGACAATTGCCCACTGACAACTGACAACAGTCAACAGTCAACAGTCAACTAACTTATCTTCTCTTCCACCAGATAGCGCCGCCAATTCCCAGTCCGAGTAAAGGCCAAATTAGCCAAGCTAACACCAGCAATCCTACTTGGATGGTCGTCATGTTAATACGGCGGTTGGTAGCTTTTTTCGGACTGATAGAAAAGCTTTGCTGGTCTGGTTTACTCAACCAACTGACTGAATTGAGAAACACGTCGCTATTGAGTTGTTGGTCAAACCAACCGTTAGTCACAAATTGAGATGTGCCAATTACTACCATTCGCGATGTTTTTCTAGGAGTTGAAGGCGCAGAAGGAGTTGCGGTTGGACTGGGAGATGCTGTGGGAGATGCTGTGGGAGATGTTTCGGGTGTCGGTGTGGGAGATTCTGTGGGAGATTCTGTCGGTGTTGGCGAACTTTCTGGATATGCTGTCGGAGATGCTGCCGGTGTTGGCGAAGTCGTCGGTAATGCTGGAGGCGTAGCTTCTTGCGAGACAATCACCGAATAGCTGATTGGGGAAGCTGTTGGTGAAGTTGTCGGCGATGGTGAAGTTGTCGGCGACGGTGAAGTTGTCGGCGATGGTGAAGTTGTTGGCGACGGTGAAGTTGTTGGCGATGCTGAAGTTGTTGGCGATGGCGAAGTTGTTGGCGACGGTGAAGTTGTTGGCGATGGTGAAATTGTTGGCGATGGCGAAGTTGTCGGCGATGGCGAAGTTGTCGGCGATGGCGAAGTTGTCGGCGATGGTGAAGTTGTTGGCGATGGCGAAGTTGTCGGCGATGGTGAATCTGTCGGAGATGGCGAAGTTGTCGGCGATGGCGAAGTTGTCGGCAATGCTTGGGGTGAAGGCGAGGGCGAAGTTGGTGTTGGTGAAGGTGAGGGCTTTAAGGGAGTGCTGTCAGTCGCCGCTCGAACTAAAGCTACACCTAATAATAGCGGGCCTTGTCGATCGGCCTTTTGATCAAACTCCAATTTCTTAGTCGTCAAATCGCTTTCGGCCCAACTTTCCTGACTCGTCCAAATCAGCGGTTTTTCCTCTATCCCTTCTACTGGCGAGGTTTCCACAGCACGCGCAAACGGATAAAATGAAATACCGTTGCCAAAACTTTGAGTAATCGGATGTTCGCCGTAGCGCCTGACTGTGGGAACCGTGGGGCCGAGGCCAAATCTTTGACCAGTGCCCGAAGCATCGATGGCCAAACGGGTGTCTAGTTTTACGCCCCATTCTTGCAGCAATTTGTCTAATCCGGTATCGATTGCCGGGTCTACCATTACCAATAAACTGCCGCCGCGATCGAGATAAGCTTTTAGTGCTTTAATTTCTGTATCGGAAAACGGTTTTTCCAACCCGGGAATGATTAAAGCATCTGCATCTTCTGGCACTTCTTTGCGTTCGGTCAAATTCAGCGTTTGGGCGTTGTAGTATTTATCTTTCAGAGCTTTTTCAGCTTGCTGAATTCCGCCTTGACCTTCCTTTAGCGGGCGGGCTCCTTTGCCTTGCAAAAAGTAAACTGTAGCAACGCGAGTGCTCAGGATTTCTTCTAAGCCATTGGTAAGTTTTATCTCTGAAAGCCCTTGATTCGGGTCGCTACCAAAAGCAGTGCCGCCTTTTTGCAGTACCTGTTTTTTGTCACCGGATTGCAGGTAAACTTCTCCGATGCTAGTAATACTAAATTCCCGCGCTTTTCCCGGTTGGGTCTGCGGGTCAACAAACTCGAATTGGAATTTTTCGCCTCCCTCGCGTTTGTAGCTTTGCAGCAATTCTTTAATTTGGGGGTTTTGGATGGGGTCAAATACCCAAACTTTGACTGTTTGTTGCAGGTTTCGCAGTATTTGTTGAGTCTGCGGGGCGAGGCTAAATTGTTGGCTTTCGGTTAAGTCGATGCGGACGGGATAGCGAACGGCTATGAAGTTAATTACTCCGAGAATCACAAAGACGGCGAGGGTAGCAATCAGGGCGTTGGTGCTGGCTTGAGTGGAACGCTGCCCCCAAAAGCTTTGTTCGTAACTCAAATATAGCAGCCAAAGTGCTATCGTCACTGCTCCGGCAATAACTAAACCGACTGTCAGGGGGTCCCATACTCCAGATACAAGTGCTGCTGTTACCCCCGCTGCGATGAGGAGGGGGCCCAGCAAAAAAACGTATTTCCAATTTTTTTTGCTAATTTTCATAAGGTAAATATTGAGTGGGAAAATTCTGCTTCGAGGATGTTATTCTATATCGCATTAGCCTGCAACCATGCTGTTAAATCTGACTGATGGTTGAAATCCAGCACGGCATCTCCTAGTTCTTCTAATTGCTCTACGCCTAATTGACGGATGCAGTTTTCCGTTTCCGGTTGTATTGTGCCTAAACGCCGCACTAGCTGACGCAATATTAACGAGAGTTGAGCAGTTTTTGTAACCTGTTCTCTTGCTACATCTATGGCAATCTGCTGGTCTTGAATCCACAGTTCTTGCTTCTGCAATTCATGTAATTCTTCCTGAGTGAAGTTTTCCTCGTTGGCCATTATAAAAGCTTTCTGAATTTCTGGAACTGCACTGAGTGTTTCTGGTACTGTCTCCAGAGTGCTGGTATTTTCGAGAAAATAAATCCATTGCTCGGCTGTTGTTTCTAATTCTGCTAATTCCTTGCTAAATTTTGGCAGTTCGATAAATACTAATTCTATTTCAGTATCTGGACACTCAAACTGTTGCTCTTTTTCTTGGAAAACAAACCGTGACATAAATTCGGGCTGATTTTCAAACATTTCAAAGTCGGCAATTTTCAAGGAAATTACTGTTTTTAGTCTTTCGTAGCGTTCTTTTCCTGTTAATTGCTGGCTGTAGCTTTTGGCAGCGTTGTACAAAACTCTGTTCCCAAAGGAAGGCACGTTGATCAGTTGAATTTCAACTAGGGCGATTCTACCGCCGTTAATTGTGGCTTTGACATCTAGGTGTGTGTCTTGGGTTGCGAGAGTTTGAGGTTCTGGTTGGGAGTCAATTATTTCTAAGTCTTCGATGACCGGCTGTGCTTCATAAAGGATGGCGTTTAAAAAATTAATCAGGATGTCTTTGCTGTCGCTGGAACCGAAGATTTTTTTGAACGCAAAGTCGATTTTTGGATTGATAAATCTCATTCTTTGAAGTAATTAGTGGAATAACTAACATTAATTGGGAATTGGGAACTGGGAACTGGGAATTGGGAATTGGGAATTGGGAATTGGTGGCTTCTCCTTTAATCTCCGAATCTCCGACTCTCCCATCTTTATTCCCGGAACCCTTCCTTGATTTTTTTAAGAACGCTGATATCGCAAAGCATCGATGGATTGGGCTGTCAGAAATACTCCTAAAATGATGTAACTGGCAAACATAATTAAACTGCTGGTATCGAAAACTCCCTTGACAAGATTGGTGTAATTTGTTAGGAGCGACAAATGTCCTAATGCCGTTCCAAAGGTGCCACCGATACCGACGGCGGCGGCATCTATCACCCAAAGAAATAATACTAGAGCGAAGGTGAGGATGGCTGATAAAATTGTGCTGTCTGTGAGGGAGGAAATAAACATTCCGAGGGACAATACTCCTGCTGCTAGTAATATTAAGCCGGCGTGTCCTAGCAGAAGAACTCCGGGGGGTACGGGTGGGGTTGAGGAACTGAGGACGATCGCCTCGCAGAACAGCAGAGGCAGCAACATTGTGGTATAAAATGTTAAAACTCCCAGCAGTTTGCCGGTAGCAACTGCCCAGTTTGTTAAGGGCGATGTGGCTAATAGTTCTAAGGTGCCGCGTTTGCGTTCTTCTGCGTAAAGTCCCATTGAGAGTGCAGGTAGTACGAACAAGGAAAGGGAACCCATGATTCGCAGGAAGAGTTGCAGGAATTCGTAAGCAACGTCGATGGGAGGTTCGGTAATTCCCATTTGGTCTCGCTGGCCGATTTGGGGAATTAACCCGTCGGGGGCTAGGAGGATGGCTATTAAAAAGTAGCCGGTGATTAGCCAAAAGACTGCTGCGATGGCATAGGCTAATGGCGAGGCAAAATAGCTTTGTAGTTCTTTGCGGTAAATTGCGATAATATTACTAATCATTACTAACCTTTAGGAATTGGGAATGGGTAATTGGCCATTGGTAATTGGTTCATTCTGAGTCGCCTGCGGGTGGTTTTTCGCTGTCGTCGCTATCCTGTTGCTTTCTTTCTATTTGTCGCTTTCTGGTAATAGGTGGCTGTTCGGGTCGAGAATCGCTAGTCGGTTGTGGCTTTTTTTTAAGTGGCCGTTTTTTTACAACGGGTTGGGATTCTGGTTGAGAAGGTTGGCTCGACTTTGGTGTTTCTGAAACTTCGAGATTTTCGACAACCGGTTCTGGTTGAGAAGGTTGGCTCGACTTTGGTGTTTCTGAAACTTCGAGATTTTCGACAACCGGTTCTGGTTGAGAAGGTTGGCTCGACTTTGGTGTTTCTGAAACTTCGAGATTTTCGACAACCGGTTCTGGTTGAGAAGGTTGGCTCAACTCTGGTGTTTCTGAAACTTCGAGATTTTCGACAACCGGTTCTGGTTGAGAAGGTTGGCTCGACTTTGGTGTTTCTGAAACTTCGAGATTTTCGACAACCGGTTCTGGTTGAGAAGGTTGGCTCGACTTTGGTGTTTCTGAAACTTCGAGATTTTCGACAATCGGTTCTGGTTGAGAAGGTTGGCTCGACTTTGGTGTTTCTGAAACTTCGAGATTTTCGACAACCGGTTCTGGTTGAGAAGGTTGGCTCAACTCTGGTGTACCGAAAATCGGTTCGGGTTCTGGTTGAGAATGCTCGATCGACTTTGGTGAATCTAAAATCGGTTCGGGTTCTGGTTGAGAATGCTCGATCGACTTTGGTGAATCTAAAATCAGTTCGGATTCTGGTTGAGAATGCTCGCTCGACTCTACCGTTTCTGAAACTTCTAGATTTTCGACAATCGGTTCTGGCTGAGAATGCTCGATCAACTTTGGTGTATCTAAAATCGGCTCTGGTTCCGGTTGAGAATGCTCGATCGACTCTAGCGTTTCTGAAACTTCTAAATTTTCGACAATCGGTTCTGGTTGAGGATGCTCGAACGACTCTACCGTTTCTGAAACTTCTAGATTTTCGACAATCGGTTCTGGCTGATAATGCTCGCTCGACTTTGGTGTATCTAAAATCGGCTCTGGTTCCGGTTGAGAATGCTCGATCGACTCTACTGTTTCGACAACGAGCAGATTTTCGACAATCGGTTCTGGTTGAGGATACTCGATCGACTCTACTGTTTCTGAAACTTCTAGATTTTCGACAATCGGTTCTGGTTGAGGATGCTCGATCGACTCTACCGTTTCTGAAACTTCTAGATTTTCGACAATCGGTTCTGGTTGAGAATGCTCGATCGACTCTACTGTTTCGACAATGAGTTGATTTTCGACAATCGGTTCTGGTTGAGGATGTTCGATCAACTCTTGCCTTTCTACAGTTTCCAGAAAATCTGCCACTGGTTGCATTTCAGGTTCTAAATCGCTTATTTCCTCTGGTGTTTCTGTAATTGGTTCGGCTTCTGGTTGAGAAGAGTCGATCGACTCTTGCCTTTCGACAACTGGTTCGGATTCTGGTTGAGGATGCTCAACCGACTCTACTGTTTCTGAAACTTCTAGATTTTCGACAATCGGTTCTGGTTCATGATGCTCTATCGACTCTTGCCTTTCGACAACTGGTTCGGATTCTGGTTGAGAATAGTTGATCGACTCTACGGTTTCAGAAACTTGCAGATTTTCGACAATCGGTTCTGGTTCATGATGCTCTATCGACTCTTGCCTTTCGACAACTGGTTCGGATTCTGGTTGAGAATAGTTGATCGACTCTAAGGTTTCTGAAACTTCTAGATTTTGGACAATCGGTTCTGGTTGATGATGCTCTATCGACTCTACTGTTTCTGAAACTTCTAGATTTTCGACAATTGGTTCTGGTTGATGATGCTCTATCGACTCTACTGTTTCTGAAACAACGGGCAGATTTTCGACAATCGGTTCTGGTTGATGATGCTCTATCGACTCTACTGTTTCTGAAACAACGGGCAGATTTTCGACAATCGGTTCTGGTTGATGATGCTCTATCGACTCTACTGTTTCTGAAACAACGGGCAGATTTTCGACAATTGGTTCTGACTGACGATGCTCTATCGACTCTACTGTTTCTGAAACAACGGGCAGATTTTCGACAATCGGTTCTGACTGACGATGCTCGATCGACTCTACTGTTTCTGCAATTGGTTCGGATGGTGAAGGAGAATCATAGGTAGACTCTTCTCTATTTGACACTGGCAGATTTTCCACAATCGGTTGCGATTCCGATTGATGAGCATCCGCGATCATCGGTTGTGATTCCGATTGATGAGCATCCGTGATCGAGTCTTGAATTTCTGCCGCTTCTTGCAGATTTTGATCGACCTCCGGTTCGCTGTGAACCAGATTTTCTTCCGGTTTCTTTTCAGCCGCTGTCAGCCTTAAAAACACATCTTCCAGAGTAGCGCGAGAGCGGCGCATTTCGCAGAGTCCAAATCCAGAGGCGACGATAGCTGTAGCAATTTCTCGTCCGGGTTCTCTTTCCGGTTCGCACAAGGCCCGCAAGCGGTAGCGATTCACTAAAAATTGCTGGCTTGGAATCAATTCGATCGATCGAACTCCCGGCAATTTTTCCAAAGAAGGCAACAGCAGACTGTTTACCAAATCCGCCTCGCCTTCAACTTCGAGTTCGTAACCCTCTCCGACAGCCAACTCTCCCATCAAATTTTCGGGACTACCTGCAGCGACGATTTTTCCGCGATTGATGATGGTGACGCGGTTGCAAGTCATGCTGACTTCCGGCAGAATGTGCGTGGAAAGGATAATTGTGTGCTGGCCGCCAAGACTTTTGATTAAATTGCGGACTTCGATGATTTGTCGGGGGTCGAGGCCGACGGTTGGTTCGTCTAAGATAATGACCGGCGGATCGTGGACGATCGCCTGCGCGATACCGACGCGCTGCCGAAATCCTTTAGAAAGCTTGCGGATTAAAACTTTGCGTTTATCAACCAGGCCGCAGCGTTCGATCGCGGAGGTAACTCGTCGCGCGCGATCGCCCGCAGGTACTTGCTTAATCCTGGCCACAAAAAACAGAAACCCTTCCACACTCATTTCTGGGTA
Organism: Microcoleus vaginatus PCC 9802; assembly: GCA_022701275.1. Classification (NCBI taxonomy): domain Bacteria; kingdom Bacillati; phylum Cyanobacteriota; class Cyanophyceae; order Oscillatoriales; family Microcoleaceae; genus Microcoleus; species Microcoleus vaginatus. The sequence continues at coordinate 761,558 of CP031740.1, forward strand.
CAGTGGCGGGTTTTCCGGCAGATAGCCGATGCGCTGTCTGACTCCCATCGAGTTTTCGTGAACGTCGAGGCCGGCGATGCGGGCCGTACCGCTGGATGCTGGCAAATATCCCGACAAAATCCGCATGGTTGTGGTTTTGCCAGCGCCGTTTGGCCCCAAAAACCCCAGAATTTCTCCTGATTCGACCGAAAAAGACACGTCCGCGATCGCTGCGGTCGAACCGTAAGTTTTGCTTAAGTGTTCTACTTCAATCATTTGTCAGAAGTCACGCAATTTTAGTTTTTAGATTTTAGATTTACTTTGCCAACCCCAGGCGGGACGCCTGTTCCACGAAGTGGAGAGTCTCGCCCGATCGGCGGGTCGATCAAATTTATGGCGAAATTTTTAATTTGATTTTGTCTTCCAGTGTAGTCTGGCAAGAACCAAATCTATCATAAGGGTCGATCGTACTTTGAAACAAAATGCTAGGTAGTAGGGTGCGGAGCCCGGAAATGATGAGCCCATGTGCATAGAATAGCTACCAACTGACGCACCCTACCAGTAGATTCTGTGCCTACCCGAACCCTCAAGTAGGTGGCTGCGCTACAGAGGCGGGGCTGTTTCTAGGTTGAGTAGCGCTTACGCGCCCCTCCGCCTAACGCGACGAAAGCGGTTCGTTCAAAAAAATCTCAACTCCTTTTCCAAATCTTGATTTCCCCCAACCAACCCGCACTAACAATAGTCTTACCGTCGCTGCTAATCGCCACAGCACTAACGTAGCCAGCATGACCGCTCAAATTACCTCTCAAATCCCCCGATCGCACATCCCAAAGTCTCACACTCTTATCCCAACTGCCAGTAACCAGCGTAGTGCCATCCCGACTGAATGCCACCGACCAAACTCCGTCAGTATGCCCGCTTAAACGACGAATTAACTGCCCATTTCCGGCATTCCACAAACCGATTGTACCGTTGCTATTTCCCGCAGCTAAACTCTTGCCGTCGGGAGTAAAAGCTAGCGACAAAACAGACAAGTTTTTGCCGCTAATCGTGCGAATTGCTTGACCGCTAGCTAAATTCCACAACCTAATTGAACCGTCTTTGCTGCCGCTAGCTAAAGTTTTGTTGTCGGCACTAATTGCAACAGCATTCACCAACCCAGAATGCCCGGTCAAAGTCCGCAGCAACTCCCCTGTTTTTGGGTTCCAAATCTTAATCGTTTTGTCCCAACTACCGCTGGCTACAAATTGACCGTCGGGACTAACGGCAACGCTCGAAACTGCATTGGAATGCCCGCTCAAAGTGCGTACAACCGTGCCAGTTTCTAAATTCCAAATTTTCACATTTTTGTCGTCGCTGCCGCTAGCTAACACCTTGCCATCCGCACTCGCGGCCAATGCGTTTACTGCTTCCGTGTGACCTTGCAGGGTAGTTTTTAATTGCCCGCTGGGAAAATTCCAAACTGAGATGGTGCCGTTGCTATTTCCAGTGGTAAAATAAGCTGAAGCTAGGGCAAGGGAACTGACAACTTCCGAAGGCCCTTTGAGGGTATTTGTGGCAGCAAATGCGATCGCACTTGCGGGCGTGCGGGGCGCATTATTCGCCGGAGTTTTTGGGTTCCCGGCAGTTGGAGATTGGGGAACGACTGGCAGCGAAACAGTCGATCGCCATTTCATGAAAGTATTAATTTCTATTCCCGCAGCCACGATTTTATCAGAGTTGTCCTCTAACCTGACAATGCCGTTAATTGCCACAACTCGGCCTGCATCATCGAGTACCGGCCCGCCGCTCATGCCGGCTCTCACTAAGTTGTTGTATACCAAAGTATAACCGTTCCAAGGAGTTTGGCGGCCGGTAAGCTGACCTTCCGTGGCGATGAAAATCGGCTGTCTCAGAGAACCGCCGGATATCGGCCAGCCGGCCACATAAGCCTTGTTTCCCTTAGTTGCTGAGGAATTGGCTAATTGAGCCAGGGGGTAGCTTTGAGGGCTGCTGAACGGCACGACGGCTAAATCCATCCCGGGCACTCGCCGCACGAGGCTATAGTATACAGAGTGAGCTTTGCCGTCAGGAGTTACGACCTCGTAATCGCCGGCTTTATCGACAACGTGCCAGTTTGTGAGAATATAGTATGTGCTGCCTTGTTTCTCTAAAATTACTCCTGAACCGCCTTTTGTCCCCTGGATGCGAACAGTAATTTGTTGGGCAACGGTTTTAACTTTGTCGGCGGTTAATGCGAGGGCGATTTGAGGTGATGTGAGTGGGATGAGGGCGATCGAACTCAGGGCGATCGTAGCACTCAAAATAGCCGGAATTGTTCTGCTGTAATTCATTATTGTGTCAATTTAACATACCCAGATATCAACTGACGCATAAGTTATCCGGTTTGTGGCAGATTGACGGTTGACAACGCCAAAATGCCTGCGCGACGATCAAACTTTCGACATTCGCACAAGCCTCACAATATTTGACACAGCCCTCTGGCTACCAGAAAAATTTAGAATCGGGAACCACAAATAGACTCAACCATAGCAACTGGCTTATCTCTATTTTTTTCTTGGCAAATGATGAATTCAGCCAAACGCTGGTCGGAATATTTCCCATTAGCCATCCAGCCGAGGGGTGCGCCTGCGATCGCGCCGACTGCTAAACCAGTGATGAGGCTCCAAACAAGATGCTTTCTGGCGATCGGCTGTTGTTCCATAAAAATTTATCCTAAAGACTTACCCTTAGCAAAAATAGCGCAAATAAAAGTTAATTTCTTCCTCCTATTTACTTATTTCCTAAGTAGTAACCCATTATTAAGTATCATGTCCTTCACAGTCCGCTTAACACAATCCCATGCGGCAATAATTAAGTATCCAAACTTAACAAAACCGATGGCAAGAAATACATGGTATTTAGAAACTGGGACAAAGAGTTAACTGAGGAAAATCTCCGAGAGCACATAACCAAAGCCAAAGAAGCATGGAAAAACGCTGAGGCTACAGAACCCCGCGCCGAATCCGTGTATTACAATCAGTCTGAAGATTTAATTACGATCGAACTGAAAAACGGCGCTATTTTTTGTTTTTCTCCAAAGCTGGCACAAGGCTTAGAAGGTGCTTCACCAGAACAGCTTGCTGATGTTTGGCTGCCTCCTTCTGGCAGCAGCGTACACTGGGAAAGCTTAGATGTTGATTTTGGCATTCCCGAACTTGTAGCAGGTATCTTTGGCACAAAATCTTGGAGGGCTGATTAATTTATTAGTCCGCGAAGGCGGACTTAGTTTTTGTAGTAGCGGTTTCAACCGCCGAGTAATTTCCAATCCCCGACTTTTCCAATAAATCGGGGATTTCGCATTCAATTCTATGCCAAATCAAACAGCAAAAATTCAGCATCTGCCGTAGCTTCAATCGCCAATTCAGACTCGCCGCTAACCGCCGCAGCGTCGCCATTCTTCAAAATCAAACCGTTGAGCAAAACCGAGCCGCGAGCAACTTGCACCCAAGCATGACGATTTGGCTGCAAAGCATGAGAAATCCGCGAGTCTTTATCCAAAACAGCCGCATATAAATCCACATCTTGATGCACTTTTACAGCACCATCTCTCGCATCTCGTGCCGCCACTAAGCGCAGTTTTCCGTGCCTTTCTGCTAGGGGAAACTCCCGCTGCTCGTAACTCGGCTGCAAGCCTTTTGTATCGGGTAACAGCCAGATTTGCAGCAAATGAACTGGGTCTGTTTGCGAGTTATTGAACTCGCTGTGCTGGATACCCGTACCTGCACTCATCCGCTGTATTTCACCGGGTTTAATCACTGCACCGGTACCCAAACTATCCTTGTGTTCTAATGCTCCTTCTAATACATAAGTAATGATTTCCATGTCGCTGTGTCCGTGAGTCCCAAAACCTCTGCCGGGGCTAACGAAATCCTCATTAATTACCCGTAAAGAGCGAAAATTCATATAATTTGGATCGTAATAGCCGGCAAAAGAAAATGTGTGGTAACTGTCCAGCCAACCGTGATTAGCGTGTCCTCTTGCTTCACTTTTTCTGACGGTAATCATTTTCTGAATCCTCAGTGAAATTTATCGGGTGTTTCTTTGATGTTTTTATTTTAAACCGAGTCAAGCTATTATGAATAGTACGCACTTTTAAGTGCGGTAGTTACCAAAAAGATACTATGCAAGTCCAAGAAGTAAAGGTCGATCGAGCAAATTGCCCTGTAGAACGCACTCTAGAGGTGATTGGCGGGCGCTGGAAAGTCTTGATTCTGCGGGAGTTGTTTCAAGGAGTGAAGCGTTTTAACGAGCTGCAACGAGCTGTCAACGGCATTACTCAGAAGATGCTGACGCAGCAACTGCGGGAAATGGAATCAGACGCGATCGTGCATCGGGAAATTTACCTGCAAGTGCCGCCAAAAGTTGAATATTCCCTAACGCCTTTGGGCGAAAGTCTCAAACCGATTATTAATGCCATGCACGAATGGGGAATTCAGCATATTAGCGAAGATGGAAAATGAGCCGCTTCTAGATGTTTTTTTCCGCCTTCCGACAGATTTAAAATTTTCAACCTAGTTCAACAATAATAATATGAACAACATAGAGCGTCTCGCCACCCTCAACCGCATCCGCAAACTCAGCCGCCTGATGGATACCGCCATTGGCATCCCCGGCACCAAATTTCGCATCGGCTTAGACCCTATTATCGGTTTAGTTCCGGGTGCTGGGGATATTGTAGATACCGCGTTTTCCGCCTACCTAATTTACTTAGCAACTCGATTCAACCTTCCCCAAAAAACTCTAGGGAAAATGATTTACAATATCGGTCTAGAAGCCGTCGTTGGTTCAGTACCTTTAGTCGGAGATATCTTCGATGCTTTTTATAAATCAAACATGAGAAATCTGGCGCTTTTAGAAGAGCACCTCGAAGCAGTTGAACCCGAACTAGCCGCAGTTGCAGAACCTGTTTCTCAATCGATTAAACTCTAGCTGGGTAGCGCCAGCCCGGGCGGGTTAACATAATATTTGCTATCACAAAAATGCTCAATACACCCGCCCTTACCAACCTACAATCTATACAGAATAGCGTTTAACAGCTTCCACCAAAGCAATAACATCCGCTTCCAGAGTATTAAAAGCCGTTACCAGTCTAACAGTACATTCATCCCACCGATAAAACAGAAAACCCTCAGCTAAAACCGATGTAATTATTGATTCGGGAAGTTGAATAAAAATCTCGTTGGCTTCAACCCGATGGCAAAACTTCGCTCCCTCAACTTCCGCCAAACCTTCAGCTAATTTGGCTGCCATATTATTTGCATGAGCCGCATTCTTCAGCCACAAATCATCGGTTATATACGCTTCCAATTGCGCCGACAAAAACCGCATTTTCGAGAAAAGATGCCCGCTGCGCTTGCGGTAAAAAGGGAAAGTCTTTGCTAATTCTGGATTAAAAAAAACCACAGCTTCCGCACCCATCGCACCGTTTTTTGTCGCTCCAAACGATAGAATATCCACACCAGCGCGCCAAGTGACATCCGCCGGAGAACAGCCCAAACTGACAACAGCATTTGCAAAGCGAGCTCCATCCATGTGCAGGTGCAAATTGTGAGCGCGAACTACTTCCGAAATGTGGGAAATTTCTGCTGGATTGTAGACTGTGCCGGCTTCCGTTGCTTGAGTGATGGTGACGGCTGCGGGCTGTACGTGGTGGACGACACCTGCACCAGCGCGATCGAGTATTTTTCCTAAAGTCTCTGCCTCTATTTTACCATGATTTCCTGTTAATGTAACTAACTTGGCACCGCCTGTAAAAAACTCCGGCGCGCCGCATTCATCCAGATTAATATGAGATGCTGCGTGACAGTAAACAGCGCCGTAAGGAGGAGTAACAACTGCAAGGGCCAGAGCATTAGCAGCAGAACCAGTTGCTACCGGAAAAACAGTCACCGATGTCTCGAATAAATCCGAAAATTTAACTTGCAAACGCTGTGTATATTCATCATCTCCGTAAGACATCACAGCACCGCAATTAGCCGCTGCAATCGCAGCCATAATCTCCGGCGAAACCCCGGTTGCATTGTCGCTACAAAAATTCATTAGAATAATTGGTAAATAGAATCTATAATATAACTCAACACTCAGCAGTCAACACTCAAGCATTAAACCAAGAGGAAGAATTATGGCAGAATACCGCCAAATAGAATACCGAATCGGCAAAGACGGCAAAATTACCGAAACCGTCCTCAACGCCACCGGTTCTAGTTGCACCGAAACCACCGCCGGAATTGAAAAAGCCCTCGGAAAAGTAGAATCTCAAGACTTGCTGCCAGAATACTACCAAGGCGAAGAAAATTTGGTCGTTGAACAAACGCAGACTTTAAAACAAGTTTAGAAAAATTAACAATGTTCTATCTCCTCGGTGCAACAGTTGATGTAACAACAGTGCCTGCCTTCAGCTTCGCGCTAGCTATCGGGGGCATTTTTCTAATTTTAGTCTACGTTTATGCTGCATCTGAGGCGGGAGATGCGATCGAGTTTAAGTACGATAAAATTCTGCGGGAACGCATGAATCAGCTAGACATTCTCGATTGGCAAGACTTAGGCGAAAAAGCAGGCTTAAGTCGCTTTGGGGTGCGCTTAGTGCGGCAGGGAGACGTGGGAAAACTCACGCTAGACCAACTGAGACGGCTGGCAACAGTGCTGAATTTGAATTTTCAAGAGTTCGATCGCACTTTGCTCGCACTGCCAATATCGGCTACAATCACCACTAATCCCAGCGAAATAGAAGAATTGAGGCAGCAGTGTTTCCGGCTGCGATCGGAATTGCAGCAGCAAAAAGCTCAACTAACTGCCGATTTTCGCCGCGCTACCTTTGAACAGTTGCAAACTTTGTTAACCAACTATCCCGCCGCCCGCAAAATGGCAGAAGCCAAGCCGGATATGCCCGCCAAAAATCTCTCAGCTTTGTTTACTCCCTTAGAAAATCTCTTGTCAAGTTGGGATTTTGAAATGATTGGTTCTGCGTGGGAACAAACTGCTTACAATCCGCAGTTCCACCAGCCGGATGTTGAGGATATAACCGAAGGAGAATTAGTTTATATTCGGTTTGTCGGTTATCGAGAGGGAGAGCGAATTCTTACTCCTGCTAAAGTTAGTCGCACCCTTCCAGCGGGAATGAAAAATTAAATTTTAAATTATAAATCAACATGACTACAGTTGCCATTGACTTCGGCACCAGCAATACGGTTGTGTGCATTCTTAACCCAGATACGCAAACACCAGAAACTTTGCGGTTGGGCGAGATGTCCCGCATTTTTAAAACGAAGAATTTGAGCGGAGATCTTCGAGAAATATCTGTAGTCCCGACTTTAGTCTTTGTGAAAAATGCCGAAGAGTTGGTGCTGGGAGAAAAAGTGCGAGCGCAGCGTTTGGGGCAATCCCAGCCAGACCGCTTTTTCAAAGCTTTTAAACGCAATTTAGCTGCCGACTTTCAGCCGCCGCCCCGCAATATCGACGGCGACACCTACACAGCCGAATCAGTAGCAGAACAGTTTATTAAGACTATTTGGAAACAATTATATTTACAAAATATACAGCCAGACAAAGTAATTTTTACAGTACCCGTCGGAGCATTTGAGCGATATCTAGATTGGTTTCGCGACTTAGGAGAAAGTTTGGGAGTTGCGGAAGTTCAGGTAATAGATGAATCCACAGCCGCCGCCCTGGGATATGCAGTAAAACGCCCCGGCTCTCTAGTTTTAGTAGTTGATTTTGGCGGCGGAACTTTAGATTTAAGTTTAGTCCGTACTGCTCTAACCCCCGCCTTACCCCCCCTTACCAAGGGGGGGAGCGAGATTTCTCCCCCCCTTACCAAGGGGGGGCTGGGGGGGGTGCGTGCCGAAGTGTTGGCAAAATCCGATGCTTATGTCGGCGGCGAAGATATTGATATCTGGATTGTCGAAGATTATTTGCGGCAAATTGGTTCGTCGCGGGCAGAAGTCGGCGCAGTTGGCTGGCAAAATTTATTAGAAATAGCGGAAAAATTAAAAATTCAACTTTCTCAAGTTAATGAGGCGAAGGAAAGCTGGTTTGACGATGAAAATTTTATGTCTTACGACTTACAGCTAAACCGAGACAAGCTTGAGGAAATTCTGGAATCTAGGCAGTTGTTAGAACAGTTGCGAGAAAGTTTAGATGAAGTGCTGAGTATTGCACAGGGAAAAGGTATCGGCAAAGCCGATATCGAACAGGTTTTGCTAGTAGGAGGAACTTCTTTAATTCCGGCTGTATCTAATTTAGTGGTTTCGTATTTTGGGCGGCAAAAAGTCCAAAGAGATAAGCCTTTTGAAGCAGTGGCCCACGGTGCTTTAGCGTTGACACAATTGGTAAGTGTTGACGATTATTTGCGCCACAGCTATGCAATTCGCCTCTGGGAACCTTATGCTAAAGCTTATGCTTATTCGCCGATATTTAGCAAGGAAATGAAGTATCCCTGTCAAAGTTCCGAAGAGTTGACGCTGCAAGTGGCAATTGAAGGGCAAAGGGAAATTCGGTTAGATATTGGGGAAGTTGCGGAGGTATCGCAAGCGGAGGTTATTTTTAACGAAAAAGGGCAAATGACGAGCAGTTGGCTCAACAAACAGACGGATTTTCGCTCTTTGGAGAGCCACCACCAGCAAGTTTGTGTGGCGCATTTGAACCCGCCTGGGGTATTGGGAATTGACAGGGTTTCGGTGAGTTTTGAGGTGGATGAGAGGCGGGTTTTGTTGGCGACGGTGCGGGATTTGGTCACTGGTAAGGTGTTGGTGGAAAAAGGGGCGATCGCCAAACTGCAATAATGGTAAAATTTTTAGATAACATTCGGAGCTTGAAATCGGTACTAGACAAACTCTCGTCCGGATGGTGCGCGGACTGAAGAATATCGATTTCAATCAAATTTATGCCGCCATGAAAAAGCAACAAAATAAATTCAGCCACCTGACGGCAATCGAAAGAATTTCCCTGTCATTCCCGGCAAGATTTTTATTGGATAAAAACTTGCTGCAAGGGAAAGTCTTAGATTTTGGGTGCGGCTTCGGCAGCGATGTGAGATTGTTGCAGCAAAAAGGCTTCGATATTACGGGTTATGACCCTTATTATTTCCCGGAATTCCCCGAAGATAAATTCGACACAATCATTTGCTTTTATGTTTTGAATGTTTTGTTTCCTGAAGAACAAGCTAATGTCCTGATGGAAGTGTCGCACCTGTTGAAACCGGGAGGGAATGCGTATTTTGCGGTGAGAAGGGATATCAAAAAAGAAGGCTTTCGAGAACATTATGTCCACAAAAAACCTACATATCAGTGCATTGTCAAACTTCCATTTAAGCCAGTTCACCTAGATGAGTATTGCGAAATTTACAAATACGTGCATTACAACCATCAAAGAAATTCTACTAATAACTGCATATTCTGCAATCCGTATAAAAACCTAATTTTGCTAACTGAATCAGCAACAGCTTATGCGATGTTTGACGGTTATCCCGCCAGTAAAGGTCATGTTTTAATTATTCCCAAGCGTCACGTTGCCAGTTATTTTGAACTGCCGTTTCGAGAGCAATCGGCTTGCTGGTTTATGGCTAATAAGGTACAAGAGATGTTAACTAAAGAATTTAAGCCTGACGGGTTTAATGTGGGAATAAATATTAATAAACAGGCTGGTCAAAGTCGCACTCACGCGGCTATTCATGTTATCCCGCGTTATAAGGGCGATGCGGCGGGGAATAAAGGCGGAATTAGGTATGTGATTCCCAAGAGTGAAAAATAAAAGTTAGCCAATTGTGAAAGGAATTATTTTTTACCGCAGAGGCGCAGAGAACACAGAGGAATAGAGAAGAGAGGAATTCATAATTTTTGTAAGGATTGTTATATGTGAGCAAACGGCGACCCAAATAGAGTTAAAATGTGTTTGCAAGGTCTAAAACTACACATTAGCAGCAATTTGGTGTTCTGTTTATGTCTAAGCGCAAAAAGCAAGAATGGCTCAAGGAAACTCTAGAACTCAAAGAAGACCACAATTGGAAGTCAAAGCCTGGAACTCGAATTTTTGTAGCAGGAAGAGGTGCAGTCCGCTTTGATGTCCCGGAAGATTGGCATTTTGAACCCGATACTAACTCGTTCCGATTTACGGATAAAAAGCCGCCGGATGATGATTGTCGTTTGGAGGTTTCGTTTAATTTGCTACCACCTGGTAACTGGGCAGATTTTCCGCTAGTACCGCTATTACAGAAGGTGGTTGAAGATGATACGCGAAATCCGATCGCTCCTGGGGAAATTATCCAATTGAAGCGGCAAACTGCCCGCATTGTTTGGACTGAATTTAAGTTTCTCGACCCTCCAGAGCAGCGGGAAGCTTATTCGCGAATCTGTATTGGATTGGGTTCTAATGTTCAGTGTTTGATTACTTTTGATTACTGGGTTGACGATGCAGAGCATTTGACTCCTGTCTGGGATACGGTGATGGATTCGTTAGTTCTGGGTTTGTTTATCAGCGACCCTCGAACGGGGTTCGCACTTCCAGACTAGACCGATTTTCAGGGAAACTTTCAACAACTAATTTTGCTCAGTGTTGGATTGGCAAGCCACCGGCCAGTAAATTTAGAACCTACATTAAACTTTACAACCGCTGTGCCATGAAAATATCTGGCTTGCCAATTCCGTTGGCGTCGGGCATCACTCCCACGATCGCAAAACCCATTTTTTGATAAAATTCGTAGGGATGACCGCGCAAATTTCTAATTTTGGCGACGTGTTCCCAAACGTTAGGATAAAGATTGATGCCTGAAAGAGTTGTTTGATTGTCTTGGTCGTCGGTACCCACCCACAGCACGATCCCTCCCCGGTTTTTAGCTTCTGCTGCTAAATCAGCTACGAGCGATCGACCAATTCCTTGTCCGCGAAATTCTGTTCTCACTACCAGCGGGTGCAGTTCCCAAACATTACCGTCATACTGTTTAATCCCACCAATCCATCCCAAAACAAGATTGCTGTCGCCGACAGCAATTCGACTGATGCGATCGGCTCCCAAAGATTCTTGCACTTCTTGCAAAGCAGATTTTAGATCGGGCCAAGCATCGGGCCAATGCTCTTTAAAACCTTCAACTATTAATCTAGCTACCTGTTGAATTTTTGGCTCGTCGCCAGCACGCAAATCTGTAATTTGTACGTTCATGAATTTACATACTAAATTAAGGATTACGGACTACTACGCTCACCAACCGGATTTTATAACCGGGGTAAACGGCAAAAACGAATTATTATTCATAGTCTTCAGGTTCCTTATGTTCCCAAAGCGAAAAGTTATTATTGAAAACTTGCGCTCCCCCGTTAGCGAGTCCCTCGAAGAGGATCGCCAATTCCCCGCAAAATACTAACACAAGTGCCGTACAATTATCCCACCATCCGGCATCAACCAACCTGCGAACCCCATGCTTTGCGATTACCTGGTACAAATCCTCACCGCCCGCGTCTACGATGTTGCTCAAGAAACAGCCCTAGAAGTAGCCCCGAATCTATCAGCACGGCTCAACAATAAACTTTTGCTGAAGCGAGAGGATATGCAGTCGGTGTTTTCCTTCAAGCTGCGGGGTGCGTACAACAAAATGGCGCAACTGTCGCCGGATTTGCTAGCACAAGGTGTCATTGCAGCTTCCGCCGGCAATCACGCCCAAGGAGTCGCCCTCGCCGCCCGCCACCTGGGAACTCGCGCGATCATAGTCATGCCCGTAACTACGCCGCAGGTGAAGGTAAATGCGGTGATATCCCGTGGTGGAGAGGTCGTTTTGCATGGGGATACCTACGACGATGCCTACGCCTTTGCGCGCCAATTAGAGGCCGAAAAAGGTATGACTTTTATTCACCCTTTTGATGACCCCTACGTGATTGCTGGACAGGGTACGATCGGCATGGAAATTCTGCGACAACATCAAAAACCAATTCATGCGATTTTTGTGGCAATTGGTGGCGGCGGATTGATTTCGGGAATTGGGGCCTATGTCAAGCGGTTGCGGCCGGAAATTAAGATTATTGGCGTCGAACCCATCGATTCGGATGCCATGAATCAATCGCTGAAAGCGGGTAAACGGGTGCGTTTGTCGCAGGTGGGTTTATTTGCTGATGGCGTTGCTGTGCGGGAAGTGGGGGAGGAAACTTTTCGCTTATGTCAGGAGTATGTGGATGAGATTATTTTGGTGGATACGGATGATGTTTGCGCGGCGATTAAGGATGTTTTTGAAGATACGCGATCAATCTTAGAACCTGCAGGCGCTTTGGCGATCGCAGGTGCGAAAGCTTACGCCGAACGGGAACAAATCGCAGGAGAAACATTAATTGCTGTTGCGTGCGGCGCGAACATGAATTTCGATCGGCTGCGTTTTGTAGCAGAAAGAGCCGAGTTTGGCGAACGCCGCGAAGCCATTTTTGCAGTCACAATTCCCGAACAACCGGGAAGTCTCCGCAGGTTTTGCGAATGTCTGGGCAAACGCAATTTAACTGAATTTAGCTATCGAATTGCGGATGAAAAAGAGGCACATATTTTTATCGGTGTACAAATTCAAAACCGTGCCGATGCGGTGAAGATAGCGGCAAGTTTTGAAGATTGTGGGTTCAACACTTTGGATTTAACTGATGATGAATTAACGAAATTGCACGTGCGGCATATGGTGGGCGGGCGTTCGATGCTGGCACATCACGAATTGTTTTATCGCTTTGAATTTCCCGAACGTCCGGGTGCGTTGATGAAGTTTGTGAGTTCGATGAGTCCTAACTGGAATATCAGCGTTTTTCACTATCGGAATAACGGCGCTGATTACGGGCGAATTGTGGTGGGAATTCAGGTGCCGCCGGATGAGATGCAGGAATGGCAGGCTTTTTTGGATACGCTGGGCTATCAGTATGGAGATGAGAGTCAAAATCCGGCGTATAAGTTGTTTTTGAGGTAGGGGTTTTTGGGAAAGTTACCCTCTTGATGAAGGAGGCGGTTGAAACCGGGGCCACCACGGGGGGGTTGCCCCTACAAAGGAGAAAATCTCAGACTTCAGACGCACCCTACAACACAAACTAGAATCATCGTGCAAACTCATAGGCAATATTCGTGATGCGGCCGCGCCAGTAGGGCAATAGCGAGCCATCAGGCAGTTGCCACGCCACCTCACCGGAGAGCGGAATCCGCATACCGTCTGGCAATTCGTAGTCCCAGAAGCGGCCCTGCCAGGGCGCAAACACCAGCCCCCCGTTAACTGTACGGGCGCGGGCCTCGGCGCGGATACTGGCGATTAGCCCTGCTTCATCAAAGCGGAAATCCAGGGAAACATTAGTGTCGCCATCCTGTAGCGTTGCTCTGGCCGAAGAATTGTCGATCGCCTCCCAGCGAACACCCTGACTCGGCAGCAGTCTCGTCGGATACCAAGCCGCCTCCGCGAAAAAGCGCATCAGTTCCCCTTGTGCAGCTTCTGGAGTGCCGCGGATATCCGCCAGAGTCACCAGGCCAAGCAGCGCTGCATGGAGGATGCCTTCGCCAGAAATGTAGGCATCATGAACAAACGCATTGATACCGGGGATCATGGAAATTCGCCCGTCCCAGTCAAAGCCAGGGGGCTGAGTAATTACCAATTGAGTTGAGGTGAAGGCGCTCCATTTTTCTGCGGTTTCGCTCAAGTTAAACGTACCTTCGTGGGAAACCCGCGCTGCTACAATTAGCGGTTGTCCATCCTTCAGCACCGCGCGAAAGTAGCGCTGCACTGGCTGGGGTAAATCGGCGATTTCCCGCCCATCAAATGTGAGAGGTTTAATCGGTAAGCGTGCAGCTTCCAGATTTGCTCGCAGTTCCTTGGTACCCAGATGCCAGCGGTATGCTCCAAGGGCGATCGCGCCAACAATGCCAACTACAAGGGCAAGGATGATTAGTACGATCGCCGATCGCCACATGGTGATTCCTCTTGATACCTAAAAACGAGTTAATCAAGCGCGACTCTTAAACCCATCGACCCACTACAACTCTGAGCGTTCCATCTGCCAAAGTTTCCTCTTCTTCAACATGAAAACCCTCTGACTCCACCGCCGCCATCAAACTTTTGCGCGCGTATTTTTGACTAATTGAATTGACAAATTCCTGCTGATTAATTCGAGCGCCCCAAAAATCCGCCACCAATTCGTAATCCTCTCCGCTGCGGCGAAAACCCAAATCGTAACCATTGGATTGCCGAATCACGTACTCGGCATTAGTTTTGTCACCCCGATAACCCCGTACCTGCACATTGGACTCTACTTGATAACCCAACTCTTCCAACACTTGATGCAGCAGTTCGCCGTTCTTGATCTGAACCTTGATAGTTGTGAAGTGTGACATATCACTTTCGGATTTTTGTGTAAAACGCTGATTTGATTATAATAGCATAAACAGCAACAGTCAATAAGTTAGAACTTGCGGTATTAAAGCCGCTTTTTACGATAAATATGGGGTTTGGCAGGATAGCATCTGCACATAAACCCGGTTGAGGGCGGTTTTGTGTCCAGCGTTCTGTAATTACCAAATTTTAAGTTTTAAATTGATAGCATACCGACACAAAAAAGCAACTGTAGACAAGCTCCCAACCCTTAAGCAATGATTCTTTGCCAATTCTTCAATCTAAAACCTAAAATCTAAAATCTAAAATGATATGATGGCCGACAATCCTAACCAACCTAGAGAATATGATGCCGTCCTCGGCGGCCAAAGTCAAATCCCGATCGCCGGCGCAGTTTTGGGAGGCATCGCTGGGGTCAAGCAGCGCTTCAACAGCCCTAGTATCGAGTCGCGGATTGCCGCCGTTAAAGATGCTCCTAAATACGGAGGCGCTGGTTTAAATTTAGCAATTGAGGCGCTGCTTGACCCCGCAGCAGAAGTGCAGCGAGTTGCTTATTTAATTTTGCGATCGAGGACAGAACCTCTAGTGCGTCAAGCTTTAAAAGACTTTGTACCTTACAAGCTTTTTGACTGCATCCGCACGGTCAAAACTGCGATCAATGTTGCGATTAGTCCCGGAGGATATCACACGGCGAGTTTGCACGGGAAAATAATTAGAATTTGCGATGTAGAGACAGGAGAAATACTCTATACTGTTGACAAGTATCCCCGTGCTCAAGAAACTTTTGTCCTTTGCCAAGAAAGTGAAGTGTTTGTGAGGAGCAGAAATACTCCAAAACACCGCGCGATCGAAATTTGGCAGGGAGGAGAATTGCGGCATACTTCCCTCGGACATGAAGGGGAAATTACCGCAATTGTCATCAGTCCCGACAGTCAAGTTATCGCCAGCGGTTCGGCAGATACTACTATCAAAATTTGGAATTTAGAGACGGGAAAGTTAATCTGTACCTTTGGCAATCTTTTAACTTGGGGATCTCATAAAGCAGGAATTGTTAGTCTTGCTTTTAGCCCGATCGCACACAGTCTCGCTAGCAGCAGTTCTGACGGTACAATTAAACTGTGGAACCTCCGCAGCAGAGAATGCTTTCAAACAATTAAAGGTTATGCTAATTGTCTGGCTTTCAGTCCAGACGGGCAGACTTTGGCTACTGGTGGCTGGGACAGAAACATTCAACTGCGACAGCTATCGAATCCAGATAGTTCAATCACATTGGCAGGGCATTTTAACTCAATAAATGCGATCGCCTTTACTGCCGACGGACGCACTGTTATCAGTGCTAGTGCCGATGGTAATATCAAATTTTGGAATGCCAGTACCGGCGAAAATATTCACACTCTCAGGGGACATCAAAACTCTGTTACTTGTCTTACTTTTAGCAGCGATGGTGAAACTATTATCAGTGGCAGTATAGACAAAACTGTCAAAAGTTGGGGAGTTAATTGAAGGAAGAAGGAAGTTCGGCAACGGATTCTGTAACGGATGTAGCGGATGGAAGAAATAGAGAATAGGGAATAGGGAATAGGGAATAGGGAATAGGGAAGAAGGCAGAAGGCAGAAAGAAGAGGGAATCGACCTCATGATTTTCACAAATTAAGTACCTCCTAACCATTCAGGCGCTGGCTATATTTACAAATTCCAGATTCCCGATTCCTCGGTGCGTGAATCTACGCAAACAAATATAATAAATTTACAATCTCAGTTTTTGTGCAAGCCGAGGATTGCGGAACTTCTTTTTGCACTACTACAAATAGTTACCGTAAAAATACCGGCTGGCAGGCATTATTCAGCTTATTATCAATTTGTGAACTGTCGCCAGAAAGCCTGAGCGAGCCGCAATTTCTGAATCCTTTAAAGTAGCTTTAATATATCGCATATTGGTCTGATGAGTATTCCTGCTAATTGTAATATTTGACTTAAAAAGTTTATGCTTAAAAGATAGGCTGGGGTTAAATATACAGTGCGCCCTAGAGTAACCATGTCACACTGCAACCAATCCCTCTGTCGTTCCCGCCATTTCGCAGAAATGTGCGATACTGCTGCCAGTTGGCAGCAAAAAGCCGATCGACTAACGGTAGAATTAAACACCACGCAGGATCTGCTTCACGCAGAAATCGATCGGCTCAAACAAGCCAACGAAACCCTTCACGCCGCTGTCAGTTGTGCCCCAATTTTCCTGTGGGCAACAGACAGAGAAGGCAAGTTAACCCTTGCAGCAGGGAAAGGATTAGAAAATTTGGGACTCAAACCAGGTGCAACTGTCGGGCTATCGATTGTTGAAGTTTACAGCAGCCAGCCAGATATCTTAGAAACTATTGCCCAGGTATTAGCAGGAAACGATCGTACTTGGAACGTCCGAGAGAGGCATTTTATCCACGAAATTCGATCAGCAGCGCTGCGAGATGGAAACGGCGAAGTGGTTGGGGCAGTGGGTGTTTCTACTGAAATTACCGAGCGCGAACAGTTGATCGCAACTCTGGAAACGGCAAATCAAGAATTACAAGAGAGACTTCAGCAGCAGACGGCAGTCTTCAATGCAGCGCTTGCCGAAAGCGAAAAAAAGTACCGCAACCTCGTAGAAACCTCCCAAGAATTGATTTGGTCGATCGATATTCAAGGCCTCTTGACTTTTGTCAATTCCGCCGCCAAACGCATCTACGGTTACGAACCGCCAGAAATGATCGGACGCCGCTTCACCGATTTTTTAGTTCCTGAGCAAGAAAGTAGACCAAGAGAAATATTTGCCCAACTTTTAGCGAGAACCAAACTTCAGCCACAAACCGCTAATTCTCCTTACGAAACAGTACACATTCGTAAAGACGGTACTCCCGTCCACCTGCGCGTCAACAGCATCGTCAACCAAGCTGAAAACGGCGCTATTTTAGGCTTGTGCGGAACGGCGACAGATATTAGCGATCACAAGCGATCGGAAGAAGCACTCCAAGAAGCTACAGACCAACTTCGCGCCGTTTTGGATGCCGTACCCGGACTGATTTCTTGGATCAGTTCAGATTTGCGGTATATTGGAGTCAACCAGCACTTAGCAACCTCATTCAACCTGTCTCCTGAAAGCTTTGTCGGTCAAGAAATCAACTTTCTCGACAAAGGCTCGACTTTCGGAGAACTGATCCGAATTTTTTTTGACAGTTCATCTCAGCAAACCTGCCAAGAAATAGAAATAGAAATTAACGGTTTCGTCCGCAACTATTTGATAGTAGCTCAGAAATATCATCAGGGAACCGCAGCAGTTTCTGTAGGAATAGACATTACCGGCCGCAAGCGTGCGGAAGCTCTCAAAAACCAATTGATATGCTCGTTGCAAGAATCAGAACACAAATTTCGCAGCCTTTATGAAGCCACCAGCGACGCAGTAATGTTGCTTGACGAAAAGGGATTTTTTGACTGCAACCGCGCTACCTTAAAAATATTTGGCTGTAGCAACACAAAACCATTTTACGGCAAGAAACTGAGCGACTTTTCGCCACAATTTCAGCCTAGCGGACAAGACTCATCCAGTCTAGCAATACAGAGAATATCGACAGCAATGCAAACAGGTAGCTGTCGCTTTGACTGGGTACACAAACGACTCGACGGTTCAGAATTTCCCGCTGAAGTGCTGTTAAATGCAATGGAAATTAACGGACGAAAACTAATTCAAGTAGTAGTGCGGGATATTACAGAGCGCAAGCGCGACGAAGATGGCATCAAAGCCTCCCTCGCAGAAAAAGAAGTTCTCCTCAAAGAAATTCACCACCGCGTCAAAAACAACCTCCAAGTTATTTCCAGTTTGCTCAAACTTCAGTCACGCTACATCCAAGACAGCCACGTTAGTGAAATGTTAAAAGAAAGTCAAAACCGAGTCAGATCAATGGCCCTGGTTCACGAACAATTGTATCAATCCAAAGACTTGTCAAACATTGACTTTGCTGAATACATCCAAAATCTCGCCCACAATTTATTCCAAGCTTATGAAAATCATGCAGAAGGCGTCAAGTTGCAAACAAATATTGCGCCGTGTTATCTCAATATCGATACGGCAGTTCCTTGCGGGTTAATTATTAACGAGCTTATGACAAATGCCCTCAAATATGCCTTTAAAGGACAAGTTAAAGGTAAAATTAACATAGATTTCACTTTAGATAATAACAGAGCTTGCGTGCTAACCGTGAGCGACAGCGGAATTGGTTTTCCTCAAAACTTAGATTATCGCACAGCCCGAACTTTGGGTTTGCGACTGGTCGCGTCTTTAGTCAAGCAAATCCGGGGGAGAATAGAACTCTTAGAAACTGCTGGCACGACTTTTAGAATAACCTTTTCTCAACCCAAGTTGCACTCTAAGGAGAAAAATTAGTGTCCAACAAAAAAATTCTGATAGTTGAAGACGAGAGCATCATTGCGGAAGACATTTCCGACAGTTTGATATCTCTAGGATATAGAATAACTGGCATGGTCTATTCGGGAGAAGAAGCAATTGAATCGGCAGCCAAGTTGCGCCCGGATTTAGTTTTAATGGATGTTAACCTGCAAGGAGAAATCGACGGCATTACAGCAGCCGAAGAAATTCGCTTGCGCTTTCAAATTCCGGTAGTTTATCTGACAGCTTATGCCGATGAAACTACTTTGCGACGAGTCAATAGTACAAAACCGTTCGGCTATATTGTCAAACCATTTGAAGAAAAAAACTTGCACACAACTATTCAACTAGCACTCTACCGACATCAGTATGACAGCTTGACCAACCTGCCGAATCGTTCATTTTTGCGCGAAAAGTTAAGTCGAGTATTAGATGGTCAAAAAGAATTGTCAGAAATCGTTCCAGTTGTCGCGCTTAGCTTAGATAAAATCAACCGCATTAACAGTACCTGGGGACACGATATCGGCGACTCGGTGCTTTGCAGCATCGCGCAGCGGCTAACTAACTGCATTGAAAACATTAATATTGTTGCTCGTTTGGAAGCGGCCGAATTCGCGCTGATTCTTAAACCAGTTGCAGAAAAACAGGATGTGGCTAAGATTGCTCAAAAGATTTTAGATATTGTATCCCAAGGTATGATTATCAAAGATTGCGAAGTCTATGTCACTGCTAGTATGGGGATCTGCTTGTATCCCGGGGACGGCACCGACGGAGATGAAATGCTGAAAAATGCTTATATAGCAATGTATCACTCTCAGCAGAAAGGCGGGAATAATTATCATTTTTATACGGCAAAAAATGCTAATTTTTTCATCAATACACTTCTTCAAGAAAGTTCGTTGCGCCATGCTTTAAAAAGCTCCGAGTTTGAAATCTACTATCAGCCGCAAATAGAAATTAAAACAGGTAAAATTATTGGTGCTGAAGCTTTGGTGCGCTGGAATCATCCAGAACGGGGGCGAGTTTCTCCGGGGGAATTTATTCCAATGGCGGAAGAAATGGGCTTGATTGCACCGTTGGGCGAATGGGTATTAGAGACTGCTTGCAGGCAAACTAAAACATGGCAAAAAGCAGGTTTGCCGCTCCTGCGAGTGGCAGTTAACGTGTCAGCCCGTCAATTCGAGCGCAAAAATTTCACGGAAAGAGTCAGCGAGATATTAACAGAAACCAATCTCGATCCCAAGTGTTTGGAATTAGAACTGACGGAAAGTCTTGTTTTGCAAGACGAAATGGCAGCAGCTACAGCTTTTACGGTGTGGAAAGAGCAGGGGATTAGGATAGCAATTGATGATTTTGGAACGGGATATTCTTCTTTGAGTTATCCAAAACGCTTTCCGTTTGATGCGATCAAAATTGACAAGAGTTTTATTCGCGATATTGCAGACGATCACCAAAATGCAGCGATAACAATAGCGATTATTCAAATGGCACACTGCATGAACATGACGGTGGTGGCTGAGGGGGTAGAAAATGAGCAGGAACTTGATTTTTTGTGCGAACACGAATGCGACGAAATTCAAGGCCATCTTTTCAGTCAGGCTTTGCCAAGGGCTGAGTTTGAAGCGTTGCTGAAAAGCGATAAGTGCTGGGATTTATGCTTGAGGAAGAAGGAAGTTCGGCAACGGATTCGGTAAGGGAAGAAGGAAGAGGCAAGAAGGAAGAAGGAAGAAGGAAGAAGGAAGAGGGAAGAAGGAAGAAGGAAGAGGGAAGAGGGAAGAAGGAAGAGGGAAAAAGGAAGAAGGAACAAGGAACAAGGAACAAGGAAGAAGGGACAAGAAAGGGTCTCAGAAATTAATAACCTCCTAATCGTCTTAGTCGTTGCTAGACAATAGAATAATGGGCAAATGGTAGTTGGTAATTGGTAATTGGTAATTTTCCCTAAAGACTAATGACTCATGACTGATGACTAATTTAAAAGATACGATCCAACCAACCGTCCCAGCCACAGCCCAAAACCGGAAGTAGCCACCAACAGGATAAACGTATAAAGCCCGCTGCCGTTGTGGCTCAACCTTTCTGCAGCTACCATCCGCGCCACAACTCCAGCAATAATGCCGATCGCAGCCCAAGCCCCATAAACAGTCTTAGACCCGGCGATAGCGACAGCTTGGACGATCGCCCCCGAACCAGCCCCAGCAAAAGCCCCCGCCCACGCCCCAATCCCCAGCCCGATCGCACCTCCGAGCCCGACGGGGCCGCCAGAATTCACGCCTACTTCCGCCGCCAGCCCGCACGTCAAGCCGACAATCGCCCAACACACGGCCGCCACCAACGCCTTAACCCAATTCCCAGAATCTGTTCCCGCCATCAATCCCACCACTGTCACCACTCCTCCTACAGCCAAAACAGCAGCCACAGCCCGCGACTCGGCCTCGGAACTGGCGATCGCCCCCAAACCAGCCCCAACGGCGCCCCAAGCAGCCCCTGTTTCCATTCCTCCCGCCTGAAAACCGGCGATCGACCCCCCTACCGCCCCAGCTAAAACTAACGCTGCCAGCCACACTCTAGGCGTTGCCGAACCCTCCGCCAGCAAAATCGCGGCCCACAGCCAATCTGCACCGCAGATTAAAGCCCACATCCACAGCGGGGCGGCTGATTTCGTCAAAATCCAACCGGTCAAAGCGTAACTCGCCACGGCGATTGCCAGCGGCCACCAAGGGAAGCTTGAATAGTGTTGAGATGGCCGCACTTCCCTCGGCGCGCTTCGCGGTTTTGAGTATTGAGTTGAAAATTCTGTTTTCCTTTTCGAGGTAAGCTTTCGATAGTGTTGAGATGGTCGTGCTTCCCTCGCAACGCTTCGCCCTGGTTGCTTTCTGCCCCGCCACGCTTGACGATTGTGAGTGGTAAATCGTTTCTTGCTTGAAGAGTTTTTTTGAGTGAGAAATTTTTTGGAGGCGGCTTTTGGGCGGGTTTGACGGCGCTGGGAACCAGGCCAGGCGGCTGATTTTCCAGAACGCCTTCTCAGCGGCTTTTCCGGCGCAGGGGGCGGTGGCTGCTGAAACTGTTTTTCGATCGACCTCGATGATTCAGGCTGACTCAGAAACAACACCAACTGCTGGTAAGCTTCATTAATTTCTGTTAATCTTTGGTGAGCTTTTTGTTGCAGGCGGTCATTGTTGGCAAACCGATCGGGATGCCACACAAACGCTAAATCCCTGTAAGCGCGCTTAATTTCTTCTAAGGAAGCTCCCGGCTCAATTTCGAGGATTTCGTAGCATCGATTAATGTCAGCCATAGGCTTCGATCGGCAGGTGTTTGTAAATTTGCGTGAAGCGAAGCTATCCCGTAGGGAATCCCACTTAACATCTTCTACTATTCTCAGCCAAGCTGCACAGTAAGCCGAGATCCGATCGAGTGTCAAGCGTCCTCAAGTCTGCGGGCCATCCTTCGGGTCGATCGATGCCGACTGACAACTGAGTACAATGAGAAAATCCTTTCGTGCGATCGGTAACTGTGTCTGTGTCGGAAAATCAAGCTCCTACCTTCATTTTAGTTGACGGCCACTCCCTGGCCTTTCGCTCCTACTTCGCCTTTGCCAAAAGCCGAGATGGGGGTTTGCGAACTACGACAGGCATTCCCACCAGCGTCTGTTTTGGCTTTCTCAAGTCGCTCCTGGAAGTAATGGCGGCCCACGACCCCCAGTACATGGCGATCGCCTTTGACCTCGCCACACCCACATTTCGCCACGAAGCAGACGACACCTACAAAGCGGGTCGAGCCGAAACACCGGAAGATTTTAAGCCGGATATCAAAAACCTGCAAGAACTCCTCACCTATTTGAATTTACCTGCAATAACTGCTCCCGGTTTTGAGGCAGACGATGTTTTGGGAACTTTGGCAAACAAAGCCAGCGCGGCCGGTTATCAGGTCAAAATCCTCACGGGCGATCGAGATTTGTTTCAATTAGTAGAAACCGAAAAACAAATCAGCGTATTATATTTGAGTACCGATGAACTCAGGCGTTCGGGCAAAGGCAAATCCCAAGAATACGGCCCGGAAGCAGTCAAAGAAAAACTCGGTATTTTGCCACAACAAGTAGTAGATTACAAAGCCCTCTGCGGCGACAAATCCGACAACATCCCCGGAGTTAAAGGCATCGGCGACAAAACCGCACTGCAATTGCTGGAAGCTTACAATTCCCTTGATGGAATTTATGCAGCCATCGATGAGATTAAAGGAGCAACTAAGAAAAAGCTAGAAGAAGGCAAAGAAGCTGCTTATCATTCTCAACGCATGGCGACAATTGTCCAAGACGTGCCCTTGGAAGTAGATTTAGAGAATTGCCAGCTTAAAGGTTTTGATGAAGCAGCCTTGATCCCCATGCTGGAAAAATTAGAATTTAAGACATTTTTAAGCAAAGTCAAACAAATTCAAAAACGGTTCGGCGGTGTAGAAGAAACCGTAGTAGAAAAGGGCGTAGAAGAAACCATAGAAAAGAGTGTAGAAGACACAGTAGAAAAGGGCGAACCCGATGCCCAAGCCCTACTCCCCACAATAGATAAGCCACCTGCAACTTCTGAAAGTTCAGAAGACGACGCGTTGTGGTTTTTTAGTCCTGCAGAAACCCTAGCTGCCCAGCAGGAAAACAAACTGCCAATTAAACCCAGAATTATTCAAACAACCGAACAGTTAAACGAATTAGTCCAACTGCTGCAAACCTACACCGACAAAGCCTCACCCGTGGCGTGGGATACCGAAACCACCGCCATCGAACCGCGAGACGCCGAATTAGTGGGAATTGGCTGCTGTTGGGGAACTGGCGAAGAGGATGTCGCTTACATTCCCACGGGACACAAAACGGGCAAAAACGTGGATAAAGCCACAGTTTTAAATGCTTTGCGTCCGATTTTGGAAAGCGAGAATTATCCGAAGGCGCTGCAAAATGCTAAGTTTGATCGATCGATCCTGCGCTGTCAGGGAATCAAACTAGCCGGAGTCGTCTTCGACACCATGCTAGCCAGTTACGTACTCAACCCAGAAACTAGCCACAGTCTCAGCGAATTGTCAAGGCACTACTTAAAAATTGTTGCCAAAACTTACAATGAATTAGTGCCGAAAAACAAAACAATTGCTGACATTAGCATTCGAGAAGTAGCCGACTACTGCGGCATGGATGTTCACACCACATTTCAGTTAGTAGGTAAACTGAGAACTGATTTAGATAAAGCTGATGAACATAACTTTCGCGATAAGTCTTTGCACAAGTTGCTGCTGGAAGTAGAACAGCCCCTAGAACCTGTTTTAGCTGAAATGGAATTCTGCGGAATTCGCATTGATTCAGCTTACCTGCAAGAACTATCGCAACAGCTAGAAAAGAGCTTAAAAGAAATAGAAGAAAAGACTTATCAAGCAGCAGGGAGAAAGTTTAATTTAGGTTCCCCGAAACAACTCAGCGAAATATTGTTAGAAAAAATCCCCGATGAGTTTCAGAAAAAGTCTCGCAAAACAAAGACTGGATACTCTACAGACGCCGCTGTTTTGGATAAATTGCAAGGAGACCACCCGATTGTAGACGATTTATTAGAACACCGAACATTATCCAAGTTGAAATCAACTTACGTCGATGCTTTGCCACAGTTAGTGCGTGCGGAGACCGGGCGAGTGCATACAGATTTCAACCAAACTGCAACTGGTACGGGAAGGCTTTCTTCTTCCAATCCAAATTTACAAAATATTCCCATCCGCACCGAGTTTTCGCGACAAATTCGCAAGGCTTTTTTGCCGGAAGAAGGTTGGCTGATGGTGTCGGCTGACTATTCTCAAATTGAACTGCGAATTTTGGCTCACTTGAGTCAAGAACCTGTGTTAATTGAAGCTTATCAAAATAACCGAGATGTGCATACCGTAACGGCCAAACTGCTGTTTGAAAAAGAGGAAGTAACGCCGGACGAAAGACGGTTTGGCAAAACAATTAATTTTGGCGTAATTTACGGTATGGGGGCGATTAAGTTTGGTCGTTCGATGGGCAAAACTTCAGCAGACGGCAAAGAGTTTATTAAGCGATTTAACGAGCGTTACATTAAGGTTTTTGAATTTTTGGAGAAAGTAAAAAAAGAGGCGATCGCCCTCGGATACGTTACCACAATTCTAGGCCGCCGCCGCTATTTAAAATTCGAGAGCGAAAGCCTCCTGGACTTAAAAGGCCGCAATCCCCAAGACATTCACTCCGATAGACTTAAATCTGTCAGCAGAGATGACGCCCAATCTTTGCGGGCGGCAGCCAACGCTCCCATTCAAGGCTCTAGTGCTGATATCATTAAACTTGCCATGATTGAAGTACACAAAATTTTGCAAAACTATCAGGCGCGGCTGCTGCTGCAAGTTCACGATGAATTAATTTTTGAAGTACCTCCCGAGGAATGGGAAGAATTGCAGCCGAAAATTAGAACTGCGATGGAAAATGCTCTGCCACTACTTAGCGTACCGCTAATAGTTGACATCCACGCTGGGCAAAATTGGATGGAAACTAAATAAAACACAGAAATATGAGCCAACCTAAAATCGCCATTTTCCCAAAAATAAAAACCTTAAGTGCAGTTGCTCTGCTATTGCTACTATTCGGGTGTCCCCAAAAGTTAGCGCCCAACAACTATGCTGTCAAGCGAGTCAGCGACGGCGACACTCTTGTCGCTAGCGATGCCGCCGGGAAAGATATAAAAGTGCGTTTTGCCTGTGTAGATGCACCGGAAGTCGCGCACACAAATGCTGAGAAAAATAGCAAAGCATCAGCACTAAAAAATCAATTTAAGTGGGGAAATTTAGCGCACCAAAAAATGCAGCAGCTCGTCAAACAAGGGGGGGGTCGCGTTGTTTTGACCGTCACCGATACTGACCGCTACGGTCGCAAAGTTAGCGAAGTTCGGTTGCCAAACGGTACATTTGCCCAAGAAGTTTTGATCCGCGAGGGATTAGCAATGGTTTACCGTCCTTACTTGAAAAACTGTCCGAGTGCAAGTATTCTGGAACAAGCGGAAGCCGAAGCTAAGAAAAAGCGTCGCGGCGTTTGGGGAGATTCTAAGTTTGTTCCTGCGTGGAAATTTCGGAACAGTGATAAATGATGGGAAGAAGTCCCTTCGACTTCGTGATCCGGTAAAAAGAAGGAAAGTTGTAGGAGTACGAGCTAACTCTTGCCTTGGGAGTTTTGTTAGTCTAGTATAGCCACAAGTTTCAACCGATTTGTATATTGACAGGGACAGGATTATGTTGTTGGGGTGGAATATGGGAACCTGTATCAGACATTTACAGTCTGGGACTTACTCAGGTTTTGTTAAACCCCGTCTATACTATAAATCTTAGGTTTAGCTGCTCCGCATCGGCCCAGAAAGCGGGTTTCTAGATACCGATGCCGATCGTCCTAATTTAGTACAATACAATCAGGACGACGTTCTGCTCCTACGGTCTGCAATCTGTGGAGTTTCGGCGATAGCTGACGCCAGATTCATCTAAAACCAGACATGAGTTCGATCGCACTTTTCTCCGACCTGTTTTTTCGGAAAAGTCAACAAATGTGATAGGCTCCAGATAAACTAATAGACTGCTGACAAAAGCGATCTATTGCAATCACCCAAAATTAACTTTAAGGGACATCAATGAATTTCAAACATCTGGTTATTTCCGGCCTTGCGCTGATCCTGGGTACTGCAATTGTAGGAAATGCGATTGCTCAAGAACTGACCGACAACCAAAAAACGGTTATTTGTCGCTTGAAAACAGAAGTTGACCAGCGGAAAAGCAACGGTCAAAAGTTAGTATTTGTGCCGTTGCTGGGTCAAGTTCGCAAGCAAGTTTCATCTCCTTTTAGAGCCACGCTGCATCCTAATGTGGAGTATGTTTTTGTTGCCACTTGCGACGGAAATTGCCAGGATTTAAACTTATCTCTCAAGGATGCCAGCGGGCAGGAAATAGCTGCGAGTCAAAAAACAGGCGAACTGGCCTCAATCTCTTTTACTCCCCCATCCCAAGGCGAATATCAAATCAGTGCTAAACCGGGCGAATGCACGACGGCTGAGGGTTGCAGTTACGGCCTGGGAATTTTCGTTCCTGCCTCTGCGAGCGTACCTAATGCTTCAAGAATTCCTGCTGAGATAGCACAATTTCGACTTTGCCAGTAGGGTAACAGCGATAGAGTTGTGGGTTGCGAGTAGAGTAGAGTTTTCAATCAGAAATCTAACTCATAACTTGCAACTTATAACTCGCGACTTATATCGCAACCACGCCCGACGGTGAGTACGTTCTTAATGACTGAAACTATGTCTTTGACTGCTTCTTCCTTCTTGCTTTTTTTTACTCTGAGCGACTAGCCCGTTCGTATCGCCGAAGCGAAGGGAGCCGAAGGCAGCCAAAGAGCCTTATTCCTTCTGCTATAATTTGTTACGCATAACTGCTCCAAAGTGTCAAGCCGATCGAGCTGTGGAACTCTGCAAAGACCCAATAACTGCCGAAACCTAGTCCGAAGCCAGAACTTTATTTACCCTCCGGCAGGCATCAATTAGAATATAGATGGTGCCTCTCAAAGGTGACGAGTACATTGCCCATGTCTTTAACCTTAGCTTTGAAAAATCAACTGCAGAACCGTCCTCAAATAGGGTTGAAAAGTCTGTTGGGCCGCTTAGGTATCAGGCAGAAAATCGGCTGCGGATACGCCTTGGTCATTGGTATTGCCGTTTTAGGTGCTGTGGCGGGACGGGGTGTAGAATCCTATCACAAACAGCAAGTTAGAGAAAAACTAGCGTTTGACCGAGATAAAGCGGAAATCCTGACAAACCTCGCTAATACGGTGCAGGAAGTCAGAATTCAGCAGCAAGAGCTGGCGAGTCTGACGGGCAAACCGCAAATTTTCGATCGCCAACGCTCGGAATTCCTGGCTCGCGTTGCTCAGATGAGCGGCATCCTCGAACAACTGCAAACCCCGTCGCCGACGAAGAATCCCGAGATTGCCAAAGACTACCAACAGCTTCAACAGTTCGCTCAAGTCAACGGCAAAACCGTAGAATCATACTTTCAACAAGTACAAAAATTGTTGGCTACGGCGAAATTATCTGCTTTGAATCCGAAGCAGCAGCAGGCATTGGGGCAGAACTTGAACAATTTTGTGGCTGGCGAAACGGCTTTGAAACTCAAAGAGTTTTCCGAGGATTCAGCCCAACTGGCCGGTAACTTTGGCGATAAAGCAGACGAGGCATTTAGAACCTACGAGAAAGCAGAAAAACTTGGAACTCTGATTCTGGTTTGCTCTCTAGCAGTATCCGCCGGTATCGCAGCCCTACTGGCAGCATACACCAGCCGGGCGATCGCCCGCCCCTTAGAAGCCACCACCCTCATCGCCCAGCGAGTTACCGAAGAATCAAACTTTGATTTGCAAGTACCCGTCACTACCTCTGACGAAGTGGGAATGCTGGCAGTTGCGCTCAACGAAC
Organism: Microcoleus vaginatus PCC 9802; assembly: GCA_022701275.1. Taxonomy (NCBI): domain Bacteria; kingdom Bacillati; phylum Cyanobacteriota; class Cyanophyceae; order Oscillatoriales; family Microcoleaceae; genus Microcoleus; species Microcoleus vaginatus. The sequence continues at coordinate 789,789 of CP031740.1, forward strand.
TCATTCAGCGGGTAGCAGAATATACAGAAGACTTGCACGAAGCAAAAGTAGCAGCCGAAGCTGCCAACCGTTCCAAAAGTGCATTTCTCGCCAACATGAGCCACGAACTCCGCACCCCCCTCAATGCCATCATCAACTACAGCGAAATGCTGCAAGAAGATGCTCAAGATTCCGGTTCCGAAGATTTTCTCCCCGACTTAGAAAAAATTCAAACCGCAGGCAAACACCTGCTCGACATGATCAGCGACATCCTCGACATTTCTAAAATAGAAGCAGGTCACGTCACCCTTTATTTAGAAAACTTCGACGTGGCGACCATGATTGAAGAAGTGATGACTACGGCTCAACCGCTAGTAGAGAAAAAAGGCAATGCTTTAGCACTGAAAACCAAAGGCGAACTCGGCACAATGTACGCCGACCAACCGAAAGTGCGGCAAATTCTCCTCAATTTGCTCAGCAATGCTGCCAAATTTACCGAAAAAGGGGTCATTACTATCGGCGTCGAAAGAATTATAATTGAAAAATCCAGACCGACGAAACAAAATAAAAATAATGATTTTTACTCGGGTTCAAACTACAGTTCTCAAGTCTTAATTTTTAGAGTCAGCGACACCGGCATTGGGATGACAAACGAGCAATTAGAGCAGATATTTAAACCTTTTATTCAAGCTGATGCCTCGACTACCCGCAAGTACGGAGGCACGGGTTTGGGATTGACAATTAGCCAGCGTTTGTGTCAAATTCTCGGCGGCGAAATTAGCGTCGAAAGCGAGGACGGTAAAGGTTCAACTTTTATTGTCAGTCTCCCGGAACGGGTGGTAATGCAGGCATGAAGTCAATCGATTTTAGATTTTAGATTTTAGATTTTAGATTGAAGCATTGACCCCACGGATAAATTCGGGGGCTTGTTTATCGGAGACAGGTTTTTTATTTCTCCACCGATGAATCCGGGGGCTTGTATCCTGGATGCTTTGGGTCAGGCAAAATATGGATTTTGACAGGGATACACGGATTAATGATTGAGCATTCGTCAATAGTCAGGAGGCAGATATTCAAGGAAAAAGAAAGAGGAAGGAAGAGGGAAATTTTAAAAGGTATTGATATAGCAACCGCCAATGTGGTTAGGGCATAAAATGTAAGTAGCCTCAATTGCCGTGCGATCGCAAAACCCATCTCCAAAGTTGCACTTTTAAATATCAATGCTTCGGACAGTTTTTGATTACCAACCGTAGAATATTTCAAGGCTCCAAGGCAATCGAGCTACTAACGGAAAATCAAGGGTTTCAGACTACGAAATAAAAACATCCAGACTATTGAAATATCAGGGCTTATGAATATTACTCGCGTCTCAGTTGACTCAGCAGGCAATCAGGGCAATCAAGGCCCCTTCTCCTTGACCTCTCCTTCCATTTCGCCCGACGGGCGGTTTGTGGCGTTTTATTCTTATGCCACCAACCTCGTGCCGGGAGATACTAACAATCACCGAGACATCTTTGTGCGGGACACGCTCACCAATACCATCACCCGCGTCTCAGTTGACTCAGCAGGCAATCAGGCGAATGCAGACTCCTTCAGCCCCTCCATCTCAACCGACGGGCGGTTTGTGGCGTTTCATTCAGATGCCACCAACCTCGTGCCGGGGGATACTAACGATAACCCTGACATCTTCGTGCGGGACACGCTCACTAATACCACCACCCGCGTCTCTCTAGATTCGGCAGGCAATCAGGCGGACACTGAGCTGTACAAGGGTTCCAGCGGCCCCTCCATCTCAGCCGACGGGAGGTTTGTGGCGTTTTATTCAGCTTCCGCCGACTTTGTGCCCGGGGATACTAACGAAACCTACGACATCTTCGTGCGGGACACGCTCACCAATACCACCACCCGCGTCTCTGTAGACTCGGCAGGCAATCAGGGGAACAATACCTCCTTAGACCAATTGACAGTCAGCGGCTCCTCCAGCCCCTCCATCTCAGCCGACGGGAGGTTTGTCGCGTTTCAATCATATTCCTCCAACCTCGTGCCGGGGGATACCAACGATAAACCTGACATCTTCGTGCGGGACACGCTCACCAATACAACCACCCGCGTGTCAGTAGATTCAGCAGGCAATCAGGGAAACAGTGGCTCCGACAGCCCCTCCATCTCAGCCGACGGGCGGTTTGTGACATTTGACTCTAATGCCTCCAACCTCGTGCCGGGGGATACTAACGACACCTACGACATCTTCGTGCGGGACACGCTCACCAATACCACCACCCGCGTCTCTGTAGACTCAGCAGGCAATCAGGGCAACGATAGCTCTTTCTACGACCCGTCCATCTCGGCCAACGGGCGGTTTGTGGCGTTTGCTTCTTCAGCCTCCAACCTCGTGCCGGGGGACACTAACAATTACGGCGACATTTTCGTGCGGGACACGCTCACCAATACCACCACCCGCGTCTCTGTAGATTCAGCAGGCAATCAGGGGAACAATTCCTCCTTCGACCCCTCCATCTCAGCCGATGGGCGGAGAGTAGCGTTTGATTCAGAGGCTTCCAACCTCGTGCCGGGAGATACTAACAATACCTTCGATGTCTTTGTTTCTGACATCGGCAACACTCCAGACAATAACCCTCCTAATAACAACATCAACGGCACGGACGGCAACGACCTCCTGACTGGCACCAGCGGCAACGATATCATCAACGCTGTGGAAGGGAATGACGTACTCACCGGCTTGCGGGGCAACGATATCCTTGTCGGGGGCGACGGCAGGGATGTCCTGAATGGCGGCAAAGGTTTTGACACTCTCAACGGCGGTTTGGGAAACGATATTCTAGTCGGCGGCGGGGGCAACGATGTCTTTGTTTTAGGTGCCGGGTTGGGAGTTGATACGATCGCTGATTTCGCCAACTCTCAAGATACCGTGCAATTAATCAATGGTTTGACCTTCCGACAGCTATCGATTTCGCCGGGAACTGACGGCACATTAATTACAGTAGCTGGCAGCGGTGAAGTTTTAGCTTCTTTGATAGGTGTTGCTCCCAATCTCATGGGTTCTGAAGATTTCATCTCGGTCTAGAGTTTGAGTTTTCCCACTTAGTCTTACCCTGCAACCCTATAGAGATTGAAACATTCATAAAAAGGTAGAAATATCAGTATTTGGTTGAAGGGTAGTTTTCTTACCTAACCCTTACCCAGTATACGTTTTACTGATTTAACTATAAGGTTTATAGTTATAGCAACCGCCAAGGTGGTTAGGGCATAAAGTGTAAATAGCCCCACTTGCCGTGCGATCGCAAAACCCATCTCCAAAGTTGTACTCTTAAATATCAATACTTCGGACAGTTTTTGATTACCAGCCGTAGAATAAGGGTTTCAAGGCTCTAAGGCAATCGAGCTATCAACGAAAAATCCCGGGTTTCAGACTACGAAATAAAAACAGTTCGGACTATTGAAATATCAGGGCTTATGAATATTACTCGCGTCTCAGTTGACTCAGCAGGCAATCAGGCCAATCAAAATCCATCGGTAACCTCCGATCCTTCCATTTCGTCCGACGGGCGGTTTGTGGCGTTTGGATCTCCAGCATCCAACCTCGTGCCGGGGGACACTAACGCTAGTAGTGATGTCTTTGTGCACGACACGCTAGCCAATACCACGACCAGTGTCTCAGTTGACTCAGCAGGCAATCAGGGGAACAAGTATTCCGGCGATCCCTCCCTCTCAGCCGACGGGCGGTTTGTGGCGTTTGAGTCTGGTGCCACAAACCTCGTACCGGGGGACACTAACAATACAAACGACATCTTCGTGCGGGACTTGTTGACGAATACTACCACCCACGTCTCAGTTGACTCAGCAGGTAATCAGGGGAACAAGTATTCCAGCAATCCCTCCATCTCAGCCGGCGGGCGGTTTGTGGCATTTTTCTCTTATGCCACAAACCTCGTGCCGGGGGACACTAACAATAGCGGCCACATCTTCGTGCGAGACTTGTTGATGAATACCACCACCCGCGTCTCAGTTGACTCAGCAGGCAATCAGGGAAACAAGTATTCCGGCGAACCCTCCATCTCAGCCAACGGGCGGTTTGTGGCATTTAGGTCTGAGGCCACAAACCTCGTACCGGGGGACACTAACAATAACACCGACATCTTCGTGCGGGATTTGTTGACGAATACCACCACCCGCGTTTCTGTTGGCTCAGCAGGTAATCAGGGGAATAATGGGTTCGGCGAACCCTCCATCTCAGCCGACGGGCGGTTGGTGGCATTTTCTTCTAATGCTACCAACCTCGTGCCGGGGGATACTAACAATAGACACGACATCTTCGTGCGGGACACGCTAGCCAATACCACCACTCGCGTCTCTGTTGACTCAGCCGGCAATCAGGCGAACGATTCCTCCGTCTTCAGCCCCTCCGTCTCAGCCAACGGGAGGTTTGTGGCGTTTTCTTCTAATGCCTCCAACCTCGTGCCGGGGGATAGTAACAATAGCCACGACATCTTCGTGCGGGACTTGTTGACAAATACCACCACCCGCGTCTCAGTTGACTCAGCCGGTAATCAGGGGAACAACGGGTCTTTTGAGCCCTCCATCTCTGCAGATGGGCAGAGAGTAGCGTTTTCATCTGAGGCTAGTAACCTCGTACCGGGGGATACTAACTTTACTTTCAATAGCCGCCTCGATGTCTTTGTTTCTGACACCGGTAGCACTCCAGGCAATAACCCTCCTGATAACACCATCAACGGCAGTCCCGACAACGACATTTTGACTGGCACCAGCGGCAACGACATCCTCAACGGTGTGGAAGGGAATGACGTACTTATGGGTTTGCGAGGCAACGATATCCTTGTCGGGGGGGACGGCAGGGATGTCCTGAATGGCGGCAAAGGTTTTGACACTCTCAACGGCGGTTTGGGAAACGATATTCTAGCCGGCGGCGGGGGCAACGATGTCTTTGTTTTAGGTGCCGGATTGGGAGTGGATACAATTGCTGATTTCGCCAACTCTCAAGATACCGTGCAACTAATCAATGGCTTGACCTTCGGACAGCTATCAATTTCGCCGGGAACTGACGGCACATTAATTACAGTAGCCAGCAGCGGTGAAGTTTTAGCTTCTTTGATAGGTGTTGCTCCCAATCTCATCGGTTCTGAAGATTTCATCTCGGTCTAGAGATAGTAAAGTGGTCATTTGTGAAATCACTTTTACTCAGGGAACATGATTAAAATTGGCAAACAATCCTTGGCATTAATAGGCACAGTTATTGCATTTTCGCAACCTATTTTTAGCGCTTGCTTCACAAGAAAGCAACAGCGAACTGAGCAAACTTCAATTTTTCTGAGAAGCCCAAAAATGGTTGTTGCCGATCGAGAAACAGTTTCTGCGATCCCCAACAACCCCGCCAATCTGTCTTGTCCGAACCTCCGCCGCCCCTTTTACCGTCGTTGGAGCGTGTAATCGAACAGTTTTTGAAATTTGGCCTTAAACAAGTTTACTGCCAACACTTGTGACAGGACAGGTGGTGGTGATGGATAATGCCACGTTTCATAAAGGTGGTCGAATTGAGGAATTGATTCAAAGTGTAGGGTGTAGATTGTTGTATTTACCGCCGTACTCCCCTGATTTGAACAGAATTGAACAAAGAAGAGTGTTGGCCGGGGAGTCGCATCCGCAAACAATTAGATCGGGAGAGATTGTTTACGTTCTGGCGACCCTTGGATGTCCTACGCCTTGCCTCCGGCGCCGACGAAAGCGGTTGCTATATATCAATTATCAAAATAAAGAATAATTAACAACCCGATCGGGACTGACGCACAGACTCTATCTGTAGGTGGGCCGTGTGTACCTTACATATAGGGGTTCTGCGTAAGTTTTGATAATTCCCAGGTCAAAACCTGGGAATATAGCAAGCCTACAGAACAAAGCCTTGTACAACAGTAGTTTTCAAGACTCCTTCAAAAGTGCGTTCTGTCTTGTCCACCAGGACAACGACATTGCGCCCGTTCGGAGACAAACGAACTTCTCGGATTGAATAAGAGAACACCCAATCTTGAAAATTGTTCAGCGATCCGAGGACACGCTGCCGACCGTTATGATTAATTACAAGACGCATTGCCGCGCTTTCTTTGCCAGGAGAAGCATTTTTTTGCCGCTGTTCCAGGCGAATTTGTAAAGGCTTTGCTGTATTGACTTTGACGGCGACTGTCTCGCTTCCATTGGCTCCGGGAGTACGAGAAATAATGTTGAGTTTAGTTCCAGCTTGAGGAGGAGCTAACTTCAAAGTTTCCCTGCTATTCCAACTTTTTTTAAGCAAGTCATCTTCTGCCATTTTAGTGCTTTTATTGGAGTCTGGCTCGCCATATTGAGTTTGGATACACCCATTTTTGATGCAGGAATTTGCAGCAACTTGGACAATTTGCAATTTTGCTTTGGGAATTCCCGCTCCTGTATCTCTGGAACTTTCTAGATACAAGTAGTAATTGCTGTTGGCGGAAAAACCCGACATCCGGTGTGCGGCACGCCAGGTACTTGCCAAAGCTTCAGGGGCGACTGCCATCGCGGCACTTGCTATAATTCCTAACGAAATTAAAGGTAAAATTTTCATAGCTATATTTTCCAGGTGTGAGAGTTATAGCGGCTGTTATTGATGCGTAAAACAATAACGCTTTGGGTTTAGCTATAGGACTGTGACGCTTATCAAGTCCTCTCTCCTATTTACATGAGTGTTTCTCCATTTTCCGCAAGAGACTGTTTAAGAATGTGCAGTTTTTTCAAGTGGCACTAGAAAGCATTTTTAATTTGAGAGTTGCTTTTATCCAAGAGTGCAACTTTTAGGGGCGACACTTTGCTTTTGGCTGCCAGAGACTGCGACAAAGGACGGAAATACCTATCTACAGAGAGGGGAACACCGATCCGATCGCCCTCCGCAACTCCCTACAATGACAATTGTACGGGCGATCGAGCAATTGCCTCTACAGCAGTCATCATTTTTAATGCAGGGAATTAAAATTTATGCAACCGAATAATCCAAACCAATTTACCGAAAAAGCCTGGGAAGCGCTCGCCCGCACCCCCGAAATCGTCAAAGCAGCCCAGCAGCAGCAGCTAGAAAGCGAACATTTGATGAAAGCTTTGCTGGAACAAGAATCGGGGCTCGCTAGCAGCTTATTTAACAAAGCGGGAGTTGCTGTAGCAAAATTGCGCGATCGCACTGATGAGTTTATCAGCCGCCAGCCGAAAATCTCAGGAAGCGGCGGCAACGTTTATCTAGGCCGTTCTCTCGACACTTTGCTCGATCGCGCCGAAACTTATCGCAAAGACTACGGCGATGAATTTATTTCGATCGAGCATTTGATACTAGGTTACGTTAAGGACGATCGTTTTGGCAAAAACCTACTACAAGAATTTAAACTAGATGAAGCCAAGCTCAAAGATATCATTACCCAAGTCCGGGGGAAGAACAAAGTGACCGATCAAAATCCAGAAGGCAAATACGAAGCGCTGGAAAAATACGGCCGAGATTTGACAGAAGCAGCGCGTCAAGGCAAACTCGATCCGGTAATTGGACGGGATGACGAAATCCGCCGCACGATTCAAATTTTGAGCCGTCGTACCAAAAATAATCCGGTATTGATTGGGGAACCGGGAGTCGGCAAAACTGCGATCGCCGAAGGACTCGCCCAGCGAATTATCACCGGAGATGTGCCCCAATCTCTCAAAGACAGACAATTAATTAGCTTAGATATGGGCGCGTTAATTGCCGGCGCAAAATTCCGAGGAGAATTTGAAGAACGCTTGAAAGCGGTGCTCAAAGAAGTTACCGACAGCAACGGCAAAGTCATCTTATTTATTGATGAAATTCACACCGTTGTCGGTGCCGGCGCAACTCAAGGCTCGATGGATGCCGGCAACTTGCTAAAACCAATGTTAGCGAGGGGAGAATTGCGCTGTATCGGCGCTACAACTCTCGACGAATACCGCAAGTACCTCGAAAAAGATGCGGCACTAGAACGCCGTTTTCAACAAGTTTATGTTGACCAACCGACAGTTGAAGATACTGTCTCGATTTTGCGGGGCTTGAAAGAACGCTACGAAGTTCACCACGGCGTGAAAATTTCTGACAGCGCCCTAGTGGCGGCGGCTACTTTGTCTACTCGATATATTAGCGATCGCTTCCTGCCAGACAAAGCCATTGACTTAGTGGACGAAGCAGCCGCTAAACTCAAAATGGAGATTACCTCCAAGCCGGAAGAACTAGACGAAATCGATCGCAGGATTTTGCAGCTAGAAATGGAAAGACTGTCGCTGCAAAAAGAAAGTAACCTGGCTTCGATCGAACGTTTGGAAAGACTGGAAAAAGACTTAGCCAACCTCAAGGAACAGCAAAACGCTTTGAATGCCCAGTGGCAATCGGAAAAAGGTGTCATCGGCAGCATTCAAAAGATTAAAGAACAGATTGATAAGGTGAATATTGAAATTCAACAATCTGAATTAAAATATGACCTGAACCGCGCTGCTGAGTTGAAATACGGCACGTTAACTCAGTTGCAAAAACAACTGCAAGAAGCGGAAACTCAACTGACAGCAACTCAAACCACAGGTCAAACTCTGCTGCGGGAAGAAGTCACCGAATCCGACATTGCCGAGATTATTTCTAAGTGGACGGGAATTCCGATCAGCAAGTTGGTTGAATCGGAAATGCAGAAACTTCTGCACTTGGAAGATGAACTGCACAAGCGGGTAATTGGACAGGATGAAGCAGTGACGGCGGTTGCAGATGCAATTCAGCGATCGCGCGCAGGTTTAGCCGATCCAAATCGTCCGGTTGCAAGTTTTATCTTCCTCGGCCCCACGGGTGTTGGCAAAACCGAATTAGCCAAAGCATTAGCGTCTTATCTGTTCGACACGGAAGAAGCGATCGTGCGAATTGATATGTCGGAATACATGGAGAAACACGCGGTTTCACGGTTAATTGGTGCGCCTCCGGGATACGTTGGCTACGATGAAGGCGGACAATTAACTGAGGCTGTGCGCCGCCGTCCTTACTCCGTGATTCTATTCGATGAAATTGAGAAAGCGCACCCGGATGTATTCAACATCATGCTGCAAATTCTGGATGACGGCCGCGTTACCGATGCTCAAGGTCACACAGTAGACTTTAAGAATTCTGTGATTATTATGACATCGAATGTTGGCTCTCAATACATCTTAGATGTGGCGGGAGATAACGAAGAAATGCGGAGTCGGGTGATGGAAGCGATGCGGGGAACTTTCCGCCCGGAATTCTTGAACCGGATTGATGAGATGATTATCTTCCACGGTTTGAGTAAGGCCGAACTGCGGCAGATTGTGCTGTTGCAAGTTAAGCGGTTGGAAAAACGGTTAGCCGATCGCAAAATGTCTCTGAAATTGTCGGAATCTGCGATCGACTTCTTAGCAGAAATTGGTTACGATCCGGTTTACGGTGCGCGACCTTTGAAGCGAGGAATTCAGCGCGAGTTGGAAACGCAAATGGCCAAGGGTATTTTGCGGGGAGATTTTGCCGATGGCGATACCATTTTTGTGGATATCGAGAATGAAAGGTTGGCGTTTAAGCGGCTGCCGGCTCAGTTGGTGACTGCCAAATAATTTGGATAGGGTGGGCTGCGGCCCACCTTATTTTTTTGAGGCGATGGTTCTTTTTTTAACCGCAGATGTAGGCGGATGGACGCGGATGGGATTGCGGGCGATCGTTCTTAAGGGCGAGCGCTTTCTGATTTATCTTTTTTCTGCTCTTGGCGTTCTCTAACAGATTTCGTCAGCAGGTACGTTGTCAAACTGCTGACGGATCTGCTTTCTTCTTCTGCCCATTCTTCCAGAGCTTTTTGAATTTCCTCTGGTAGGTATGCGGTAACTCGTCCCCGTGAAGCCATTTCGTTGTACTGCAAAACATTTCAATACAGTCCATCTTACGCTGTTTTGAGTTAAAACCGATAAAAATATTTCATTTTAAGTCATTTTATATTATTGTACGTCATAATGTGTTATGATGCGACCTGTAAACAGTCAAAAGCCAGCCCCTTACTGTCCAAGGTTCCGGGCTGGCTCTGGCTCCAACAATTCACTGGAGACGGATTCTATTATGACGTACAAAGAACGCTTGTGCTGTTGGGCGATCGCCCGTTTGTTACCGACTCAGCAATGGATTATTGTTGCCCGCTTCCGCAGTCGTTCAGATGCAGACGGGCATTTTCAGTTTTTGCGACAAACTATACCTCACGTTAAGTTTGAGGTTGTGTTCGATCGCAGTGGAAATAGTCACCGTTTATCCGCGACCTGCCGCCCTTCCAATTTCGTCACCAGCGCGTTATAAATGGTAACTTTCGCGGCAACTTCGGTTAACTAAACATTGGCGATCGCACTTTTTTTGATAAGTGCGATCGCTTTTACGAAGTAAGTCCCAAATTTTTATCGTAAAATCATAGTACCGATAAGTCTATTCACTCCGCAATATCCGATTATTATTTAAGAATATGCGATCGAAACTAGAAATTACCGAGCAACACAAAAAGGTTGATGCTGCTGAAGCCGAAATCCGCGACAAGCAGCAGCTAGTTAACTACGATACCAAAGAGTATCCAGTCGAAATACTCGTTCAAAAATATATGGCAGGAAAGGATGATGATACCAATGAGTTGTTCATCCCCGACTACCAACGTGAAATGGCTTGGGATGAAGCAACGCAGTCAAGGTTTATTGAGTCTATAATTTTGGGTGTACCAATACCTTATATTTTTGTTGCGGAAATCCATGAGGACGAAGATGAACCCCGTTTAGCAATAATAGATGGTACACAACGCATTCGGACTCTAAGTAGATTTATCAATAACGAATTAACCTTGACCGAATTAAAGAAAATACAGAGTTTAAATGGATTTAAATTTTCTGATTTGCCCCTAGCCCGTCAGAGGCGCTTCAACCGCACTACACTTCGGATGATTCAACTAACTGAAAGTGCAAATGAGGAAGTGCGAAGAGATATATTTGAACGCATTAATACAGGTAGCGTCGAGCTAAATGAGATGGAAAAGCGCAGAGGCATACTGCCCGGCCAGTTTCTTGATCTGATTGAGGAACTATCGAAACATGATAAGTTCCGCAAATTATGCGCTTTTTCTGAGTCTGCTATTCGCAGCCGCGAACCGCAAGAATTTGTGTTGCGTTTTTTTGCCTTTTTAAATAACTATGAGAAGTTTAATAGTAAGATAAACATATTCCTTGATGAGTATTTGAAGCAAGTAAATGCAGAGCCGAAATTCGATCGCGAAAAAATGCGGGCAGAATTCGAGTCAATGCTAAATTTTGTAGAAAAATATTTTCCTCAAGGATTTCGCCAAGGTAAAAATGGCGCGAGAACAACAACTCGGATTAAATTCGAGTCTCTGGCTGTCGGTGTTGCTCTTGCTTTGAGAAAAAACAGCAATCTTGAGCCAAAGTCAACAGAATTGCTCAATTCACAACAATTTAAGGATCTCACAAAATCTGATGCTAGCAGTTCTAAAAATAAAGTAGTTTCACGCATTGAGTATGTCCGCGACCGACTGCTAGGCTAAAGATGAATACTGTACTCTTAGATTTCAATACACGGGCTCAAGAGGTAGATGATTACTTCATCTTTTTACATGGCTTAATCAAACAAACCACTAAGTTAGCTGTCGCCGATAGTGCTGGACAAGATCAAATACAAAGTCTTAATCCTGAGTTGGCAAAAACTCTTAAAGCCAATGGCTTTTTGTTATTGTATAACTTAGTTGAATCCACTATGCGAAATGCCATTGTAGCCATATTTGATGAGTTTAAAAATCAAGCAATCTCCTTCGATCAACTCAAACCCGAAATCAAAATGATTGTTCTTCAAAATCTTAAAAACCGTTCTCCTAAGAAAATTCATTTACAAATCAACCAAATATCTATAGACATCATCACAGCTACATTTGAACGCGAAGAACTATTTTCAGGGAATGTGGATGCTAGGTTGATTAAAGAAATAGCAGAAAAATATGGCTTTTCATGTAAAACAGAACCTACTAAGACAAAAGACGGGCAAAATCTTTTAGTTGTTAAAAGCAACAGGAACGACTTAGCCCACGGAGTTAAGTCTTTTGAGGAAGTGGGGCGAGATCAGACTATTGAGGAACTTTTAGAGATTAAGGAGGAAGTCATAGAATACCTACGTCAAATACTGGAGAATATTAAAACTTATCTTGACAATCAAGAGTATTTGGATGTCACTACAGGTCCTCCATAATTTTAGGCTAAGAAACCGGGTTTCTCTGAGAATTTAGGTTGGATGGCGAGATATCTCGGAAGAAACCCGGTTTCTGGGGATGATGCGAGGCTACTGCCGCACCATCACAGACTTAATTACAGCATTCGGCTGATATTTATTAGTCTGATAAAATCCCCCTTGACCAGCCCCATAAACTCCCCCAAATTGTTTGCCTTCAGCCTTGGGAACAAACATAATGTTTCTAGTGGGTTGCTTGGCAAATAAAACCCCTTCTCTCATCTCATTATCCACGTTATAAGATAAAGTAGCCTTGCCGTAAATTGCCTCAGCTTGTTTCAGAGTCATTCCCGGTCCGACGCCCTGAACTGTTTTATAATTGGCATTTTCAGTCATCAAAAGTTCAATGACATCGGTATCTTTTAGCTTTGTTCCCGCAGCATAAATAACCCGATATTGCACTTTTCGCGACTGGGTGACAGCCACAGCATCAAAGTCTACCATAAAAGGAGACTGTACCTTAAACTGTGCTGTGGAACCCAGAGCCTTTTTCAATTGTCCGAAAGTCATCCCCACCTTCGCCGATCCAATTCCGCGATCGGAAATTGTTAAACTTGCAGAAGGTGTTTTTTGAGCAGCATTTGCCGCTTCTCCCAGCACATTTGTAGCCCCAGGCGCAGTGGAACCGGGAGTCGAAATTAAGGTGAGGTAACTGCCGATCGCCAATAAAACGGCTATCATTGATCCAGACAAAACTTTAACATTCAACATGACTAATTCTCCTAGATTTCAAATGCGACTATCTACCCGCATCTTTTGGGCTATACTGGGCCTCACCCTCCTACTTTGGATTCTCAGAGGTGTTGGCCTCTTGACATTCATTCCCGGTGGTGTCATTTGGATACTGATTTTGCTTTCTTTTGTTGCGGGCATCCTCAGCACTTTACTCCGTAGGTAAGCCAGCATCCGGCAAATAACAAATAACAAATAAAAATTAACCAATTATTTTAATTGTGATTGTTTCATTGCCTTGCCCACCGTCACATTTAATTGAGCGCCGCTCAGCATCACCAAAGAAGAAAGATTGAGCCACAGCAGCAACACAATAAAAGTTCCGATCGTCCCGTAAGTCCAAGTGTAATTGCTTAAATGCAAAACATAAAACCGAAATAAAGCTGAAAATAGCGCCCACAAAATAGCAGCAAAAACAGCTCCCGAAAAAATAGGAATATCTGGTTGACGGCGGCTAGGCCCGTAGCGGTAAACAAAGGCAAAAGCCAGTGATACAATTCCCAAAGAAATCGGCCACCGCCACAGACGCCAAACAGCTAACAGTTGCGATTCCAAAGGGCAATTGCTGGCGAGGAGCAAGCAATTTTGGACATCTTTTAAATCGCAAGTGGCAACGGACTCCAGCAGGCAACTCTGGCGGGCAATAGCTTGTACAATTAAGTCGCTGACAAATACTACTCCCGATGCCAGAATCAATAGTATAATTGTGCCGATACTCAGCGCCAGAGAAATAAGTTTGGCTTTCCAAAAGGGTCGAGTTCGATCGCTCGGGATTTCATGGATGCGATCGAGTGCAGCCATCGCCGCGCTCATTACTCCAGAAAATGCCCAAATCGCCACAAGAAAGCTCACGGAAAACAGCCCTTTATTGCGAGTTAACAGAATTTCTTTGATTAAGCCGCGAATCAAATTCCGAACGTTATCGGGTATTACCTCCCCCAAAAGGCCCGCGAGTTGATAAAGTGTTGACTGCAAAGGTTCAAAGAGAGCGATCGCAGATAAGATAGCCAACAGCCCCGGAAACAGCGCCAGCATAGAATTGTAGGCCATTTGCGCCGACAGCCCCGGCAAGCGCTGCTCTCCCGCCTTAGCGCCGACTTCCTTGAGCGTGCCCCAAGTCAAACACCGACAAAACAGCCAAAAACCACCAACTTTCCTTTTGAGAGCTCGAAGCAGCCTTAAAAGCGCCTTAAACAAAGCTAAAATCAGGTAGCGCAACCAGTAAAAAATGTTCATAGCGCACAGGAAACGGGGCGAAAGATGAGGTAACACAAGTCGTTAATTAATTAAGCCATTATCAACTCGCAATTGCCAATTCCCAATTGCCAATTCCCAATTCCCCAATCTAAAATCTAAAATCTAAAATCTAAAATCAATATTATGGCTCAGGATGTCAGACAGTGGTTAGATGAAATCAAGCGGCTGCAACAGCAGTTAACAGAAGTTTCGCGCGATCGCGATGAGGCCGGTGAAAGTGCTGCTCAGTGGCGCCAACTCTACAATACCGAAGCCGAGCAGCGGCGGAATGATGCTAAATTAACTCAGCAAAGCATCGCTTCTCTGGAAGCACAAATAGAGCAATTACAAAGTTTCTCCCCCATTGTGCCCGAAGAGGATGATGCTGGGGTTGCTCGCCAGGAGGAAATCGCACAACTGCAAACCGTAGGCGAACTTAAAGCTAAGTTAGCAGAAGTTCTCCAAGAGCGCGATCGCGCGATCGAACAAGTTAAACAACTCACTCAAGCCCTCAAACAAGAAGAAGCCCGCCACGCTGAAACTAGCAAAAATTTAACTAGCGCCCTCGGAGATGCTGTTGACTTGCTCACGAAAGCCCAAAATCCCGCTCCTGCAAAAACCGAGACAGTATATTCTTTGGAGATAGTACCTACTCGCACTGCAAATCCTGGCGAAACTGCTCTGGAAATCCGCCAAACTTCCGCCCCAGGCAAAAATCCCGCCCAGCTTCCACCTTCTAAAAATCAGTTACTCGATTTACCGCCCTTTGGGAATTAGGAGTTAAAAATTCAGGAAGTGTCGCCATGGCGATTACCATCGGCAGGTGGGATTTAGTCAGCGATTCCTTGTTTTTGTTTTTCCTGCAATTAAGCGGTATTAATTCATCGGCTTCTTTATTATTCCGCACCTACAGAGGGTTTACTAATCGATGTAACTGTACTATATCCCAACCTATAATCCGCATTCAAAATTTTGAAAACTGCCAAAAAATCTGCCTCGCGCCGTACCAACCTACAGTCTTTAGATAGAATTTAATCGAGCTAAATTTTACTACTATCGACAACGACTGATGCGCGAGGAGACTTCATGAAGGCAGAGATATCCATAGTCTGGAAAAAGATTCAGAGCATGAGCGACAGCTTTATGCTCATGCTGCCTAATATTGTGCTGGCGTTAATTGTCTTTGCAATTTTTTACTGTGTGGGTAGGCAAATTAAGAGAGTGGTCAGGCGAGTTACCCGCAACCACCACCAAGCTCGAAATTTGGGGCTGGTGTTAGGACGGTTAGCCCAGAGTGCGATCGTTCTAGTGGGTCTGTTTATTGCTCTTTCGATTGTAATTCCCACATTGAAAGCTGGGGATTTGGTGCAACTGCTGGGAATTAGCGGGGTGGCGATTGGTTTTGCATTTCGCGAGATCTTGCAAAACTTCTTAGCCGGTATCCTAATTCTGTTGACGGAACCGTTCCGAATCGATGACCAAATTGTGTTTAAAAACTTTGAGGGAACGGTAGAAAATATTGAGACCCGCGCTACAACAATCCAAACTTATGATGGTCGCCGGATTGTCATTCCTAATGCGGAATTGTTTACGAATACGGTGACAGTGAATACCGCTTTCGATCAACGCCGCATGGAATACGATATTAGTATTGGTTACGGCGACGATATTGACCACGCCAAGCAGTTAATCCTGGAAGCACTGTACAGCCTGAAGGAGGTTTTGAAAGTTCCTGCACCCGATGTACTGGCGATGGATCTAGCAGAAAGTACGGTCAATATCCGCGTTCGGTGGTGGATTGCTCCGCCGCGCCGAATTGACGATCTGCGATCGCGCGACAAGGTAATTTGTGCTATTAAAAAAAAGCTATATGTGGAAAACGGCATCGATTTGCCTTATCCCACGCGGAACATCTTGTTCCACGATCGAACCGAAGAGATAGATGGCGATCGCTCCCAGCAGTGTGAAGGATGGCCCGCAGGCAAACGTAAAGTTCCGAAACCTCGTCGTATTAGTGGCTCTGTGCGAAAACTGACCCAAGGGCGATCGCAACAAGACGGCAACGGAAAATCTTAACCGCGTCACCAGTCATGAAAAATATCAAGTTGAGGAAACTTTGGGCTTCTCTGCATTTCGATCGTGAAACCGGAATTGATATCACTCGCCGAGTGATCAAAGGAGTAACAAACCAGGATTGATATGATGCCTAATTTTCAAGCAAAAACCACAGTCCGATTGCCGTAAACTAAAACACGATTTTGTAAATGATATCGCACCGCCCTGGCTAAAACAACCCTTTCTAAATCTTTACCTTTGCGAACCAAATCAGACACTTCATCGCGGTGACTGACGCGCACAACATCTTGTTCGATAATCGGGCCAGCATCTAAATCTGGTGTAACGTAGTGGGCTGTTGCACCGATAATTTTTACCCCTCTTTCATAAGCCCTTCCGTAGGGGTTTGCACCCACAAACGCGGGTAAAAATGAATGGTGAATATTAATCACATTGGGAAATTTTATGATAAAGTCTTGACTCAAAATTTGCATATATTTAGCCAAAACTACTAAATCAATATTATATTTTTTAATAATTTCTAACTGTTGTGCTTCTTGAATAGCTTTATTGTCTTTAGTAATGGGAATATACTCAAAGTCGATACCGTATTGTGCGGCAACAGGCTTTAAATTTTGATGGTTGCTGATTATCAGCGGAATTTCACCTCTGATTTCTTGCGCTCGCTGTCGCCAAATCAAGTCTAATAAACAATGATCTTGACGGCTTACAAAAACCGCGATCCGCCGAATTTGATGGGAGAAATGCAATTGCCAGTTGGCTTGTAAGTCCTTGGCTATTTCACTAAAAGCAGGTGTTATTTGTTCGGTGGTTAAGTCAAAATCATCTAATTGCCATTCTAGCCTGCTTAGAAATAATCCAGCGGTAAAATCTGTATGGTGATCCGCGTGGATGATATTGCCGTTGTGGGATGCGATAAAATTGGCAAGTAAGGCGACGAGTCCTTTGCGATCGGGACAGGCAATTAACAGGGTAGCAGTAGGGCTAGTCATAATATAATGACAAAATTGTCTCGCTGAGTCGATCGAGAAAAAAGCGCTCTCACAGGGGTTTATTGATACGCTTAGGGGCGGGCAAGATGCCCACCCCACAATGGATTTTAACTGAGAGTGGAACAGGCATCTTGCCTGTTTCTATGGGCTTACGGGCGGGCAAGATGCCCACCCCACAAGAGATTTTAACGGAGAGTGGAACAGGCATCTTGCCTGTTTAGATCTTCCTTCTTCCTTCTTCCCTGTTCCGTCTTCCTTCTTCTTAAAATCCCATCGCCCCAGCTACTGCATCCAAAGTCGGATCAATACCGCTTTTAAACAGATTGTTGCTGTGATTAATTGCGGTATCCGGGTCTTTCAAACCGTTACCAGTCAACACGCAAACCACCGTCGCCCCAGTCGGAACTTGGTCTTTTACCTTCAGCAAGCCGGCCACAGAAGCTGCACTGGCTGGTTCGCAGAAAATCCCTTCCTGCGATGCTAACAAACGGTAAGCGTCGAGAATTTCGGCGTCGGTGACTGCGGCAAAACCGCCGCGGCTGGCTTCGGAAGCTGCGATCGCCTGTTTCCAGCTAGCCGGATTCCCAATCCGAATTGCCGTCGCCAGGGTGTCCGGGTGCGCCACCGGTTCTCCCGTCACTAACGGTGCAGCCCCGGCGGCTTGAAATCCCATCATCTGCGGCAAGCGCGAACATTTTTTGGCTTGGTGGTATTGACAAAAACCCATCCAGTATGCTGTGATGTTTCCCGCATTTCCTACGGGAATGCACAGCCAGTCTGGGGCGTCGCCTAAAGCGTCCACCACTTCAAAAGCCCCGGTTTTCTGACCTTCCAAGCGGTAAGGATTCACCGAATTTACCAAAGTCACGGGGTAGTTAACAGCCATTTCGCGGACAATTTCTAAGGCTCGATCGAAATTTCCGCCAATCGAAATGACTTCCGCACCGTAAAGCAAAGCTTGCGCCAACTTGCCCAAAGCCACATAACCCTCGGGAATCAACACGAAAGCTCGCATCCCCCCGCGTCGGGCGTAGGCGGCGGCGGCGGCCGAAGTATTGCCGGTACTGGCGCAAATTACTGCCTCGGCACCAGCTTCCTTCGCCTTCGAAATCGCCATTGTCATCCCCCGGTCTTTGAAACTACCAGTGGGGTTGAGGCCGTCGTATTTCACTAGGACGCGCACGTCTCGACCGATGAGAGAGGCGATCGCAGGTGCTGGAATCAGGGGAGTATTGCCTTCTTGGAGGGTCACTACCGGTGTGGTTTCCGTCACCGGCAGGTAGGGGCGATAAGCTTCGATCAAGCCGGGCCAGCCGTAGCGCTTGGGCGAGGCGGCGCGGGCAGCAGAGTTAGCAGGAGAGTCAGTAGCAGGTAGAATCAGGGTCACGGTGTCAATGGTTTTAGGCAATGGCTAAGGAATTTACACTAATTTTAGCTCGATCGGTTAATTTGATGTTTAATACGATCGGTTCAGGTTAAAGTAACTTAATGGTGTGAATGTGTAGATATGTCTACTCAATTACTGATGTCAAATAATTCATCCACTCTTTCCCGGCCTCAAGTCACCGCGAGCAATCCCGAAATGGCTAGTTCTTCTACGCTATCGACCAGTTTTGCCCGCAAAGTAAATTCGGTGAAGTGCCCCTACCAAGCCGATCAGCAAGTTAAGTTCCTGCACTTGCAAGCGGAAATCGAATCCTTGCTGCTGGAAGTGCAAAGCCTCAAACAGCAACGCTCGATCGCTGGCTTGCGGGCTCTCGACCCCATTTCTGGCAGCAACAGCAATTAGCAGACAACAGTCGCTAATGCTAATTGTCCTGCCCCTGTGTTATAAAAACGAATGTTTTGCTACCCGCAGTATTTTTTGCCAAAAGTGCTAGAAATTCCTAACTGCGGATAGCGATCGCTAGCTTTTGCTAAAACGCGCTTGCCTACAGCTCAACTCGTCTGCTGCTTGCTGGCAACGAGCTGACATTTTACGGCGCTTTTTTATTGCGCTAATTTGTTAAGCCATCCTCATGGCATACGGAGAATCGAAATCAATTTATGACAGCATCGATCGAAAAACCACTAAATTTGACATCCGCAAGTGACACTTCCAACCTGCGCCTCAAAGATATTCTCAAAACCCTGCCGCGGGAAGTATTCGCCAAAAACCCCCGCAAAGCTTGGACAAAAGTAATCGTCAACGTTTTGCTAGTTGCGGTCGGTTACTGGGGCATAGCAGTCTCTCCTTGGTTTCTACTACCCCTAATGTGGATTTTCACAGGCACCGGATTAACCGGTTTTTTTGTGATCGGTCACGACTGCGGGCATCGCTCATTTGCTAACCGCCGCTGGGTAAACGATTTAGTCGGACATCTCGCATTTCTGCCGTTAATTTATCCGTTTCACGCATGGCGCCATGGCCACAATTATCACCACAAGCACACCAATAAAATTGGCGAAGATAATGCTTGGCAACCCATGACAGCAGAAGACTACGCTGCTGCTCCCAAGGCTTTACAAATAGCTTATAGTTTAATTTTCGGTCGGATGTGGTGGATCGGCTCGATCGCCCACTGGGGAAAAGTGCACTTTATGTGGTGGCGCTTCAAAGGCAAACAGCAACAAGAACAAGTCCGGTTTTCGGTTTTTGTCGTTTTAATCGGTGCTGCGATCGGATTCCCGATTTTAATTGCAACCACAGGCATTTGGGGATTTGTCAAATTTTGGTTGATGCCCTGGCTGGTTTACCATTTCTGGATGAGCACTTTTACGATCGTTCACCACACAGCACCAGATATTTCCTTTAAAGAACCGGAAGAATGGGACGAAGCCCAAGCGCAACTATCGGGAACAGTTCACTGCGATTATCCCCGCTGGGTAGAGTTTCTGTGCCACGACATTAACGTCCACGTTCCCCACCACCTTTCAACTGCTATTCCCTGGTACAATTTGCGCCTCGCCCACAGCAGCTTAAAGGAAAATTGGCAAGATCATCTCTACGAAACAGAATTTTCTTGGTCTTTAATGAAGCGGATTGCCGACAACTGTCACCTATACGATCCCGCTGGCGGCTATCAGACATTGCAGGAATTTAACGCTCAAACAAAGTAGTTTTGAAGCGCCATTAATCCCCAAAAAACCCGGTTTGTCAAACACAACCGGGTTTTTCGATATTACAATCCATAGTTTTTGTAAGGGGCGGAATGCGCGCCCTACTGTCAATATCACAATCCTTACCATTATTAAATCAGTCATTCCCAATCTAAAATCTAAAATCTAAAATCTAAAATCGAATGACTTTCAATCCCAATAACTGTCGCAACGAAAGCGAAGTAGAAAGCAAACTCATTGTCAGCTATCTGCTACCAAAGTTAGGCTATACGCCCGACACTTGGCACCAAGAAATCGCATTTGGGAATATTCGTCTAGACTTCCTCTCCTTTGCCACCCAAGTTATCCCCATAGTTGTCGATGCAGACTCGCCGATGAGTGTAGTTATGGAGGCTAAACATCCCAAGGAAAATTTAGACCGCCACCTGCGAAAACTCAATCGCTATTTAACAACTTTGAGCATCCGCTATGGACTCATAACTAACGGTAAAGAAATTAGAATTTACCAAAGAGTCGCCGATGATATTCAGCTAGTCTTTAAGTGTGCTGGAAAAGACATTGAAAATAGAATTGATGAAATTATCGCTTTAATTGGCAGAGAGCGTTTAAAATTTATAAAAAATCCCGATAATCTCGAACTGGAAGATAGTAAAATTAATTTGGTTAGTCCTGAGTTAATTAGCGAAGTCCCAGTAAAGCCCAACAATCCCGCCACCGCAGAACCTGAGCCAAGTCAAATCTCAGAACCGGAACAAATACCTGAAAATTATCCAGTTAAGCCTCAAGTTAAAGCAGATGTAACCGTTCCCCAAAAAAGCCAAAATACGATGAAAATCATTGCAGTTTACCACAATAAAGGCGGCGTTGGCAAAACTACAACCGTAGTCAATTTAGCCGCAGCGCTGAGCAAACAAGGTAAAAGAGTCTTGGTAATCGACTTAGATAGTCAAGCGAATACAACATTTGCGACAGGTTTAGTAAAATTTGAGGATGAAGAACAAGATGATTTGAAAAACAACAATATTCTTCACGTTTTGCAGTCAGCCGATTTTTACTCAATATCAGCAGTCGCGAGAAAGTCTAATTTTTGCACTCCAGCAATAGATGTGATTCCTTCTCATATTGATTTAATGCAATATGAAAATGAACTAAACTCACTGGATTACAGTAAAATAATTTTGATTCAAAAACTAGCCGAAGTACAAGAAAAATACGATATTGTACTGATTGATACGCCGCCATCTTTGAATTTATATGCTAGAGTTGCTTTGATTGCTGCTGATTATTTAATTATTCCTTCTGACTTAAAGCCTTTTGCCAATCAAGGACTAATTCATGTCAAAGATTTTATCGGAAAAATCAATGGATTCAAGAAACTAATTGGCAGAAATTCTCTAGAAATTTTAGGCGTCCTTCCTTGTAAAATATCAACTAACACTAAATTTATACAGTACAGTTTGCCCAAACGGAGGGCGGCAATTCCCAAACGCTACGGCCTGGAAATTATGGAAAGCGCCATTTACGAAAGAGATGATTTGGCTAAGTGTGCAGAACAAACTCAGATGGTGGGAGATATGGAAATTGCCGATCCGATTTCCGTGCTAGACTTTAATCCAGATTCTACCGCATCTCAAGAATTTGAAGTATTAGCAATGGAAGTCTTGGAAAAGATAGGTGGTAAATAATGAAAAAATTATTGGTGTCGTTGGTTCTAGTTAAAAAGATTACATCCACAGTTCCCCGTTCCAATTTTGCCGAGCGCGATTTGGAGAAACTGGCGCAACTGATTTTAGAATTAGGAGGATTGATTAACCCCATAATTCTCCGCCGCAACGGTATGGATTCCTACGAGATAGTAGACGGAGACTTTGAATACTACGCGGCGGCGAAAGCCCGGGAAATCAACCCTATGAAAGGCGAGACAATCGGAGCATTTATTCTTGAACCCGAAAATGAAGGACTGCTTTTACAGCAAGTTCAAGCGCTGAGGAAATCAGCCAAAACTGAGAATTTAGTTGAGAACCCAGAAACCGGGGTTTTGTACGAAAATACTTCGTCGCAGCCGGCCGATTCAATAAAGAACCCGGTTTCTTTGGTCGAAGTCCCTAATTTATGTGAAAATGAAACTCCCCAAGATTCATCTAGTTTAGAACAGCGACTAACAAATATTGAAGCTCAGTTTGCCAGTCAAATTAATGAATTAAAAGCCGAGTACGCCCGCGAACAAAAAGTTTTAGCCCAGAGTATACAAGAACTTGAAAACCGAATCTTACAACAAGTACCTCTGTTAGTTGAAGCTGGGTTAGCAAACAGAATTAATGAGTTGAAATCAGAGTCGCCGCCCGAAAAACAAGTGGTGGTAGAGAGGATACCAGAAGTTGAAAACGTAGCTTCCGAAGCAATGTCGGCGTTGGAAGCACTCAATACTTTAGAGAAAAATCAACTGTCGGCTAATTTGAAAGATGCTGGCTTGAAGCTTTCAATAATCCAAATAATACTCAAAGAGCGAGATGTGCGGCCGTTTGTCTCATTTGCAAATGTGGTGGAACGTGTTAAAGGGTTAGCCGACAAAACAATGATTAAAATAATTGATAAGTGGCACAAATATTCATAACTCGCAATTCCTGCAGCCACTGGCAACTTTGACTCAGTGAGTCTCTACGCCAAAAAAAGTAAAGATGAGTAAAGCAGTGTATCATTCGTGTCCCACAGCCAGTTAAACTCATCACAGTAGCTTTTTTTAGGAATTGCAGTAACTTTTGCCGATCGCCCGGGCTGTCACCGCACAGCCAGCGGCACAGGTACAGCAGCAACGCGATATCTCCCCCAGATAACCGAGTTCGATCGCACACTGGGAAGACTCAGCCCAAGAAACCCTTTAACTTACCACAGTCTGGGTAAGGTGTTTGTCTCGCACCCTACAATTACAGTTCTTGGGTTAGTCCTGCAGCACTTAAAACGCAGGCTGTCAAGTGCAAACATACATAAATACCTACACACCAGATTTTAATGACAAAAGGGGACTTGTAACAAGATGGATCGATCGTCCGATCAAAACCGAATAGTTGAATATTTACGGATTAAGCCCATTACTCACAGTCAGATTTACACTTCCCAAATTGCAGTACCAGAGCCTCAGCGGGGCGAAATTCCTCGCGAACGCCGCGAAGCTCTCAGGAGAAGTCTGATCGAGCAAGGCAGCAACTTAATTCCTTTAATTGTACGCCCTACAGAAGCTTACAGCAACGAAGAAGAATATGAAGTTGTTTGCGGCTCAGATTGGTGTATTCTTGCTAAAGAACTGGGCATCGAGCAAATGTGGGCGTGGGTATTTGAAATGACCGACGAGGAGGTAGCTGTTGCTCAAGCAGAAATGGAACATTTAGCTCCGCAACAGACTCAGAAAACCGCACAAATTGAGACTCTACTGCAACAATTTGAGCTATCATTTCAAAAAAAGGTAGATAGTCTAACAAAACAAATAGAACAATCTGTTAAAAAAAATGAAGACCTGCTAAAAAAGCACGTAAAAGCTCTAACTGAGCAGAACTTTGAGCGTAACCAAATAGAACAGATTAAGCATTTGCTCGAACAAGTGGAAAAAGCATTTCATGAAAAGGTAGATAAAATGGCTAAAAAAATTGAACAATCGAGCAGCAACCGTCTGCCAACATCGGCTGTTATTTCTGAGGTAAATCTTGAAGGTGCTTTGAGACAGTTGGATGAACTGGAAAGACTGCTGTCAATAAAATTAGAACGCACAGTCCAAACAATTAATCAGTTTGTTTCCGAGGCCATTGAAGACGTAGAAAATGACCTAAAAAATCAAATTGAAACGCTCCGCCGCCAACTGGGAGCCGCAGGGACGCACTCAGAAATACAGGCGGAGGTACAACCGAAAAAGCAGTCAAAAACGCAGCCTAAGAAGCAGTCGAAAGCACAGCAGAAACCTCAGCTACCGCAGTTGCAGTTAGAGTTGCCGTTTCCGTCCCCGTCCCCAGAGGAAGACTACGAAAGTCTTTCGCTGAGACGGTTGAAGGCGCTCGGCAAAGACCGGAAAGTGCGGGGCTACGCGCGCATGAAACGACCGGAAATTCTGGTGGCTCTCAGACAAACTGACGGTCAATAAAACGCTAATTGCTAATAGTTAAAGACTAATTCTGGGGTGTTCGATCGCGTTTTTGGGCAAAAAGCGCGATCGGGCTTTCAGAATAGTCCTGGGCAGAGATATGAAAAGCTTGCTAAAATAGACACACAACCTCTTACTCCTCACCAAGCAGCCATGTCCGCAACCGCAGAATTAGCTACTACCCAAGAGATACTAGAACAAGAAATACCAGAAAATGTTATCTTTCCTTCAGGCGATTTATACAGTGACGAACCTCCCGTGGAAACAGAACTGCATCTCCGACAAATAATCCTACTCTTCCACTGTCTAGAATGGCTGTGGCGAGATAGAAACAATTTCTATGCTGCTGGAAACCTCACCATTTATTACAGTCCCAAGCAACTCAAATCGAAAGACTTCCGAGGCCCCGACTTTTTTGTGGTACTCGGAACCGAACGAAAAACTCGGAAAAGCTGGGTAGTTTGGGAAGAAGAGGGAAAGTACCCCAATATTATCGTTGAAATCCTGTCGCCCAAAACAGCGGATATAGACAAAAACTTTAAAAAACAACTCTATCAAGATACTTTTCGCACTCATGATTACTTTTGGTTTGACCCAGAAACTTTAGAATTAGCTGGGTTTCATTTAGTTGACGGGGAATATGAACCGATCGCACCAAACGAATTCGGCCATCTGCGGAGTCAGCAGCTCGATTTGAGTCTCGGAATTTGTGGCGGAAAATTGCGTTTCTTTACAGCAGAAGGAGAGCTTGTCCCTACTCCTGAAGAGGTTGCAGAAAGGGAGACTCAACGAGCCGGACAAGAGGCTCAACGAGCCGATCGCCTGGCCGCGAAACTGCGAGAATTAAATATTGATCCCGATACAATTTAGCGATCGCCCTTTTTATTGTAAGTTTCTGTATTGTAAGCGCGTTTAGGCGATCGCATATCCCGTATGTTGCCGAACATGATACGGATGAAACCCTAAAACTATCTGGTCTTTAGGCACTCCTAATTCTACAAGTTCTGGGGTAATTCCCGTTTCTATACCATCTTGGTGAATCCAAATTTTGCCGTCGATAATTTCCACATGAACGATACAATCGTGAATTCTTTGAGACCCTTGCCAGCCTTCGGGCATCAGTAAAAAATTGTTTTGTTCGCGGTCAACAATAACGCTGCTTTTAATTTCTCCGTATTGGTAGGGAATCTGGGCATAACTATCTAAGATTTTCTGAATAAATCCGCGATATTCATCTAGTCTATCCATCTGACAACGGTCTCCTTTAATGAATCAAAAACTATTAATTTAAATCTCTTTTTTCCTAACAAAACCTGCCCGATAGGTTCAGAAAAAAATTGTGCATAAACTTCTGCACGGATTGCCAGATATATTATCCGTAATTCATGAGTTGTCTTGCCTAATTGGCAATTCTATTATAAACTCCGTACCTCGATCGGGTGCTGAAACGCATTTCAATTTACCTTTGTGTTTTTCCGAGATTATATTGTAGCTAATATACAAGCCCAAACCAGTACCTTTTCCGACTTGTTTAGTTGTATAAAAAGGATCAAAAATGCGGTTTATTATCTCTTCTGGCATACCGCTGCCGTTATCCGTAATGCTGACAGCTACACAATTTTTATCTAAAAGCTTCGTGCTAATTTCGATTTGCGGTAAAGTTTCAGGCTCCTTAATGTTTCTTTTAATCCTTTTGACGACCAAAGCATCAATCGCATTAACCAGTATATTCATAAACACTTGATTTAACTCAGAAGCATAGCATTCGATTTTAGGTAAGTTACTGTATTTTTTAATCACCAGAATGCTCCGATTTTCTGTATTAGATTGCAAGCGGTTATCCAAGATAAGCAGCGTACTATCCAATCCTTCATGTATGTCTACTCTCTTTAGTTCCGACTCGTCCATGCGGGAAAAATTTCGCAAAGATAAGACTATCTTTTGAATGCGCTCTGTTCCTATCTTCATCGAAGAGAGAAGTTTAGGCAAGTCTTCCATAAGAAACTCTAGATCGAGTGCTTCTATTTCATTTTGAATTTCTGGTGCGGGTTGAGGATAGAATTTTTGATACAATTTGACAACATCGAGTAACTCTTGAGTGTATTGATTGGCGTGAAACAAATTGCCGCCAACAAAATTAATGGGGTTATTGATTTCGTGAGCAACTCCAGCTACTAACTGTCCCAACCCCGACATTTTTTCGCTTTGAATTAATTGAGCTTGTGCCTGCTGCAAATCTCCTAAAGTTTTTTCAATCTGTTGAGTTTGAACTCGCAACTGGTTCTCTACTTGCTGCCGTTGTGCGATCGCAGCATACAGCACTAAAGTTGTCAGCACAACAACCCCGATAAAAGACTGCAATAACACCAGAGATTCATTAAGATCGGGACGCGCAAAAGGCCCGCCACCTTTAACTGTTCCTAAAACTGCAATTGCCGAGACAATAAAAATTAATAATGTTGCTCCTTGGATGTCAAAGCGAAATACTGCCCATAGAAGAAATGGAATCAGCATATACTCTACAGGATAGCCGCCGCCAAAAGCAATTTTACCTACGGCAAGCACCAGCAGTATCAATATGGTAAACTCAGCCACTTTGACCTGAGATGAGATAGATTTCAAATGCTTCAATTTCAGCTTTTTTTTTTGCCTTATTCCTGCTGTACCGAGCCCGAATAAATCCTGAAGTTCCTCTAATAGTGGTTGGCTCCAAATTAATACTAGAGGTGTAAAAATCAGAATTCCGCCTACATTTGACATCCACCATGTAAACCAGTTCATGCCCCAATCTGCCAGAGGGATCATACCCCGCAAACAGAGAGTGGTAATGCCCACAGTCGCACTGACAATCGGGCCGCCCATTCCGCCCATAACTACAAATTTGAACACATTTTGAGGGCGGTCGAACAGATGGCCGCGTCTGACAAACTTGTTTAGCAGGAAACTGCCTAAGATTGCTGATAAGGTAGTTCCCACAGCGATGCTAGAGGCAATTGCGATAGAAATGGCAACAGAAGCTGCATTTGTCTTGTCCAAAAAAGCCCAAATATTGGCAAAAAATGAACCAATCCAAATTCCCGGCCAAACGCGATATCCTAGCAGCAGGAGAGCTGCTAAAGCGAACCCGTCAGGAGGCCACACGGGAGTCACATTGTCTGGCGTAGATGCCAAAAATCTCCCCAGTTCAGCGGTGCTGTAGTATACAGCAGCTAGAACCGTAACTGCTGTCGAGTGCAGCAACCATTTTGGTAGCGAACGAAAATTCATTAAAACTCTGTGAACTTGCTCTTATTTTTTAACAATATTCGGAGCCGAGCGCCAATTTTTTGACAAAGTTGCTTCCGAGGATCATCCCCAGGTATAAAACAGCAAAAAACCAGCAAAAATTATGAGTTCAAGCATAGTCATTGTTGCGGCAGATGTCTGTAATTCACCATAGCAGACTTCTGACCGAAAAATTGGGTCACCAGCCCCCGGATTCATTTGTGGTTTCAATCTAAAATCTAAAATCTAAAATCGGATGACGAATGGCTTTGTTAACTCACTTGCCCTCGATCGCACTCGCTGTCATAACATAAAACCAGAAGCAGCGCGTGCGACAGATCGGCAGATAAAAGCTCATCAATTATGTCAAAATTAATGTCAAGATTAATTCAGCGATCGCCAAAAATCCTCAGCTTCAGCCAAGCGTAAAAATCCGACGCAGCAAGTTCCAATGAACAATCCCATCTACCCCGCCATAACTCTCAACAACCACTACCGCATTGTCCGCGAATTGGGACACGGAGGCTTCGGGCGCACCTACCTCGCTGAAGACGCACACCGATTTAACCAACCCTGCGTTTTAAAAGAAGTGGCGCCCCAAGTAAACGGAAGTTACGCTTTACAAAAAGCCGAACAGGCAATCTAAAACCCGGAGAAGGGAAAGCTTACATTAATTCAAACTACTTATTGCCGCGTGTATCGGTGCTTTACCCCAATCGGAAAATACTCCGCATCGCCCGTGGCAGTTAATGTCACGACAGGTAACTGATATTCGGGCGGCACATAATTAGCAAATTCGCTGTTTAGCCGCCGCAATTGCGCGAGAATTGAAGATGCGATCGCCTGCTTCATCTCCTCGTCGCCATCCACCCCCGCTGCTAATTCCACAACCACCGATAAAAACCGATTTTGATCAGCATTTTCCTTGACTTGCAGCACAAATTTTCCAGTCACCCATTCCCGAATGGTGGGAACTTCTAAACCTACGGTGACATTTTCCGGGTAAATGTTGGCACCGAAGTAGGAAACGGTAAAGTGCGATCGCCCAAATACATAGACAAATGGCAAGCAGCGAATTCCTCTGGGGAAATCAGAAACTTTCATACCTGCTGCTTGCTGCAAACTTGCCACAGGGTTAAATCCCCATTCAGCCAAAAAATTTAGCATTGCTTCGTAACAAATTAAACCGCCGTTATCCGAGATGTGATAGCGTATTAGCGGGATGCCGTTGTCGCCCGAAAATAACAGCGTGCCGTCATTATTCACTTCAAAAAAGCGACTTGTCGGATCGTACTGCACCAGCGTTGGCAACCGCGATTCCCCGAATAAATTGCGTGCTGCTTCCGGCTTCTTTGCTAAAAAGCGGCGGATGCAAATGCTCAGCGGTGTCTCGTTGCCCAAAACGCCCGCATCGGCAGTACCGTAAAGGCTCGCAGAGTTGTAATATAGATTGTCAGAATTAGTGCGATCGCTCACCAAACTCCGCCATTCTTCGCTAAACACTTCTCCCGCAAACACCATCTTAATTCGGTATTTTTGCCACTCCACACCCCCAGCAATTCCGCTATCAATCACATCCTTGATAAATGGCGGATATCCCAACAAAACTACTTGCTCAAAATGCTCCCCAAGTTCCTGCACGACTCGGAATATTTCAGTCTTATTATTCCCCGGCGTCACAACTGTAACTGGATAGCCCTTACTCGCTAGATAGCGGCAGCAATTTGCCGTGTACATTCCGCCTACCCAAGTTCCCAACGCAAAGCAAATGACAGCTAAAGTTGAGCGTTTGTCGGCGTAAAAACTGTCGTGAAATATTTGTTCAAAACGAGCAGCAATTTGCAACTCGTCACTGATAAAACGCGGCCAAAATGTCGGGTTTCCTGTGGAACCAGATGAAACAGCAATGAAATCGCAAGTTTCTAATTTCCCCTCGTAACACAACTGAGGTAGCGGGTGACAGCGTAAATAATTCTCTTTGGTAATTAGCGGCAATTTTTGAAAGTCTTCAAAGGTTTGAATTGAAGCGGGATTGATGTTAAGTGCAGCTAGGAAAGTCTGGTAAGCTGGTACTGTGGCCGCGACTTTTTGAAAAAGCGCGATCGCCCCGGATTCGGCAACTCGACTCTGCTGGTGTTGCAATCGTTCCTCACGCGGCGCCCTCAAAAACTCTTCAAACGCCCCAATTGCTCGCTGACGCTGTTCTGGCTGCATGATTGGCTCCTTAAAATGCGTATTTTGCACCTCGATCGCTCAAGATTCAATTAGTAGCGCTAACACCCGATCGCACATTGGGCTGGACACTAAAAATTTGAACACATTTTGAGGTCGATCGAAAATATGGCGCAGTCGATAAACTTCCATAGCACGAAACCGCTGTTTTCACAAGAACCACAGGAGATAGCCAAGCTGCCGATCGACTAATAAACGCTGACACACTATGTCAAGATTAATTCAGCGATCGCCCAAAACTCCTAGTCTCAGTCAAGCGTGAAAATCCGACGCAGCAAGTTCCAATGAACAATCCCATCTACCCCGGCATAACTCTCAACAACCACTACCGCATCGTCCGCGAATTGGGACACGGAGGCTTCGGGCGCACCTACCTCGCTGAAGATGCCCACCGATTTAACGAACCCTGCGTTTTAAAAGAATTTGCGCCCCAAGTACATGGAAGTTACGCCTTACAAAAATCCGAGGAACTGTTCGAGCGGGAAGCAGGAGTGCTCTACAAGCTGCAACACAATCAAATCCCCCGCTTTCGCGAACTCTTCCGCGTCAGTATCAGCGATCGAGGCTACCTATTTCTAGTCCAAGACTACGTGCCAGGTCAAACTTACCGCTTTCTGCTCGACGCCCGCAAGCGTCAGGGTTTGCGGTTTATAGAAGCAGAAATCAATCAATTGCTGCAGCAGATTTTGCCCGTGCTCGAATACATTCACTCTTTGGGAGTGCTTCACCGCGACATCTCCCCGGACAACCTGATTCTGCGGCTGTCTGACGGAATGCCAGTGCTCATCGACTTCGGCGGAGTAAAACAAGTCGCCGCCACCGTAGAGTCTCTTTTCGCTGAGGCTAACGGCACTTCCGGCCCCGCGACTCGCATCGGCAAGCTCGGCTACGCTCCCGTGGAACAGATGCAGATGGGCATCGTCTATCCCCACAGCGATTTGTACGCTCTGGCGGCCACGGTTTTGGTGTTGCTGACTGGGAAGGAACCGCATCAGTTGCTCGACAGCCAAACGCTGAATTGGAACTGGCGGGCGGAATGTTCTCTGTCTCCGAATTTGTCCCTGGTGCTGGATAAAATGCTTGCTCAACAGCCGAGCCAGCGTTACTCCTCGGCTCGTGAGGTAATGCTTGCTCTCTCCGGCAATCCGCCTTTACAGGCACCTTTGCCACCAGCCCCGGATTTTGGGATCACGCAGCCGCCGGATCTCTCGCCTATACCCGTGCCCGCCCCCACGCCAAAACTGCCGGGAACTCCGGTGCGAGTTGCTGCTATTGGCAATCAGCAAAAGATGCCTGCTTGGAAAATGGTTTTGTTCGTGGTGGCGGTGCTCTCAAGTATGGGGGGAGTTGGCTGGTTTGCGGGCAATTCTTTGTTAAATCTACAATCAAAAGTACAGAAAGTTCCCCAGCCTCCAAACCCGAAGCAGCAGCAAGAAGATGCTTTGCAAGATCGCTTTGTAAAGCTCAAAATTGACGATCGATTCTATAACGGTTACGTCAACCTTGTGGACGAGACTTTCTATGCCAAATACCCGGAATTGGGCGGACGGCTGTTAAAAGAAGGCGAGGACGATCGCCAGTGGCGCGAAAGGTGGCAGAAAATCGGGGACGAGTTGCTCGATAAGCTGGAAAATCTCAGCAGCGACGCTAGAGCGCGGTTGGGCAGTTACGACACCACAGATATCGATCTCTGGAAAACTGAGGTTAACAAGCTGAATTTGAGCAGTCGGGCTTTGTACGATTTGGCTGATGCTAGGTTCTTTTATTGGTTTCCAGAACAGCCGCGCGATCGCAATCTCATTGGTTTGCCGATCGGACAAATTTGGCAAGCAATTACCGCCGACGAACTCGAAGCCTTACAAGCTGGAGCAACTGTCGAAAGCGTTGAATTTGACCGCCGATCGAACAGCAAAAGCCTCACAGGCAATCTCAAACCCGGAGAAGGGAAAGCTTACATTGCGCGGTTCGCTCAAAATCAAACTTTGCGCGTGAATTTGCAAGCACCGCGCAAATCTACTCTGCTGTCAATTTATTCTCCCGGGCAGACAAACAAAGCCCGCGCTTTGCTGCAAGATGCAGAGGGGCTTAGTTGGTCTGGATTGCTGGATGATGCTGGTTATTATGAATTCGTAGTAGTTTCTCAAGCATCTGAGCCGATCGCTTACGAGTTGAACCTGACGGCGGAATAACTGCTATTGACGCTCTCTATCCACCCAGGCAATAATAAGGTAATACCAATCAGATAAGTTGTCCGGTTCAAACAAAGAATATGCTGAAATTCGCGATCGTAGCTTTAGTGACTTTTGGATTAGTATTAGTGACTGCACTAGGTTTACATCCGGCCAATGCGACAGTCAGCACTCCCGAATTTTATGCTTGGAACTTTGCCTCTGTAGGCAGTAGCGAGCTGGTTTGTAAAAAGACCGTGGTAGTTCCGCAAGACCTGATAATTCCGTCATCATCCATGCAGGCTGTCAGTCTCACTTCTGCAATTGTAGATGAAAAGTTTTGCGCGAATTCCACTAAGCCTGTGAATTAAAGCCGTGATAATATGATTTCCGGTTAGAGAACCATAATTAAGTTTTCCGTTAGTCGATTTGAGATTTGAGATTTTAGATTCACTTCACAGATGAATCTGGCAGGTTGAACCTTAATCTAAAATTTTTATCTCTCCTCCGACTGTTGTCTGAAAGCAAGTATCCTTTTTTGGGCGCGGTCAGGACGCTGCCTCCTGATTCATCCATTGAGATAAGACTATAGTTGTCAGTACAAACACGGACTAATTATGAACAATTAACCGGACATCATATAAGTCATTGCCTGGGTAATTTCCGCCATCCGCGCACTGAAACTGTTAGCTGAAATTATTTTTATGAGAAATCTCGGGGATTTTGTAATAAAAGTTTATCAAAGGAGTCGGGCGCAGCAGTTGTCTGCTCTTGAAAGAGATCGAACTCTTCCCAATTTGGGCAGTTATTTGATTGTGGCTTAAAAACCGAGGGGAAATATTCAGCCATTTGGCTAATCATTTATTGGCTAATTAGCTGAAGTATTAATTTGCCAGTTTGAGTATGCTAGAGTTAGTCAGGTTCAGATATATAGTGCCATCTGTTATCTAAGTATCATGCTCAAAATTTTGGTGATTGAAGACGACGAATTAATCCGGGAAACTCTTCTGCAACTCCTGGAATCTCACAGCTACCGGGTCATTGCGGCTGAAAACGGTCGAGCAGGGGTGCAGATGGCACTTTCGGAGATACCTGATTTAATTTTGTGCGATGTGCAGATGCCGGAACTCGACGGTTATGACGTGTTGCGGACTCTGCGGCAAAACTCACTAGCTGCAACAATTCCATTTATTTTCCTCACGGCTCAAAGTGACAAAACCGATTTTCGTCGGGGGATGGATTTGGGGGCAGACGATTACTTGACAAAGCCGTTTACCAAGGCTGAATTGCTGGGAGCCATTGCTTCTCGCGTCTTGAAACGGCAAACTATTACTCAACCGCTGACAGTCGCGCTTCACCAAGCAGAAGCCAGACTCAAAGATTTAGTTAACGACTCCACCAAGGTTACGACTCTCTCTCCTGAAAAGTTTGCTCTCGAAGCTTTGCTGCGCCACGCTTTGGCACAAGGTGAGTTTCAGGTATACTATCAGCCACAAGTGAATATTGCTACCGGTCAAGTTATCGGCGCCGAAGCTTTAGTGCGCTGGCAAAATCCCGATCGAGGTATAATTTCTCCCTGCGAATTTATTCCATTAGCAGAAGAAACAGGTTTAATTATTCAGATTGGGGAGTGGGTACTGCTTTCAGCTTGCGCTCAAGCCGCTAGTTGGCTGGCGGCGGGGTTTTCGCCCTTTACAATATCAGTAAACTTGTCGGCCCGGCAGTTGTCCGACCCCGAACTCAAAGCGCGAATCGTCCAAATATTGGAAACTACAGGCTTGGAGCCTGCTAATTTAGAATTAGAAATGACCGAAAGCGCTTTGGTGGAAAATGCGACAGTAGCAGGCGCTACTTTAAACCAACTTAAAGCTCTAGGAATTCGGATTGCTATTGACGACTTCGGCACCGGTTACGCTACTTTAGGATATCTTAAGCAATTTGCTTTTGACAGTTTAAAGATCGATCGAATTTTCGTCCGTAATGCCAACGAAGATACTCAAAATGCTGCTATTACTACAGCGGTAATTTTACTGGGTCACAGTTTGAATATGACTGTAATTGCTGAGGGAGTGGAAACAGAAGCAGAACTAGATTTTTTGAAACAACATCAGTGTGATATCATGCAGGGCTATCTGTTCAGCCGCCCCGAACCAGCAGCGATAATTGAAAGTATGTTGGTTGCCGGCCCGAGTTTGTTGGCGCCGTCCCCAGCAGCACAACCTGCTGGCGTTGTCCCTTTTGTACCTGTGTCCGAACCCGAAAAATCTAAAAACCTTTCAATGTCGGGTCTAGGAATAGTGTAAGTGTCACCAAGATTTCTGTATAATAGGATAAAATTCTTTCTTTTACCTTCTATTTTCTGCATAAAAGTTGACGCTACCTCATAAAAAGTTGTAGCTTTTGATGATCGGCGAATCAAAGAAGGAGATGGTTCCCTATATTCCTCTACTGTTTCCCCTTTTATGCGATCGGCGCCCCTAATTGGACTATTTGAGAAATTGTGGCGTCTTGAAATTGCGAGCCTTTATCAAGTGGCAGCAGGTAAACTCATTTAAGTTCCTACTTTGGGACTGGCAGTTTCAAGAACTGTCCAACTGGAATTGGTGCAAGCCTGTCATGGAAAGAATATTAGTGGTTGACGACGAAGCAGACTGTCAAACAGTCTTAGCAATGTACTTGGAAAGTCAAGGATATCGGGTGGAATGCGCTAATTCAGGGGTTGAGGCGCTCTCGATTTTTGAAAATGCCCCCCCAGATTTGGTAATTTCAGATGTCATGATGCCGGAAATGGACGGGTTTGAGTTTTGTCGCCGTTTGCGAACTACCCGTTTGGGACAGTTAGTCCCCTTTATATTTTTGTCGGGTCAAGGCGAGTTGGAGTCAAAAGTTGAAGGTCATTCGATCGGAGCTGACGATTATCTGGTAAAACCTTTTCAGTCGGAAGAAATCTTAGCTAAGGTAAAGGCGCAGTTAGAGCGCTCTCACCGCATTCACGCCGAGATTGTCCGACTGCTTCAAACTTCTAGCGGTAGGGCGGTGGAACCACAATTGGTGGCAGTATTGCCAGCACCTGCACCTTTGCCTTTAACACCAGCCGAGGAAAGAGTTTTTTGGGAAGTGATCCAGGGTTATACTAACAAACAAATTAGCGATCGGCTGTTTATTAGCCCCCGGACTGTGCAAGCTCATTTAGGCAGCATTTTCAGTAAATTACAGTTAGAAAATCGTGCCCAGCTTGTGAGATTTGCCCTAGAAAGAGGATACAAACCACCTCAAACTTAGCTCGGAGATCAACATAGGGTGCGCCAGCCAGTCAGTGGATTTTAGATTTTAGATTTTAGATTTTAGATTTACTCTACAGATTCATCTGGGAGCTAAAACTTTAGTCTAAAAATTTGATCTTTCCACTACTTAAGTCGCAGGCTTCTATCCGTTTTTGGGCGGGATCAAAAACTCCCGTAGCTGAAAAAAATGGAGGCTGACGCACTCAGCAAGCAAACTATTGCACATTCAAAACACAATAAGGAAAATTAGTTACCACGCAAACCCCTGACCCCAAATTCGTACCTCGCAAGTTGGCACGTTCCAAATCTGCCTGTCGCACGTTATTCGCCGCATCAATATTTGTCCCGGTCAATTGAGCCCCAGGAAGCCTAGTATTTGACAAAATAGCATTCTGCAAATTAGTATCGCGCACATCCGCGAAAGACATATCCGCTCCGCTTAAATTCGCACGATTCAAATTAACTCTAAACAACAGGGAGCGCCTCAAATCGGCATTCGACAAATTAGCTTGCAGCAGATAAGCTTCCCCCAGATTGGCATTAAAAAGTTTAGCACCGCGCAAATCCGCACTCGTCAGATTCGCTCGCCCCAAAAAAGCATTAGACAAATCCGCATTTCGCAGATTAGCACCATTCAATTCAGCACCGTACATCTCGGCATTAACTAAGTTAGCATTCCCCAAATTAGCATCACTTAAATCCGCTTCTAGCAAATTAGCTTCATAGAGATTTGCTCCGCTTAAATCCGCTCCTCTTAAATTAGCTCTGTACAAGCTAGCCTTGAACAAATCAGCATTTCTCAAGTCACAGCCCTCGCACTCTTTACTTTCCAGCAATTGCCTAACATGATCTGGATTTTGAGCTTTAACGGGAGCTGCCAGCCCAAACAAAGCTAAACAGGCCGTTACAGTTGCCAAGAGTTTAAGTTTCACAAACAAACCTCACTGCTACTTCAAACAAATTCTACTAGCAAACTGTAGACTTTAAACCGATATCCTTTATCCTTCTCTCTTTTCTCTTGCTCTGCGCCCTCTGCGGTAAATCTTCAAAAACATGATTCGCAGCCAAGGATTTAGACCTGCTTCCAGCAAGGCGGGCAAAGCCCGCCCTACTTAACTTAATTAAGCTTCATCTAAAGCAGCAACACCAGGCAAGTCCTTACCTTCAAGAAGTTCCAAACTAGCGCCACCACCAGTAGAAATGTGGCTCATTTGTTCGCCCAAATTCAACTGTTCCACAGCCGCCACCGAGTCACCGCCACCGATAATTGTGGTAGTACCAGTTTTAGTAATTCCCGCCAAAGAATGGGCAATTCCTTCCGTTCCAGCAGCAAATTTCTCCATCTCAAACACGCCCATCGGCCCGTTCCAGATTACCGTTTTGCAATCGGCTAAAGCATCTTGGAAAGTTTTCACTGAATCCGGGCCAATATCCAAACCCATCCAACCCTCGGGAATGTTCTCAACGGAGACAGTTTGAGTGTTGGCGTCAGCAGCAAACTTGTCAGCAACTACCACATCAGTAGGCAACAGAAAAGTAACTCCCCGTTCCTTCGCTTTAGCTTCCAAAGACTTCGCCAGTTCCAGCTTGTCATCTTCCACCAAAGACTTGCCAACGCTCAAACCGCGAGCTTTGTAGAACGTGAAAACCATGCCACCGCCCAACAGCAGTTTGTCGCACTTTTCGAGCAGTTTTTCAATGACTCCAATCTTACTGGAAACCTTAGAACCGCCGATAATAGCAGCTAAAGGACGCTGAGGATTGTCGATCGCACTGCCGAGATATTGCAGTTCCTTCTCCATCAAAAACCCAGCAACCGAAGGACTCAGATACTTAGTAACGCCCTCAGTAGAAGCGTGAGCCCGGTGAGCCGTACCAAAAGCATCATTGACATACAAATCTGCCACAGAAGCTAACTTCTTAGCAAATTCTGGGTCGTTTGCCTCCTCCTCTGGGTAGAAGCGGACATTTTCTAGCAACAGCACATCGCCATCTTGCATCCCGGCGACTGTAGCAGCGACTTCATCACCGATGCAGTCGTCAGTCTTTTTAACCTCTTTGCCCAACAATTCCGACAGGCGTTTCGCAACCGGCGTCAAGCGCAACTTCTCCGTCACGCCCTTGGGACGGCCGAAGTGGCTGCACAAAATCACCTTAGCGCCCTTGGACGCTAAATCTTGAATTGTCGGCAGAGCCGCCCGGATGCGAGTATCATCGGTGATATTGCCGTTGTCGAGCGGCACGTTAAAGTCCGCCCGCACCAGTACCCGTTTGCCCGATAAGTCCGATGCCGATAAATTTGCTACAGTTTTTTTTGTCACAGGATTAACCTCCTAATATGTGTGTTTTGGTCGAATTCCGTTGAAATGACGGCACTGGTCACTTGCACTTGGGCCTCGGACGCATTCAACCGCGTCCGTACAAAAAACGGAAGATGAAACAAACGGCACTGATTGGCTCAACGTAAACATTTTATCGGAGTCCGCGTCCCGGAGATGCGCAGTATGTTCAAGACTGTCTTATTTCCTGTAGATCAAAGCCGAGAAGCCCGCGAAGCTGCCGAAAAGGTGGTCAATATCGTGAAAACCTACGCCTCTCGCTTAGTTATTCTCTCGGTAGTCGAGCCCCCAGCCGAGGAGGCCGACGCCCCCGCGCGAGAGGTGATGACTTCCCCCGAAGCAGTCGCCAAACTTCTTTCTGAGGCCCAATCGATGTTTTCCCAGCAGGGAATTGAAGCTGAAATCATCGAACGGGAAGGCAAACCTGCTTTCACGATTTGCGATGTGGCTGACGAAATTGGGGCCGATTTGATTGTGATGGGCTGTCGGGGGATGGGTTTAACCGATGAGGGGGCGTCTGACAGCGTTACCAATCGGGTGATCAATCTCTCTCCTTGTGCAGTTTTGATTGTGCCTTAAGGAAGGAAGAAGGAAGAAGGAAGACGGAAGAGGGAAGAAGGAAGAAGGAAGACGGAAGAGGGAAGAAGGAAGACGGAATAAGGAAGAAGCCAGAAAGAAAACTCTTTCTTTTTACTTAATTTCAGCAGTGTAAGTTAGATACCTAACAGCTTACTTTTTCATTTTCCCTTTTTCATTTTTTCTTTTCCCTCTTCCCTCTTGCCTCTTCCCTCTTCCCTCCTTACTTCTTGATTCCTTACTTCCTGATTGCCTCCCTAGTTCCTTCCTTTGTGATTCTCTCTTTCCTTACACTCATCCTTCTTCCTTCTTCCTTCTTCCTTCTTCCTTCATATTATGAAAATTCACTGGTATCCCGGTCACATTGCCAAAGCGGAACGGGCATTAAAAGAACAGCTAAAGCGAGTAGATGTGGTGCTCGAAGTCCGAGATGCCCGCATTCCCTTGGCTACTTTTCACCCCCAAATGCCGAGCTGGGTGGGCGGCAAGGCGCGAGTCTTGGTCATCAACCGCATGGATATGATTACGCCTCGATCGCGCGAGGCGTGGGAAACATGGTTTGAGGCCCAGGGGGAAACTGCGTATTTTACCAATGCCGAGCACGGTCACGGAGTAGACGCTGTGGCGGATGCGGTGCAGAATGCTGGGGTGCAGCTAAATCAAAGAAGGTTCGATCGAGGTATGCTGCCCCGTCCAGTCCGCGCAGTGGTAATGGGATTTCCCAATGTGGGAAAATCTGCTTTAATTAATCGGCTGTTAGGGCGGAGAGTGGTAGATAGTGCCCGCAGAGCTGGAGTAACTAAATCGCTCCGATGGATTCGCATTTCTGACGAAATTGAATTATTAGACGCCCCCGGAGTCATCCCAACCCGAATTAACAATCAAGAAAATGCCCTAAAATTAGCTATTTGCGAAGATATTGGTGAAGCAGCTTACGACAATCAGGTAGTAGCAGCAGCGATGGTAGATTTGCTCCGAGGGCTGGAAGCGGCTGATGAGACTTTGATATCAATATCTGGTTTCAAATCTAGGTATAAATTAGATCCAGCTTGTAGTAATGGTGAAGATTATTTGCACGAGGTAGCAAAAGACAGGTATAAAGGAGATGTCGAACGAACGGCGCGGCAGATGTTAAACGATTTTAGAACTGGTGTTTTGGGTCAACTTACTCTGGAGTTGCCGCCTGCTTGATCAGATTCGTACCCTACAACTAATCAGAAATGGTATTCAATAGAGAGTTGCTGACGCTGAGAATGTGAACTTCGTCTCCTATGTGTAATATTTTTTCTGCTGGGTGAGGTGCGACTCGTGTGTTAACTATCAGCCGACTAAAGTGATTTAAATGCCCTTTTTTTACCAAGTCAGGCATGATTTCCTTCTGCTTGGCTATTAGTATATTTTTAAAATTGGGATCGCCTGCTTTCGCCCCATAATTTCGCGTAGATAGGATATATGGCTGACCCGGGTTAATAGCTTCAAATATTACTGTCCCTATTTTAAACCTAACAATTTCATCGGCTTGTGAGAAAAGTTGGTCTTCCCAAAAAGCCGGGACATCTCCTATTTCAATATTAGCTCGCAAGCGATGGCGCATCTCGTTAACGCAAACTCTCGGAAACCAAGATGCAACTTCGGCAATTGTTTCGGTACTGATAATGCTTGGCCCTGGTGCAGCGGTATTGTCGGGAAAACCTGTCAGCAAGTTTTCAATTAACTGGACGGGGAAACCGAAGTAGTTGCTCAACCAAGATTCTATTCCCGGGCGTTCTCTATCTACATGAAAAAAAAATTCTTGTTCGGTGTCTTGTATTTTCAGGCCGGCAATTCTCTTTTTGATGTCAAAGGATAAGCGTAGAAAACAGACTCCGCTGTTGCGCTTAGTGTTAACAAATTCTCCTGCTGCATCGCAGATTGCAAAAGAGCGATCGCCTTCTAGAGCTCCGCTGGCTAGAATAGTTGCTTGACTGACTGCTATGCCGTCAAGGGACTTGACCGGATAGATATGAATGCTGGCGACGTAGGACATTTCGAGCCATTGATAAATAATTGTCGTTTTAGATACATTCTAGCATCCCCTGTCTGCAGAAGGATGACCGTAGTTGACTTTACTAAATAAAATATGAATGAAATAAAAATGGGTTACTTTTTTGAAGTTTACATTTTGCCGGAACACCTTGTATAGAAAAATCAAAGAAGTCTGACTGAGCTTGTGGTAGATATTATGGTATAAAATATAAAAAATTGAATCGAGTTATAAGCAATGAATGAAAGCGGAAAAAAAGGCATGATTTCGCGACGCAATTTAATGTTGAAGGCTGGTGCAGGGATGCTGGCGGCAAGCTTGGCACCTGCGTTTTTACAAGCCGAAGCAGCAAAGGCAGAGGCAATCTCTGAGCTTACTCCTAACAGTGCTCTTCAGAAATTGATGGAGGGGAATCAACGCTACATTGAGCAAAAACGGACATTTCCCGACCAAGCTCGATCGCGAATTGTAGAAGTAGCACAGGGTCAACATCCGTTTGCAACCATCCTCGCTTGTTCTGATTCGAGGGTTGCTCCCGAAATTATTTTCGACCAAGGATTGGGGGATTTATTTGATATCCGAGTAGCTGGCAATTTTCTCGACGATGTGGTTCTCGGAAATATAGAATATGCCGCCTTAGAATTAGGCGTGCCACTATTAGTAATTCTGGGTCACGAACGCTGCGGTGCTGTCAAAGCAGCTTTAGATGGCAAAGCTGTGCCGGGTCACATTAGCACTTTGGTGGCGGCGATTAAACCGGCAGTTGATTCGACCAATGGTCAAACAGGCGATGCGTGGGATAACGCAGTCAGAGCTAATGTGAAAATGAATGTAAATAACTTACAATCATCGTCGCCTATTTTAGCTGAAGCAGTCAAAGCGGGCAAACTTAAAGTTGTTGGGGGGCGCTACGATTTGGATAGCGGCAAAGTAGAGATAATTGCTTGATTTTGCTGCTTGCATCTCAGATCTTGGAATATTTTTAATAAACAGGCAAGATGACTGTTCCACAATCCGAGAATTTGATTGTGGGGTGGGCATCCTGCCCGCCCATAAAAGCCATAATTGCAGTTACATTAAACCCATTTCTTGTAGTCCCCGGCGTAGGCGTTCTGCTTCAAAAGGGCGGCGCTGTTCGTGAAGGGCGATCGCTCTTTTGAATTCTGCTAAACTCTCTGGCATTTTGCCAATTTTCAGCAAGGCTACTGCCAAGTTTTGATGAGCTTCGGCGTGTTCGGGATCGAGTTTTATCGCTTGTCGGTAATACGCGATCGCATGTGCTAAATTTCCGGCTGCCTTCAGCGTCAGCCCTAAATTGTAGTGACCTGCTGCAAAATTGGGGTCAATTTTTAAAGCTGCTTTGTAAGCTTTTTCAGCAGATTTCAAATCTCCTTCCTCTTTGAGCAAATTGCCCAAATTATTGTAAGCACCCAACTTGAGGGGCGGGAACACATTTGTATTAATTGCGGCTTGATAGTGTTCTTTTGCTTTGGCAAACTGCTGCTGCTGGCGATAAGCAATTCCCAAATGATAGTTGAGTTCGTAAACAATAGAATCATCAATGGCCGCGGCAGTCAAGCCGCTGGTTAATAAATTAATTCCGCGCGCAATTTGCCCGGTTTCTACATACAAAGCGCCTAATTTGCTACAAGCATAAGCATCGTTTGGATAATAAGCGATATAGCGTTCCATTGCTGCTTGAGCTTTTTGGAATTTACTTTTTGCGGCGATCGCATCTTTTTGATAACCAGAGTGCCACATCGCCACATCCGGGAGAGAAGCTATTCTCCATTTTGGTTCCCTCTGCAAAATCTCAGCCACGCTGTCGTCTACCATGGCGTGGTAAGGGCGAGAAAAGCGGATATCGAGGCGATTGCGAAACAAGCGCGACACTAGGGAATAGGGAGATTGAGAGGCACCGATTTCTTGGCGGATGAGATTGATTAGCAGCAGCCGATCGCTCGCAATTGCCTGCTTAATTTGAGGTACAATCTCCGGTACCAAAACCTCATCCGCATCTAATACCAAAATCCAGTTGCCCTGGGCGTGCTTCAGACACTCATTGCGCGCCACTGCAAAGTCGTCGCACCATTCAAAGTCATAAACCCTCGCCCCGAATTCTCGGGCAATTTCACGGGTGCGATCGCCCGATCCCGTATCCACCACCACTATTTCGTCCACAACACCTTTAACGCTGTCCAAAGTCCGCGACAGTGTTGCCTCTTCATTCTTCACAATCATGCACAGAGTCAGATTCATCGGGCGCAAACTTTCCTCGTTTCACAGAAATATTGTAATTTTTTTAACCACCAAAACACAAAAAGTCCCAGAATAGATTCTCCTATTTCCTTTTGGTTTGAGCATAAGTACCTTTCTTCCCTAGAAAAAGTGGGTTAACTCTTTTGAGATATTAAAAAGCCTCAAACTCGGACAATTGATTAGAAATCCTACCACTTTCGGTTCCTCCCTACGGTAGAGGTAAAGGCTCGATAGCGGTTGTTATTCTAAGAACATAAGACAAGGCACGAGAAAAGTTTAAGTATTCAGGAGAAAAAGACATGGGCGGTATTATTGCTTGGATCGTTTTAGGACTGATTGCCGGTGCGATCGCCAAAGCCATTTATCCGGGAACTCAAGGCGGCGGTTTTCTGGCAACAACAGGTTTAGGAATTTTGGGCGCCCTAGTGGGAGGTTATCTAGGTCAAATGTTCTTTGGGACTAGCGGGGGAGCTTCTTTCGGAGC
The DNA here is from genome assembly GCA_022701275.1 of Microcoleus vaginatus PCC 9802. NCBI lineage: Bacteria > Bacillati > Cyanobacteriota > Cyanophyceae > Oscillatoriales > Microcoleaceae > Microcoleus > Microcoleus vaginatus. Next base: position 832,995 of record CP031740.1, read on the forward strand.
ATTGAGTGTACCCAGCATAGCTTTTGCAGTCATAGGTGCGATCGTTCTACTATTCATCTGGGGATTGTTAACTCAGCGTGCTGCATAACAAATATTGCCAATTCCCAGGTGATCGACTTTTAGGGTATTCAGAGACCCGGTTTCTTCAAGAAACCGGGTTTATCATTTGTTGGTAGGCTGCGTCAGCTTACTTTTACCAAATCCGCGTTAAAAACCGCCATCAGACTCGGCATTTGAAACCGCTGCATAGAGTCAAACTTCCTCCCAGCAAAGTGGGACTGAAGAATAAAGGGGTAAAAATCCCGGATTTGGTATTAATTAATCAATCCGCAAATTGAAAGGCAAGCGAACGTAAATCCCCTGCGGGTCGTTCATCGACTTGATCACAGCCAATTCATCTTGCATTTTCTTAAATTCGGCCGTTAGCGGGTCGAGTTTGGCGGCTGGTTTCAAAACGTGAACGCCTGAAATTCTTTCCAAAATTCGCTCCTCCAAACTGCGGCGTTTGGGATATTCTTCTAACTTCCAATCGTCGCCGAGTTTAGCTTGCTTCGCCGCCTCTCTGACAGCATCTTCAAGACCGCCAATTTCATCGACTAAACCCAACTGTTTCGCAGCCGTACCAGACCACACCCTGCCTTGAGCAATTTCTTGTACCTTGTTTTTCGGCAGTTTGCGGGAGGTGGCGACTTTAGTAATAAATCGATCGTAAATGCGATCGACTATCCTCTGAATATTCGCCAATTCTTGAGGATTTTTCGGACGGGAAACCGTGTTAGTATCCGCAAAGCGGGCGGTTTTCACAACGTCCCAAGTCAGGCCGTTGTTAGCAGCCAACTTTTCGGCGTTAAACAGCATTCCAAAAACGCCGATCGAACCAGTAATCGTATTGGGTTCGGCAAAAATGCGGCTGGAACCCATCGAAATCCAATAGCCGCCGGAAGCTGCTAAATTGCCCATCGAAACGATAACGGGTTTCTTTTTGCCCGTCAGCATAACTTCGCGTCCAATGACTTCGGCCGCCGTCGCACTGCCTCCGGGACTGTTGACGCGCAAAACCACTGCTTTTACGTCGTCATCTTCTCGGATTTTCCGCATTTCTTTAGCGATGCGATCGCCTCCTACTTGAGTCGGGCCCCCTTCGCCGTCTACAATCTCTCCCTCGGCGTAAAGTATAGCAATTTGGTTTTTCTTGTTACCGCGAGTTAAGTTTTTATCCTCAGCAACTCTGGCGTAATTTTTCAAACTAATTTGTTTGAAAGATTTGTTTTCGTCATCGGTTCCTGTGAGTTTTTTAAGTTCCGTCGATATTTCGTCAAAGTATACAACTTTATCAACTAACTTGCTTTTTAGAGCTTCGTCAGCCATCAAAGTTCCGCCCTTATCTGCAAGCGCTTGTAATTGCGGAACGGTCACTTTACGGCTCGGGGCGACAGTTTTCAAGTATTCTCCCCATATATCTCCGAGCAACTTTTGAGTTTGCTGGCGATTTTCGAGGCTCATTTTTGTGAGCAAAAACGGCTCAACGGCTGACTTGTATTTGCCGACGCGAGTCACTTGCACTCCCACGCCGTATTTCTCCAAAGCGCCGGTGAAAAACATTGCCTGACTGCTAAAACCGTTGAGTTCCAAAGCACCGTAAGGATTGACTGCTATTGTATTAGCAACGGAACCGAGGTAATAATCTCGCTCATTCCAGTCCATCTGGTAAGCAAAAATGGGTTTTTTGGCATCGCGGAAACGCTGCAAGGCCGATCGAACTTCTTTGAGATTGGCAAACCCGCTGCTGCTCGCATCCGAGCTACCTTGGAGATAAAGGCCAACTATTTTCGGGTCTTTTTTAGCATATTCGATCGTGTCTAAAACAGTCCGCAGCGTCACTGTATCGCCGGAATCTTCCGAAAGCACTTCTTCAATCGCCGCGCCAGTGCTACGGCTCGGTTTGCTGTCGGTGATATTTAAAGAAAGGTCTAATACCAATACCGACTTATCTTTAACTTGCGGGCCCGAATCTTTGGACGAGGATGCCGCCATAGCAATTAGCACTACCAGTCCTCCCAATCCGATGCTGCCCAGCAGCAGCAGTCCTAGGAAGGTTCCCAGTAAACTTGCACAGGTATATTTTAGGAAATCTTTCATTAGATAATTGGTAATTAGTGATTAGTTATTAGTCATTAGTGAGAGCAAATCCGGTTAAAGCGGAATGATACCGAGCGTGTGAGCGGGATGCTCGCACTGCACTCGGAAAAATATTATTCCGATGAAGCGCGAAAACGATTTTATTGGTAATTCCTGCAACTAGGATTTAGCAATTATCCGCTGTCGTTAGTTATTAGCTAATGACTTTTGACTGCTAACTAATGACTTTTGACTGCTGACTCACTTTTATCTTAACCTTTCCAAAACCCCAGAATGTTTTAGCTCCTCCAAGCTAGCGCAGCCCGTACAGAACATCACGGTGGCGATTTCTGCAATTAAAGCCTCAGCTAGGAGGGCTGCGGCTGATTCCGATTCCGCTGCAGCTTGCAGAAACGGCCGCGCCAGTCCCGCAATATCCGCGCCAAGAGCGAGAGCCTTCGCTACATCCAATCCATTCTGCAAGCCTCCAGAGGCAATCAGAGGAACATCCGGCGCTACGGCGCGGGTGCTGACAATGCACTCGGCTGTCGGTATTCCCCAGTCGGCAAAGGTTGCGCCCAACCTGCGCTGCTTGCCATCTTTAGCTCGCTCTCCTTCTATTTTCGCCCAAGAAGTGCCTCCGGCCCCGGCAATGTCGATCGCACCTACCCCAGCGGCGAGCAATTTCTTTGCCATCTTTCCTGAAATACCGTTGCCGACTTCTTTAGCAATAACTGGTACTGGTAATTTAGCGCACAATTTGGCAATTTTATCTAGCAGTCCTTTAAAGTTAGTATCACCTTCGGTTTGGACGCACTCTTGCAGCGGATTGAGGTGCAAAATTAGTGCGTCTGCTTCTAAAATATCAACTATTTTTTGGCACTCTTCCAAACCGTAATTGTAGTTTAATTGAACCGCTCCGATATTGGCGAACAATAGAATATCGGGAGCGCGGCGACGGACGGCAAATGTAGCCGCTAGTTGAGGATTTTCTACAACGATTCGTTGGGAACCGACTCCCATTGCTAGTTTGTATTCTTGAGCGACATCGGCGAGGCGATAATTGATTGTCTGGGCTAATTGTGTGCCGCCAGTCATCGAGGAAATTAGCAGGGGAACGGCTAGTTTTTTGCCGAGAAATGTGGAGGTTAAATCAATTTCAGTGCGATCGAGTTCTGGCAAACAGCAGTGTTCAAAACGGTAGCGTTCGAGGCCGCTGGTAGTTTCCCGAAATTGTACGTCTTCTTCGAGGCAAATCCGCAGGTGGTCTGCTTTGCGGGTTTCGGTTTGCGAGGGCGGGGTTAACGGTAAGTTGACAGGCGAGTTCACAGTGGCTATTTGGGGAAAGAGTTTTGAGTTGGGAATATAGCAATTTTATTTCATTTTTGATTTTTTTTTATGAACTGCAGAGAGCGCAGAGGGCGCAGAGAAGAATGAAAGAGAGATGTTCGCAAATCCTGTAAGGGTTGCTGTATTATTCAGGAACAGTAAGGGGCATTCCGTTATCTGAAGGTTTTAATTTTAGTAAAAAAGGAACTGCTTTTTGCACCCATGCTTTGACTGATGTGTAACTTGCCGCATCTTCTGCGAAACAAATTTCGAGCATATCCGTGTGAATTATCCCCGGATTCAAAGGAACTGCTGCCATACCTGCGGGCAATTCTTGAGCGAGCGATCGCGTAAGTCCTTCTATTGCCCACTTGGAAGCGCAATAGGGCGCGACTTCCGGCGAAGTTGACCTTCCCCAACCCGAACTAAAGTTGACAATTATGCCACTTTTTCGAGCTATCATTGCCGGGACAAAGTGACGAATTACATTAGCCGTACCTTTAATATTAACATCAATTACCTGGGAAAATTCTTCGTTACTGACATTCCAAAGAGGGGCGAGATGATTAACTACACCTGCATTATTAATTAGCAAATCTGGTGGCTCATTTTTTGCCAGAATTTCTGTTGCCCAAGCTTTTACTTGCTCGTCGTTCGTGACATCCAAACAAGTAAAATGATGGGGCGCACTATGTTTTTGGTTGAGTTTTTCCACCGATTCTGAAGAACGGGCGCATCCCACAACTGTATGTCCCAATTCAATAAACTTTTCGGTCATGGCAAGACCGAGACCGCGACTAGCTCCGGTAATTACAATTAATTTTGTCATAGAGTTGCTCCAAGTTTGACATTAAGTAATAGAATACATATTGACTGGTGAATTGACAAATCGATCGCAGGGGAAAAGCATGAAAGTTAAAGCAGCCGTTGCTCGCAGTGCCGGCAAACCTTTGAGCATTGAAACGGTTGATCTAGATGGGCCCAGGGCTGGAGAGGTGTTGGTGGAAATTAAAGCCACGGGTGTTTGTCACACTGACGCTTACACTCTTTCCGGTGCCGATCCTGAAGGCTTGTTTCCTGCTATCTTAGGCCACGAGGGAGCCGGGATTGTCGCAGAAGTTGGGGCGGGAGTCACGAGCGTCAAAGTGGGCGATCGGGTAATTCCTCTCTACATTCCTGAATGCCGCAACTGCGAATATTGTTTGAGCCGCAAAACAAATCTCTGTCAAGCAATTCGTGTAACTCAAGGTCAGGGAGTGATGCCCGACGGCACGAGCAGGTTTTCCATAGACGGGCAGAAACTTTACCATTACATGGGAACTTCTACGTTCGCTAATTATACAGTATTGCCGGAAATTGCAGTAGCAAAAATTCGCGAAGATGCTCCTTTTGATAAAGTTTGTTTGATCGGCTGCGGCGTAACAACTGGCATCGGCGCTGTCATAAATACTGCGAAAGTAGAGCCTGGTTCTAATGTGGTAGTTTTCGGTTTGGGCGGCGTGGGTTTGAATGTAATTCAAGCGGCTCGCATGGTGGGGGCTAACATGATTGTCGGCGTAGACTTGAATCCCGACAAGCGAGAGATGGCGGAGAAATTCGGCATGACTCACTTTGTCAATCCCCGCGAAGTGGAAGGTGATTTAGTCCCTTATTTGGTAGATTTAACCAAAGGTGGAGCTGATTACAGTTTTGAATGTATCGGCAACATTAATGTGATGCGCCAAGCTTTAGAATGCTGCCATAAAGGTTGGGGCGTGAGCGTAATTGTCGGGGTAGCGGGAGCCGGTCAAGAAATTAGTACCCGCCCGTTTCAGCTAGTAACTGGTAGGGTTTGGAAAGGGACGGCTTTTGGCGGCGCAAAAGGCAGAACTGATGTTCCTAAGATTGTTGATTGGTACATGGACGGTAAAATTGATATTGATAGTCTGGTAACTCAGGTAAGGCCGATCGACAAAATCAATGAAGCCTTTGATTTAATGCACAAAGGCGAAGTAATTCGCACAGTGTTGACCTTTTGAGTTTTTGAAGGAAGAAGGAAGAGGGAAGAAGGAAGACAGGACTTACGGAAAAAGTGGTTTTACGCGCTATCTCTAGCCGTAAGGTACATGGCTGCACCCTACATAGCTTCTCTTTTCTCTCTACCTCTGCGTCCTCTGCGCCCTTTGCGGTTAATAAAAAAATCTCATTCACAAATGAAATAGAATTAATATGATATCAGAATCCCTAAAACTGCACAAAGAACAGAAAAGTTTCGGTGGCCAACTCGGCTTTTATAGCCATCAATCCTCTGCTTGCAACAGCGAGATGAAATTCGCTGTTTACCAGCCCCCGCAAGCTTTATCTCAACCCGTACCAGTTTTGTATTTTCTATCAGGTTTAACCTCCACGGAAGAAAACTTTATGGCAAAAGCGGGGGCGCAACAATTTGCGGCAAAATACGGGTTAATGTTGGTTGCGCCCGACACTAGCCCGCGCAATACTGGAATTCCTGGTGAAGATGACGATTGGGATTTAGGAAGTGGTGCGGGTTTTTATGTTGATGCGACAGCCACACCTTGGAATTTTCACTATCGGATGTATAGTTATGTGGTTGATGAATTGCCCAATTTAATCGCCGAAAATTTTCCAGCGATACCCGAAAAACAGGGAATTTTCGGTCATTCGATGGGCGGACACGGGGCTTTAATTTGCGCTTTGAAAAATGGATCTCGCTATCTTTCAGTTTCCGCTTTTGCGCCTATTTCCGCGCCAATGCGCTGCCCTTGGGGACAAAAAGCTTTTGCAAACTACCTCGGCAGCGACCAACAGATTTGGAGGGCTTGGGATGCTAGCGAATTGGTGCTTGAGGCGCAATACAACCGCCCGATTCTGATTGACTGCGGCACGGCTGATTCGTATCTGGCTGACGGGCAGTTGTTGCCGGAAGTGTTCGCCGAGGCTTGTGCAAAAGCGGGACAGCCACTAACTTTAAGGATGCAGGAAGGTTACGATCACAGTTATTATTTTATTGCGAGTTTTATGGAGGAGCACATTCGGCATCACGCGGCTGTTTTGTGCGGGTAGTTCCTAGCAGGAAGCAGGCAAGATGCCTGCTCCACAACAACTGGTTCTTAGGCTCTGCCTGGGAACCGATATCCAGAGGCTCTGCCTCGCATGGCTGGCATCAAATGTGGAGGCAGAGCCTCCTGATCTGCGTTACCAGGCTCTGCCTGGTAACGAGTGAACTCGCTTCTAGGATCACAGGTATTTTCGGTTAATTAAGATTAATCGGAAATACCCAGTCTTTGTACTTGCTGTCGCGATTTTCGATAATCGCGGTTAGTTTGTCCAAAATCTTTTCGGTGATGGGTCTATTTTGGGGCAATTGATAGTTTTCTACTCGGTTAATTGGCGTAATTTTGGCGGCGGTTCCGCAGAGGAAAATCTCGTCTGCAATCAACAATTCTGATTTATCAACTGGTCTTTCTGTGACTTCAATTCCTAAGTCTCTAGCGATTGTAATTACGCTGTCTCTAGTAATTCCTTCGAGAATATCTTGCTCGAAACCGGGAGTAACTAATTTACCGTTTCTGGCGACAAATATGTTCATTCCTGAAGCTTCGCTGACTTTTCCTTGAGAATTCATCATGATCGCTTCGTCGAAGCCGGATTCTACTGCTTCTGTTTTAGCTAAAGCTGAGGTGATGTAAGCGCCACTAATTTTACCTCTTAAGGGCAAACTGCGGTCTTCTTGGCGGTACCAAGAGCTAATTCTACAGTTGACTCCTTCTTTGGGCAAATAGTCTGAAAGTTCTAATCCGTAGACAAAAAAGTCGGTTTCTACGTTGTGCAGTCGCGGGGCAATTCCTAAACTGGATGTGTAGATAAAAGGGCGGATATAAAATGATTTTGTTGGTTGGTTTTTCTGGACAAAATCAATAATTATTTGTTGGATTTTGCTGGCTGGTAAATCGCAGTGAAGGAAGCTGGCACTTTGACTTAATCTTTGACAGTGGCGGTCTAATCTAAATAGCAATATTTGATCGGCATTTTGGGGGTCGGGAATTCCCCGCAACCCGCCTAAGACTCCGGTTCCGTAGTGCAGTGCGTGGGTGGCTATGGAAATTTTGGCGTCGGTAAAGGGGAGAAATTGGTTTTGAAAGTAGGCAATTGGTAGAAAACTATCCATGATTCAAGCTGGCGATGAGTTTTGCAGTCCGCTAGGAAAGCTGAATTTGGTTATATTACCATAAGTTATACCATTTGACATTTGAGATTGAGAATGGCTGATTTGATAAGGGTTTGAAGCTTGCCTACAGTTGGATTGTTTTTAGACTGGTATTATTCTTTTGTTGTTAAATCGATTGATAAAATAATATCAAAAGCCGTCTATTAGGTTGATAATTGTTTGGGGAAAGAGTGCGATCGACTACAAATAAAAATCAACCAAGGGGCAACTATGGCACGTAAATGTTTCATCATTGAAATGGGGATGGGTATAGACCAGCACGGGCAGGAACCGACTGTAGCCTGTGCAAGGGCTGTACGGAATGCGATCGCCCATAATGCTCTCCTAGGCGTCTGGGAAGTGGCGGGTTTGACTGACCCCAATCAGATGATTGTGGAGGTTAAGGTGGCGGTTCCTTACCCGGAACAAGTGCGGGAACAGGAGGTGTTGGCGGTGCTGCCTTTTGGCAGCAAAACTCTGATTGTGGAGCAAGGAGGCATGATTGTGGCAGGAAGGGCGATCGCCTCTCTGAATGATAAAAATGATGAAATGCTAATCGCTGTGGCGGCTGTGAGTGTTTTTGTGGAAACTGACGACTAATTAATTTTGTGTTGTTTGAATAAATCTGCGGTGAAATACGATCGCCCGATCGCACTTGCTTGTTTCCGCGAGCGGGCGATCGTACTTGCTTGTCTGTTAAAAAATGATTAATTTAGGGTAAGTTGTAGGGTGCGTCAGAGATATGGCATGAAATATCGTAGAAAATCTCAGGCTCTGAGGCACGCTATAACTTAGTCTTTTCAACGGTAAGGTTTATTTGCGCCTACCTAGTTAATTGTGAAGTTTTAATGGATAATTTTTAATTTCTCAGGCGACCGGGTATGTAAGCAATCCAGCAAAACCCTACGATTAATAACAGCCACGTCGCTGTAATATTGCTGCCCAACAAGTTGCGGAGAAAATCTTCCATTGTTCTCAAAAAGAATAGGGTCTAAAAGAATCTATTGCTGTTCCCTGTCGGATCAGCAAAGGTAGAGTGCGATTGGCTTTTAGGCAATCGCACTCTACCTCCTCTACCTCCTATTTGGGCTGGCTGGTATCTGCCAACATTTGGTTAACCATTTGCAAGTGCGCCTGAAGGTTCGGCAACTTCTGGGTGGCCCACGCCTTCAAGTCGGGATCTTGTCCCTGTTGAGATTGAGCCTGAAACAGAGCAATAGCCTGAGTGTGGCTGTCGATCATAGCCTGCTTGTAAGCGCTGTCAAAACTTGTACCGGAGAGTCCCGAAAGTCGAGCCATCAAAGCTTTATTCTGGGTACTCATCTCGGTTGGCAATTCAACCTGCTTTTGCATTACTAACTGCATCAGCTCTTGATTGGCCCGAGTGTGTTCCTCTACCATTTCTTGGCCGTATTGTTTCACACCAGCACTAGAACCGCGCTGCACTGCCAATCTGCCGAGCTCCACTTCCAGCATACCAACTTGACCTGCTTGCATGACAAAGTTTTTGTCTTTGCTGCTGAGAGAATTAGGCGAAGTTTCGCCACCTGCTGGACTGTTGGGAGAACGGCCGGGAGTGTTGTTGCTGGGGGTATTTGGAGAACGGCCGGGAGTGTTGTTGGTGGGGGTATTTGGACTGTCGGGAGAACGGCCGGGAGTGTTGTTGCTGGGGGTATTTGGACTGTCGGGAGAACGGCCGGGAGTGTTGTTGGCGGGCGTATTTGGAGAGGCAGGAAGAGTCTTATCGTCGGCTTGGTTATCAGCAAGCTCGAGAACGCGATCGCCCGACTGGTTGAAGCCGTTAGTGTGGCGGTTTAATTCTGCGAATCCCGGCACAGCTATCAAGGAACTAACGCCGGCAATTCCGGCAACTGTTACCAATTTTTTGAACAAACTTTTGCGATTGAGTGAAGTCATGAATTTCTAAGCCTCTAAGTTTTCAAAATTACGTGAAGCGAAGCTATCCCGTAGGGAATCGCCCGAAACTACCGATGGGACGGTGTATTGCCTTTCCGAAACAAGTTGATCAAACCAAACGCGCCCAAGGCACCCAGCCACCCCAAATTGTTGGGGCTATCGCGCCGAGCACTCAAAACTCCAGAATTAGTATCAGTCGGCGTTGATGTGGTACCAGTTGTACCAGTTGTACCCGTTGTACCCGTTGTGCCCGTGCCAGTCGTACCGCTTGTACCGCTTGTGCCCGTGCCAGTCGTACCGCTTGTACCCGTTGTACCCGTTGTACCCGTTGTACCCGTGCCACTCGTACCGCTTGTACCCGTTGTACCGCTTGTACCCGTTGTACCCGTTGTACCCGTTGTACCGCTTGTGCCCGTGCCAGTCGTACCGCTTGTACCCGTTGTACCGCTTGTACCCGTTGTACCGCTTGTACCCGTTGTACCGCTTGTACCCGTTGTACCGGTGCCACTGGTACCGCTTGTACCCGTTGTATCGGTGCCACTGGTACCGCTTGTACCCGTTGTATCGGTGCCACTGGTACCGCTTGTACCCGTTGTATCGGTGCCACTGGTACCGGTTGTACCCGTTGTGCCCGTTGTACCGCTTGTACCGGTGCCAGTCGTACCGCTTGTACCGCTTGTACCCGTTGTGCCCGTGCCACTGGTACCGCTTGTACCCGTTGTATCCGTGCCTGTCGTACCGGTTGTACCCGTGCCAGTTGTACCCGTGCCAGTACCGCTTGTGCCTGTCGTACCGGTTGTACCCGTGCCAGTTGTACCCGTACCGCTTATACCGCTTGTACCGCTTGTGCCTGTGCCGGCGCTACCGCCAGCACCGCCGCCAGCACCGCCGGCTCCCGACTGGGCTGAAGCAGGCACTGCTAAGGAAACCGTTGCTAAACCTAAAGTACAAGCGCTTGCTAAAACAACTTTCAACAATTTAGAAGATTTCATGGTAATTCTTGATTTTACGTAGAGTCCTGCGATCGCTTGTGATGCCAAAACCGCAGGGTCAAATTGACAGCGTAACGTGCAACTTTTCTAACCTTTGCTGCGGGATAATGAAGGTAAGGGAGCCAATTTAGTCCCGTTCCCTCGATTATTCTCCCCTGATCAATTACACCGCAGCCTTAATAGTTTATAAGCTATTACGTATCGTTCAAGTTCGCCATTCGTCTTTAGGAATATTTGGCAAAATGGCGTTTTATTTCAGGTGGTGGATGATATTTGATCGGGCGGCCTACTAGCTACATCAAAACTTGCGCCCGGGGAAGAGAAACCGGGTTGAGCTGAAAAATTTTGGGTTGAGTAACGAGACAGATACGAATCAACCGGGTTTCTGAGACAAGCGCGCCGATCTTCCCATAAATCTTCCCCGGCTGCTGGTGCTTTGAGGCAGAAATCCTTGATTTTCTCACCGTCAATTTTGGGTTAGCGCTCCGCCAGATGAGTTGGTTTCAAATTTTTTTGATCGCTATTTTTCCTTAACTTGCTGCTGGCAATTTGGGCACTCGCAGAATACCGCTCAAACTTTCCCAGGAAACTAAATTATCTCAAAACGCGCGATCGACCATCATAGTCCCCGAGCGCCTACAACCCAGCAACAGCAAGGCTTTTTACTGGGCTTTGACTTGCGTTAAACAGGAAGGCGAACTGAGGGCTATCTGAGTCTGGCCCGCGCGACATTCAATTAACCAGCGGCGGCGCACTCGCCAGAATTGCTTGTGAGTGCGATCGGGCACACCCTGATATAGTAAAGCCAAAGGTATGCCACAGAGCACTTATTCCCTAACACATTTCCCAAGCCGACATAAACTATCCTGCCTCTAATTCTTGCCCGAAGTCGCTATCTAATGCTAATCGCTGCTGTATTCGGTTCTTTTGTATCCTCTGTGACGCTTTTGATCTACGGTGCCCTGGAAACCATCATTACCATCAGCCACACAGCTACAGTACCGGTTGCCCGCGAAAACTTGAAACAACTGATTCTGTCCTTTATCGAACTTGTAAATTTGTTTCTCTTAGCCACAGTATTTTACATTACTGCACTTGGATTTTACGAGCTGTTTATTGACGATCGCATTGTATCCATCTGGCCGGAAATTCACAACATCGAAACCTCTAAACAATATTCACCAGCGTGAACCTCCTCGTATTGAGCGTATTGTTTTTCGCCGAGGTACCGCCGGTGGAAGGGCGGGACGAACCTCCTTCCCTTTGGAGCCGGGATCGCTGTAGTAATCGCTGCGCTGACGTATTTTCTAAGTTCGCAGGTGAAAAAGCCGAAATCAGATTAATGGCTGTTTAAGCTGGGAAATTAGCCAAATCCGGCTGAACCAGCAACGGCAATCAACTTTCATTATCTCTTCACAATAAATTTAATATTACATCTGTCTTCGGACTGATAAGAATGCAATCTTAAACTTGCTTTTAGAGAGAGGAAGGTAGTGGCATCGAGTATATAAGATAGGACTGATGCTTGATAATAGGACACCATTATGCCAGAACAACAATTTGACACCTTACCTTCAGAAGCGCAAGAACTGCCCCAGGGAGCGCAGAACATTTTTAAGGCTGCTTTTAAGAGCGCTAGCGAAGATGGAATGAGCGCAGATGGTGCTACTAGCGTGGCTTGGAACAGCGTAAAGGCTGAATATACTAAAGACGAAAGCGGCACTTGGGTTCACAAGGGCGACGATACTAACCAAACTCGCAAATCAACACAAAATGCCGGCAATTAAGTAGGTGGTTACAAATAAACAGTACATGGGCAGAGCGGGCGAGAGCAGTCATATACTGGCTTCAATAAAAGTGATTTTTAGCTAAACCCGCTCGTACAAAATACTCTGTTTATTTTTTGGGCGCTTACCTACTTAGTCATCAGTCATATCATGTCCGCTAAAGAAACGGTTATCAGGTTATTAGTAAGGACTGAAATCCTCACTAATAACCAATTGGATAGAGGGTGTTCGAGCGGACATAATATCATCAGTCATTCGCCATGTAATGATTACCCAGCCCAAAAACAAATACTTGCAAATGGCAGGAGTCGCCAGCAGCCCAAAATTTTAAACTCTTGTTCGCGCTCCCAGATTCATCTGTGCAGCCAATCTAAAATCCTTCCACTGAGCGCTCACGCCGAAGTATAAAATCTAAAATCTAAAATCTAAAATCTAAAATCGACTGATGGGTAATGATTTAGGTTGATAGCTGTCGGATTCCGTGCTGTCCCTGATTTAAATGTGGCTATTCAGGAGTTAATGCAGCGTAGTTAATCGGGTGTCGCATATCCCATTGCAATTCGGCTAAAACGAGCAAGCTCAATACCATTACGGCTCCCGTAAATAGGAAAGACCAACCGCCGGTATAAGGTAAAATTAAAATCCCCGACAGGTGAAAGAAACTTGCCGCTAAAAGCGCGCGCGATCGCACTGCGAATCCAGTCCCAAAATACCCAATTACCCTCATTCCCAACCACAGGGGACAGAGATTCGCCAACACTTTTTCCCAACCTAAAAAAATGCCCAAGTCGGTCAGCAGCAATCCTAATAACATTAGTATTACCCCACCGTAAAGCACCCAAGTCAAGCGTTCTATTTTGACCCAAGAGTATGTCATGCTTACCATTGCTCCTGTACCTACGAGGCTGAGCACTGACCACAAACCTGCTTGCAATATCCAACTCACAGGAAAAAATTGTGCTGTGCCGAACATGGGTATTAACAGCAAGCTCCACAGCAGGCAAGCTCGATCGAGACAAGTATAAAATTTTGAATAAAATCGATCTTTGCCAAGGGGAAACTGAACCTGCCAAAGCCCTTCTAACTCCTGAACCTCCATGTTAAGCTGTTTGCGGCGCAGAGGCGGAACTGAATAATTAAAAAAGATCCTATCTGACACTATTAAAATTTACAATTAGTTGCTTAGGTACTATCTCAACAGCTATCGCTCTAATTGCAATCTGTCAATCGGATTAATCTAGTTAAATCTATTATTATAGGCCGGCAGTAATAGTTACTAGATCCTAGCAGGTCAGACAGGAAGAGATAGATTTCACAAGTGGATAAAATAGCTCTTGCGACAGATGGCTGCGATATTAGTTCTTGGGTACTTTTAAAATAGTCAACTTTGTTACCGAATTTATGCTCACTTCATCCCATCCTCTGAAACAGGTATTCCACTGCCCGGAAGAATCGGATTTTTACGCGCACTGCTTGGAAAGTTTAGTGTTAAATGCTAGTGACAATTCTCAACTTATCGTAGAGTTTGGTTCAGGAGAGGGAAGTCCAGTTATTAAGTCTTTGCTGAGAAGTGATTTTGACGGGACCATACAGGGATTTGAGCTAAATAATGTAGCTTGGAAAATTGCTCAGTCTCAAATTAAGGAATATGAACTGAGCGAAAAATACACCGTCAACAATTGCTCTTTTTTTGATTCGCCTTTATACGAGTCGGCGGATTGTGTCATCTCAAATCCGCCTTACTTGCCGGCGGTGGATGATAAGATTTACCAGCCGCTGTTGCACGGCGGGAGTGATGGTTGTACAATTGCTAAGAAACTTTTATCTTTGGGCTGCGATGAAGTTTTGTTGATGGTTTCTAGCTATTCTAATCCTGTGGGTTTGATCGATTATGCCTTGGATCGAGGCTACTCGGTTGCGAATTTTGAAATTGCACCTTTAAATTTTGGCTATTATAGTTCGGAACCCAAAGTGAAAAGCGCGATCGCCACTCTCAGAGAACAGGGAATGGCTTTTTATTCGGAAAACATCTATCTGCTGGCCGGAGTTTTGTTTAAGAAGCACCAAAAAGCGCAAAGAGATTTGTCGATCGAGCTAATTAAGTTAATGACAGCATTTTAAAATACAGCGGTGCCTCTGAGATGTTGCACCATTGTCAGCAACAGGCAAGATGCCTGTTCCACAAAGAAGGTATTTCTTGTGGAACAGGCATCTTGCCTGTTGCTCAAAGGCTTATTGAGAACGTACAAGATCTAGGGTGCATCAATCTCTGACGCACCCTACTATATAGCCGTTAATTCCGTTCTGCGGCTTGGATCGATCGCACTACAGCCGCGCCAGCCCGATCGCCGATCGACTTCTCCTGATCGTACCCCAACACCAGCTCCCAAGCCTCCTGCGGGTATCTATCAACCAGCGGGATCGCCACTTCATCCAACATCCAGCGGCCGTGACGCTCGTCTTCTTTGATGTGGAGTTCCCAATAACCCATCGCAGCCTGCGAGAGGCCCAAACGCTGGGCGGCGGCTAGATAATTGCGGTAAGCCACGGGCCCCGCCACCTCAAAATAAGTGAGTCCGCCGTTGTAGCGCAGAAAATGGCGCTTGCGTTCCGTCAGCAGAAAGTTGTGATTAATGCTTGCGAGCACTTCCCAAGGCACTAAATCGAAGTACGCTTCTGGTTCTGTACTCATATCGAATTCAGCCAGCATCTGAGCAAAAAAGGTCGAGTGCTTGCGGGGGAGGCGACCGCCGCCGTATTCTTCCATCAGCACTCGCGTAAGGGTACACTGAATTTCGTTGCCGGCACCGCCGAGGATGCGAGAAAGGCGGCTGGCTTCAACTAAACCGTCGAAAGAGGCGATCGCCAGCAGGTGTTTGTATCCCTCTTCAGTCATCTGTTCCCGCTGGTAGCGATCGAGCTCAGTTAACGGAGGATCGACATCGGCGGCGGCGCGATCGCGCAGGGCTTGCTTGACATCCGGCAATTTTTGCAGCGCTGCAACGTCGATTTGCGCCAGTTCCCACTGCTGCCAAGGTTCCTCAATGCGATCGCGCACAGAACGCAAATAGTGCGAGCGCTCGTTGTTGTAGCGGCGCAAATCGTCGTACCAAAACAAGTTGAGGCGGTTGATACGGTAAAGCACGCGCTGCAAGAAGCGGTGAGCGGCCTCATCGCCCGGTTCCTGTTGGTAAGCTGCTTGAATTGCATAGGCGATCGCGCTTTCAAAATCGCTGACAAGTAACGGTTTTGCCGCCACCGTCTTGTCTAAATCCTCGACTTCTAGCAAATTGACAAATTGCCGATCGGCTGCTTCGTAATTTGGGGGTGCGGGTTGCTTTTTGGGAAGACTCGGCGAGTCGGAAGAAGGAAGTATCTCTAGGGTGTTTTGCATGGAATAAAGTTATGCTAACTCTAATTATTGTGCTGCCTGCCCAAACAGCCAACCGTTGCAGATTGCTGAGGATAATGGCTACTTTTCTTGAAGATAGCTAATCTGTCCGCACGATACACCTTTCTATTGATAGAGATTTGACAGAAATCAATTTGGTCACAACTGCCCCGATTCATTCCGAAAGCAGGGTGACTGAGGGAGACTTTATCAAGCTGTGCAAAGTAATTGGGGCTAATATCTGGGCATCTTTTGCAGCCGGCACTGCTTGCCGCCACGCTTTGATACCGCCTGAAAGGACAACAACATTCACGCTAATATCCTTAATCTTATTAGTCTCATTTCCTCCAGATTCTTGGGAATACCGAGCGATTTTTTCCAACTGTTTGTATGCTTTAACCGATCGCCCTCCTCTGGCACAATAAAGTACAATTACGGGCTGATTTCGCTCGGATTTAACCCTAGCTTTTACAATGGATTGAATCTGCGTGACACCGAACCCCATCTCAATATCAATTATGGGAACAAGGGGACTTTCACCGATGCGATCTTCCGCGTATTCTTCGGGCGATCGCACATCAATCAAAATCACTGGTTTCAACTCACCCTGCTGCAATTGCTCAACCGTTACTTGTTTCGTATTTAAACTGGCGATAAAAGTTAGGATATCCATGTGATGAAATAGGGCAACTGCACCCACAGAAGCAACACTCATCAAGCCGAAACCCATAATTACTTGCAAAAGGCGAGAATAGCGATTAATACCTGGTTTTGCATTTTCATCTAGCATTTTTCATCATCCTTAAAAATGGAAAGAATATTTGTCCGACATATCCAGCAGGTAGAGAATCAGAGATTCCATATTTATGAGGCATTTTTTTCGCTGGCATATACATAGTGCCAAATAGCAAATCTAACAGTGGCAACTGAACAGCAAAGTTTTTGGTGTTGATTTGGGGAATTTTACTGTGATGCCAGTGATGAAATTGTGGGGTTGCTACGAACCATTTTAGGATGCCAAATTTTAATTTAATATTAGAATGAATCAAGAAAGCGAGCGCCGCCGAATAAAGAGCATAAACTACCAAACTCTCCTGAGTAAATCCCAACCAGTAAAGAGGCATAATTTTGCAAATCTGAGTAAAAATTTGCTCGCAGGGATGCACCCGCACTGCTGCTAACCAATCCATGTGTTCAATGCTGTGATGGACTGCATGAAATTGCCAAAGCCAGGGTACTTCATGCAGCAGCCGGTGAGCGAAATAATATGCCATATCGGAAACGATAACTGCTTCTGCCAACTGCAACCAGACAGGTTGAGAGGCTACTTTGCTTTGCAATTCCGGGTTGACTAAATTAGTTATCAGCGACAAAATTACAGTCACAACAATAGCGCCTGATCTGCCAATAAAGTGACCTGTAAAAAAATAAGTAGCATCGGTTGCCCATCCGAGACGGAATATCTTTTGCTTGTGCAAGGATAAGATTCTTTCGAGGGGAATGAAGATGCCCGCTAAGACGATGAAGCCTTTGACAATTTCAGGTAACATGAGATTCTGATTAATGTCGATATTTACTTAAGCACGTCCCTACTACCAGCACCGCAGACAGGATTACCATTCTTAAGGATAGGAGCAGACGGTTGGGTATTTCCAGGAGAATTTGCTTCACACAGAATGGATACAGTAGTCTTCTCTTTGTTAGCTGCTTTGGAAACAGGTACTAAAAATACAGCCCCGACATAGCTAGTAATATCCTTAGTTTCCCTGATGGATACTCCATAACTAAACGCAGCATTTTTTGTAGCGATGATTGAATATTTATAGTTTGTTGTCTGAGTTTTAATGCCGAGACCCAGGCCATCCATGGACTTAGAAAATGTACCATCCTCGGCGTATATTGCTTGTTGAGCTCTGTTCATTGCGTTAACATATTGTTTAGCTTCTGATCGCTTCGCCTTGCCACCACAACCGCTAGAAAGAAGGAGGGTGTTCGCAGCAAATATCAGGACCACAGGAACATAAATAAAAGTGATCCTCAGTAAAGTTCCTACACAAGATTTACTTTTTTTGTTAGGGGGAATGTTTTTTTCTGAAGATGGCGCTTGTTTGTTAAGTGCATCGAGTTGAGGGTTTGTCTTAAGCTGCTTGGTTGTTCTCGATACTGCTTGTTTGTTGAGTGCATCGAGTTGAGGATTTTTTTTAAGCTGCATGGTAGTTGTCCGAATGTGTTAGCAGAGTAGTTTTCAAGTGATTGACATACTCCCCGGCGTAAACACATGGGGATTCTAGAGTCAAACAGCGAGTGTACGCGTAGCTTGTCTAACATCGCCTAATCTAACAGTCGAGATTAAGAAAAACAAGCAAGTTATTGTTAGCGTCGTTTTCACCCAGTCCATTGAGTGCGGTGGGGTTTGCAAACCTCGCCTACTGCGCCTTGCTTCTACTCTATTTTTATTAAATCACGTGGCTATTTGAGAACTTGAGTGAGTTCTCATCGACTTCTCATCAACTTTTCATTACTCCCTTCCCCCCAGAACACGATCTACTTCTTCTCTCCCCCACTCCCTCCAAGGGGGCAGGGCGGTTTCATTTTTCGTAGGGGCGGTGCTTCCGTGTCCGTGCCCTATCGCTGCAATGCCAATGGATCGCGTCGCTGGGGAGGGGTAGGCACGGGGGTACTACCCCTACAAAATCCTGATTTTTCTGATAATGAAACTCCCCTGGGGGGGTGGGGGGTTCTTGCTTCGTGTCCTTAGCATCTTCGCGGTTCAATAATTCGATATTATTTGCCATTTAGCCGATCGCGAAAATATTCCTCGTATAATCGACATCTCGGAATGTAATTATTTCCCTCTAATTTAACCAATCCCATACTATTTAACTTAAACCCCCATTCTGACCTCAATCTAACTGGCTGGGAAACACTCACAACCTCTCTCATCGCCTCCATTAATTCGGAATATTTCTCTAAATTCCATAAATGTCGGCGCAAATGGTCGCTGTAAATTGCCGCTTCAGTTCCTGCCGATTTTACCAACTGATTTAAACTCACATCTTGACGCGAAATGTGATAAATTGCCAGCCGTACCAAATAGGGATGACCTTCCACTAAGCCCATCAATTCTACAACTTCGCCATCATTCCAATTCAATCCGTGTCGCGCTGCTAAGTCTTGCACTTGCTGGGAATTAAACTCAGGCAAATCAATGGGCAACCCCACATTAAACGGCGATTTATTCACGTCCAGCGGGATATAAACTTCCGTCGAATGCACCACAATCAAGCGAAATTTTTTCCAAATATCTCGCCGTTTTGCTTCTTCATGCAAAGCGCGCAATAACCCAAAGAAGTCGTCGGCAATTTCCGGCGATTCAAACAGGCGATCGCTCTCATCCAACCCTAACGTCAGAGGTCTTGAGGATTCTGAAAGCAAATACTGTTCAAAATAAGCCTTGCAGCACTGATTGCTGCCAATCAAATCGGCTAATTCCCAACACTTGGGCAACTGCTCCAGCATTCCTAACTCTTGACCGATGCTAGCACAAAACCACTGCAAAAATGTATCTGAATTAGCGAATATTTTCCTATTGGCTAGCTGAAAACTCAGCGCTACTGTGCGAGAACCTTGCTGTTCTGCATGATGCAAAATCCTCGCCATCAAGGAAGTTTTGCCCATTTGTCTGGGCGCTTTTATGCGGATCAGCGCTCCCGGTTGGGCGATCGTCTCGTAACAGCGGGATTCGATCGGAGGGCGATCGATATAAAAACGAGAAGCTATTTCAACTTGTCCTCCCGGCAATTCTGGCGGCGCTGCTGGCAGGGGTTGAACTATTGACTGTTTAGTGCTAGTAATTACTTTCCATTCTACAGCCAATTCATGGTCGGCAGTTAACGATGTGCGACCTTCTTTGATAAGCGTTAAAATTTTTGATAATAACTTAAATGAGTCGCCAACACCGCGCCACAGCCAGGGCTGAATTCCTGCTAAATAGCTCAGTAAATCAAAAGAAAGCGGTGTATTTAATTCAAGTAAAATCGGTAAGATTGCGGGTTTATGAACAGTTAAATTGTGCAATTCTTTGGCTAGCTGCACTTGTTCCAATATCATTTCGCTAGCGGCCGATTCTTGGGAAATCAGCAACAGCAAATAATCGCAACGCTTTAAATATGAGGCTGAGTCGCTGCTGTTGTTAATAAAAAAGACTTCGTGGCCTCCCGCACTCAAAGCTTGGTGTAACTGCTGAGAAAGGGTGGTGTTTGAGGTCGATCGGGCGTTGGCGTTAGCGAAGCGATCCGAAGGAAAGCCCTCGAAGACGATCGCCACTTTTGCCCTCACCAGCACTACCTCCTCTGGCTCTGAATTAGCCTCAAAATCGGCTATATCGCGCCATTCCTGCCCCAATCCGCGACAAATTTCGATGAAATTGGCATAATCCACAGGTTTGCCATTCAGAAAATGGCTGACAGTAGATTGCGCCATCCCTAAATCCTCAGCCAAGATTTTCTGACTGGGAAAGCCATTTCTCAAGAGACAGGATTTAACTGCGCGAATGCACTCTTCGCGCACCCTTAGCGATCGTGGCATTGCTTATCACAATCGAGACACTGAAACCATCATAAATGCCAACTGCCCCTAAAGTCGATGAAAAGTCGATGAAAAGTCGATGATTTTTCAAATAACTCAGTCGCCAACTCAAATAGCCGCCTGATTAGATTAGAAATAACAAGGTTGAATCCCATCAAAACGAGGTAAAAGCATTGTGTATTCTATCCTAATTTGGTCGCTGGCCTCAACCACTAATCAACCAGCTTTCGCCTTCACCCCGCCCCTATTCTGGCTGCTGCTCGGAGTTGTGCTTAGTGCGATGGAGCTATTAATCATCAAAACTCAGCCCCAAAAATACAGATTTTACCTGCTAATGATGGGAGCTTCGGCTTTAATTGAATCCTTTATTTTGTGGAGAGGATCTGTAGCATTTCAGTTTAGTTGGGCGAACATAATGTATGAAGATTTTGACTGGCAGATTTTCTACTGGATGGGGATAGCCCTCGCGCTGAGCATCTGGATTCGACCAATTTTTATTGTTCGCAAAAAGTTTGTCATTCCCGAAGCAACGGAAGCGACAACAATCTCCGAAATTTTCCCCGGAGAAACCGGAATGGTGATTTATGAAGGAGCTTCGTGGAAAGCTCGCAATGAAGATTCCCAAGGGGCGATCGCACCCAGACAAAAAGTTTACGTTTTGCGCCGCGAAGGAAACACGCTGATTGTTGTACCTCACAGATTAATTCACATCAACGGCTAAATCTGAGTTGGCTCTTTTATGACTCGGCGATTGAAATCGCTTCTTGCCAAACAAAGTCCCTCTCTAAGAGACTAAAAAATCACTATCAACTGTCAACTGTCAACTGTCAACTATTTACCAGGAGATTCATTATGTATCAGTATTTTTTGATGGTGTTGTTTGCAATCACCGGAGTATCCTTAGCCAGCAGCGTAAAAATTGTCCGTCAAGGAGATGAGGCTTTAGTTGAAATTTTCGGAAAGTACGATCGCAAGAAACTCGAACCTGGTTTGACATTTCTGATTCCCTTTGTCGAAACAGTCGCCTATAAACAAACTCTGCGCGAGCAAATTTTAAACTTGCCACCGCAACCCTGCATGACGCGCGATCGCCTTGCCATCACCGTTGAATTTATTGTGTACTGGCGAATAATTGACTTAGAAAAAGCTTCCTACAAGGTGCAGAATCTCAAGGAAGCGATGTTAAATATGCTGATTCTTTCAATTCGGACTCACATTGCGACATTATCTATGGAGGAACTTTACACGGCTCGCCATGAAATCAATAATGCTTTAGTAGAGGAGTTGGATACAGCGACAGATCCTTGGGGTGTGAAGTTTACAAGAGTGGAATTGCGCGATTTTGCGATCGGCAGTAAAGTGGTTCAGCCAACATCCATTGACCGGAAAGAAGTACAAAAGCTGCGAGCTTAGAGATTAGTATTCCCTCCTTTTCCTCGTTACCAGGCTCTTCCTGGTAACGCAGATCCAAAGGCTCGGCCTGACTGAATTTAATTCGCATTGTATATACCATTTAAGGAGACAAAACATGACTAAAGATCAAGAATCAAGTATTAGCAAGGCAGCTTATGGCGGTTGCGGATGCTTATTGCTTTTAATGGGCATTGGAGTCATTAGCGCGATCGCTCTGCCATCATTTCTTAATACTACCCATAGACCCAGGATTTCCGAAGCAAAACAGTATGTTAGCTCGATGAACAAAGCACAGCAAGCCCTATTTATAGAAAAAAGTGCTTTTGGTACTTCTGTTGATGCTTTAGGAATTGGAATTAAAACCGAGACAACAAATTAGAAGTATGCCATTCGTGCAACTAAGAAAGCAGCATTTAATTATGGAGTATCCAAGGAAAAAGACTTAAAAAGTTATGTCGGCGGTGTCTTTCTAGTTCCTGCTAAAAACTTTGATCCAAATGCTGCTAAAGAGGAAATAACGTAAGGATTCAGGTATCTGAAACGTAGTCACAGAAGGACTTCTAGAATTAAAGCCTTCGCTAAATCAACAGCTTGATTCTCAATAGGTACGAAAATAAAAGCTTTCAGGGTTTCTTAATAAGAATGGATATTTGATGATTATTCGTTCAAATGGTTACACCGTATAGGTTTTACTGCTTTTCACATGACCTGAATCCTTACGAAATAACTACAACGGACATATTGTGCGTAGCTGATTTTCCCGGTTCAATTAAACCAGCGGAACCTACCTATGAAAATGGTGAAAGTGCTTGTGGTAAAGGCACAACACAAGTGACCCGATTCTAACTCTACGCAATATAATGGCAGTCGATTACCCATATCAAATCGGCATTCAATTGAGATTTACCGGACTAAAGTCTTTACTACAAACAGGGAGGATAAAAAACTATGAGTCAACAAAATTCTAAATCAGCTAGCATTGAATATAATGGTTGTGGATGGTTAGTGCTTTTAATCGTGATTGGAGGATTTTTTTCGGTAGCTGTGCCATCCTTTCAGGTTAAGCTTAGGAACAACAAGCAATGGGAACCCAGAGATTATATTAGCTTAATCAACAAACGTCAGCAAGCCTATTTTGCCGAAAAAAGTGTTTTTAGCACTTCTGTTAAGGCTTTAGGAATTCGCATTATTAAAACCGAGACAGAAAATTACAAATATTCCCACCATACAACAAAAAAAGCAACATTTAATTATGGAGTCTCAAAGCATAAAAATCTTAAAAGCTGTGTCGGTGGAGTTTTTGTAATTCCTGCTACAAAAGGTGAGTCAAATGCTTCTAAAAACAAAAAAACGACCACATCTATATTGTGCGGAGCTGATTCTGCTGGTACAATTAAACCACCAGAACCAACTTATCAAAATGGTAAAATTGCTTGTGCTACAGGCACCAGAGAACTGAGACCAAGTTATGACTAGAGGCAATATAATGACAGTCGATTACCAATATCAAATCGGCGGCAGTCTCCCGCAAAATGCACCTACTTATGTAGTGCGACAAGCTGACTCAGAACTTTATAAAGCCCTCAAAGCCGGAGAGTTTTGTTACGTGCTCAATTCCCGACAAATGGGCAAATCCAGTTTGCTAGTGCGAACTGTACAAAAGCTCTCGGCTGATGGCATTGCCTGTGCTACGATCGACCTTTCGGACATTGGCAACCAGCAAGTCTCTCTAGATAAGTGGTATGGCGGCGTCGCTTACAAGCTATTGTGCAGTTTCAACCTGTTTAACCCAGTCGAGTTTATGACTTGGTGGCGGGAGAGAGAGTTGATGCCGCCGGTGCAGCGCTTAGGAGAGTTAATTGAAGAGTTGCTGCTGGTCAAAATTTCTCAAAACCTGGTCATTTTTATTGATGAAATTGATAGCGTTCTGAGTTTCCAAGAACCGCTAGACGATTTTTTTGCATTAATTAGATGTTGCTACAATAAACGCGCTCACAATTCAGAATACCAGCGCATTACATTTGCTTTGCTGGGAGTAGCTACGCCATCGGATTTAATTAGCGATGCAACTCGCACGCCCTTTAATATCGGTTTAGCTATTGAATTGCAGGGTTTTAAGTTACAGGAAGCTCTGCCTTTAGCAAAAGGGTTTGAGGGAAAAGTAGACAATCCTCAAGAGGTTTTAAAAGAGATTTTGGACTGGACTGGAGGGCAGCCCTTTCTGACTCAAAAGCTTTGCAAGCTGATTCTGCACCATGTAAAAAGCTTAGCTTCGGCGTCTATTATATCAGACTCAACGGATGAAACCACAACTAAAAATTTTACTACTAATCAATTATTAATTAGCGAGATAGTGCAATCTCATATTATTGATAATTGGGAATCGTCCGATGAACCAGTACACATCAAAACAATTCGCGATCGCCTTCTCAGAAGTCAGCACCACGCCAGTAGGTTATTAGGACTATATCAAAAAATATTGCCACCCTGCGATTCCCCCCAACCCCCCTTAATCTGGGGCGAGAAAATGTCAGAATTACCCTTGTTAAAGGGGGGTGGAGGAATCTGGGCGGATGATACTCCCGAACAAACAGAATTGCGGCTCAGCGGATTAGTAGTAAAACGAGCCGGAAAATTAACCGTATCCAACCGCATTTACGCAGCTATATTCAGCCATAGCTGGGTAGAAAAAGCACTCGGCGACTTGCGCCCCTATGCTGAATCCCTAACAGCATGGATAGCTACAAATTGTCAAGACGAATCTCGCTTGTTGCGCGGTCAAGCACTCGAAGATGCCCGACAGTGGGCGGCAAATAAAAGCTTGAGTACCCAAGATTATCAATTTTTAGGTGCGAGTCAAGAAGCGGAATTTGCAAAATTGCGCGATCGCGAAAAACAAACTCAAACTGAAATTGAACAACTGCGCCGCGAAAAAAAGTTACTAGAGGAACTAAGCGAAGCACAAAAGCAGAAAAAAGCGATTGCAGTTAAACTTTGGCGCGAGCAACAACTGAGAGTGCAAACAGTTACAGGAGCCGCAGCCATATTAATATCAATCCTGATAGTAGCTTTTTGGGTTAAACCGTCAATCGAAGAAAGAAACAACAAAATTCTCACTCTCAGTTTGCTATCAGAAACGCTATTTGCTGCCGATAAAAAAGAGGAAGCTCTGCTAGAAAGCATTAGAGCTGTTACAGAAATGAAACGATCGCTCGGAGTGAGTTCAGATATTCAGATGCGAGTGGCGATCGCCCTCGAACAGGCAGTTTACAACTTTCGGGAACGCCGCCGCTTGCAGACTCAAGCCAGTACCCTTGCTTTCGCGAGTTTCAGTCCCGACAGTCAAACAATTGTGACTGCTACCGATGATAATTATATCAAACTTTGGCAAAATAATGGAACTTTGCAAGCAACATTGACAGGCCATACTGATAAAATTAGGATGGCTATTTTCAGTCCTAGCGGTCAGATACTTGTCTCGGCAAGCGACGACCAAACTGTCAAAATTTGGCAAAGAGATGGCAAATTGATTCAGGATTTAAAAGGACACCGCAGTCAAATAACAAGCGTTTCTTTGAGTCCAAATGGTAAAATTATTGCTTCAGCCAGTGCCGAGGGAACAGTTAAAATATGGAAAATCAACGGTGAAGAATTGTCAAGCTTTAAAGTGGAGCGAGGTTGGATAACCAGCACGAGTTTTAGCCCAGACGGTCAGATAATTGCTGCGGCTGGCACTGATGGCACTGTTAAACTTTGGAGTTTGAGAAAGGTTGCGGAAAAAATGCAAAAACAGCAGTCAATCGAAGCCAGCACCGATATCAAATTGCTCCGAACTTTACAGATTGAAAGTGATAAAATTATGAGTGTAACTTTCAGTCCCGACGGAGCAAAGCTGGCCACTGCAAGTGCTGGGGGAACTGCGAGAATTTGGAGCAAAGACGGCACACCGCTAAGTATTTTAAAGCATACAAGTGGATTGACAAATATCAGCTTTAGTCCCGACAGTCAAATGTTGCTATCTGCAAGCACAGACAAAATGGTGAGGCTGTGGAATATTGACGGTACGTTGCTCCAAACTTTAAAAGGTAACAAGGATGCTGTTTGGAGTGCGAGTTTTAGTCCAGACGGCAAGGCGATCGCTAGTGCTAGTGCTGATGGTACGGTGATGCTGTGGAATTTTAATCTTGACGATTTGTTGCTGCAGGGTTGCGATGGAGCCCGCAATTATTTGCAGACAAATCCGATCGCAAATCACAACAATCGCCACCTCTGCGACGGGATTGGAACTAAGTCGGAACTCACGCAAAAAAAACCGGGTTAAGAGTCAAAATGTTGAGTTTGGCAGCAAACTATCTAGGCAGAAACTGGCTTTTTGACCAAGAATTTCTTGATGGTACAAGCCCCCGGATTTATCCGTGGAATCAATCCAAAATCGAAAATCGAAAATCCTCAAGCCCCCGCATTTATCCGTGGGGTCGCCTCTAAAATCGAAAATCGAAAATCTAAAATCGATTGACCGCCCCTGCATCTAGGGCTGATATGGTTAAAATTGGTAGCAGCTAATAGGTAATAGGTCAGCCCGATCGGTGTATTCAACTCTAGAACAAAAGTACCAGCGCCTGCAAAAAGACTTAAGAAACGGAGTCATCGCCCTTGGCGGCATTGTATGCACGGGTACTCTCTGGTATCGGCTGGTGGAAAAATGGTCTTTGCTCGATGCCGCTTACATGACAGTCTTTACCCTAGCAACTGTGGGCTACGGTGAACTTCACCCCCTCGGCAAACGCGGGCGAATGTTTACCATAGGCCTGATTTTGATGGGCGTGATTGTGATTGGTTTCATCGTCAACCGCTTTACAGAAGCGCTGATTGAAGGATATTTTCAAGAAGGAGCAAGAATTAGGCAGCAGCGACGATTGGTAGATTCTTTGATCGGGCATTACATTCTCTGCGGTTTTGGGCGCACAGGCCGCCAAATTGCCTTGGAATTTCAGGCCGAATGTATCTCTTTTGTGGTGATAGATTCGGCGGTACAGTCGGTTGAGGCAGCTTTGACGCTCGGATACACCGCTGTCCAAGGAGACGCGACTCTGGACGAAACTTTGGTGAATGTGGGGATCGATCGCGCAATTTGCATAGTAGCAGCTTTGCCTTCGGACGCCGAGAATTTATACACTGTCATGTCAGCGAAAACTCTGAATCCGAAGGTACGGGCGATCGCCCGCGCCACCACAGAAGAAGCTGTAAAGAAGTTGCAGCGGGGCGGCGCCGATGCCGTCGTATCCCCCTACATTACCGGGGGAAAACGCATGGCGGCGGCGGCTTTGCGGCCTCAAGTTATGGATTTTTTAGACGGTGTTTTGACCGGGACTGATAGTTCTTTTTACATGGAAGAATTTCTGGTCGATCCCAATAGTTGTGTCTACGTCGGGCAAACTTTGAGAAATGCCAAGTTGCGATCGCAATCGGGGGCCTTGGTTTTAGCGGTGCGGCGCGCTGGCGGGAATTTGATTGTGGGGCCTACTGGAGAAACTGCGATCGAAGGAGGAGATATGCTGATTTGTTTGGGTACTGCGGAACAACTGCGAACTCTCAATCAAATCCTCAGTCCCCTGAGTTTTCGCCTCCCCCGGCCCCCGAACTAATACGATGTCAAGTTTGTAGCCAGGAATGCAAGTCCTCTCTCGATCAATGGTTTCCATAACAATTGACACTCGATGGGGTAAACGCACGGGGATTCTTTAACCTGGACTTCCCCCCTACAAATGTACTAACAGTCCTCAAACTCTTACTCCACAAAAAATACAAGTGTTGATCTGAAAATTTGTACCCATTTATAAGCAATAGCTGACGCAGGCGATCGCGATCCTCTGTTGTAGATTCAATAGACATCTCCCAAATAGTGACATTATGTGGTCAAAGAACATAAGAGACATTTTTTTACACAGAAACATGAGCGACATCCTGAATCATATTGAAGAGAACCAGAAAGAAACACAGCGATTAATTGGTCGGGAATAGGAACAGTTACAACAATTGCTCCCAGAAGTAAGGCGGATTTTGACCCGTTACTGGAAAGAATAATTTTTAAGGGCGACCGCCCTTTATTGGCCCCAGTGCGATTGCTCTTAAATTATCAAAAATATTAGGCTTAATTCTCCACCCAATCACTTAAAAACTCCAGACTAAGGGTGCTAAATATCGAATCGAATTAACGCGGCGGTGTTTGCGAGACTTGGGGGTATTATAGAGAGAATTATAACGGTCTGTACTTACTTACTCAAGAATTGAGAGAATTGGTGGTATAATTCGCGCTCGCGGGCTTCTCTAACCTCAGACAGAAGCAAGACCGATGCAGAAATACGTCCTAAGAGTTTTGCGATCGCCCCTAGCGTCAGGTACGATTCTTGTTAATTATTGCGCTCAGTTCAGGAGAAAAAATTTATGCCAGATATGTCCGGTCAAGACCCCTCGGAAATTAAAATGGCGACGGTTCATGAAGAAGAAAAAGGCGCAACGTTTAGCGGTACGGTCATCCTTGCTATCGATGTTGAGGGTAGTGGGGAAGTCGTTTTCTTCAGAGACTTTTTGATTGAACATTATAAAGGCGAACTTACCGCTTATCTGGCAACAGATGGCAATATAACGAAAAGCATTGATTTAGGCGAACTTAAGCATAAGAGCGGCAGCTTTAAGCTGCCAATTCCGCTGGGGACGGATACATCACCCTACAATACCGTCGTGCTGCGCGACGAAAAAAGCAAGAAAAAAGTTGTGACGATCGAGCTGTAAAATTTGCAATTTAGCTCGTAGTTCAGCCAAATTCGTTAGCGCAGCCCTCGAAGAGGATCGCCCTTTTTTTCCTGAAGTGCGATCGCTCTTAAATTAAGGTGCGTCACTTTCGATCGAACAGTTCAGTTGTAAAGTGATGCACCCTAATTTTTAAAATGGAATCGGATCGTAATCGGGATTTTCCGGCTCGTTAGGCGAACTCGACTGGCGATCGGACTCAGAATTTGAAGACTGATGCGAGTTCCAATCCGAACTAGACGTGCGGTTAGCGCCACCTGGGGCGCTGTTAGAACTGCGGCCTCGCGAACTCATGGGAACCACATTGCTTGGCACATTAGCCGGCGCGCTGTCGCGAATTTGAGCCGGTTCCGGGGCGGTTCTAGTTGGGGGCTCCGAACTCATTGCATCAGCCCCGACACTGTAAATCCTTTGAGCTGTCAGTTCAGCGCGCTTTTCTTTAATACCATCTCTTTCGATCGTATTCATGCTCAGCCGTCCCTCAATAATCACGCGATCGCCCTCATGATATTTCTCGTGAATTTCTTGAGCAAAATTTCCCCATCCTATCACTTTCAAATGTTCGGGCGGATCTTCTGGTTTTGGGCCGGGAAACTGCACCAACATCTCAGCGATTTGAAGTTGATTGTCAGGAGTATAACGGAGTTGCGGTTGTTGAATTATTTCCGCCATCAAAATGCAGCTATTCATCTGTTATCTGTGCGTAATTGGGAATTGGATGTTGAAGGAAGAAGGAAGAAGGAAGAAGGAAGAAGGAAGAAGGAAGAAGGAAGAAATAGCTATCCGTGTACCGATGACTTGTTCGTCTTGCTTTGGGGAATTGGCAATTGCCAATTGGTAATTGGTAATTACTGATTTTTCTGCGCCCGATCCCTATTAGTTGTCGCCGATGACGGATTACACGTTACCAAATTTATCTTGGAGAACCGCCGCCTCGGCTTGACTGACAAAATCGTGAACGAGGGTGCGGTACTCCTTCAACGTTTCAGATACCCAATCTCGATCCTCACTGTTGGCGAAGATATGAACGGTCGGTTCACTAGCATCGGGTAAAACTAATACCCAAGTGTCGTCGCTGTAGTTAAAAATCTTCACTCCATCTAATAATTCTAAACGATCGGGCGAATGAGTTTCTACTAAATGTCGCATCAGCGAACCCTTGATAGTCCAAGGACAGCGGACGCTGTAACTGCGGTGGGTGATGCGGGGAAGTTCCGCCTTGATCTGTCCGAGCGATCGCTCCTGAATCGTCATCATTTCTATCACTTTAGCAATGCAGAACATTCCGTCAAATCCGGGATGCAACTGCGGGAAAATAAAACCCATAAGACCGCTGCCGCCCAAAACCACATTAGGGTTCCTGTTAGCCGCTTCCATCAAAGCAGTTGGGTTCGCCTTCGTGCGGATTACCTTGCTTTGATAGCGTCGGGCGATCGCCTCCACCGCAGAAGACGCATGCACCGGCACTACTACTGTACCTTTGGGATGAGAAGTCAGCATCAAATTTACCATCAACGCCGTCAGCATTTCCCCACGAATCGCTATCCCAGACTCATCTACCAAAATGAGCTGTTCGCCGTTAGCCGATACCTGCACTCCAAAATTAGCACTGAGTGCTTTCACCACTCGGCCGAGTTGGTCGAGCAAATATTCCCGTTCGCCATTGCTTAGAGAAGTCTGCTTGAGACTAGCATTGAGCACCACCGCATCGCAGCCGAACTTGGCAAGCATTTGGGGCAAAATTGCTCCAGAAACCGCGTAAACGTAATCGATTACCACCTTAGTATTGCTGTAGCGTATTGCCTCAACATTCATCTGCCGCTCAAAAATGCGGTTGTAAACGTCGAGAGCTTGGTTAAAGTACGACATCTCTCCAATTTCCGGAATTAGAGCCCGCCGCAAATCTTCCTTAAAATAAGCCCCCTCAATTTTTTTCTCAGCTCCTTTAGTAATATTGATGCCTTTGATATCGAAGAATTCAATTAAAATGTGGTCGGAGCGATCAGGCGAAATGCGAACATGAATGCCGCCGGCAATTGATATCGTAGACGAAACCGTGCGCGCGATCGGAATTGCCGTCGATTCCAAATTGATCACATTAATTCCCACCGACATCAAACCCGCAATCAAAGACCTCGAAACCATCCGCGAAATGCTCCGCTGATCACGAGAAACTGATACCGAAGTCCCAGGTTTCAAAGTCGAGCCGTAAGCCGCGCCCAATTTCACCGCAAATTCCGGGGTAATATCCACATTTGCCAGTCCTTGAACGCCACGTTGACCGAACAAATTCCGCCTAGCTTGTTCTCCCCAAATTAAATTTTGATTTAACAGAGCGCCGGATTCAATATTTTTGCTCGGCCAGACGCGCACGCTTGGCCCCACTTGCGCTTCTTCTCCCACGATGGACATCGAACCGACGATCGCACCTTCCAATACATGAGCGCGCCTGTCTACGCGGGTGCTCCGGCAAATCACGCAGGCCCTAAGGTGAGCGTCTTCGCCGACAATTGCTCCGTTCCAGACGATGGGACGTTTGAGGTTGGCATCGGCCCCGACTGTCACGTTATCTCCGATCACTGTACCGGCATCGATTTTAACTCGGGCTCCAATCCGGCAATTGTTGCCGACCATGGCCGGTACTTCGACGATCGCGCTATCGTCAATAAAAGTATTCTGACCTACCCAAAGTCCCGATCGAACTTCGTTGTAGTAGCTCAAATCTAGTTTGACCTTTCCCCGCAGCGCGTCGTACTGAGCTTCCCGGTAAACATCCAACTGGCCGACATCGCACCAGTAACCCTCGGCGATGTAACCGTACATCGGCTCGTTTTTTTCCAGCAGCAAGGGAAACAAGTCTTTCGAGAAGTCGCACTCTTTATTTGCAGGCAGGTAATCCAAGACCTCGGGTTCTAAAATGTAGGTGCCGGTATTGACGGTATCGGAGAAAATTTCGCTGCTAGAAGGCTTTTCCAGAAAGCGACTGATGCGGTAATTTTCCTCGGTAATCACCACCCCGAATTCCATCGGGTTGGGAACGCGAGTTAAAATTAACGTTGCTTTGGATTGCTTGCTGCGGTGAAATTTCATTGCCGCCGTTAAGTCGAAATCTGTGATGCTGTCGCCACTGATGACCAGAAAAGTTTGATCGAGCAGTTCAGCAATATTTTTGACGCAACCAGCCGTACCCAGCGGTTGGTCTTCCTCCACAGCGTAAGTCATTTGAACGCCAAACTCTGCCCCGTCAGTAAAATATTCGCGCATGACATCGGGAAGGTAGTGCAGCGTCGCAATAATTTCCGTGATCTGATGCCTTTTTAGCAAATTAATAATGTGTTCTGCGATCGGGCGATTGAGAATCGGCACCATCGGTTTGGGCAAATCGCACGTCAGGGGTCTGAGCCTCGTTCCCGACCCCCCAGCCATTAGCACTGCACGCATAAAATCCTCCTTGCTTAGAAAGCTCTCTACCGCCATTGTCCGCTAGAAAAAGTTTGCCTGCTGTAATTGGTTGGCCGCCAACTCTCAGTTCTTACTTAAATTTCTTCGAGTAGTGACACGTCTGGGCAATCCCGTTCGGCTAGGCTGTCCCCCAACAGCAACCGATTTCAACCGAATTAGAACTTGGGGCGCCGTACCAATCCCCCGGTCGAGCTCGGATTTGTAGGGGAGGTTGGGTCATACCTGTTGAAAAAAAAAGAATGCAACTGTAGGCCCGTACTCGAAACCCTTCTATCATCAGTCATTCCCAATTCTTTAATTCTTCAATTCTTCAATTCTTCAATGGTATAAGTCCTCAGAATCATCGACTTTTGGCATAAGTCCCTTCTTGCTTGCTCGGTGAAAGCTATTTCGGGGGTGTTATTTTTAAGTTTGTAGCCAACGGGGATTTTTAAGTCTCTTTCTGAAGGTGGAATTGCTACGGCTATCGGTGCGCCTTGGCGTCTGATAAATGATAGATTAAGGGTAGCGCTTTGACTAGCTGACCCAAAATCCTATCCATTGCTTAGGGGTTTTTTAAATGAGTACGTTAATTAGCTTGGCATTGCTGATCGCTTACGGCGGCGGTATTTGGAAATTTTGGAATGGTTTCGATCGCACTAACTTCGACAGAAGTTTTACAAATCGCCTGAAGCTCTCGCTGCTCTGGCCCGCGTTAATTTTTAATAAGCCTTACCGCCAAAACTTTACAAAAGCTCTCAAAGCCTCTAAAAGGTAATTCAAGAATGTCTAAAAAGTCCGATCGCCCAGTAGCTGGTCAGGAGCAGACTTGGTTTGCTAAAGGAAAATCAGATAGCTGGCAAGTTTTACTGTCGCAAGTCGCTTCTCGATTCGATCGCGAATACCGGGGAGAAGCTTTTGCTTTACCCGAAGAAGTCGAAGCAATGCCGATTTTCCTAGAATCAGTTGCAGGAACTCTCCAAGCAAAAACAGTTTCTCCCTTCTGGAAAATTGCCAAACCTCAAAAAAATCAGCGCTGTTTAGACATTGGCTGCGGAGTCAGCTTTCTCATCTACCCTTGGCGGGATTGGGAGGCATATTTTTACGGTCAAGAAATCAGCAGCGCAGCGCGAGACGCCTTAAACGCTCGCGGCCCTCAGCTCAATTCTAAGCTGTTCAAAGGCGTAGAATGGGCCCCTGCTCACCAGTTAAATTACGAGGAGGCTCAGTTCGATTTATGCCTCGCTACAGGCTTTAGCTGTTACTATCCCATAGACTATTGGAGTATTGTCATGGGAGAAGTAAAGCGGGTACTAAAACCGGGCGGTCATTTTGTTTTTGATGTCCTCAACCCCGATGCTCCTTTAGCAGAAGATTGGGCAATTTTGGAAACTTATCGGGCCGGCGAAGTATTTTTAGAGACAATAGAAGATTGGGAAAAAATGATTAAAGCTGCGGGCGCTAAGGTAGTAAAAAAGCAAAGCGGCGACTTATTTCAAATGTATAAAGTTCAATACAATTGAGAGGTTAAGGGGAATAGGTTCATTAGCTTTGTAGTCAAAACTTCAATCCTCCAAAGCCTGGTCGGGCGGACGAAAAACAACTTTATTCTTAGTGGATAAAGTAGGGTGCGTCAGCAAGTAGAAATTAGTTTGAGAAGCAACAAATATTCAAGCTGACGCACCCTACTAACTACTAACTCACCATAGTCAAGCAAGCAGATTGGATATTACCCATTCCCATACCGGATTGCCAATTATCGATGCCCAATTACGGATGCCCAATTAATTTTCGGTAGCTGCAGGAGATGGCCCAGCTTCAGGCGACGGCGACACTTCCGGGGCAGGAGATGGCGACACTTCCGGGGCAGGAGAGGGCGCTGCTTCCGGTGAGGGCGACACTTCCGGGGCAGGAGATGGTGCAGCTTCGGGCTGCGGGGACTCTTCGGCGGCAGGAGATGGCGCTGCTTCCGGCTGCGGAGACTCTTCGGCGGCAGGAGATGGCGCTGCTTCCGGCTGCGGGGATTCTTGGGCGGGTTGCGGTTGAGGAGAAGGCGACTGTTCCGCGGCTGGTTTCGGTTCAGGCGAGGGTGACGGTTGAGCCGCCGGCTTGGGTGCGGGCGACGACGGTTTGGCCCCTGGCTGCGGTTTGGTGGCAGGGGCCGGCGGCTTCTCAAACTGCGGCTTCACTTCTGTAGGCGCTGGGGAGGGCGGCTGGCCTGTTGGTCTGGGCACTGTCGGGGTGGGCGCTGGCTGCTGGCCTGGTGGGTTGGGCCTGGTTGGGGTGAGAGGAATGCCACTACAAACTTTTTCGTCGTACTTAAACTCGACCGCCAGTTGGTAAAGCTTGTGCGTGCTGGCTGCTTCAAATGTTAGAGAAGGGCTAATAATCGCAATTTTAGCCGCATTATCGAGAATACCGTAACCCGTGGGGACGATCGGCTGAGGCTCGGCCTTGAGCAAGCCTTGAGGGCTGACAACTGCTCCAAAAACAGCTCTTCCTTGGAGTTTTTGCGAGCAAGCTGTTACGGGATAAGGGACAGGCACAGGAGTCGGGCCCGTCATTTCCAAGTCAGGATAAGCCTTTTTGAATTTCTCAAACAAAGCAACATAGGTATTTGCAGCCGCAAGCAGTGTCTCTCGGTCGGTGGGTAAGTTTGCACCGGGAACTCCCTGCTGTTCTAGCTGTTGCTGTCCCTGGTCAAATTGTGCCCTCCTGATTCTTTCTTCGGGAGTTTCTGCGATGAGATTCCTTTTATTGGGATCTTTTTGAGTCAATTTTGGTACTCCATCGGGTCCCACATTCCTGCTAATGGGGAATTCCGGGGTAAAGACTGGAGCTCCGTCTGGAAATAGTGGGAGTCCGCCTCTACTGGCTATGATCTTTTTGAGCGCCTCTGCTTCATCTTCGGAGCCGCCGCCGGGAAGCTGGGGTGCTTCTGGCAGCGATGGCGGCGGCGGGATATTGCGATCGAAATTACCCGGTAAGGGCGGGAAAAGAAAACCGCTGGGAGGTACGGGTGGGACGAAAGTGGGTGTTGGCTGGGAGGGGGCTCTGACTGTTGGGGATGGAGTTTTGGGAGGTGGCGGGGCTGTTGGGGCCGTTAAGGGCGGGAGAGGGGAATAAGGCTGAGGGGAAAAGAATCCAGGAGGGGGCATTCCCGGCGGCATGGCGGGCAAGTTGATGGTATCAGGTGGGGGGGGCAAGGGCGGGGCTAACTTTGGCGCGGGTCGAAGGGGAACTGGTGCGATCGAAAACGGCGTAAATCGCGTATTATTAGACGCGCGCGGTGGTATGGTTTGTGGCAGGCGACCGGCTTCTGCGGGAGTTAGTTCTACCAAGCCGACAGAACCGGGAATATTTTTTGAGGAATTTCCACCATAAAGTATGCTTGAGAGCGTCGGGGCACTTACTCCGAGCACTCCGTGAAGGCTGACAGAAGCTAGGGCTGCCCACCAATAAGGCTGGCGCAGCGGTTCGGAAAGGGTGTTGGCTAGGGAGGAAGAGTCAGTCATGACTATGGGGAATGGGGAATTGGTAATTGAGAATTGATAATTGGGAATTGGAAGTTAATAGTTATTAATTGATATTTTTTTTGAGTGATTTTAAAAGAGGCTGTTGGAGAATTCAAAGGTATAATTTTAGCACGGTCGGTATCGAAATTGCCCGATCAACTTTTATTGAGATTTCGCGACCCTCACATCAAGCACTCAAGCGTAGAAACCCGGTTTTTTGCCTGCTTCCAAGCTTGTATAGCAACCGCCAATAGGGTGAGGACGTGGTTAATTGCTCAAACCATTGTTTTTCTTGCCTAATGCCTTTGGCCGAATCCTATACGCGGTTTATCAGATATTGTTGAGAATGGTGAGCAGGGCCTCAGACGGGCCGGACTGGGGCGAGCAAAAAACAGACTGTGCCACTGCTATACCGTCTTTTTTCGGGTTCTGGGGCCGAATTTATTCATTACACACGATCGAGCGCACGGATCGATCGGCGTTTCCAATTCTGGTACGAGATCAAAAAAACTCAAAACTCCTCGAGTTGCTGCGCGTTGTACGCGGAGGCTGTGGCGGCAATCTCAAAACCCCCTTGATTCACCAGCGATAGCGGTAATTTTTAAAAGGAGCTCCCTCGATGGTGAGCAAGTCGATGGGATAAATTGGAGCGCCGCTTGCCATATATTGAAACATTTCTCGAACTTCCTCTCCCCGCAACGACAACTGGTCTAATTCCTTGAGAGAATACCAGCCCGCGCACAAAGTATGCTCATCCGGCTTACTCTTGGGCGGCGTCTTATCTTGTGGACGAGCCACAAAAATGACTCGGAGGCGCACATTGCCCCTAGGCATCACTGTGTGCTCTACCCGGAGAATTCCCTCAACGATGATGGAAATGCCCGCTTCCTCAAGGGTATTACGCATAGCAGCTTCGAGCAAAGTCTCCCCTTTTTCCACTCGCCCTGCTGGGAGATACCACTGCTGCTCGTACTTGCGCTCTTGTACCAGTAGAAAACGGTCTTCTAAGTGAACGACAACTAGGGTAAAATACCATGTTTGAATCGGCTCGCGAGCCATAGAAGTAGATATTCCCTAAGCAAAAGGTTTAACGAGCGGCAGATGTTAGCAATCCAAAGGATGCTTCGGCAAGCGTCTTTGAACTTGAAAAACAGATCGTAGCACTCCGGCCGCAAAATCTAAAATCTAAAATCTAAAATCTAAAATTGACAATGCCATTACCAACCGTGATTTTACCAGGATATTTTGCTGCTGCTTCCGACTACCGCGAATTAGAAAAATCTCTGGTCGATCGAGGTTTCCCAACAGTAACAGTTCCTCTGGGCAAGGGAGATTGGTTGCCGACTTTTGGTGGGCGGTCGATGGTGCCAATTTTGCGACAGCTCGATCGCACTGTCAAACAAATGTTACAGCAATACGGCGTTCCCCAGATCAATCTCGTCGGTCATTCCGCCGGCGGCTGGATTTCTCGCATCTATTTGGGCGAAAAGCCTTACACGATTCACGGCGACGTGCTTGAGGACGCCGGTTTATGGGAAGCTCACCCTTATGTGAATACTTTAATCACTTTAGGCACGCCACACGTCTCTCAAGAGCGCTGGACTCGCAAAAATCTAGATTTTGTCAAAATTCACTATCCGGGGGCTTTTCACCCGCAGGTGCGCTACGTGTGCGCTGCTGGGAAGGCTGTTTTTGGCAAGCGCGGTTTAGGGACTTGGCTGGCTTATAAAAGTTACGAGTTGACTGTGGGGAAGGGCGAAACTTGGGGAGATGGAATTACGCCGGTGGAAGCTGCTATTTTGGACGGGGCCGAAAATTTGGTATTGGAGGGGGTTTGGCATTCGCCTCGTTCTCCGGGGAAGTGGTACGGTTCGCCGGAGGTTTTGCCGGCTTGGATTGGGTATTTGTGTTAGAAATGAACCGCGAAGACGCGAAGGATGTGAAGGAAGAAGCAGAAGGTTTAAGGGAAGGATTTAGTTAGATATTTATATTAGGAGCGAGTTTAGTGCCGCAAAACTCGCCCCCGCGATTCTATGTTTACTTGAATTTTTATCGCTAACTGAATAGAGTGAAAAATATTTTATGTGGCATTATCGGTAAGATTTAGAAGTCGCGGCGAACAACACAATCAAATTAGAGGTTGGCTGGGGTGGAATTGGGCGACAATGCTACTGTGGGCTTGGACGCAGATAACGAATCTCAGCCGGATGCTTTGTTGACAATTGATGCGGGAGGTCGATCGCAAATTAGGGATGATGATGATGTGCGATCGCACTCTGTACAATCATCGCAGTGTTTGGTATTTGGTGGGAGGGACGAGCGCTTTTTTTTCACTCAAGCATCGCTTTCCGTTTAATCCTCGCATTATCATAGTAGAAATAGAATAAGATTGTGAAAGGTCAACAAATGGCACAAATTA
This sequence comes from Microcoleus vaginatus PCC 9802, assembly GCA_022701275.1. Taxonomy (NCBI): domain Bacteria; kingdom Bacillati; phylum Cyanobacteriota; class Cyanophyceae; order Oscillatoriales; family Microcoleaceae; genus Microcoleus; species Microcoleus vaginatus. The sequence continues at coordinate 870,921 of CP031740.1, forward strand.
CCACGACTGAATTACCCCAAACCCTCCAGACTCTACTTATAGAGGTCGAACGTACCAAAACCCCTCTAACCGTCATCCATGAAGGAAAAGCATTAGTCATTATTTATCCTGCGACAACCCAAGCTCAACGCCCCAGCTTTGGTGCAATGAAAGGAAGCGGTGAAATATTAGGAGATTTAATTGCTCCTGTTGCCGAACAGTGGGAAGTTTTGGAATGAAACTTTTACTTGATACCCACATTTGGCTTTGGTATTTACTCGGCGATCAACGCCTATCGCTTCAACTTCAAACCGCGATCGCCGATCCTAATACTGAACTTTGGCTGAGTCCAATTAGCATTTGGGAGACGCTCATTCTTGCAGAAAAAGGAAGGATATCTTTACAGCCTGATCCGGTTACATGGGTTAACTTAGCTTTAAAAACTCTGGAAACTCGTGAAGCCCAAATGAATCACGCCATTGCCATTTTAAGTCGCGAGATTGCACTACCCCATCAAGACCCCGGAGACCGATTTATTGCCGCCACAGCCATTTACTATGGGTTAAAATTAGCTACAGTTGATGCCAACCTTACAAATAATTCGGTGCTACAAACACTCAGTTAAGCAATATTCTATATTTCTGTAGGCGATCGCCCTTTTTTTGCTGGGACGATTCCCTATTGGATAGCTACGCTTCAGGCCTGGAGTGCAACCATAGCCCTTTGAAATGGTGGAAATGGATCAGATTGTAAGTGGAAAAAGAAGTTGGGTAACACGAGTGTCAACGGAATAGGCAAGATGGGCGATCGCACTAAGGTATACTGCGACTACTTCGACAGACCTGAATATTATATCCATTCAACCTTTGATGCCAAATCTCTCATAAAGCATCTCTCTTAACCTATTGCTACCGCGTTTCACGAAGTCATCTTCAGATTCCTGCTCCAAAGGTTCACCAATTTGATTGCTGAAGTCAGATAAAAAAGATTGATTCTGGATTAAGCTCGACACCTCTTCTGAGAATTTTTGCTTTTCATTATTTGAAAATGAGAAGGGCGTCAACATAAGGAAAGTTCCTGCTGTTAAAGCCATTTGAAGGGATGGAAGAGTTAAATCAGATTCTGGCAGTGATTGAGTAGGTGATTGCTTAATCTCATCCATAAATTCCTTAAAATTACTCATCACTGATTGAGTAGGTGATTGCTCAATCTCATCCATAAGTTCCTTAAAATTACTCATCACTTAGTCTCACTTGGTAGGCCGATTTTTCCACGAACCATAAAAAGCACGAAGCAGCTTTTCAAATGACTTGACAACTTCCTCTATAATTTTACCTTTCGTTTTATCATCCAACCGATTCCATAGTCTGAAAAACCAATTAAATAGTTCAGATAGCCAACCAAACATCCGTATACTCCAAAGCTACGAAACAGAACCTCTAACCCAACCCTGTAATATTTGCTGCATATAAATAGCCAAGCTTACCTTTTCAATCGCTCGCAGTTTTCTGATATTGGCTGCGAGGAAATACTAAAGCCAGACTAAACGCTGATGAAGGTTGGGTTGCAACAGGAAACCCAACCTACAAATTCAAACTGAACTAACTATTTTTTTCCTTTACCTCCAAAAAGTTTATATATTCCGTATCCAACAGCAGCCGCCGCAGCAACAGGTGCAGCAGCAACTATGGCAGTACCAGCGATCGCACCTCCCCCGACAACGCCACCAATACCAGCAAGGGTGCCCATAATTGCAGCACCAGAAGCACCGCCAGCTACCGTTACAGCACCAGCACCAACTAGACCAGCAGCAGCCCCAATGTTTGTAGCTGTTCTTGCCGCTGCACGAGCATCATTCTCTTCCTCAGACAAGTTCGATTGCTCTTTGAACAAAGTTTCATTCATTATTTTTGCCCCAAGATAAGCTGGGCCTGCTGCTAATACCGCAGGAGCCGCCGCCATGCCACCACCAACCACACCACCTGCCGCAGCTAGACCAGAAGTAATTCCTGCTCCTGAAGTTGCTGCAACAGTCAACCCTGTCGCAGCACTGGCAGCCGCACCTACCGCAGCACCAGTTTCTGCAACCGCTTTGACTGTTTTGACTGTATTTCCATTAATTCCAATAGTTTTTTCTACAACATTTTCTACAACTTCGTCACCTGCTTTCCTGGCAAAATCTTCCCAATTCATAAATCAATTTATCCTTTTAATACTTGTTCCATTATCCTTAATAAATTAAAGGTTTGTCTAGCCAAAAAATGTTCTATTTTGCGGCCAATTTTCCCTCGCTTTTACTTTAATTTTAATCTAAGTTTGTACAACAATGTACGAAAATGTACGAAAATGTTGGCAGTTGTGAGCTACAATACACAAAACTCTCGCATCTCCCTGCCAGATGAATCTTAAAGAAATGTTAAATGTCGCCGATCGCATAGTTTTGGAGAAAACAGGTCACCACCTTGACGATTTACAGGAAGCGGTACTGCGGGGAACTCTACAACGCGAGACATACAAAGAAATAGCTAAAGATTTTAACTGTTCTGAAAGTCGCATCAGGGAAATTGGATCGGAATTATGGCAGATACTTTCAGAGAAGTTAGGAGAAGATGTCAGTAAATCGAATTTTCGCTCCACAATGGAGAGGTTGCAAAACTCTAATATTTTAAACTTTGCACAAGACATTGTAGTGAAAGGTAGTTTTAACACCTGTGGAGAAGGTAGACACCCGCCAAATATACCAAACTCACACCCACCAAATGAGGAAACATCTAACTCAAAACAAACTAAAACTTCGCATCAAGATTTAAGCGAAATGCCGGAGTTGGGCGATTTCTTCGATCGCCCCCTCGAACTCCACACCCTCACCACCTGGATTTTACAACAACGCTGTCGCCTCATCACCCTCACCGGCATCAGTGGAATCGGCAAAACCACCTTAGCAGTGCAACTCGTAAAACAAATTAAAGACGAGTTTGAGTACGCAGTTTGGTACACACTAGACGAATTCCCCAGTATAGATAAATTTCAATCTAACCTAATACAGCTTTTTTCAAATTCAGAAAAACAAGATTCATCCCCAACCAACCAGAAACGCTTACCGCTGATTAAGTATTTACAAAACCATCGCTGTTTAATAGTCTTAGATGACGTTCACAACCTTTTCTGTAGCGGCGAATTGGCAGGAAAGTATAAACCAGAATCCGAAGAATATCGCTCTTTATTTAAACAAATAGAAAAATTATCCCATCAAAGCTGCTTTCTGTTGATCGGTTGGGAACAACCGAGAGAAGTGACTCAAGCTAAAAGCCAAAATACTGCCCTTCGTACCTTACAACTCAAAGGTTTAGACATCGCAGCCGGACGGGGAATACTCAGAGATTATGGGTTAGAAGAAAGCGACAACAGTGAAACACTCATTCATCGCTACCAAGGCAACCCCCTATGGTTAAAAAGCGTGGCGAATCTGATTCAAGACTTGGGAGGAGGCGTGACAGAGCTATTACCAAATGATACTATATTGTTGCCAGAAGATTTGAAAGATGTTTTACAGCAGCAGTTCGATCGCCTATCCGAGCTGGAAAAACAAGTAATCTCATTGTTAGCGAAAGAAAGCCAGCCAATCAACCGGGCCAAATTGCTAGAAAATGACCAAATTCCGGCTTCAGATTTGCTAAATGCGCTGCAATCTCTATCGCGACGCTGCTTGATTGAACAACAAGCAAATTTTTACACGATTTCACCTGTACTGAGGCAATATGCGATCGCCTATGCGGTGTAATTGATATCTTTTAGTCTGCAGAGGCCGACTTAGTTTGTATAGTAGCCATTTCAATCGCCTAGTAACTAAATACATAAACTCGCACAAACAAAAACCGGGCAACTCCACAGTTACCCGGCAATCCTAACTTTAGACTTCAGACACATCTAAAATCTAAAACCTAAAATTCTTAAACAGCGACAGTCTTCTTAGCAGAAGAGCTCAATTCGCCCTTAGCATACTTAGCTGCAAAATCGTCCAAAGACACTTGCTTAATCTTTGTACCGTGACCAGCGCAACCGAAAGAGTTATAACGATCGCTACAAACCTTCTGCATATACTTGATCGACGGCTTCAAGAAGTGGCGGGGGTCAAACTCATCCGGCTTGGCAAACAAAGCTTCGCGCACTGCAGCAGTAATCGCCAAACGGTTGTCAGTATCGATATTGATCTTACGAACGCCGCACTTGATGCCCTTTTGGATTTCTTCCACAGGTACGCCGTAGGTTTCGCGGATTTTGCCGCCGTTGCTGTTGATAATTTCCAGCAATTCTTGGGGTACAGAAGAAGAACCGTGCATCACCAAGTGAGTATTCGGCAAGCGGCGGTGAATTTCTTCAATGCGGCTGATTGCCAAAATTTCGCCAGTCGGCTTGCGAGTGAACTTGTAAGCGCCGTGAGAAGTGCCGATCGCAACTGCTAGAGCATCAACGCCGGTTTGCTCGACGAAATCCACAGCTTGTTCAGGATCTGTCAGCAACTGATCGTGAGAAAGCGCACCTTCAAAGCCGTGGCCGTCTTCTGCTTCGCCCATTCCTGTTTCCAGAGAACCCAAGCAACCGAGTTCGCCTTCAACGCTAACGCCGATCGAATGAGCAACATTCACCACATCGCGAGTAACTTGAACGTTGTACTCGTAGCTGGCGGGAGTCTTAGCATCTGCTTCCAGAGAACCGTCCATCATCACGCTGGTGAAACCTTGGCGCATGGCAGAATAGCAAGTGCCGGGGGCATTGCCGTGGTCTTGGTGCATGGAAATGGGAATGTGAGGATAGGTTTCAACTGCTGCCAAAATCAAGTGGCGCAGGAAATTTTCGCCAGCGTAGGAGCGAGCGCCGCGAGAAGCTTGCAGAATCACGGGGCTGTTGGTTTCGTCAGCAGCGCGCATGATCGCTTGGATTTGCTCCATGTTGTTGACGTTGTAAGCCGGTAGGCCGTAACCATTTTCAGCCGCGTGGTCGAGCAGCAATCGCATAGGTACAAGCGCCATAGATATTCCTCCTAATTATTTGTGATTTTTGGGCAGTGAATTTTGGACAAGCTCAATTCTTACGATAATATTAAGACAATTTGCCACCGATCGCGCACTATCTTTCCAGATTTACTTAAAAGTTCAAAAAACAAAATTTTGAGTTCCGAGCATTCAACTCAAAACTCAAAATTCTCAACTTACAAATTTTTTATGGGTCGCCCGGGATTTGAACCCGAGACCAATCGGTTAAAAGCCGAATGCTCTACCGCTGAGCTAGCGACCCGCGAAAACATTGTTACCGCACACAATTTCTAATAGTAGCACCCCTCATTTGAAATAGCAAGTCTTTTTTAAATAAAATTTGCACTCATGCGAACCAGCATCTGGCAAGTCGCTCCCGGCTGCAAATAAATCATGTGTTCGCCAGTGTTGAGAGCATTTCGAGGAGCAGTCCAAGGTTCCAAACAGTAAAAATCCTTCCCCTTCAACATCCAGAAAACCAACTTCCCATAGCTGGAGTTGTAACTGAGGGTGAGCCGCAAGCCTTGGGCCGCGTCAGTGACAGTAGCAGCAAGACCAGTGAGTTCGTCAAAGGAAACATCAATTTCATCCAACGTCGGGTCAAAAACCCCAGTGAAGTAACCCTTTTGATTGGTGTTCTGATCTCTGTACTGCATCCCCGGAATCTCAAAGCGCAGCTTTGATTTGTCCGTCGCCAAAAAGTAGGGGTGCAAACCACTAGAAAACGGCATGGGTTCGGCAGACAGATTGGTGTATCGCTGAAAAATTTCCAAAGAATTGCCTTTAATCTGATAAGTAAAGGCTAGTTGGAAATCAAAGGGATAAACAGCCAGCGTCTTGTCACAGCTATTGAGAATTAGCGTAAGAGCGGCGCAACCCTCCGTAACTTGTTCGCCTACTGTCCAAGGCAAGTCTCGAGCAAAGCCGTGCTGTTTGAGCTGACGCTCCACTCCCTTGTGCGTGTAAGTACTGTCGGGGAGATTGCTGCAGATGGGAAACAGGATGGGAATCCCGCCACGTACAGTCAGATCGGGATTGGCGAACCGTTCCGCGTCCAAGTACAAGATTTCTTTGCCTTCAACCAGCCAGCTAGTGGCAATACCGCCCCGTTCCGGCACAACTTCTAGAGTAGAGTTAGCGGTTTCGTCGGAGAGGATATAGGTTTTGTACTGCTTTTGCTTGAGCGCGATCGCAAACACATTTGTCATCGGTAGTAGGTCATTGATCATTGGTTGTCAGTAAATCGGTCGTTAATAATTGGTCGCTAGTATCTTGATGTTCACCCATTACCGCCCCTATCCTCCCCCGGGTTCCTCGTTGTTCCGACCCCCATCGACTAACCAATGCTCCCAGCTATAGGAGGCAGGGCGATCCGGTGCTTGGAGCGTTTGCTGCTGCTACCTGGAACGATCGCTGAGGTGGGCTGCTGTTTGAGTGCGACTTCAAAAGATACACCCCTGGGAGGAAGATAGCTTTGGGGACTCGGCACTGCTCCTTGACTAGGAGATGGGGGCGCAATAAACGGTTCTTTGATGAATGGCTCTTTGGTAAATGGCTCTGGTTCCCGGCTAGGATTTTGAGGTTGAGTGGGGTAGATGCGCGGCGGCAAATTTTGATTCGCAGGCGGGTTTGACTCAATTGCAGGCCCTGTCCCGTTCGGGAAAAATGAGGAGTTGTCCGGCTGTTGGGGCGCAGCCGGCAAAGTCGGCAAAATCAAAGTAGGTTTGGGTTGTCCGGGGCTTTGCAGATTGCTTTCACCCGAGGTTCCCCCGGAACTTCGCCCTGGCTGGTATGTACCGCTCTTTGCCGATCCTGGCAATGGAGAATTTGGAGTTTTTGGTGTGGCTCCTGGCGGGACTAGGGCATCGAGAACTACAGAAGAGGGCATCGGTCGATCGAAAATACTAGAAATTTGCTCGACGCGTTTGAGGATGCGATCGGCAGCAGCTCCCTTCACCACCTTCGGCTGAAACTTTTTCACCTCCACAGGCAGAAACTCTACCTTCATATTCCTGTCTTTGAGCGATACTTTCAGGACTGCGGTATCGTAATCCCTGCGAGCATTCCCGCCGAATATAAAATTACCCAGCGAGTAAACTATCGGGCGGCCCTTGTAAATTTCTGCACCTTGCAATACCTGGGGATGGTGTCCCACTACCAAATCAGCTCCTTGGTCGATCGTGAACCGAGCCAAATCAATCTGCCAGTCCCCCGGATAATCGGCCAATTCGACTCCCCAGTGGTAATTAACAATAATCCAGTCTACCTGACCCCTAAGAGCTCGAATATCCTCGGCCACGCGATTGTTGCGGCGGGGGTTAGTGCCCGCTTTCCCTTGGTCGGCGACGTGAAGCTCGGCATCGTAATAGCCAAGGTAGGCAATCCGCTGACCCTTAACTTCAATAATATCTGGACGCCTCGCTTCTTTAATATCTCTGCCGACTCCCAGGTGTTGAATCCCACTATTATCTAGAGTATTCATAGTCTCCACCAGGCCCGGTTCCTCGTAATCCATAGCGTGGCTATTTGCCAGATTGACAATATCCACTCCTCCGGCTGTTAATACTTTCACCGATTCTGGATCGGCTTTAAAATTTAATTGTTTTTTCCCAGAGTCTAAGGTAGAGCGAGTCAGGGAGTTTTCTAGGTTAACCATCGCCACATCTGCTTGCCGGTACTCGTCCATATTGGCGAAAGCCCATTGGTGATCGTTGGCAGCAGATGCTCCGAGCGCATCCGATACATTTACATTTCCTCCGAACATCAGCGTTACTGTTGGGTCGTAAGGATTAGCAACTTGCTTTTGCTGTACTACTGGTACCACTTCTAAGGCGGCTTGCACGGTATCCGCACGTTTTGGAGGCGGCCCCGACATTACCGCAGTTTGCTGGTACCCGGATACTGGGGATACTGACCGTAGGGTCAGAGCTTCGTGGTAGCTGACCCAACACCCTAAAATAAATGAGGCAAGTGCCGAGCCCACTAGCAGCAGAGAACGATACGTTTTAAATTTAACCCAATCGACGACCGGTAGGGAACGGTAACGCCGCCGCTGGCGGTTTGCCGGAGTCACAATTCGCACTGACTGTTTCCACAGAATGTCTGCATCCCCAGCCAAGCGCGCGTGAATTCGCACTCCTTCTACTGCTGGCGAGTTGAGTCTCCAGAGTTGGTGGCAAATAAATTTGACTAAGCCTTCCCGGAGTGTGCTCCCGAGTAATGTAGTATCTGGCGCAAATTCGCGCTGGAATTCTACGAGGATTTGGACGCAGCCGGCATGAGCCTGTTCGACGCGGGCATAAATCCCTTCGGGGCGCAGCAAGCTGTCAATCCAATAATTTAGGGCTTGAAAGTTGCCCGATCGCGCTAGCTCCAAGATAGACGGCTGCGACCAATTTTCTGCGTACACCATCAATTAGCCTCCTTAATACGCACGAGCGATGACTCCAATTTGTTTTGAACGGAACCGCAATTCTTTTAGCTTAACCGCCACAGGTTCCGCTGCCCGTTTTGAAGCTAGTTGTTGGCCGCCACCATTTTCTACATTTAGGGGCTGCCTGCTGTCAGTGATTTTTATCACACTCCGGTCAATCGATTTTAGATTTTAGATTTTAGATTTTATATTGAGTTCACAGAGGGTACTCGGGGCCAGAACAAAAGTCGAAACAAAAGGTTTCTGGGGGAGTTGAGGTAGAAAAGAGCGAGATTTATGAGGCAGAGCCTGTTTTTATTGTCGCTGTTTGAGTGTCGCTTTAAAGCTTTCGCTTTGAGATTTGAGATTTGAGATTGAGCCAAGAGGCGTTAGTGGACGATCGAACAAACGTCCAAACAAGAGGTTTCTGGGGGACTTGAGGCAAAAGAAAGCGAGATTTTTGAGGCAGAGTCTGTTGTTGTCGCTGTTAATCGCGATCGCCCGAGTCAAGTCCTAATGCTCCGATCTATGCTGGCAAATGCCTCTCACGAGGGATGCCACTGGCTGCACAACCTGTATTTGGATAAATGGCGTACTAGATAGATTTGGTGGTAAAATCAAATTTGGTAACTCCCATCGGTACCAAAGTTGCGGAAAACGTGAAACTGGCCAGTCCACACGGCTGTGCCTTCCGATGTAAAACCCAAAGTACGTTACGGTAAACAGACCATATTTTAAGCAAGTTACACTGCGCAGGAGAACTGACAAATGCTACAGCGCAAAATCTATCAACTCTGTTGTGATGGTCGTGAGGTTTCTATTTTTCTTCGAGATCAGCAACGTTGGATAGAGCGCGCTCGTATCCTAGATATTGAAGGGGATCTAGTCACGCTGCGCTACGAAACCGACGAAGAAGACGAAATCAGCTCCTGGGAAGAAATGGTGCGTCTCGAAAGTATTGGAGCTGTGTCCCAGAAGTTGGCTTCGGTATCCCGAACTAACTGCGAACCCCTAGTTTCTGACGATTGTCCCGAAGCCGAACAAATTCGCAATCACTACCCCGACTCGAATTTGGAATAGTTTTGAGCTCGCGCTTGAGGCACAAGGAAAACTTGGGGGAAAAGAAAACGACTTTTCTCCCTTTTTTGTGGAGAAATTATGCAAAAAACCCGGTTTAGGCCAAACATATTCTGGGTTGTGACCACATAAGCTATTTTGCCTTTAAATTTAAGCTTGATGGCGGAATCTCCTGCCCACCCCACAAGAGCGTAAGTACACAGTAGTTTAAAAATTCAATACGCGACAGCTTACGCTGCTGAAACCGGGTTTTTTGTCTGGGTGCGTCCAGGACTGTTCTTTTGTTTTCTTTGCCTGCGGGCTGGTTTCGAGGTGCGCGACAGCTTATTCGCCGTCTGTTTCGCCATCTTCTAGGAAAAATTCGGACTCCGGTATCGCTTTAAACACCGGACAGAAACCGTCGGGGGTAACTTTAAAGCCAAACAAAGCACTGGACTGGTTCCAACAGCGCTGGCTGCGGTAGTGCTGGCAATTGCCACAGCATTCGAGGTTGGCCTGAACGGCGCTGCCTTGAAAAAGGAGTTCCCGCTGGGAGATGCCGCGCAGTACCAGTTCTTCGCCTTGCCAGCGCGCTTCTACCAAACCGGTATCGGCAAAATTGGCCCACCGAGGATCGCCTGTAATCGGACTCGGCAAGCTAATTGCTACCTCTGTCCCCAATTCGCTGAGTTCTCCCTCATAGTTAGTTTCTGGGATAGCGGGCTGCAAAAACATTTCCCCGATCGGCAATTCGACCAGTGTTCCGGCCGCCGGAGTGTGCAACTGGTAGCGGTTTCGCAGCTCGTCCAAGTTAGCCAAGTCAGCCAAATATGCAGGGGAACCGTGGAGTAAAATTACGTGCTGGGGACGCAAATTGTGGATGAGTTGGGTCGTCCCCGGCCCGTCGCAGTGTTCGGCTAGCAGATAAGTTTCGACACTTCTGACTGCTGATTCGGGCCTGTTGCCCAGCCAGTCGCTGACGGGATATCCTGGTTTTTGAGGCGCGAGCAAAATCCAAGGATTTGTGCCATCGGCAACATACAATGCCAAATCAGCTATTTGGTCAGTAATCACAATACAGGGCGTGGCTCCCAATTCGGGGCGTTGTTCGGCAGATAGTCGGCGGACACGGGGTTTCACCCTTTCGTCCCAAAACAAAGGTTGGTGCAGAGCAAAATTTTGGACGGCGGTGGGAAATTGGGGTAACAGCTCCAGATAAGCGTCGCACCCGTCGGCGACAGTGCCGTCCACCCAAATATCCAAGTCGCGGCCAGTAAAGTAGTGGTGACTGCGGAGCAGCATCAGCATTTCTTGGCCCAAACCCAGGGCCGGCGCGGGCAGCAGTACCGAGTACCCGTCGGCGATGGCGCGGTGGATGCGATCGGCTAACTGATTTTCCAGTTGTCGGCGGTGAGGGTGGCGCGCCGTGCCGTAACTGCCTTCCAAAATTAACACATCCGGCTTCATGCCCCTGAGTTCTCCGAGGGGCAAACCTTCCACCAAACGAGAATTGGACAGGAAAAAGTCGCCGGTGTAAACCACGGTGTAGGTGCGGTGCGGGGCGGCATAAGTCAGCAGCACAGTCGCCGCTCCGGGCAAATGGCCCGACGGGAACAACTGCACGCTCAGTCCTGGGCGCACTTCGAGCGGCGACTGCCAGGGGAGTCCCTGACAGAACCTGGACTCTGGCTGCTGAGCCAGTTCTGGCCAGTTGAGCGGTAGCAGTCGCGCTGTCACTTCGCTGGCGTAAATTGGCAAGTGGGGGAAAGATTGATGGAGTGCTAGCAAACCTCTGGCATGGTCAGAGTGGGCGTGGGTACACACCACAAAATCTGCTGGCAGCGATCGATTTAGTGTCGCTGACAGCGGTGCAATATCCTCTACACCGCAGTCGAGTAAAATGCGGTGCGGCCCCATTCGCACTAGGAGACAGACACCTTCTTGGGCGTGGCCTGCGCCGTAAGGTAAACAATCGAGATCCATCACTGCGGTTAGCTCCCTGCTTTGCACGCAACTTGCAGTATCGCCACATTTAAAGATTGGTTGCGACTGCATTCATTCGATGAAGTTCAGTCTCGGACGCTGAAACCGGGTTTGATGAACGAAAACACTTTGTTGCCGCCCTCGCTCCCGGTAAAAAAACCCGGTTTATCAAAGTTCTGGTGCGTAAGCCCTGGAGCTAAATGTTTGCTCGAAGGCTCCGGCTCCCGTCAAAGGGAAGTAATTGCACTTAAGATTTGATGCAGCGCCAAGAAGGCGATTTTCCGAAGGCATTTGCCTGACGGGCATTCGGTCTTCCACAAAGTTCATGCTACTGGTTCTGGCATCAAAAGTTACATTTTATTGCACCATGTAAGAGTAGCGAACTCGATCTCATATTCTGAGTTTTAAACTTTTTTCCACAATTTGCGCCTGCTAAAAGCTAGTCTTTTTTATGAGAAGATTTTAATTCAGATGTGCAAAGATCTTGATAAAACTTTACAATTCTTCATTTTTTGGGTGTTGAGGGCCGTGTATTGTCCAATCTGAAAAACGGAGAACCAGCATGGGGCTAGCTAACTGCTTTTGTCCGGCCAGACAGAGACTTTATGAGTTTGCTCGGTTTCTTTGTAAAAGTTTGATACATTCTTCTAAGCAAACCTTCTGGCTATCCCGGAGAGAGTTTAAATGGCTTTTTGACCCCGCCCAAAAACGGATATAAGTTTCCGCCAGGAATCGCCAGCAGCGCAAAGTTTTAGGCTCGTGTTCAAGCTCCAGATTCATCTGTGAAGTAAATCTCAAATCGTTTGACTGAGCCAGACTCGACAGCTCGCCCAACGTCTGAGCGCGGCTCGACTGAGCTGGACTCGATGGCTCGCCCAACGTCTCGCCGAAGTCTCAAAACTCAAATCTCAAATCGGCTGACTGGCCGATAATAGGTTTGTTTACTCCCCTCCTTGACTAGGGCACAAAACGATGTCTTTTTTTGTTTTACCCCAAACATAGCCAGATAAATCCCCCGACAATGGAGGATATTTATCCTGTACAAATCCCACTAACTTGCCAGAAATAATGTCAGGTCTATGAGTCTCCAACCCGTCTATAATCTTCGGTTTTTTATCATTTGGGTATTCTTTCGGGTGGGGTTTTTGAGTTGTTTGTCAGCTAACCTGTGGCGGCTTAAACAGAGTGTAATAGCTTGGTTTTAAGTCAAACATCACATCGTAGTTCTCGAATAGTATCGTTGGAGTTGTGCTAGATTCCTGTTTTTTGACTGCCCTCAGCAAATGACTCCTGCGCTTTGCACAGATTCTAGATAACTGACTGAGCCTCGTCGTTCTGCCAATTTTAACCTAGAGATACGAGTAGTTTATAGAGTTGAGATTATTAACAAATGAAGCCGGAACTGACTTATTTAACCGGCTGGATATCGGTATTTATAGCCTTTATTAAATATTTTAAGGGAATAATAGTGCTTTAATTCATGTGGTATGGATTGGACTCCATTCACTCATTTATATCGGTCAAATAAGTAGGTAAAAATATAGCTAATGTGGGTCGAGTGTTGAACTCATAAAGTGTTTTGTATAAGATGGAGTCTTAGGTTCCACCACCAATACAAGACATAGAAGGTATTTGTTTTAGCGCAAGTCTACCTACTATTTTAGTTTTTTTAAAATAGTTTTTAAGGGGCTGCCTCTATATTCTAAAAACGGGTTTGGGATTGTTATAGAATAATTACTACTTGCGAAAGTTTTAATTGCGAGAGTGTTTAATTGTTTGGTATGTTTTAGAGAATAGTACCCGCTCGCAATTCAAGCTGGAATGAGGGGCGATCGCACAAACCGGGTTTTATCAAAAAACCTGGTTTTTAGAGATGGCATTAATGGCAAGACTTGGGAGAGTGCCGACGGCCCATAACACCTGCAATTGACACCCGCCTCAACGAGCTAAGGTGTTCGACGACAAATATTCTGTTGGAAAAAAACTTGACATCAGCGGGTAATAGAAAGTAAAAATAAATAAAAGCAATAATAAAAATAAGGCTTTATGTTGGATTCGCGATCGAGGCTAGGCAAGTATGGCATTGAGAAGTTGCTAGCCCTAAAACAATTTTCGCTAAAATACATCCGGTAATATACGGAGTTTATATGATTTTTTCACAATTTAACATCTCAAATGGCAACAGCTATTCTTGACCTGGAAATGTCCAAACTTCCGCCAGAAATTAGGGTTGAGGAGCGTTACAGCAAAGCCTTGGTTTTAATTCGACTGCACGGAAAACCGATCGGCCAAGCTCTATTGTCGCTCGTCGGAGGTCACGCCGACGGCTCCCAATTGCGGGAAACACTGATGAACGCTGCGGGGGAGAACCTTTGGAAAAATTGGCTCTACGATACCCTCGCATGGGACGAACGCGGGCCTGTGCAGGCAATGCCGCTCGCCACAGTAGCGGTTTGCACGCGCGATCGCCCGGAAGATTTGCGGCGCTGTCTAGACGCGCTGATGCAGAACCCAGACGAGGGTCAGGAATACTTAGTAATTGACAATTGTCCCAGCACGGACGCTACCAAGGAAGTGGTCAAAAATTACCCACAAGTCCGCTATGTGCGCGAAGACGTACCAGGCTCCAGCGCTGCCCGTAACCGAGCTTTACGCGAAGCTAAACATGAATTCGTAGCCTTTACAGATGACGATGCTGCCCCCGATCCGAACTGGCTGCGATCGCTCTTGTTGAATTTTAGCGATCCGCGAGTTATGTGCGTCACGGGGCTGGTGATGCCCTTGGAACTGGAAACCGAAGCGCAAGAATGGTTTGAGTGGTACAGCCCGCACGGGCGGGGATTTGAGCGCCGAGTTTTTGATGGGGCACAGTGCAATCCTCTGATTGTGCATCTTGTGGGAGTTTCGGCGAGTATGGCTGTGCGGAAAAGTTTGATCGACTACATTGGCCTGTTTGACGAAGCTTTGGGGGCGGGAACACCCACGGTGGGTGGCGAAGACTGTGAACTCTTTGCCCGCATTTTGCGCGCGGGTTATTGCATTGTCTACGAGCCGAGAGCATTGAGCTGGCACCGCCATCGCCGCACTTGGGAAGAATTGCGAAAAACGCTCCAAGGCTACGGCATCGGAGTCTATGCTTTCTGGACGCGGCTGTTTGTAATCAACAGAGAATTTAGTGTGCCTCTATTAGCTTGGGGATGGCTGCGGTATAAGCAAATTCCCGAATTAATTGCTTCTTTGCGAAAGCAACCGGATGCGGTTCCGAGGGATTTGCTATGGGCTCAATTTCGCGGCTGCTTTAGCGGGCCGATGGCTTATTTTGCTTCTCGGAAGTTGTTACAAAAAATTAAGGGGAGCAATGAATAGGGATTTTTAGATTATTTTTAACGCCAGATGAAGGGAGATGAAATGCAGATGAAGTTAATTGTTGTAATGTAAATATGGAAAATCTAACAGTTAGCATAATTATTCCTAGCCACAACCGAAGTTCTTCGCTGCGGCGGGCTTTGGATGCTTTGCACTTGCAGACTTATCCGCTCGACCTGATCGAGGTTATTGTAGTGGCAGATAGCTGCATTGACGATACTTTGGCAATGCTACAAGACTACAAAGCTCCCTTTAAACTGCAGGCGATCGAGGTAAATTGCCGAAGTGCTTCCATCGCCCGCAATACTGGAGCGGCTTCGGCTACCGGGAAATTGCTGCTGTTTCTCGACGACGATATCGAAGCGCTGCCACCTTTGGTGGAAAGCCATGCGCGGGTTCACCGAGAGCGTCCGGGAGCGGCTGTCATGGGCCCCTATCCGCCTAAGTTGCACGGAGGAACTAGGTTTTTTGACGTGGAAGTGCGCTCGTGGTGGGAAGAGAAGTTTTATCAGATGAGCCAACCTGGTCACCGATTTACTTATCAAGATTTGCTCAGCGGCAACCTTTCTTTGGATGCAGAACTGTTTGGTCGTCTCGATGGGTTTGATTCGGCTTTTGGGAACTGCGGCGGAGAAGATTACGAGTTTGGGGTGCGTTTGCTGAAAGCTGGTGTACCTTTTGCTGTAGCGGGGGATGCTGTGGGCTATCATTACGAACACGAAACTAATAATCTCGATCGCTCTTTTCGCCGCTCTCGTCAGGAAGGGCGCTCGGATGTTTTGATAGGCCGCCGACACCCGGAACTTAGACCGATACTG
Organism: Microcoleus vaginatus PCC 9802; assembly: GCA_022701275.1. Classification (NCBI taxonomy): domain Bacteria; kingdom Bacillati; phylum Cyanobacteriota; class Cyanophyceae; order Oscillatoriales; family Microcoleaceae; genus Microcoleus; species Microcoleus vaginatus. Next base: position 886,568 of record CP031740.1, read on the forward strand.
CAGGTAGCAGCCTACGAAACTGCTTACTCGCTGGTAGATAAAATTGTGGTGGCGGTCACGTTTTTCTGGCCGGCTGCGGTAGATTGGCTAGCCCAGGGACTGAGGGAATCTCTTGATTTACTCGAAAGCTTGCGGATGCGGGGAACTTGGCGGTGGTTGCGGTCAAAATTGCGCGGTTATTGGTATTTGCGGGGTGTCATTGATGAGTTGAAAAGTCGCTCTGCTATTTCTAGTTTTATGCAAGGAGGCCCGGCCCGTGCTCATTTGGGCGGATATGAAATTAACATTGATTTGCAGCAAGGTTGGGAAGCTGCAGAAAGTCTGCTGGATGCGGAACGACCGGCTGGGGTTTACCTGTATTATGACCAACTGACAGTCGGTCATATTATTCCGCAAGCGGGCGCGGAACCGCTGCGGGGCGCTCACTTGCGATCTATTCTGGCGCTTCACTTTGCTCAACCGCTGGCTGGGGCGATCGCGGTTAACGGTTTGCCCCGCACTGCTGAAACGCTTGAAGACAAACCTTTAGTTGCTTTTGAAACTTACGAGTTAGCAATTAAGAGCTAAGTAAATAGGTACAAATAAAGATTACATGATTCGGGCAGGTGAGTGCCTTCATCTTCTCGCTTATATCTGGTTATGCTTAGCTAAACTAGCCCCTAGAAGATTTTTTTTTTCGTTCTTTTTTTCGTTCATATCTACTGAATTCGGGGAAGTTAAACCAAAAACTCAAACCTCCAACGTTGGGAAATTGGAAAGTTGCAACCCCAAAGTTAAAAGTCCCAAGTCAAAACTTTTCTATCTAGTGCCCGCTGCAAAATTTTCAGGAGCAAGTTATGGCAATAAAAGTGATGGAGATTGAGTTTACCGAACAGATTAATCCGATTAGGCAACTCGAACAATACGAAGGAGTTCGCATTTTAGTTCGCTACCGGGGACGCCTTCTGGGCTGGGCTTATGTTAGCAACAATCCCTGGGAACAAACAATTTCCGCTGAGCGAGTGCGACAAACAATTGTGGATCAGTTAGGAAAAGAGTTGGTGCGATCGACTTTAGGAGAGCAGTTCGGCGCTGTTTCTGAAGCAGTGGCGGATCGCCACCTGCCGTCAATTAGCGTTGTCATCTGCACGCGCGATCGCACAGATTTGCTCAAAGGCGCTCTGGAAGCTCTGCTCGCACTAGACTATCCCCACCGCGAAATTATCGTTATAGACAACGCTCCTGCAAACAGCAGCACCGCTGAATTAGTTGCGCGATTGCCGGTACGCTACGTCAAGGAAGAACGGCCAGGATTGGACTGGGCGCGCAATCGCGGGATCGCCGAAGCGCGGCATGAGATTATTGCTTTTACTGACGACGACGTGCGGCCCGATCGCGGTTGGCTGCGGGCGATCGCTTCGGCTTTTGCTGACCCGGACATTATGGCAGTTAGCGGTTTAGTGGCGGCAGCCGAACTGGAAACCTTGTCACAACAGCAATTTGAACTGATATATGGCGGAATGCTGCAACACCTCGACCGCCACAAAACCGACGGTAGCAAGCTTTCTGTGTGGGAGTTGCTGTGGGCGAGCAAATACGGCGTGGGGGCGAATATGGCTTTCCGGCGGCAAGTTTTCGAGGCTGTGGGCAATTTTGACGTTGCTCTCGATGTGGGGACTGCGACTCGCGGTGGTGGGGATATTGAGATGTTTCATCGGATTTTGGCTAAGGGATACTCGACTTTTTATGAGCCGAGAGCTTTTGTGTGGCACTTGCACCGGCGCAGCGCCGATGCTTTGAGCCGGCAGTTGCAGGATAACGGGCGCAGTTTTGGGGCTTATTTACTGACGTGCGCTCGCAACCGCACTGTGCCGCGCTGGGAAATTTTGAAATTTGCTATGTTTAATTGGTTCGGTTGGTGGCTGGTGCGCCGCTTGGGGGCTCCGGGTTTGCTGCCGCGCAAGTTGGTAGTCAGCGAGTTGCTAGGAGCTCTCGACAGTCCTTTTGCTTACAGAAAAGCGCAGTTGCAGGCGCAGCAGTTAGGTGAGATTGAGCCGGAAGAGCAGCTACAGTCTGAACCGCAGGAAGTTGCTGGAGGTGTGCGATGAGAAGTGTTCCAAAACTGATTGACAGGCGCAAAATCGCTCATTTCTTCGATTTGCTGCAGGTGTTGGTCGATCGCGATATGAAATTACTTTACAAGCGATCGGCTTTGGGAATTGCTTGGACTTTAATCAATCCGCTGTTGCAGTTAGCTGTATTTTCCTTTGTGTTTCGGTCTGTTGTACCGATTAACGTTCCGAAATTTTCTTCCTTTGCTTTCAGCGGTTTGTTAATCTGGAGTTGGTCTCAAACCGCATTATTTCAAGCAACTGGATTAATTACCAACAATAAAGCGCTAATCAGACAGCCTAATTTTCCCACGGCAATTTTGCCGGTAGTTACGACTATGACGGGACTAATTCACTTTCTGTTAGCTTTGCCGGTGTTAATTATCTTTCTGGCAATTGATGGCGTTCAGCCGAGTGCAGTGCTGTTTGTGTTGCCGCTGCTGATGGCTATTCAGTTTATTTTGACAGTCAGTTTGGCTTATCCCCTCGCCGCTTTGAATGTCACTTTTCGCGATACTCAGCACACTTTGGGCGTAGTTTTGCAGATGCTGTTTTACCTGACTCCGATTTTCTACGACCTCAACAGCGTCCCCAAAGAATTTCAGCCTCTTTATCAATTAAATCCAATGGTGCCACTGCTTGGAGCCTACCGCGCCATACTGCTCAAGGGTACGCAGCCGGATTGGGTGGCACTGTTAATTGTTAGCTTGGTTGTGGCTGCTCTTTTGCCGATCGGACTGGGAATTTTTAGACGGCAAAGCAATACTTTTGTGGAGGAATTGTAAATGCGTCAAGCTATTGTTGTCAAGGGTTTGGGGAAACGTTTCAACCGCTACTCTGCCGATCGACCTTATACGATTATGCAGGCCGCTTTGGCGGGTTTTCGGCAGATGAAACCGCAGGCGCGTTTTTGGGCACTGCGGGATATCAATTTCAGTGTTGCTCCCGGGGAAATGCTGGGAATTCTCGGCAAGAATGGCGCGGGAAAATCGACGCTGCTGCAACTTGTTGGCGGTATCGGCCACGCTCAAGAAGGAACTATTGAAGTTAATGGCAGAATTGGCGGTTTGTTGGATTTGGGTGCGGGTTTTCACTCGGATTTAACGGGCAGAGAAAATGTGTTTGTGGGTGCGGTGGTGGCCGGTTTGACTCGTCGGGAAGCGGCGCGCCGGTTTGATGATATTGTTGAATTTGCAGAATTGCAACAGTTTATTGATAGTCCGATGCGGACTTACAGTACGGGGATGCAAATGCGGCTGGCTTTTTCGGTGGCGGTGCACACTGATCCAGAAGTCCTGTTAGTTGATGAACATTTGTCAGTTGGTGATGTGGCTTTTCAAACTAAATGTTTGAACAGAATATCGGAGTTTAAGGCTCAAGGATGTGCGATTGTTTTGATTTCTCACAACGCGACGCAAATTCATAAACTGTGCGATCGGGCTTTGTGGCTGAAATCAGGTGAAATCGTGGCTTACGGGGAACCAGAAGTGGTAGTCGGTCAGTATTTGTCGGAAATGCGCCCACCAACCGAAAAACGCACTCCCATGCTTCCCCCTGAAGTGACGAGTACGGGTTCGCAACTGCGAATCAATGACAATCGTTTCGGTTCTTTGGAAGTAGAAATTACAGATGTTAAAGTGTTGCCGGATGATGAGATAAACAGTGGTGAGCCTATTACTGTGGAAATTCATTATTCTGTACCGAAGCCAATTTCGGCTGCTATTTTTGGCGTGACAATCAGCCGGGAAGACGGTCAAATTTGTTTTGAGACTAATACTAATCAAATGGGCAGATTGCTGCCGCTGGCGGAAGGTAAAGGCACAATCCGCCTGCACGTAGACAGGCTGGATTTAGGCAACGGTCAGTATTACGTGAATGCTGGGGTTTACGAGAAGAGTTTGGCTTACGCCTACGATTATCATTGGCACACTTATCCGCTGTACGTGCGATCGACTGTAAACCAAAAAACGATTCTTTGTCCGCCCTACCGCTGGGAATTTGATGGCAAAATGCAGGTTGCGGATTTACCAGAACCAGCCTATAAAGTTCACGCCTTGAATAAGGATAATCCTGCCTATGCCCAGATTTCGACTCAGTTAAAAAATAAGCAGGAACCTGACTTTTTAATTATTGGCGCTCAAAAGTGCGGCACGGAACCTCTATCCGCCTATCTGGCAAATCACTTGCAAATTATCAAAGATGGTTCCCGCAACATTCACTTTTTTGATTTGAATTTTGAGCGGGGCGTTGATTGGTACAGCAAGCAGTTGACGCGCAGTGTGGCGGATGAGAAGGTGTTGCTGTGGGAAATGACTCCTTACTATATTTATCATCCGTTGGTGGCAGAGCGGGTTTACAAGTGTTTTCCGGATGTTAAGCTAATTGTAATGCTGCGAAACCCGGTCAAACGAGCTTGGCTGCACTATCATTTAGAAGTGGCGAGCGGCTGCGAAAAGCTGGATTTTGAAAAGGCGATCGCTTCCGAACCAGATCGCCTAAAAGGTGAAATTGAAAAGATCAAAGCTGATCAAAGTTATTACAGTTTCAACCACCAACATTATTCTTATTTGTCACGAGGAATTTATGTTGAACAAATCAGGAATTGGCTCGATTATTTTCCGAGGGAACAGTTGCTAATTCTCAAAAGCGAAGATTCTGAGGCAAATGCCGACAAAGTTTTTTCTGAAGTGTTAGATTTCTTGGGTATTAGTGCGATCGCAAGTAAAGAATATGAGATGAATACGGTCGAGGAGTATAGCAAAATACCAGCAGCAATTGAACAACAATTGACAGAGTATTTTCAACCTTATAATCAGGAACTTTCTAATTTGTTAAAACAGGATTTTACTTGGAGTTAGAATGGGCAGGTTGGGTTAAGAAAACGAAACCCAACCCCCCCCCTCAAAATATACCGTTAATTATAAGGGCAAAATGTTATGAAACGCATATTTCTCGTAGGAGCGCCTCGCAGTGGCACAACAATTCTTCAAAGCTTGTTAGCGGCTCATCCAGAAGTTATTTCTTTTCCGGAATCTAAGTTTTTTCACTATTTGCTGTACGATCAGTTTGCGGGAAAGTTGCCAGGTAGAATGGAAGCTTTTTTTAAGGATGAGATTAAACGTCCTGAACTTTTGAAAGATTTTGATGACACCCAAACTGTGGAAGCTAAAGCTAGTTGGTTTGTGAGAGTTTTGGATGGTTTGGCGGCTGAACAAAAAAAAAGCATTTGGTTGGAAAAAACGCCGGAACACATATATTTTATTGATGACATACAGCGCTTTTTGCCCGATGCGAAATTCATACATATTTTACGAAACGGTATGGATACAATAGCTTCTATGTATGAGGCTACTAGGAATTTTAACGAATTGTGGGGCGCTGGTTGGGATTTAAACCACTGTATCGATCGGTGGGAACACGCGATGTTAACTAGCCACAAATATATTAATAAATTAAATCATATATTAGTTAAATATGAGGATCTTTTAGATAACAAAACACAAGTTCTAGGAAAAATTTGTAATTTTATGGGCATTGAATATGACGATAGAATGCTCGTTAACTATCAAGAAAAAGCAGCGAACCTCAGTTTAAATTTACCTTGGCACAAAGGAATTGAGAGAGATGTCAAAAGTAGTAACGTTCACAAATATCATAAAATTTTCACTCGCAAAGAAATCAGATATATTTTAGATAAAATTCAGCGAGTCAACGAGGAAATGGCCTGGAAAGTGACGGTGGAAGTGACGGAACGAATTTCGGATATTTACGCTTGGCAAATATGCGATCGCCTGTGCTGTACGATCACACTAGAAGGAATTAAACTCGGTATTATTGAATTGCCTATTTGCGATTGCATGGTTGCGGCTGGGATTTTGGCGGATGCGATCGCAGCCCAGTTTGCTTGGCCCATTCTCGATCGCTTCTTTCAACGAAATCGCTGCGAAAAAGGCAATAAATTGTGGGAAACTTTGCTGGAACCATTGCACCCTAAACATGACTGGACGCTATTTATGCAAGAATTATGGGGGCGTCCGCATTGGCATTTGGAGGATTTCTACAAGCCTGAAATAGCTGAGGAAGTCTCAACAATTACCATCGAAAAAAAATTGATTGTCTTAGAAATTAGCGAAAAATTTGCTAATATAAAAGTTGAGCTTTCTGAAATAGACGTGCTGGTGAAAGTAGGCGGCGTGGCTGTCGGTGTTGTCACTGTTGCGGTGGAAAATAATTTTGTTTCGGCTCAAAAATTGCGATCGACAATTACTCGAAATATGGGTTTTGAGTTGTGCATCGCCGCCGTGCGAGAAGCTTTGCTGGGAAAACCACTCAACGGCAAGCAATGGCTACGATCGCGCTTAGCCTCTTGTGCTCAACAAAGGTCTAATTTGCCCGACTGCTGGAATGCACCGGGTGCTGGGGGCATTTATCCCCCAAATGCGGTGATGTTCGGCAGGCGATCGGGTGCGATCGGGACGAGTGTCAGCCGTCGCGCCTCACTCCCGGCGGCGGCGCTGCAGGAAATCGAGTCAGCGGCGGCAATCGCTGGGGAACCGACAAGGCAAATTCCCCCAGAAAACGAGTTTCCAAAGCAAGTATTTTACGTTGGGGAACCGACAAGGCAAATTCCCCCAGAAAACGAGTTTCCAAAGCAAGTATTTTACGCACCGGAAATCATTTGCTCAAAATCTTCTTATCGGGAAGTTTCTCACTCGGTGAAACCTCAAGTTTTTGACAATCATAGCGTTACACAAAAACTCCCGATTCTCTCCTACCGCCGCATTTCTGCTGACGGTTTAGACGCAGTTACTCCCCAGATTTTTGAACAACAGTTACACAATCTCAAAAATCTGGGTTATTACAGTGCGAGTTTGGAAAATTGGCGAAGCGCGAAACAGGCTAAAACTCCTTTACCCGGTAAAGCTGTATTGATGACATTTGACGGCGGCTATCTCGACTTTTTCCAATATGCTTGGCCTCTGCTAAAACGCTTTGATTTTACAGCAACTGTTTTTTTGGTAGCGGAGTCAATAGGAAAGACAAATAGTTGGGAAAAAGCCGAATTTGAAGAAGTGCCGTTAATGGGATGGCCGGAAATTTTGCAACTGCGGGATGCAGGGATTGAATTCGGTTCTATGTCTGCTACTCATCAACCTTTGACTGCATTGTCGCCCACAGAAATTGTGCGGGAGGCGGCCAAATCCCGTGCTATCTTGGAACGGGGATTAGAGAAACCTGTTAAATGTTTTGCCTATCCTTACGGGGATGTCGATCCAATTGTAGCGCATTTAATTGGAGCGACTGGATATACTTTTGGTGTATCATATACATTAAATTTTAGCAGTTTTGACGATGCTTTATTGTCGCTGCCGCGCATTCAAGTCACCGCCGAAAATGCCTTAAAATTAGCTTAGTAAGGTGCGTCAATCAGCGAAATTTTTCCCTCAATTAACAGTCTCTCAACGGACGCACCTTACAAGTGAAACTTATTAATCAATTCCTTGATTTTTCGCTGCAAATAACCGCCTAATCCTCGGGAAATTTTCTCGAATTTATAATGAAATAAAATCTCCATAACATCTTCAGTTTTCATATACTTTAAATAAGAAATCATTTTATCTGTCAGTTTATCATTAACATCATCGATATACTTTCTCACCGCCAACCTTTCCGAAATATTCCATTTCTGATCAAACTTGCGGTGCATTTCCCTCTCATAATCTCGAAAATCTGAGATTTTCCCCTCCAAATACCTTTGAATATATTTCCCCGCGATTTGGGCACCATCCATCCCGTGTCTAATCCCTTCGCCACCCAAAAAATTTACTGTCGAGACACTATCGCCGATCGCAATTATATTATCCTTGCAATAAATATCCTTCAAACCACGACTGTACTTCAGCATGGAACCGTGTTTGTCAATAATTTTATAATTTTTAGACTTCAGATATTCATCAATCAATAAATCAATATATTTTTTCAGCGGTGACAAATGCCTCAGCGTTTTCTGCTCTAAAAAAATTCGGGCAGCACCAACTTTTAGCCTGTTTGGTTCCATTGGAAATATCCAAGAATAACCTTTAGGCATCCATTTATCACCCACAAATAAGATTAAATCGCCGCTGTGTTTATTGTAAATTTCTGGCTCTACTTCAATTAAATATTCGATTCCGGTTCCCGACAAAAAATCTGGCTTATCCTTCTCTTTTTCGTACATAATCGCCCTAGCAAAGCCAGTAGCATCAACCAATACTTTAGTGCTGACTTGGATAAGTTGACCGTCGGATAACTGTTTAAATTCGACTGTTGTTTCGCCCTTGCTTTGTAAATGTCCGGTGTAGCGATAACCAAGCCAAACTTCACCGCCAAATCGCTCAACTTCGCTGGCCAAAAATGCTCTAAATTTAGCAAAGTTGAGAACAACTCCCAAGCTTTCGGGAGACTCCCAAGTTTGACTGACTTTGCTAGTTTCAATAGTAAGTTTGTGCCAAAAACTGCCGATAACGGATTCTGGTAAATCGAATTGATAGAGGGTTTCTAGAGGTGTAGCGGCGCTAGAAAAGTCATTTTTATTAAAAGTGTCGTTTTGCTCGGCCAGCAAGACTTTGTGGCCGGATTTGGCTAGGATTCTCGCGCAGTGTCCGCCTGCGGGGCCGGCTCCTACTATTACTATGTCAAAACTTTTTAAATTCATTTTGCTTTTAACTCGCTGGCAATGTCAAAACACCCGCAGACATATCAACTACTAAGCGCCGATTTTTGAGCTACTGGCCGCTGATTAAAATTTAAGGTAGGATTTGGTTTCACGTTAGTCATGGTTTTTTCTCCCTTATCCTCAAGTCCTCCTTCAATCATGCTGCTCGGAGATCGAAGGGTAAGGTGCGCGAGGCGCACCCTACAATTCTAGCTATTTACACGCTAACGGGTGACTGTTTGCGGCTGAATGTTGCTAAGATGCGATCGGCCATTTGCGGTGGAGTTAACCCTAAACTTGCAAATGATTGCTCTGGCGTTGCATGATCTACTAATGTATCCGGTACGCCCAGCCGCATCAGCGGCACGAGGACATTATTGTCCAGCAACGATTCGGCTACTGCTGAACCGAAGCCGCCCATCAAAGAGCCTTCTTCTAAAGTGACAACTCGCCCGATTCGCTGTGCTAAAGGCAAGATTAATTCGGTGTCCAAAGGCTTGACAAAACGCGCATTGATGACAGTTGCTTCAATACCGTGTTCGCTCAGAATCTCGGCGGTTTGCATTGCCGGATAAACCATTGAACCGTAACCCAAGATCAGCAAATCGTCGCCGTTGCGGAGAATTTCGCCTTTGCCGATCGGCAACTCTTCCCAACCTTCTTCCATCAGAGGCACCCCGTAACCGTTGCCGCGCGGGTAACGCATGGTGATCGGGCCGCTGGTGTGGTTGATTCCTGTGACTATCATCCGCTGCAATTCTGCTTCATCTTTTGGCGCCATAATTGTCATATTTGGCAGGCACCGCAAGAAGGAAATGTCGTACATTCCTTGGTGAGTTGGGCCGTCAGCACCGACAATTCCAGCCCGATCCAAACAGAAGAAAACTGGCAAGTTTTGGATGCAAACATCGTGAATTATTTGGTCATATCCTCGCTGCACAAATGTCGAGTAAATTGCCACAACCGGGCGCATTCCTTCGCAGGCTAAACCAGCGGATAACGTCACGGCGTGCTGTTCGGCAATCCCGACATCAATGTACTGTTTCGGCAGTTTTTCATGAAGTTTATCCAGACCTGTTCCGGTTGCCATTGCAGCGGTAATGCCGACAATTTTGGGATTATCTTCTGCTAGCTTGACTAGGGCGTGGGCAAATACTTTCGAGTAAGCTGGAGGCTTGGGTTTAGTGGAGGGAAGGCCTTTGCCCGTGGCTAAGTTAAAGGGATTTTGGGCGTGATATCCTACTTGGTCTTTTTCGGCGATCGCATATCCTTTGCCCTTCACCGTCACCACGTGAACCAACACCGGCCCTTGAATGGTATGAGCTTGTTTGAAAGTGGCAATTAACTCTTCCAAATTGTGCCCATCTACCGGGCCCATGTAAGTAAAGCCTAATTCTTCAATTACTGCTCCAACTTTCGAGACTGCCAAGCGTTTCATCCCTTCTTTGAGGCGTTCCATTTCAGGAGTAAAAGTTTCGCCGACAAAGGGAATGTGTTTGAATTGTTCCTCTAAGTTATCTTTGAGAAACTGCACCGGTGGCGACAATCGCATCTTGTTCAAATAGCGGGTAATTGCGCCGACGTTTGGCGAGATTGACATCTCGTTGTCGTTGAGCACAACTAATAAATTGGTTTTCGGCATATGGCCCGCGTGGTTGATCGCTTCGAGTGCCATGCCGCCCGTCAATGCGCCGTCGCCGATGACTGCTACAGTTTTAAAGTTTTCCCCTTTGAGGTCGCGCGCCATTGCCATTCCTAGTGCTGCGGAAATGCTTGTGGAAGCGTGACCTGCGCCGAAGTGGTCAAATTTGCTCTCGCAGCGCTTGAGATAGCCTGCAACGCCGTCTTTTTGGCGTAGGGTGTGGAATTGGTTGTAGCGGCCGGTGATTAATTTGTGAGGATAAGCTTGGTGGCCCACATCCCAGGTAACTTTGTCGCGATCGAGGTCGAGTGTTTGGTAGAGTGCTAAGGTCAGTTCGACTACACCCAATCCTGGGCCGAGGTGGCCGCCGCTAGCGGCTACAGTTTCTAAATGCTTTTCTCGAATTTGTCGGGCAATTTGTTCGAGTTGATGAATCGAGAGGCCGTGTAATTGGTTTGGGTGAGTCAGTTCGCTGAGATGCATATTTTAAAATCTTGCTCCTGTGAATCAGGACGAATCCTTAACAGATATAGGTTGTGCCTGCGACGTTGGGTACGCGCAAACGTTAGAATAGTTTAACGGTTATTTGAGAAAAACTGTTAGCCGTAAGATTTTTGTTATTTTTGGCATTGTAATTATAGTTAATAAATTGCGCCCAGTCAATATAAAAGAAGCTTATGTTCTTAGTTGCTAATCGCTAATTGTTAGCTGCATGGAGATTCTTAAGCATTTAAAGCTAAATAAGCCCACCTAAAAAAATAGAATACTCACATACCCGACTCCTTTAAGAAGTCGGGTATCTAACAGAAGAACGTTTTACGTTTAATTAGAGCGACCTACTTACTTTTTGTCAGAAAAGGACGAGTTCCCTTTTCTATTTATCGGTTTTTCAGTTAAAACAAAAAAGGATCTCGCCCCCATCGATTACAACATTTGCTCTAATTCAGCCGATCGAACTTCTGGCAATTTCTCAGCCCCAGTCGTATCAAATACGATCGCCTGTTTAGCCACCAGCAACAACCGCCGTAAAATTTGCATATATCCCTCAGCATCGCCTCGGCGGTGGAACCGAGCCACAACCAATCGCTGCATATTTGGCAATTGCCGCACGATACACCAGGGATGAGTGTTTAATTTGGGCTTTGATGTTGGTATCCTAGGGTAATACTTCCCCACGTTCGTGGGGTGTGGTAGAAAAAGCGATCGCCCTTAAGTTTTCGAGGCTAGGAGGGCGATCGTTTTCAGTGTACAGAGCTATTGTATGTTGCATACGCATCAATGTCAATCTAAAGCATGGGATACGTTAGACTGCGGATTCGAGAACTAGCTGAGCAAAAGGGTTGGACTCTAAAGCAAGTTGCCGATCAATCAGGAGTGAATTACAACACTGTTAGAAGCTACGTTCAGCGCGATGCTTTGAACACGGCCGATATTTCTGCTGTCTACAAAATCGCCCGCGCCTTCGATGTGACGATGGAAGATTTGGTTGAGATTTTGGAAGATTAAGGGGCAGACTGAAGATGCGATTCCTTCCCGGTAAAAGATAATCTACTTCTTCCTTCTGCTTCCTCCTTCTTCCTTCGCGTCCTTGGTGTCTTCGCGGTTCAATAATATAGACAGTATTGGTGCTAGACTCGCGTTTGACTCTGCAAAATTTCTGCCAACAACCGCTCTTGAGTTTTCGCCGGTTCTTTGCAAGTCAAACACTCGCAAACTAACCCGATAACACCTTCAGGCAAATCAGCCTCAATCTGACAGACCGCAGTCGGATAATACTGCGAAATCAACCCAGAAATTTGATCGGGAGTCGTGCGAATCAGGGTAGAATGCTGATACCAGTCGATCGCCGAAAGTAGACTCGGACAAGCTTGCGGAGCGTCTTGTACAATACTGCTGAAAGCTTGCAAACCTTGTTGGGCGCGATCGAGATATTCTAAATTCGGGCCCAACAGCGCGAGGCGAACCAAAGAGGCGATCGCAATTCCATTCGCCGCCGGAGTTGCATTGTCTATATAGCTGCGTTCCCGCACCAACAAATCTCCGCTAGCATCCTTAGCAGTATTGTAATATCCTCCCAATTCCACGCTCCACAAAAACTCATCAAATTCTTCTTGCACCTGCACAGCTTTATTCAACCAAAACTGAGAATTCGGCAACTGTTTTGCCTCTTCCCCGTTTCCTAGAGTCAAACTCGCTTGGTGCAAATCCAACAAAGCTTTCACAAACAAAGCATAATCTTCCGACTGCGCGGTCACAGCAGAGTGTCCGTCATAATTTAACCGCTGAAACCGCCCATCCGTCCACTGATTATCTAAAATAAAATTAGCAGCTTTCACCGCTAATTCCAGATATTCCCAATTCCCAAAAACCGCTGCCGCGCGGGCTAAACCAGAAATCACTAAGCTATTCCAAGCAGCAATCATTTTCGTGTCAGTAACGGCGGGAATTCTACCCGGCCAACTTTCGTTTTTAGCTTCTTGATTGTTGCGGGCTGGCGGAAAGGTTTTTACACTATCGGGATTGCCACCGTAGCGAACTTGAAAGAGTTTAGCTAAAGCCGTTTTTACCGTGTCGCTCAGTTTTCCTGGATGGCGGCGCTGTAATACATTCTTGCCTTCAAAATTGCCGCTGCGACTAACAGTAAAGTGTGCTTTAATTTCCGCCAATTCCTCAGGAGTTAATAGTTGTTCCAGTTCGGCATAAGTCCAGACATAAAATGCTCCTTCTTCCGGTTCAACTTCCTCTGAAGTGTTAAAACTATCAGCATCCTGTGCAGCATAAAAATAGCCTGTTGGCGCGGTCATTTCTCGCTTCAACCATTCTACTGTCCCCGCGATCGCAGTTTCAAAAGCGGGTTCTTGTATTCCCGCGCCCCACAAGTTTGCTAAATACTCAACAATTTGACCGTTGTCGTAGAGCATTTTTTCAAAGTGTGGCACAGTCCAAGTCGGATCAACCGTATAGCGGTGAAATCCGCCTCCTACCTGGTCATAAATGCCGCCCAATGCTAAGTCTAATCCGCGCTGAGTGCAGACTTGTTTGCTGTCGTATTTTGATTCAAAATTAAATCGCGTTCCCCGCAGGGCTAGCTCAGCATAAGGTATCATCGGAAAACTGGGCCCGGGGTTGTGGCCGGCAACAATTCCGGTGTTGAGTTCTAAGCCTTTTTGAAAGATTTCGCGATTTAATTCGGCGGTTACTCCTGACAGCGCTGCCGTCTGTTGGAGGTTGCCTAAAATCTCTGCTTTGAAGGCTTCTACTTTGCCTTTTTCTGTGTCGTAAAAGCGGCGAATTGCTTGCAAAACTTCTAAAAATCCCGGCCGTCCGTAGCGCGGTTCTACGGGGAAATAAGTGCCTCCGTAGAAGGGTACTCGCTCGTCGGGAGTGAGAAAAACGTTGAGCGGCCAACCGCCTTGACCGGTCATCATTTGCAAGGTTTGCATATAAATGCTGTCGATATCCGGTCGTTCTTCGCGATCGACTTTTACGGGTATAAAGTGCGAATTCATGTATTCGGCGATCGCGCGATCGGAAAATGCTTCCCCTTCCATCACCGTACACCAGTGGCAGCTAGAGTAGCCAATTGACAGGAAAATCGGTTTATTTTCGCTCCGGGCCGCTTCCAAAGCTTCGTCGCACCAAGGCCACCAGTCGATCGGATTTTCGGCGTGTTTCCGCAGGTAAAGGCTTTGGGATTGAGCAAGACGGTTGACCATAATCAAATATACTTTAACTCGTACTCAGTAAGCTTGTTATTTCTCTCGTAGTGTAGCGTGAGATGTTTTAGTTGAGTTGTTGCCGATAATCATGTTTTAATATTATGGCTGAGTATCTCGATCTAACATGAGTTTATCATCTCGGAGAACCTTCAATCAACGGCTCGGACAATTTTTGCTGAGCGCGGCAGTTCCTCCTACTGTTTCCCAACTGTACCAAACTGAATATTCGGACCAAGCTTTATTAGAAACGAATCTTAACAATTTTCTGGCGAAAGCAGACCCAGAAATAGAATTATTAGTCCCGACCTTTTTAGGTAACGACAAGCGCCGCTTCTACGGTCGAGGTGTTCCGAAAAGCTTGAAGTTAATCGACAAATTTCAACTCGGCAGTGGCAGGACTTTTTTGGGAAGGCGGTCTGTAGTTTGGAGCGGTGCCGGCTGGACTGGACAGCCGACAATTACCAGAGACGGGGGAAAAACTTATTTAATTATAGGTGCTTATGACCACAATTTGCGAAAAATAGATATTGCTACCAATAAAGAAGTTTGGCGCTATAAATTTGATGATATGATCAAAGGATCATCAACGATTTATATCGATGAAAAAGCGAGTGCTGAAAACAGAATTGTGGTTTTGCAAGGCAGCCGCAGTGGCGGGGCTGGCAAAAAAGTAGTGCCGAGTTTTAGGGCAATATCTTTTAGAACTGGCAAGGAACTTTGGAAATTGGACATCAGGAGAACGCCCAGCTACAGCCGCGATAATGACAGCAGCGCTTTGGATCTCGGCGGTGGCGTTTTGTTCAATGCGGGGGAAAATGGGATCGGCTATTTTCTCGATAGTTCCACAAGCCAAGCCAAAATTAAACAAGGAATCAAGCAGCCAAATATCTTGTCGGAAGTACAGCTTTATGCAGCAGGAGATATCAGCAAGCACAGGGGAAACCTGGTCGCGGAATCATCGCCGTCCCGGCTCAAAGATAGAATATTTATAGCTGCTGGTTCCGGTCATATTTACGGTATTAGCATTGAAACTAAAAAGATAGTTTGGGATTTCTATACGGGCTCAGATTTGGATGGAAGTGCTGTAATTTCTAAATCAGGAAAACTGTTTTGTGCCCTTGAAAAACAATACATTCAGGGCAACGGCGGAGTGCTGAAGCTGAATCCCAACAAGGAACCGAATGCCAGCGTCGAATGGTTTTTGCCTACCGGAAATCGCCGACTTTCTAGCTGGGAAGGCGGGATAATTGGCTCGGTGGCGTTGAATGATGAGTACAATTCAGGGGAGTTTCCGGCGCTGTTTGCCACAAATGCGATCGACGGCAATTTGTACATCGGTTCCCAAGATATGATTACAGGTAAAAAAATTGCTGTCCCTTGGCGAAATCAGTCTTACGATACTCCTGTAATAGTGTTTAAAAAAGCGATTGGTTCTTCAATTTCGACTCCGATTTTTACCGATGGTAATAAACTGATCAGTGCCGGATACAACGGTGTCTATTTGTTCAATTTGAATTGGGAACGAGCGAAGTCTGGGGATGAGAATGCTTTGAGAAATGCTAAAGGCGAGTTTTACCGTTTGAAAGTAATAGAATCGGGGAGATTTAAGCCGGGTTTGTCCTTTGAGGCGACGCCTGTAGTTTGGGACGGAATTGTGAGGATTTGCGCGAGGGATGGCTGGATGTATACTTTGGGGTGAACTACCTACAGTCTTGGCGACTGTCGGAAGTGCGATCGCATCCTCATTTTCTAGATGTTGAAATCCGCCAATGCCACTACCTGCCGTTTAACTGCGCTTATATCTTTCATATAAAGGATGTCACGAATTATCGGAAACCTGTTATAACAATCCTCGCATCATTTGTGAATTTCTTACTTTCTCAGAGCGAGTTCGGGGAGGGTTGGGGTGAGGTAAAAATTTACGACTTATTTACGATTGCTATAGCAGCAGTGCACGAGCTTGATTGGTCGCTGTTGATTTTACTAATCTGGGGATTGGGATTGTCGCTGAATGCTTGGAATGTTTATCAAAGTGAAGGGGAAGAGTACGAACAAGCGTGTGGGCGGGGGCGGTTGAAGAAATCGGTGGGACAGTGAAAAGCGCTTTTTATGGGTATAAAGTGCGAATTCATGTATTGGACGATCGCGCGATGATCGCAAAATGCTTCACCTTCCATCACCCTACACCAGTGGCAGCTAGAGTAATTGACAGAAAAATCGGTTTATTTTCCCTCCAGGCCCTTGATCAGGCTTCGTCGCACCAGGCCCACCAGCCGATCGGAGTTTCAGGGTGTTTTCGCAGAAAAAGGCTTTGGGATTGAGCAAGACGGTTGACCATAATCAAATCCACTTGAACTTTTGCTGGGTAAGCCTGTCAGTTCTCTAGCAGTTTAGCGCGAGATGTTTTAGCTGAGTTGCTGCTGATCATCCTGTTTTCATACGATCGCTGATAATTTAGATGTCAAATGAGTCGATCGTCTCGGAGAATCTTCAATCAACGGCTGGGAAAATTTTTGCTGACTGCGACGGTTCCTCCTGCTGTCCTCAAACAGTGCCAAACTGCATCTGGGAATTGACGGAGTGAGAAAGCCGCTGAAACCTTGACATTTAGAGAGTTTAGGCTCTTGAACCTCCCTCAAGAGAGTAGTAATTATCACAAGTTTATTGACCATTTTGATGGTAGCGAACCCGAACAATCGTGATTAGACCCTGCAGAAAGTCTAAAAATTAGCGATCGCACGCACACATTTTTTTGAAGACAAGCAGCTCAAACCCTTACTGCGTCAAGTCTTTCAACTTGCTTGTCACCGTCAAATATAGGAATTGACTTTTTTCCAAAAAATAATATTAACAAATTTTTAGCGCAAGCAGACCCAGAAATAGAATTGTTAGTCCCGACATTTTGGCGTTGCCTAATTGCCGAATGATTTTGGTTTTTTTGTGGGATGGGCTCTCCTAGCCCGAAGGCGTGTATTTTCACCGCAGGCGGGACACCCCACAAGAATCATCCTCAAATTGTGCAACGCCGACATTTTTAGGTAACTACCAGCGCCGCTTCTACCGCAGAGGCGTTCCGAAAACAATGTCCCAGAAAGTCGAGTCGTCCTTTTAGTCGGTCAAAGTTCCGGTGTCACAGATAATAACGACCACCGAAACCATCGGTCTCTAAACTGAGATGTTGCACCATGACCGATAAGCCTGTTTTGGGCGGGCTCTCCTGCCCACCCCCTACTGCCCACAAGAAAACTCATTCTTTGTGGAACGGGCCCCAGAGCCGGTTCTTGGTAATGGTGCAACATATAAGTCTAAATGGCGCTGGTTGCTGAATCGGAAAGCGAGAATCGACGCACCCAATATGAGCCCAGATTTTGTCCTGAGTTATAGCCCACATTCGGCAGCTTCAACTGTCACCATCGGTTTTTACCTATTTTTAGCCAGCAATCAAGCTCTCACTTAAACTTTGATACCGTACATTAACGGATAACAAAATTTTTAAAAGCATAATTTAGAGCTTTAAAATAGTTTTATCAGTAATTATGCTGTGTCGCACCCCAGTTTAGGAATCTGAGTTATAGCTTTTTGAAAGATAGAAAAGTCAGGACTAAAATCCGGATGGCAGCACCCCTATTTTGTTATGTAAGCCATAGCAAATAGCTAGCTAGAAGTCATGAATTTAGGCACTTTGGCTAAATTCAATAAGCGTATTCTGAATCTTCATCGAATCTTTATCAAAACCACTTGCATTAACCTGTGCTTGGGTTTAGATTGAATATGTGAAGGAAAAAAACCTGCTTCCAGCAAACTTAAAAATAACGGTGTCAACCATGAAATTCCAATTAAACTTAGTCAAATCTATTTTAGCTGTTGCCGGTGTCGCCGCTGTTAGTGCAGTATCCGCAGCACCTGCCTCTGCCTTCAGCTTTGGTAATATCGTTGGTGGCGATACGCCTGGAGATGCTTATCAAAACAGCTTTACATTTGACGTAATTGACCAGGGTGCATCAGTTCTTTTTAACATCTCCAACTCGGGAAATAATGCCGCCTCTGAGATGTTTATCAGTCAAGTTCTCTTTGATGATAATGGCTATCTGTCTAATGCCGTGGCTAACGTTGGTAATATTGGTACGGTAGCCTTTAGTGGTGGTGCTAGCGACGCTCAGCTACCTCAAGGTGGTAATGGTTTCACCACAGACTATTCCTTCTGGAGTGACAATGCTGGTGGTAATAAATGGGGTATCCAAGGTGGCGAAACTTTGGGATTGAGCTTTACTGGAAATTATGCTAACGTAGTTTCCGCTTTGAATACCGGTGCCTTAAAATTAGGTTTGCACGTTCAAGCCTTACCCAAGGGTGCAAGCGATTCTTACATCAGCACCATCAGTGCTGCCAACACTGAAGCTACTCCTGAACCTTTAACAATGCTTGCTGCTGGAGCCGCTGTTGGGTTTGGTACTATGTTCAAAAAGCAACGCGCTCGGGCTCAAAAAGCTGAATAGGCTATCATTTGAACTGGTTTTCGATCCTGGCTTGATGCCACACTGATTATTTGATGATAGAAATAAAAACCTGGTTTCACCAAGAAACCAGGTTTCTTATTATCTAATAGCGCGCCCCCGTGAAAACCCCGGATTTGAAAGCCGATCTCAAACACATTTGCAGCGCTACGGCTGTTATTAAGATCTCTAATTGAGTCCAGGGAATCAAGTGTATCAACTAGGCATTGAAACATCTTAGAGGGCTAGCAATCTCCGCAACGGACTAATCCGAATTGATGCGGCCCAGTTAAAGGGCCAATCATCGCTCGATGGATGGCGTAATTACAGCACCGCAGAGTAGTTGTACTGAATGTCAAGTCGGAAGCATCTCATATTTGTAAAAACACTTTTTCTGGCTCCTTCCTTCTTCCTCTTTCCTCTTAGCTCCTGGCTCCCTACTCCAATTTCTAGCTTGGCTACTTTCATTGAGATGCTCCCGTCAAATCGCCCCTACACAGGGCATTTAAGAACTACCGTAAGGCTGCTTCTTAATAATTTCTCTAAAGACACTGAGATTCTTTAAAAGGAGATAATCACCATTCATTGCTCGAACTCTAACTCGCTCAGCCGTATTTACTCGAACCTCAGTGTCACACCGTGCGCGGTGCCAATTGCGTCTACTCTCAAGAAATCCAAGCCTCATTAAGGCTACTTATTTTTAATTATTGTTGATTCACTCCATTTTTAGTCTTTGCTTACAGCGGCTGAGTAAGCAAGTGCTAGGCACCCAACCAATCATTTCGAGTAGTAGTCTTTTTACTAGGTGTCCTAATGCTGAGCTATGCGTTGCATCTGAGTTTCACCACCCATCAAATTCCAGAGTGTTTACTAACCTCCTCTCAAAGATTTACGACCATTAAAATCCTCCGAGTCCTTTGCGTAGCAGGGTTTCAAGCTAATGAGTTGTCCACATCCCCTACTATTTTTATGATATGATCTAACAATAGTCTGGACTGTTTTTAGTTCGTAGTCTGAAACCCTGGATTTTTCGTTGGTACTGTGATTGCCGCATCGACTGGAAACCCTTATTCTACGGTTGACAATCAAAAACTGTCCGAAGTATGGCTCTCATCAATCAACTCATAACTAATATCTAAAATGTTCAAGAGAAAACTTTTTTGGCTCATCATTATCGCCACAGCTTTAGTAACTCTGAATATGACACTCCTTTGGAAACTGGACGATATTGCTCATTTTTGGATGAGTATAGTTTTTTGGTTCGCTGTGGGTTCCCTGCTTTGGGACAACCAGGATATTCTCAAACAGAGTGAGATAAAAAGTGACCTATTATCGAGAGTAGCAGGGACGCTATTAATAGCTTTTATTTTATTTAAAAGTGCTGTGGTTTCGAGTAAATTCGATCCTTTTTTAAGACTTGCACCTTTTTTGTCTGGTTTAGGTTTGAGCCTACTTGCGGTAGGTTTTCAGAACTTAAAACTCTATTGGCGTGAATTGGTAATACTATTTTTTCATGGCACCCCCAGTGTCATTACGTTACCTTTAGTGGATTTTATTACCTCGCTTACTGCTAAATTTGCTTATTATTCTTTGTGGTATGTCGGTTTTGATGTAACACGTGACGGTAATTATGTTGCTTTGCCGACAGGAAGGGTGTTGGTAAATGGGGGTTGTTCGGGTATAGAGGCAATGAATTACTTATTAGGTTTAGCTGTAGTTTGTTTGGTAATGTTTCCTACTAAACAAAATAAGGCTTTGGTAATAGGTGTCGCTGTCATTTGTGGTTTTATTATTAATGTTTTTCGAGTGGCGGGAATGGCATTGTTAGTTGCATCTAATCGCCTAGATTTGTTTAAATATTGGCATGAGGGTGAAGGTTCTTTAGTCGTGGGAATGATTGCGGTGATTTTGTTTGGGATATTTTATCAATTTATGTTGAAACGAGATAGCAAACTTAGTCACAGTTCGGGAAATTAATTAATGGAAATTTGAGGAAATATATCGGTTCTTCGATTTCCCCTCCCATAGTCAGGAGTCTCGCTCACTCAAATGTCCGGGTGTTGAAATCCGCCAATGTCACTACCTGTCGTTTAACTGCGTCTATATCTATCATAGAAAGGATGTCAGGAATTATAGGAAACCTGTTATGGCCACAAATGAAAGTCAAATAAATCACATTTACGGTTCAGAGGATGCTCAGGGTATTTTACAGCTTGCGATCGCGCGGCGACAGGATGAAGGGGAATTATCCAGAGTCCAGCTTTTCGAGATTGCAGCGGAATTGGGCATTTCCGAACAGGATATTGTAGCGGCGGAACAGCAATGGTTAGCAACTAGAGGAGAATTTCAAGAAAAGCTGGTTTTTAACTCTTACCGTCGCCGCACACTCCATAAAAATGTGACCAAGTACGGCATTATCAATACTTTTTTAGTTTTGTTTAATCTAGCAGCATCGCACGAGCTTTCTTGGTCGCTTTTCATTTTACTAACTTGGGGATTGGGATTGTCGCTGAATGCTTGGAATGTTTATCAAACTGAAGGGGAAGATTACGAAAAAGCGTTTCAGCGGTGGCGGTTGAAGAAACAAGTCGGAGAGTCTATTGGTAGTGCGACGAATAAGTTTATGAAGTGGTTGCAGTCGTGATTTTCTATTAAGAAAAAAGCGAGCGCTTTTTCTTCTAATCAACTACCGCTAATACAAATAACTAGCAAACTCTAACAATTAGGGCGGAGAGAAATCGGACAAATGATTAATAACTGCTGTATTTTTCTCCGATATTTAAATTAACTCCTATATTCTTAGCCACCATTCTCTCGCCATTTTTCTATCTCATTAGTTGGTACTTTTGGCAATTATTTCCAAAATCCTGACAACAAAATTGTGAGGGAGTAGCTGATCAAAAGCAGCGCGAGATTTCCGGCAGACCTCAGCAAAATCGTCATCCGAAAGTTGATCGTGAAAAGCTTGGACATAATCTCCAATCCGATGCACTTCCGAAAAAGGAACGATAACGCAAAAATCTTCCCATTTCATCCCTCTCAACTCCGGTAACGATTTATTGGTATCAATGAAAACCGGAATTCTCCCTGCTGACATCACCTCCCCGAGATGGTAACAGCCATTATCGTCTCCCCTCATCGCCAAGATATAAGCATTCTTCTCGATATTTTCGATATACTCGGCTCTTTGGCGGTTTCTTTCTGCCAATGGAAGACTAAAAAAATCTCCCTTTCTCTCAATCAAAGATGTTTGTAGATTTTCCGCTTTTCGCACTTCATTAATTATTTTTTTTCTGACTAATCGTGCAATCAACCTTCGCAATCCCAAATTCAAATTACGATTAAGAAAAAGGTTGCATGCCATCCAGTTAACCATAGAATCAGAAAATTTAATATAACGTAATATCAGCGAATTTAGTCGGGATGGATATTCAACATTTCCCACAAAACCGACAGTAGGAATTGATGGTTTTGGTATATTTACCTTCTCTCCCAGGTCATAAATCCATGGGGGAGCGGGTATTGATTTTTCTTTTTTATCACGGTAAGTTGCCGATGCAAACAATATTTCTCCTTGATAAGGCTGGCACTCCAAACAGTTTAAAAAGGTGACGAGGGTCCGTTTTGAGCCTAATACTTGGCGCCGAAATTTATGTAATTGACGTTCCTTCTTAAGGCCATAATAACTTGAAATATAATTTGGAGTTACCACAATCTTGCCTGCGTCTGCCAAGTTGGTAAATCGGTGAATTTTGACTAGATCCGGCAATTTATCCCTGAGCAAATTCCAAAACTGTAACTCTGGATGAGTGTCCGGCGGGCTGAGGTGCATTAGCAGTGGGGCTGGGCGTACACCAGGAAGTAGTAAATATTCATTGATCCATATTTCCAGAGGTTTGTTAACTTGGCTACTCATTTTATTTTTTGTGAATAAAGTTTTTGTTTACTTTCAACTAAAATCTTGACAGGCGGGGGACTCTCCCTGTCGCAAATAATTTTAACCTAGGCAATCAAAATTTTAAGGGCAGGAGGTAGCGAGACGCTAATTTAGAGCGTCTTAACGTTTTAATTAGAACGAGCTACTTCTCTGTTGCTTGCAGTTGCGCCCAAGTTTAACTGCAAACCCACTAAAATTAATTACTGCGAGGAATCTTCCCTGGCAGCATCTTCAACCACAGGATGAATTAAAGCAGATCGAAAACCTTGCCGAATTTCCGAACTCAAATACCTGCGCTGCAAAATCTGCCATTTTTGCCAAGCTGCATAGCGATTTTCTGCCAACAAACCAGCCAACTTCGGCAACTCTTTTTTCCGATCGCGAGCGACAAAATCTGTCAGAAACTCGCCTAAAACTTCACTGTCTTGAATATCGCCCAAACATTCCTGAATAGCTTTCACATCTTCGACATAAACTTCGTAAGTCTCGCTGTAAAAATCCCCAAACAGATTCATCAAATAGCGAACTCGCTTAGCTTGCTTCCGCAAATCGTGCAGAATAGTTCCCTCGGCTGCTAACTTCTCTTCGACAGCCTCAGCATTCAAATCATCAGCAACTTTAACTTGGCCATCCTCATATTCTGTGCCCAACAGCCAAGCCGGATGCAGGAAAAACTCACTGACTTGAGGTAACAGTAAATCTGGCAAAACCTCAGTAATTGGCAAATGTTCGATCGCCTGAAACTTCGGTTTTTCCAGCCAATCCTCGATCGACTGCTTCAGCGATTCGTAGCTTTTGTGCTCTAAAATCGCCCTCACCCCTTTCAAAGCTCGGTGGCGCTGTTTGAGCAAATTCAACAAAGCCTTATCCAAAACTTCCTGTTCGTCAGCCGGCAAATTCGGGTAATAGCGGTTTTGGAGACTTTCGAGCATCACATCCAAATCCCTGAGCGTTCCCAGAACCCGCCCCACCTTACCAATTTTGCCTTCAGAAGCCTCTTTTGGCAAGTCTAAAACCGGAGCAAAACCAGTCACAGCTGATCGCAAACGTCTCAATCCCACGCGCATTTGATGAAGTTCTTCCGCGTCTTTGTCTTTGATAACTTCAGCCTCGTGCGCTACACTTTTGCGGAAATATTTCTCAATCGCCCCAGATGCAGCGTCTCCGAGAGTCTTAACTTTTGCTGATGTTTTTACGTTCATGGCAGGTGTAGATTCCCGATCCCCGATCGACTTTAATTTGGATTTCAAGGCTTTGCTAGTAAAGGGTTTATATCCTAGCACACCACCCCTATTTATGACCCGCTTCCATACATAAATCTTCATATAAGGTGCTTAACAATTTATACGAAGTCAGCATTTAGCAATCTAAAATCTTCAATCTAAAATCTTCAATCTTCAATCTAAAATAAAATTACCCTCCCTCGCCCTTGAGCTAATAAAAATCGGATTTCTGGCGCGCTTTCCCAAATAGGTTAAGATCGCTGCAAACCGATATTTATTCGCCAAAGGGTGAGAGAGGGTGCGATCGGGAGGACAAGTTTTAAATTAAATCAAACCCGCCCAGGTTGCCCGACTTCAAAGAGGCAGTTTAGCCTTTCCAGTCTTTCTCAGATTGCGAGAGCACGTAGGTTGCTACATCCTCAATTTGTTGGGGCTTCAACTTGGCGCCGAAAGCAGGCATAGCATTTTTGCCCTTAGCTACCTGAGTGGTAATAGCTTCGAGAGAATTCATACCGTACTTCTCAAGAGCTTCCTTTTTCAAGGTTTTCATGGCCATAACCACGTTGCCGCCACCGATGTGACAAGCAGCACAGTTCGAGCTAAAGATTTTAGCTCCGTTAGCGGCATCTCCTGCCAAAGCAGGGCGGCCAAAGCCGACGGTAAAAATTGCGAACGCTAATAGGGCGATCGATAAGAGTCTTTTCAACGCAGTTCTCCTCTAATGGACACGCAAAGGGTGATTCTTTAGATATTTTACCTGTTAAAACAGGCGCGATCGCGCATTCGTATCGCCTTCTTCCGAGTAATTTACCACTTTTTGGCAGTGGCAGTTCAACTCTCAAAATTCTCCACGCCCCAGCCCGGAGCTTTCTGAGCAGCCCGGATCACAAAAGCCGCTAAATTTTCAATCTCAGCCTGTGGCATCCAGCTTTCCGGCACTTGGCGGCACCAAAAAGTCTCCTCAGTACCGTCATAAGTCATCGGTTCTCTCAGATACGCCACCAGACTATTGATGTTGTTGCGGGGAGGCGTTGCCCCTTTGAGGTCAGCCAAAGACAGAGATATCATCGGATCGGGCAAATTAGCTCCTCCGACGTGACAATTAAGGCAACTTTGCTCGAACAATACCTTGCCTGCAGACAAATCCTGAGCCGAAAACAAGCGAGTATGTCCCTCAGAGTCCAACTCCAGAGCCACAGGTTCGCTGGCTTGTAAATACCTATTCACGTAAGAATCGGCAGCAGCCAAAACAGGTTGAGGAGCCAACAGCACGAGCGGCAAAATAATTAACATCCCCAACAGAAAGCAGACAAAAGCACCACGACGCAGCATGAGGGACTACAACCTTTTGCGATAATCAATGAGCAGGAGGTAAATTTTAGATTTCAGATTTTAGAGCGAAAAACGACCAGCCAGCAATTTTTGCGGAACCTTAGCCCTCTCCCAATCCAAAATCCAAAATCTAAAATCTAAAATCGATTAGCGAGCGCCTTTGCCACCAGCCCACTGCTTGGAGACAATTTTCGGCTGCAACAGAATATGACCGGCAATGGCGTACAAATCGTCATCCGAGAGATTTCTCATCTCAGCGAAAATATCCGCGCTCTTCATACTCGGATGCACTTCGGAAATTTCCTCAAACCCGTCATAAGTGGTGGGATTTTTCATAAAGTCCACCAGCGACTCAATATTATTCCGGGGCGGGTTGGCCAAAGCCAGAGTTTCCGGGCTCAAATTCACGTTCGGGTCAGTTTTTGTCATGCCTGCAGCGTGACATTGAGCGCAAGCCGAATTGAACAGGCGTTTGCCTTGCTGAACTTGTTTGAGGCTCAGCACTACCGGAGCACCCTTGTCATTCAAAGTCACAGTGCGAAGTTCAGGACTCAGTTCGACAGCCATCGCACTGCTGACAAATAACTGAAAGCTCAAGAATACAGCGGTCAGAGCAATGAAATATCTTTTAAGCATGGTTCTCCTTAAAAAAATCCGGCAAATTATTGAACGCTAAGAGATCGTACCTGGCAAACAGATGTGTGTTCAAAATTCCCTGATTCTGCAAAAACTAGCGAAAGTTTGTGCAGTTATACCTTTAAAGGTAGAGGAATTTGGCGAGCTAATCTGCAAGAAGTTTTGAGTCGCGCCTTTTTTCGAGAGTGGACATAATTGCCTTAACATCCTCCAAAGCCAAACGGGTTTGAGGGTGCTTGTAGGCAATTTCCAACTCATCGCACAAGCGGATCACGTCTTCAACAGGGACGTTGAAGTCCTCTGCTATTTCTGCAATGGACAGGTCTGCAAAACCCATAATTTTTAGGTCGCTGACAGGTCAAAATTGAGTTGACGGCTATTAACTGAAAGCCGGACAATTTTAGAAAGCGCTGTTAGCTTGTTCTGTTAGTTTGTTCTGAGATTTTGTTTGATCTATCGCAAGCTAACTAACCGCTAACTGCTACTAGGCATTTTTGCCCAGCCAAACTCCAGGGCCAATCAACTTCCGATCAATATCATCCCACTGCTGCGTCGTTATTACCAATAGGACTTGCGCGGGCGGGGCTCAAAACCCGGTGTCTGCGTGAACGTCTCGTTACCAAACTCAATATTGTTGGTAGAAGCCGGGTTTTTCGCAATTCCTCAGCAATTTCCCTCTGTGCCCCGCACTCACCAACAGACCATCATCCGGCGCAGCAGCTTAGGGAGAAAGTTTGAAAGCGTGAGTCTGCGTGGGCAAAGCCTGGTTATCGCTGGCTTCTAGGGCGGGGAATTCCGAGCCGGCCAAGAAAGGCTGGGGCTGGTGGAGGCTGATGAGCTGACCAAGAGTTTTCTTTAATTGAGTCCGGGGTACAATCAAGTCTACAAAACCGTGCGCGAAGGAGTATTCGGAAGTTTGATAATTTTCCGGGAGCTTTTCGCGCAGAGTTTGCTCGATTACCCGGCCGCCCGTAAAGGCCACAGTAGCTTTTGGCTCTGCAATTATAATGTCTCCCAGCATGGCAAAACTGGCGGTGACGCCGCCGGTGGTCGGGTGGGTCAAAATCGGGATGTAAAGCAGTCTCGCTTCCCGGTGGCGTTCCAGAGCCCCGGAAATTTTAGCCATTTGCATCAAGCTGAGCATTCCTTCTTGCATTCTTGCACCACCGGAAGCGCAAACAATGATCACGGACAAGCGTTCCCGCGTGGCGTGTTCGATGAGGCGAGTTAGCTTTTCTCCGACAACTGAGCCCATGCTGCCGCCGATGAACTGAAATTCCATGACTCCGAGGGCGACTGGCAAATTTTCTAGTTTGCCGATGCCTGTTTCTACGGCGTCTAGGTGGCCTGTTTTTTCTTGAAATTCTCGGAGTCGATCGCTATATTTTTTTCGATCGCGAAATTTCAGGGGATCGGTGGCGTGCAGTCCTTCGTTAATGGGTACCCAGGTATTGGGATCGATCAACTGCTCGATGCGATCGTCACTGTAAACTCTGATATGATGCCCGCATTCCAAGCAAACCATTTGATTTGCTCGCAGGTCTTTGGTATAACTGAGGGCACCGCAAGCTTCGCATTTATTCCAAAGTCCGTCCGCAATTTCTCGTTCCGGCCGTTCTTGGGAGTTCGGTACTGATTTTCGTCGATTTGCAAACCAATCAAATAGAGACATTAAAAGTTGGTAATTGGTAATTGGTAATTGGTAATTGGTAATTAGTAATTGTTAGTTGTTAGTTGCTAGTTGTCAATTGTTAGTTGTTCAGTGACTAATGACTAATGACTAATGACTAATCACCAGATTCGGGCTCATCTTCAACTGGACTGATGAGGAGCGATGCTGTTCGCTGGTGTTCTGGAAGAACTTGCAGGGCTGTAGCACTTCCAGCCCCCAAATAAGATGCTATGCCCAAGTCTACAATCCGGGCCGGGATTTCATGAGCAGCTAGGAGCTGCTGCATTAATTCCGCTTCCCAACGAAAGCTAGTAGTTGTAAGTGTAATCCAAGACACGGAACAATTTTACCAATTTTTGAGACAATATTATGTTCGATCGCGCCTGACTACCTGCCGATCAGAAACTAAAATTCGGGAAAAACAACTGCAAGTAAGTAGATAAGATCGCTTCCCCCCACAGAGCAGTAATTGCTGCACCGAGAGCCAGAAACGGGCCGAAAGGCATCGGTTGACGCCGATCGAGCAAGCCGATCGCGATCGCCCCGCCACCGGCAAAAGCCCCGGCTAAACAGGCGATGAATCCCGCTAGCAGCAAGTATTTCCAGCCCAGCCAAGCTCCCATCAAGGCGGCCAATTTGGTATCTCCGGCCCCCATAGCATTCTGCCCCAGTCCGATCGTCCCGGCGAGTCCAATCGCGTCAAACAGCCACAACCCGACAACTGCTCCCGCGATCCCATCGAGTACCAGATAGTGTACCGAGTCGATCAAACTAAAAGTCGGCCACCAACCTTTTGCCACCTGGAAAACCAATCCGAGCACCAAACCCGATCGAGTTAAAGAATTAGGCAAAGTCATTGTATCGCAATCAATCAAAGACAAAGCCAACAGCCAGCTAAACAAAGCCCAAAAACCAAGAGTTTGCACTGTTACGCCAAACCGCCAGAAGATTAACAAAAACAGCAAACCCGTAGCTGCTTCCACCAGCGGATAGCGGGCCGAAATCCGACTGCGGCAGTGATTGCAGCGTCCCCGCAGCCACAGCCAACCGAAAACGGGTATATTTTCGTAAGTTCTGAGCTGATTTAAACATTTGGGACAGCGAGAAGGAGGGTGGATCACCGACAAACCCGCAGGCAACCGATAGACTACCACATTTAGAAAACTGCCAATAGCAGATCCGACAATAAAGACGATCGCCGTGACAAGGCAATTAAAGATAATTTCCATTAATTTGTCTGTTGTCTGTTGAAAGTTGACTGTTGTCTGTTGACTGGGGTTATTTATTAATTGTTAGATTGTGTTCGGTCAATTACCCATAAGGTTTGTAGTAGGGAATTTAGTAAAGAGTCAAATTCTGAGGACTTTATTCCTCACTACAAACCTATTTTTTGACAATCCTTCGAGCCAACATAAATATTAGTTGTCAATTTCCCACTCGCAATTCGCAATGCCCAATGCCCAATGCCCAATGCCCAATGCCCAATGCCCAATTACCAATTAATACATTTGAGATTCAATTTCATCAAAAGTAACAAAACGTTCACCGGGCAACAAAACGGGCTGCGAAGCAAAAATTACCTGGCCTCGATCGCTTCCTTGACTGACAACTACACCCGCCGGACGCTGCATCTGCTCGGAATGCACTTTTAGATACATACCATAGGCCGAGCGAGCAGCTCGGATCAAATCGGGAGCTAGCAAACTGTGACTTTCGGAAGTTTCTATCGTGGGTTCTGGGTTTGGTTGGTATGGGTTCACTGGAAACTTATCATAATGGTATTAAGTCGAGCTATTGGTGTTGCCTCTAGAGCGATCAAACTTACCTTATTTTTTAAGAATAGACTAGGTGGAAATTATTAATAGATTAACCTACAATCCTCCCTTAGCTGCGCTCGAACTGCGGCTGCGATCGCTCCTTTCCGCCCAACTCTACGCTGCTGCGTGGGTAGATCCGTCCCCCGCAACGCTAATGGGGGTTTTTGATCACCTGCGAACTCTGCGCTACATCCTCCACGACTACGTGCCCCGGCCGGTGTCCGAATCTCCGCCCAACCCGGGCGAGGTGCGCTACCAGTGGCAAACAGGCACCTTGCTGTTCACGGATTTGGCAGGGTTTACGTCGCTGTTGGAAGCGAATGCAGCCGAGGGGCGCAAGGGAGCTGAAACGCTGCTGGGGGTGATTAACGACTATTTTGCCTCGATGATTGAAATTGTCAGCAAATCGGGCGGGGATTTGCTGGAGTTTACCGGAGATGCGATGCTGGTGCAGTTTCTGGCAGGGGTTCATCAAGAGGATACAGCTAGGGCTGTGCGGGCGGGTTTGCGGATGCAGCGGGCGATGGCTGAATTTGCGAGTATTGAAACGGCGCGGGGTGTTTTGTCTTTGAGGATGCGGGTGGGCATCCACTGCGGCCGCTATATTAGTGCTGACATCGGTACGCCGCTGCGGATGGCCCACGTACTGCTGGGGCATTCAGTCCAGCAAGCCAAGCAAGCTGAGGGTTCTGGAACTGTGGGGCGGGTGTGTGTGACTGAAGCTGCTAGAGAGTGTTTGGGAGAGCAATTTCGTTTTGAACCCGGGAAACAGGGTTATTTTTTGGTGGCGGACGATTTCACGGACGATCAACTCGGAGAGTATGATATCACTTTGACTGGCCGACGGATGCCGAGTTCGGTATTGCTCGATCGCAGCGTTTCGGGCTTGGTAAGCGAAATCGGGGAATCTGTGAAGCGGCTTGAACCCCTTGCTAGTTATATTCCCAAAGCTATCCTGAGACTGCTGGTTGAAAATGCTGATCAACGCAAAATCCCGCCGGATTTTCCTGAACCGACGGTGATGTTTGTCAACTTGATTGGTTTACCGGAGTCTGTGGAGAAAGCTTCGCCCCAGGAAGAAGTTAATCTGGTAGTGGGTTATTCTCGGGTGTTTGCGTCGATCGATGCTGTAGTGTCAGCTAAAGGGGGCGTGTTGCAAAAAGTAACGGCGCACTTAGACGGTTCGGATATGCTGATTTATTTTGGCGTGCCCGACGCTCACACGGATGACGCCAGCCGCGCGGCTAGTGCGGCGATTGCGATCCGAGATATCATTGCAGGTTTGCCTCTGGTAATTATCGCGGGTGAAGAAGTAAAAGTAAGCTGTCAAATTGGGCTGTCCCGGGGGCCGGTGTTTGCTGCTGAGGTTGGGGAACCGCGAGGGCGCAGGGAGTTTAATATCCTCGGCGATACGGTGAATACGGCGGCTCGGTTGATGAGCAAGGCGGGGGAAAACCAAATTTTGATTGGTGAAAGGGTGTGTGAGTCGATCGAGCTAAACTTCATTTGCGAGGCTTTGGGATCTGTTGCTCTGAAGGGGAAATCTGCTCAAACTCCGATTTTTGCTTTGCACAGTGCAAAAGGGGAGAAGGGAAAAGGGGGCGTTTAAATAACTTTGCTGGGCAATAGTTGTACAGGTTTTATGGTTCACAAAGGCAAGTACAGCACAACCGCTTTCCAGTGTGACTACTAAATGTTAGTTTTATTATTTTTTACGATACATCACAATAAAAACCGCCACTTCGTCAGATCAGTTCCGGTTGCATCGGAATGATTTAACCGCAGAGAACGCAGAGGGAGATCACAGAGAGATGAATAATTCCCATGAAGGGCGGAATTAATATCACTCGCATAGACTAAACTCCGATCGATACTTCACCGTTCCGCTGCAATCCTGCAAGGCTCCACTTTCTAACTCCAACACCATAAAAGCCTCATCGGGCACATCATATTCACATTTTAAGCTCTTTCTACTAGCAGGAATGAACCCAAAACGCGAATAGAAATCTGGATGACCAAGCACAACCACTGCCTGAAATCCCGATCGCGCGCACTCTTTTAAACCTTCCCGAATCAGCAGCGTTCCTATACCTTGCCGCTGATAGTTGGGTAGAACGGCGACTGGGGCCAACCCCTGAATCGACAAATTCCTAGAACATTTTCCTTCAACCGCAACCAAACTGAAGAAAATGTGTCCGACAACGCGATCGGATTGTACCGCAACGAAGGAAAATGTAGATGCAATTCCCCGCAATTTCTCGACTAAGTTAGCCTCATTTTCTCGCCCGAATGCCGCAATATTAATGTTGCGAACAGCTTCTACATCTTCTGGATTTTCGGTACGGATATCCATAGCTTACATTAATGGTTGTGCGGCCGCTATGGCAGACGAATTACTACAGAAAGTGTTTCTATCTTTCGACCCCGATATTAATCAAATTCTAGCGCCCCTGAAGCCTTTTTCCTCTTTTTGAGTTATATATTTTTGGCAACCAATTATACAACGACTTGCAGATGAATGCCCAATCGTCGCCCAAGTCGATCGCTTCCAATCTTCACGCCCGATGCGGAACCGCTTAACTGTCATTATTGCGGTACAAGCTGACCGGAAGACAATCGCTTAATGCCCTCCATTGCTGTAGTTTCTCCGGCTTTGTCACCGCCCTCACGAGCAATTTTTAAAGCTCCCTCGTAGGATTCGAGAGCTTTAGCAGATTGACCGAGACTTTCATGAATTGCGCCCATGTTGTTGAGCAAGCGTCCGATACTTGTCTTGTCGCCGATTGCTTCTAACATCGGTATTGCTTGCTGAAAATAGATCAGCGCTTGAGTATCTTTGCCGAGTTTGCGAGAGGTAAGTGCCATGTTGTTGAGGAGGCGACCGACGCCAGCCCTGTCTCCGATTTCCCGACGAATTGCTAAAGCTTGGTGGTAAAATTCCATCGCTCTATTAAAGTCGCCGATGTTGTAGTAGACGCCGCCCATGTTATTGAGGGTACGGCCCAAATCGCGGCGATCACCCTCAACAGTGCGAATCGTGCGCGCTTGCTGGTAAAATTCGATCGCCTTGGCGTAATTGACCTGTTCTGCGTACACGGCCGCAATGTTGTGAAAAGACTCTGCTATTTCAATTTTGTCGTTGGCTGTTTTGGCAAGTTCCAAAGCTTCTTGGTGCAGTTTCATCGCTTCGGAAAAATTGTCCGCAACCCTGTTGACGAAACCGATGAGATTGAGAGTGCGCGCGATACGAGACCCTTCGCCGATTTCTCGGTGAATGGCTAAAGCTTGCCGCAAAACTTCCAAAGCTTTGGGCTGCGAACCCATTTCGCCATAGACTTCCCCCATATTGTTGAGGGTTTCTCCGATTCCGGCTTGGTCGCCGAGTTGCTTGCGAATTGCCAAAACTTGCTCAAATGTCTCGATTGCTTCTCGAAACAAACCCTCGCGGTGCTGTTTTACTCCTGTTTCAAAGAGTTCGTCTGCTTGCGTTTTGGGGTCTGTTGCCTGAGTGAGTGAAGCGAAGCTATCCCGTAGGGAATCGCTCGCTTGGGTGCGCCTCGCATTGATCATTGGGGCATAAGCTAGAGCGTCTGAAATTGCCAGCAAGCTGAGTGCGGGCGATAAGACAATACTTATAGCTGCGAGATAGCTGAAGTGATAAGAGCGGCTGTGCACCGATCGAGTCCTCCAATAGCTAAGTGATAACTATTAAGATAGAGCTTTTTGGGGTGTTCCTGCCGAGTTTTTTCTCAATCCCTAGGTTCTGGCTGGGTTTTTGTCTTCCCAGACGGCCATAATCAGTGGCATATTATTGAGAGGGGAGATGAGAGCAAAGTTTTTGCTGGGTGGAAGCGATGCTTTTTCAGGGCTTTCCAAGATGATGTCCTGTTGGTCAAGCGTGATCCAAGCAATTCCTGACACAACTTTAATTTCTCGATGAGTTTGAGGCAATCTATATACCTCGTTTTCCATCAGAATAATGCGATCTGGCGCTGCACATTCGGAAGATATTTGAAGCATAGCATCTCCTACTGGGTAATTGGTAATTGCTAAGGGGTAATTGCTAATTGGTAATGGGTAATTGCTAATTGCTAATCGAGAACTGTATTTCACCTCATTTCCACGCAACCCACACACTACTATTGGCAATAACGCCGATCGCTCCAAGCGCGCATTTCATCATCCGTCGCCACGCAGGTAGAACGACCAGTCGCCCGATCGCAACTGTGCCACCAAGTGTTACCATAGCGATCGCACGCCTGCCAAATTCTCAGTTCGTCCTCACCAGAAATGAGGTAGAGCAAAAACTGCCTAATTTGATTTATAGCTGAAAAGAGAGATTGCCCTTTCGGTTTTTCGGATGGTTTAGCTCTCTGGCTACTCGAAAAAAACCTCCTTATTTGGGGATATATCCGATTTTTGTAAGTAGACATAGCCAACACCTTAAAGTGAGTTATCCTACAAAAATTGCACCAATAAATTTACAAAAACTAGCTTTTGATTGCAATAATTTTATCGCAATTACAGCACAATATTGTTGTCGTGCAAGTCCTGTAAAAGTCTATCTTTACCTGATAAATTAACCTTAACTCTGCGGCAAGTGACAATCAAAGCATTGCTTGCATAGGTTATATGAATAAAATCGATATATCGAAGCCCTTGTGACAATTTGGGTACTACTGGCACAAACGCTATGAACGAAATCAATACGCGGCGGATGAAACTCTCTCAGATTCAAGCTTTGATAGCTGTAGCAGACTGTGAAAACTTTAGCGAGGCGGCTTTGCAATTGGAACTGTCCCAATCCGCCGTCAGCCACGCCATCGCCTCTTTAGAAACAGAATTGGGAGTGCAATTGTTCCACCGGGGGCGACACGGTGCTCAACTGACGCCAGTGGGGGAAAGGGTAGTGAGTTACGGGCGTCAAATAGCCTGCGCCTTAGAAATGATGGTCAAAGAAGCGGATTTAGAAAAAGGTTTGCAGGGAGGCCAGGTACGGATAGTTACTTTTCGGAGTGTCGCAACTCATATCCTACCGGGTATTATTGCTAAATTTCGCAGTTGCTTTCCCAAAATTACAGTTAGCATTACCGAAGTTTATTATACCCAAGCTGTGGAAGAGGCTTTGCGATCGGGCAAAGCAGACATCGGCTTTGTGTCTCTTCCCATCTCCGATGAATTTGAAACTAGAGAAATTTTGCGGGATAAATATGTTGTGTTGCTGCCGCCAACTGCCAAATTGTCAAGCGCTAAGATTACCTGGAAAGAATTAGCGGCTTATCCGTTGATTTTGCAGCCGGCCGAAAATTCTTGTTCTGTACCGTTGCGAAAATATTTGACAACTTCGGGGTTTCCCTTAAATATCGCTTACGAACTCAGCGAAGATTCAACTATTGTCAGTATGGTGATGCAAGGTTTGGGTACAGCAATTCTTCCCCGTTTGGCTGCGGAACCGATACCTACTTCGGTGAAAGTTTGCAGTTTGCCTGCCGATTTTGAAAGGGTAATTGGGGTGGCTGTTTTGAGGGATGGGTTGTTGATTCCGGCCGTGTTTGCCTTCTTGGATTTAGTTAAAAGTGCCGCAGAGGTTGATAGTGAGGGCGATTTTCCGATTAATCCTTCTTAAGTGGTTAATTGGTTATTGGTTATTGTTATTTGTTCTTTAACTGGTTCCCAGGCAGAGCCCACTGGTGACAACTTCCTAATTTGTCACCAATGTCAAGTGGGATAGGCAGACCGATTTAACTGCTGTCTGATCCTGGATTTATGCTCATATTTGACACTCCTCAAATCCTGGTTCTCCCTGGCAGTAAGATAGGCAATATGATCGGACGCCTTGCCACAAGAATAGGCATGGTTAAAGTGATAGAATCCGCGAAACAACATTTTTAAAGAAATCTGCTCAGTAGAGAGTTCTAATTCATCAGCAACCGCATCAGCTACATCCCGTAATATCACTTCAGTTGAGGCGAGCTGGTAAATTCCGATCGGGAATATGATCTGGATTGATTGTACGTCGTTTTCCCATGTTGCTTCTCTTTCACACCTTCCAGACCAGATTACCTTACACCATCGAGCTGGAGGCAAGCCTGAAGTTCTCCGCTTCGGGGAACTTCAGCTTAAGTTGTCACCAATGGGCAGAGCCTGGGAACGAGTAAAAATTGCTGACTTGAGCTTGATGACTTGCTTTTGGACTCAGCTATTTGGGTAGCTGAGCAATTTCATTTGTCCAAAGTCCAATCTAATACCGATTTTTTATGATATAATATAAGCTAGGCTTCCCTAAAATCTCCTGCTTAAAGGGAGCTAGTCTGGGATCTTCTCTCAACAAGGTGAGGGAGCATCTACTCTTTGGCAAATAGTCTCTTGCGGTGCATATCTGAATTTTGCTGTTTTCAACTACAAGGTGTCTTGTAAAAATGCATCATCATATTAAGGCAACGGATCTTAGAACCGTGGTAAAGGAAACGGTTTTGCCAAGGTATTCAATTTGCACCTTATTAACTGATAAAGATCTATATCAGCAAATGTTAGAGTCCTTTGCCAAAGGGGGTTTTGATCCCGATATTACTGAGTATTTGTATATCGATAATAGCATCACAAATGCAGCCGATGCCTATTCTGGAATTAACGAGTTTCTGAGCATGGCAAAAGGTCGGTATATCATCATTTGCCATCAGGATATTGTATTGGTCAATCACAACCTTGCCCACTTGGAAAAGTGTATTGCTGAATTGAATAAACTTGATCCGAAGTGGGCACTGTTAGGAAATGCAGGGGGAAAATCCCTCGGATGTCTCTCACTCAGGCTTAAAGACCCCCATGGCGATAATAACACTGGGGGGTTTCCCGTAAAGGTTCAATCACTGGATGAGAACTTTATCCTAGTACGCAAAGATGCTAATTTGGGGGCATCTAGGGATCTGGATGGATTTCATTTATATGGGTTTGATTTATGTTTTATGGCTGCAATGCGTGGATATTCTGCATATGTGGTGGATTTCCATATTCATCACTTGTCACCAGGAAAAATAAGTCAAGATTTTATCAACTCTAGAAGTCGCATTATTGGGAAATATCAACAGTTGTTTTCGGGAAGGTTTTTCCGAACAACCTGCACATCGTTCTATCTTTCGGGTAATGCCATGCTCAATAGTATTTTCAATCATCCACGTATCCTCAAATGGTTTGAGGATGTCTACGAGAGGTTTGGATGGTGACAAGTTTCTCCTGTTCACTACACCGCTGAAGCATTTGGAGTTTGGACAAAACCTAAAATCACGCTATAGGTAGTGGCTAAATCCTCATCTTTGATGGAAAAAGGTCTACCTATAACATTTGTCCACACTCGAATAAGCATGGTTCAGCTCGGTTTCTAGTAGGATTCAGACTTGATCAGCAACACCTTGCCAGAGGGTCTGAGGATATAAGGAGATTTCTAACAAAGAAATTTTAACTGGTTCCCAGGAATAGCCTGAGAACCCATGTCTAGAGCCTCTGCCTCGCGAGAGGAAAATTGGAGGCAGAGCCTTCGGATCTGCGTTACCAGGATCTTCCTGGGAACAAGTAAGTAAATCGCTCAAAAAGTCACTTTTAAAGCATTAAGTGCGTCGCTTATTTACTACTAATGCGCTTAGCCACAAGACTAGAACTATCGCCTTGGTGGAATTTGACTCGACCATCTACCGAATTTTTATCCCTTAATTTGAGCCAACCGCTACCAGATGCAGGATCGTTCTCATCATTACCGTCCCCTGTAAACTCAAATCGCTGATCCTTTCCCTCTTTTACGACTTCGCCGTCAATTTGACCTGATACTAAACCGAATTGAAATTCTCCTGAACCCGTAGGCTCAATCTCGATATACGCTTCAACCTCCATGTCCAAGTAATCACTATCCCACAGTTCCATCTCTGTCATCCGCCATTTACCCATATATTGCATTCCTTTCCTGCTCCACTTGTATTACAGACTTTATCCTAATGACGACAACATAGCTGAGTCGCATTCCCCTTTACACAATTCAAAATTATTCCCCGTATCTTTGCCGCAAAATAAATTCCGCTAGCGCTAAATCTACGGGCGTTGTGACTTTCAAATTCGTCTCTTCTCCCTCCACAATTTGCACTGGTAAACCGCATTTTTCAAACAAAGCCGCATCGTCTGTAACTTCCCAACCTTTTTGTCGCCCTTCTTCGTGACACTGCTTTAACAATTTCACTTCAAATCCTTGGGGAGTCTGGGCCGCCCACAAATTGCTTCTGTCTGGGGTGTCTCGCACGATCCGACGCTCATCTACGACCTTAATCGTATCCTTGACCGGAACGGCGACAATCAAGCCCGGACAGCTCAAGAGAGCCTCGGCAGATCGATCGAACAATTCAGCAGTTGCCAAACACCTCGCGCCGTCGTGAATCAACACTCGATCGGCATTCGGCGGCAAAGCCTGCAAACCGTTGTAAACTGACTCTTGCCTGGTGGCGCCACCTTGAATCAGTTCCACGGGTTTAACCAAAGATAAATCGCTCAGAATTGCTTTAAAATCAGGAAAATCGTCTGGCTGGCCCATGATGCCAATCCAGCTAATGTGCTGCGAAGCTTCAGCCGCAGCCAAAGTCCAACTCAGCAAAGGTTTTCCCAGCAAAGTCAGCAGCAGTTTGTTCCGCTGACTCCCCATCCGTCGCCCCGAACCCGCCGCAGGAATTAATAAGTGCATTAACTAACCCTTCTTCACCCAACTAGGTATATATTAAGAGCGTCCTGTACTTTTGGGTCAGTTGTTTAGCTGTCAGCCAGTAGCTTTTAAACTCTAAAAATACTATAAGCTGATATCTGAAAACCGATCGCTGAGAGCTACCTCGATAGATAATAGCCGATCGTTTATGATGCGAATACTAGCACTTGTCCCAGGCGGGATTGGCGACCAAATTTTATTTTTCCCCACCCTCGATGACCTCAAGCAGTCTTATCCAGAGGCGCAAATTGATGTCATCGTGGAACCGAGGGCAAAGGGCGCTTACCGAGTCTGCAAATCCGTCAAAGAAGTCTTGACGTACAATTTCAAAGACCGCAACGCTATGGCAGATTTGGGCAATTTACTGGGCGTAATTCGCGATCGCGAATACGAAGCAGTTATTTCCCTCGGCCAGCGGTGGACTGTGGGGCTGCTGCTGTGGCTGACCGGCATTCCGCAGAGAGTTGGCTATTCGGGAACCAACGGCGCTCGATTTCTCACCGCTGCGATACCCCTGAAAACTGAACAGTACGCGGCTTCAATGTACCACGATTTGCTGCAAGGATTCAACATTACAAATCCTTGTCCGCCACTGGCAATTAATGTACCTAAACAGGACATTCAGTGGGCGGAAGCCGAACAGCAGCGGTTGGGCGTAAAAGAAAGCGGTTACATTCTAATTCACGGCGGTTCGAGTCAATTAGCTGTGTCTAAAGGTATTGACAAAATTTACCCTACAGACAACTGGAAGCAAATAATTGAAGATTGTCAGCAGCGGCAGCCGAATTTGCCCGTTGTTGTTGTGAAAGGCCCAGAAGATGCAGAATTCGTAACAAAGTTAGTCGAGTTATGTCCAAATGTAAAAGTTATCTCGCCGGATGATGTCGGTAAGTTGGCTGCCACTATTGCTGCTGCTAATTTGATGATATGTACTGACAGTGCGCCGATGCACTTAGCTGTGGCGGTTCAAACTTATACAATAGCTTTGTTTGGCCCGACTGAACCGGCGAAATTGTTGCCAAAGAGCGATCGATTTTTGGGCATTAAATCTCCTACTGGCAAAATGGCAGACATCTCTCCTCAAGAGGTTTTAAAGAAGGTTTGGGGCGGCTAAGAGCTAGGATATCTAAGTCAGGACACGGCACTGCCGTGTCCCTACAATTTAGCTGGTTCCCAGGCTCTGCCTGGGAACCCATATCTAGAGGCTCTGCCTCGCTTATCGGGGCTTCACAGGAGGCATAGCCTGGGGACGAGGAATCATTTTCCGTAATTCCTCTTTCGCTCTTCGTTTTTCAACAAGCTCCATCATCTGCTGTAATTCCTTCTTCTTTTGGTTGGCAAACCGAGTGGCCGCAACAGTTGTTACTCCTCCGGCGGCAGTAGTGACAGCACCTTCCTGAACTTTATTAGCATAAACAAGTCCC
The DNA here is from genome assembly GCA_022701275.1 of Microcoleus vaginatus PCC 9802. Classification (NCBI taxonomy): domain Bacteria; kingdom Bacillati; phylum Cyanobacteriota; class Cyanophyceae; order Oscillatoriales; family Microcoleaceae; genus Microcoleus; species Microcoleus vaginatus. The sequence continues at coordinate 925,981 of CP031740.1, forward strand.
ACACCTACGAAAGCAAGAATTGCCGATGTACCGATGACGGTAAGGGCGACATTGTAGCTTTGGCGAACTTGTCGCAGCAATTCTTCCAGTATTTCTTCTGCAATGTCGCTATAATCTTCATCAGGTTGCGAGTTTCCGAATAAGTTAAAATTCATAACTGTTTCCTTTCCTAAATACTGATAAGTTTTTGTTTCTACAATTACTCTACCGAAGCAAACAGCGAGAGTCTAGGGCAGATAGGGCGAGTTTTAATTTGCGATATGCCCTAATTTTTGGGGCAGATAGGGCAGGAGATTAAAACCTATCTGCCCTAGACAGACAGAAGTAATTAAATATAGAATGTGAGTGCGATCGGAGTTACGGATGAATAATCATGAAATCTCGCTCCCGCTAGCCCCAATGCTGTTTCATTCCCCTGAAACCCGCCAGGGAATGAATTCCCTGGCTAATAGCAAAAGTCGGTTAAAACCGACTAAAATACTAATTTTTAGTCCTCTTAAGAGGACTTTCGCTATGAGACAGGGAATTCATTCCCTGTCGGACTGTCGGACTGTCGGACTGTCGGACTGTGAGACTGTCGGACTGTCGGATTATCGAATTATCGAATTAACTGAAAAACTAACAACCATACCTAAAAACCTACTATGCGCGAATGCGATAAAGTTCAATCGAGTGCAACTGGAAAAAGTAAGCTCAGAGAATCATACCAAGAAGCTGGATTGACGATAAAAAAACTAGCTGATAAAACTAATATTTCCGAGGACACAATTAAGCGCTTACTCGGTACAAAACCATGTCCTAATGGTGTAGAAAGATGGCAAGTTACCAACATAGCTAAAGCATTAGGAATAGAAGCCACAGATATTGTTGACCCAAAAGATTGGAATGCCGACAATTCGCTGCCGCCAGAGTTTGAATCACTTATAGCAGAAAAAATTAAAACCTTTTGCGGCCGCCAATTTGTTTTTAAGGCTTTTCAGGACTTTATCAAGGAAAATCTTTGCGGTTATTTTACAATTATCGGGGATGCGGGAATGGGCAAAAGTTCCATTGTTGCCAAATACGTCTCCGAACATAAATATCCCTGCTATTTCAATATTCTCGTCGAAGGCCGCAACAGACCAGAATTGTTTTTGAAGAGCATTCGCCAGCAATTAATTCACCGCTATGAATTGCAAAATTCAGCAGATGCGGATTTACCGACGTTACTGGCAAAGGTGGCGGGAAAACTCCCTGCTGGCGAACGTTTGGTAATTGCAGTTGATGCACTGGATGAAGTCGAACAAGAACCGGGAGAAAATCTTTTACATTTACCGACAACTCTGCCAGATAACGTTTATTTCCTGCTGACTAGGCGACCTTATCACCTCGGTAAAAAGCGACTGTCTGTATCTCCGGGAGTTGCGGTCAAAGAATTAGATTTGAGAGATGACCAGTATGTCAATTTTAATCAAGATGATATCAAAGAGTATATTCTATTTGTTCTAAATGCCGAGTCTGACTATAAGGATGGACTGAGAAAGTGGATTCAAGAGCGGGGCATTTTCGATGCAAGTTTTGTAGAACAATTGGCAAATAAAAGCGAAAATAATTTTATGTATTTGCGCTATGTTTTGCCAGCAATTGCTAAGGGCGATTACAATGACTTAAGTTTAAAGCAATTGCCAGACGGCCTGCAAGAGTATTATCAAAACCACTGGGTGCGGATGGGGCTGGAAGATAAGCCTGGGCAATTGATGGAGATTGTCTTGTATATTTTGTTAGAGATTGGCACGCCGATTGACTGCGAGATGATTGCTGGAATTGCTAAGGAAGATAAATGCGACGTAGAAGCGGTTTTAGATGAGTGGGTGGAGTATTTGAAACAGCCGAATGTAGATGGAGAAATCTGCTACAGCATCTATCATGCTAGTTTCCTTGACTTTCTGAAAGCTAAACGGAAGATGGATTCAAAACGGAAGCTATTTCAAGACGTGAATCAGCGGATTTTTGAATACTTTGAAAGGGAGATGGCGTGACATGGAGGAATCTGCCGACAAATTAGTCTCGAAAACTCCTGCATTTCAAACTGCTTATCTGGGCTACTCACTGCAAAATTTGGTAAAGCTAGGAAAGTTAGAAAAGTATTATCAAAGGCTGACTGATTTTAACTTTCTGATGGCAAAGATTCAGCATCCTGAGTTTGGGGTGCAGGCACTTATTGATGATTTCGATTTGGTTGACGATTCAGAAGCATTAACTCACCCAGAGTACGATCCACAAAAAGCGAAAGCCCTGAACTTGATTCAAGCTTTACTGTGGATGTCAGCCGATATTTTGGAGCGAGATAAAACCCAACTGGCGGAGCAATTGTGGGGGCGCTTGGTACACTCGACAACACCACAAATTCAGGCAATGTTGGAGGTAGCAAAGCAGTGCAAAGCAACACCTTGGTTTCGTCCTTTGACACCCTGTTTCACTCCCCCTGGCAGGGGACTGATTCGCACACTTAAAGGTCACACCAACTCGGTAAATGCAGTAGCCGTCACTGCTGATGGCAAGCGGGCGATTTCTTGTTCAGATGACAACACCCTCAAAGTTTGGGATTTAACAACTGGAGAGGAACAGTTTACTCTTACTGGTCACAGCAACTCGGTAAATGCAGTAGCCGTCACTGCTGATGGCAAAATCGTAATTTCCGGTTCAGATGACAACACCCTCAAAGTTTGGGATTTAACAACTGGAGAGGAACAGTTTACTCTTACTGGTCACAGCAACTCGGTAAATGCAGTAGCCGTCACTGCTGATGGCAAAATCGTAATTTCCGGTTCAGATGACGAAACCCTCAAAGTTTGGGATTTAACAACTCGAAAGGAAAAGTTTACTCTTACTGGTCACAGGCGATCGGTAAATGTAGTAGCCGTCACTGCTGATGGAAAGCAGGCGATTTCTCGTTCATCTGACGAAATAGTTTTGGTCAAACTCAAAAATGACATCTACCTCAATGGTGACTTTGAAGTGGTAACTTCTGATGTGGTAACTTATGATCAGGATTATAACCCCCCTAAATTCTGGGATTTAACAACTGGAAAAGAACTGTTTTCTCTCAAAGGTCACGGCGGTTTGGTAAGAAATAGAGTAGCTGTCACTGCTGATGGCAAGCGGGCGATTTTTGTTGCGGATGATAATACCCTTAAAATCTGGGATTTCACAACTGAACAAGAACTGTTTTCTCTCGAAGGTCACAGCCGTTATGTAAAAGCAGTAGTCGTCACTGCTGATGGCAAGCGAGCAATTTCTGCTTCGGATGACAACACCCTTAAAGTCTGGGATTTAACCACTAGAGAAGAAGTGTTTCTTCACAAAGATCACAGCAAATCGGTAAACGCAGTAGCCGTCACTGCTGATGGCAAGCGAGCAATTTCTGCTGCGGATGATAATACCCTTAAAATCTGGGATTTAACAACTGGAAAAGAACTGTTTTCTCTCGAAGGTCACAGCCGTTGTGTAAAAGCAGTAGCCATCACTTCTGAGGGCAACCGGGCCATTTCTGCTTCGGATGACAACACCATCAAAGTTTGGAATTTAACAACTCAAAAGGAACTATTTACTATTCAATATCTTCACTTTTACAGAAATTGGGTAGAGGGATTATGCCATAGATTTAAATTTTATGTATCCTCCTTCATAGTTTCAGAGTCCTTGGCCTTATGGTCGGGATATAATACAGTATTCGGCACTGCTAATGGTAAGCAGGCGATTTTTTACTCACGAGACAAGACCATCAAAGTCTTGGATTTAACAACTCGAAAGGAACAGTTTACTTTCACAGGTCACAGCAGCTTGCCATCAGCAGTAGTCGCCACTGCGGATGGCAAGCGGGTGATTTTTAGTTCATTGGACAACACAATCAAAGTCTGGGATTTAACAATTGGAGAGGAACAGTTTACTTTCAAAGAGCACAGCGACTCGGTACGTAGAGTAGCCGTCACTGCTGATGGCAAGAGGGTAATTTATGGTTCAGATGACAATACTCTCAAAGTCTGGGATTTGTCGAGTGGAAATGTCATTGCTAGTTTCACGGGTGAAAGCCCGATAGCCTGTTGCGATGTGGCAGCCGATGGAGTGACAATTGTGGCCGGCGACAAATCCGGGCGCGTATATTTCCTGCAGCTAGAAGGGATGGAGGAACTAACATGAATTCATCACCTCTCTCAACTCCCATCTCTACCGATTCTTACCCAAAAGAATTTCAGCAACTCCTGCGAGAAAAAACCGAGAATTTTGCAGGGCGCAAGTTTGTTTTTTCTGCCATGTCCAACTTTCTGGACTCCCACAGCCGCGGTTATTTCACAATAGTCGGCACACCCGGCTGCGGCAAAAGTTCCATCCTCGCCCAATATGTCAGGGCCCATCCTCGCAGTATCTATTACAACGCTGCAGTTGAGGGCAAAAATCGAGCTGAAGATTTTCTCGCTTCTGTCTGCACTCAACTGATTGACAAATACCTTGCCGCCAATGGGGAAACATCCGAAATCCTCAAGCTAAAATCTCAACTTCAAAATCTCGAATCCGATGATGGGAGTTGGTTTCTGTCTTTGTTGCTTCAGCAAATTAGCGATAAATTAAACGATCGCCAAAAGTTGATAATAGTCATTGATTCTGTAGACGCGATCGCCCGCACGAGTCAGCCTCCCAGCTCAAATCTGTTTTATCTGCCGAGATATTTGGGCGATCGTACTTATTTTATCCTCGCCCGCCGCCCGTTTTTGAGAGAGAAATCCGGTTTGTTAATTGAAACGCCCTCTCAAACCCTCGATTTAAGAGATTATCCCGCCCAAAATCGGGAGGATGCCCTGAACTACATTCAGCAATACCTATCAACCGCACCAGATTTAACTGCACCCGAATTCGCCCAACAACTCGCAACTCTCAGCGAAAACAATTTTATGTATCTGAGTCAGATGTTACCTGCCATTAACGAGAATTCACACCCCGATGCTAATCTGGGGGAGTCCTCACTTGTCTCTGAACTTCCTCCCGGTTTAGCAGCGTATTATCAAAACCACTGGCTGCGGATGAGAGGTGATGCTTTATTAGCGATCGAGTTGTCTGTGCTGAATGTTTTGGTACAATCAACAGCAAGTTTATCTGTAAGTGCGATATCCAATATAATTGATGAGGATGAATACGATGTTGAAAAAGTGTTAGACAATTGGATCGAGTTCTTAAATAAACAAGAAATTGGAGGAGAAATTTGCTATAGTTTGTATCATAATAGTTTCCGCGAATGGCTGGGAAAACAATCTATTTTAGAATAAGGATGAGGACACGCAAGTGCCGTGTCCCTACCCCCAAATAATCGTATGCCACCGAGTTTTATATTATATAAAAAACAATACAACAATGAAACGAGCAGTATTTCTTGACAGAGATGGCGTTCTCAATATCGAAGCGGGCTACATCCACAAAGTAGAAGATTTGCATTTAATCCCCGGCGTAGCCCAAGCTGTACGCCGTTTAAATGACAAACAAATATTTTGCTGTTTGGTTTCCAATCAATCCGGCCCGGCGAGGGGTTATTATCCGGTTAGCCACGTAGAAGCTTTGCACAAACGCCTGTGTCAGTTATTAGAAAAGGAAGCAGGAGCCAAGTTAGATGCTCTTTATTACTGTCCTTATTTAAGCGCAGCCGAAGGCGGAACCAACCCAGAATTCACGCGATATACAACGTGGCGAAAACCAAATACAGGGATGTTGGTAGCGGCGGCTTGGGAACAGGATTTAGATTTGCGAAATAGTTTTATGGTCGGGGATAAAGCGACTGATGTTGATATGGCTCACAATGCAGGCTGTACTGGTATTTTGGTGCAGACTGGTTACGGAGAAAGTGTGTTGAGTGGGGAGTATCAGCACCATACTAAACCGGATTTTATTGCAGCAAATTTAGCCGCAGCGGTGGAGTGGATTTTGCAACACTTTGATTAGTGTTTGTAGTGGTATTTAAGTTGTTTGCCGTTGAGTCTTACAGGAAAGTGCTACGTAAGGAAGCGCGACTGTGAAGGTTGTACCGATGCCCATTTTGCTTTCGCAGGCGATCGCCCCTCCTTGCAATTCCACAGCTTTTTTAACAATTGTTAATCCCAAACCGTTACCTTTAATCTTTACCGTATTTTTGCAGCGGTAAAACATTTCAAATATTTTCCCTACTTCAGTTTCTGGGATACCCATACCTTCGTCTCGGATACGCAGAATTAGTAAAGGGGAGTTAATATTTGTAAATTGGGAATTGGGAAACAAACACTGAGGACACAAGCCGAAAATAGCTTCTTTGTCTCCTTCGCTTGCTCGACGGCATTCCAATTCCAAGGTGACTTGCCCGCCGTTGGGAGAATATTTGATGGCGTTGACGATTAAGTTAGAAATGATGCCGTGCAGCAATTGTTGATCTAACATCGCGCTGGTAACATCTGACGGGATTAATGTTAGTTTGTGCTTGGCTTCATTTCCTAACTGCAATTGAGCGAGCAAGTCTTGACAAAATTCGACTAAATTTATCGGTAATGGATTGCATTTGAGTTGGCCTGATTCTGCTCGACCCATGAACAGCATATCGTCGATTAGCTGGTTCATCTTCTGGGTAGCTGAGTGCACCAGCCGCAGGGTTCTAACTTGGGATTCGTCACTGCTGCGAGTTCGATCGAGATCCAGAAGTTCCGCAGAAATTAAAATCGCGTTGAGCGGGTTCCGCAATTCGTGAGCGGCCATTGAAATATACTGGTTTTGGCGGTGCGATTTTTCTTCCACCGACTCTCTGGCTGCTTCCGCGGCTTTGAGAGATTCTCGCATCTTGGTTTCGATTTCGTGTCTGTGCATGGCAATCTCGATCGCCACCCGCAAATCATTTTGTTGAAAGGGTTTGATAATATAACCGAATGGATCTGTAAGTTTCGCTCTTTGCAGCGTTTTATCATCGGCATAAGCTGTTAGAAATACAGTCGGCACATTCCTATGGGTTCTGATTTTTTCTGCCGCTGTTACGCCGTCCATGTCACCTTTAAGCACGATGTCCATCAATACTAAATCTGGCGGCTTTTCTATAGCTTTTTGAATTGCTTCTTCTCCTGAAGAAACTGTAGCTGTTACTACATATCCCAGTTTTTTTAATCGACCTGCTATGTCTTGGGCTACAATAACTTCGTCTTCTACAACTAAAATTTGTATAGGGTTCATTTTTCGTTAAATACGCTGCCGATAATTTAACTCTTGGAAAATCAGATTGTAGCAGGTTCCACGCTGACTGTCAATGGCAATACTCGCCTCTAATTGGTAAGCCAACATTCTCACTAATCGCAATCCTAATGTTTCAGTATTTTCCACGTCAAAATCCGCCGGAAATCCGCGACCGTTATCTTGAATAGTTAAATGAAATTGGTGGAAATTTATTTCATGGAAATTAATTGCTATTTCACCCTCTAAACTTGAGACAAAGGCATATTTTAAAGAGTTAGAAACCAGTTCGTTAATAATTAAGCCACACGGAATTGCTGTTTCTATGTTTAAATAAATGGGGTCAACTTTGAGGTTAAATTGGATGGAAGTGTTGCCACAACCAAAAGATTGATACAGATTAGCCACCAAATTTTCGACGTAGGGGGACAGGGCGATCTGATCGAGATTTTCGGATTGATAAAGTTGCTCGTGAATCAGAGCCATTGAATGGATGCGGGTCTGGCTTTCTTCAAATAAAGCTAGCGTCGGTTCGTCTTCAATGTATTGAGCTTGAAGTTGCAGCAGGCTAGAAATTATCTGCATATTATTTTTGACTCGGTGGTGAATTTCTTTGAGCAATACTTCTTTTTCGCGGAGTGCTGCTTGGATGCGGGCCTCGGTAAATTTGCGATCGCTGATATTTTCGCAAATACCCGCGATGCGGTAAATTTGGCCCGATTCGTCGTAAATGGGAAAAGCTCGATCGCACACCCAGCGAATTGTGCCGTCTGGCAGAAAAATCCGATATTCGGTATTGGTAAACTCGCCCTGCAACACTCGCCCCATTCCCTCTTCCAACAGGAGTTTATCTTCTGGATGCACCCACTCCATCATTTTTAAGGGATCAGCATAGAGTTCTTCGCGACTGCGCCCCCAGATTTGTTCGTAAGCGGGACTCAGATACAATAAATCGGTGAGATCCGCAGACATTAGCCAGACGGAATCTTGGATATTTTCTGCTAGTTGGCGGAAGCGTTCTTCACTTTCGCGGATGTTTTTTTCTGCCTGTTTGCGTGCGGTAATATCTACTGCAAGGCCCACGATCCGGTAAACTTTACCAGATTGATTTTTAATCGGAAAAGCCCGATCACGAATCCAGCAGGTTTTGCCGTCTGGCCTGACAATTCGATATTCTATCTCACCTTCATACTCAATTTTTCTAGTTAAATTAGCAATAACCCGCTCGCGATCTTCTGGATGGAGGGAATCTGCAAAAAAGCGCCCGTTAGCATACAAATCAGCGCAGCTTCTGCCCCAAATTTTTTCGTAACCCGGACTGATATAAATAATTTCCTGGGGTTGAACGTTTACCATCCAAAACACGCTTTCAATGTTTTCTGCTAGCTGTCGGAACCTTTCTTCGCTTTCTTTCAGCGCTGCTTCGGTTTTTTTGCGATCGCTAATATCTTCTGTCACTACTACATTATAAATTGCCCCACTCAGCGGTTCTTTGATTAGCGATACTGTAATATTTACCCAAACTACATGGCCGTCTTTGTGCAGCAAGCGTTTTTCCATTTTAAAACTGTCAATTTCCCCGGCAAATAATTTCTTGTTTTGTTTTAAATCTGCATCTATATCTTCTGGGTAAGTAACGTCCATCCAAGTTCGCAACAGCAGTTCGCTCGCAGTATATCCCACTATCTCGCAGAATTTTTGATTGACTCGCAAATAGCGGCCTGTTTCGTCAGGGTGGGTAATGCCGACTGCCGCTTGTTCAACGGTTGCCCGAAAGCGTTCTTCGCTATCTCTGAGGGTTGCTTCTGCTTTTTTGCGATCGCTAATATCGCGCTGCACGCCAAAATACCCGAGGATTCTGCCGTGGGAATCGTAAATGCAAATATAGTCGCCTTCCACCCAAACTGGAACCCCGTCAAACTTGCGATTCTCATTTTCGATGTGAATTCTGCCAGCCTCAAAAAATTGCCTGATTATCTCTCTGCTACCAGTCAAGTCGTGCGACAAGAAAGAGTAAAGCGTCCGACCAATAAACTCTTCCCTAGTACCTGCATATTGAGCTATCAAAGCATCATTTGCTTTCGTTACCCGCCCGTTAGCAAATATGTAATCCAAGACTTTTTCTTTGTCAACTGTATCGTCCCAGTGCACTGGTTCGTCCAGCATCATAAAGAAAAAACCATCTAAAGATTGAGAGAAAAACAATTCTAGCTGTTCCTGGCTTTCCCGCAGAGCTTTTTCGGCGCGCCAGCGAGAGAGAATTTCTTTCTGCAATTGATCGTTTGCTGTTTTCAAGTCTTCAGTGCGCTTTTGATATTTAATTTCTAGCTGATTTTTGATTTCTTCCAGCGCTATTTCTGCCTGTTTTTTTTCGGTAATATCTTGAGTAACGAGCATTCCTGCAAAAATTTCTTCCCGGTCATTTTCGACGGGAGCAACTGTTATTGAATAAACGCGATTTCCGTATTTATATTCAAAAGTATTCTCTTTTCCCGCCAAAGCGGCACGATATTTAGTCTCAAAAAGTTGCCAATCTTCAGGTGGGGATACTTCCCACAAGGTTTTGCCTTCCAACAGTTCTTTAGACAAACCAACTGCTGCCAAACCTTGACCGTCAACCAGAGTATAGCGCAAATCGCGATCGAACAACAACACCGAGCCATTTGGATAATGTTTGATGAGAATTCGGTACATTTCCTGGCTTTTTTCCAGAGATGCGATTAACCGAAGGCGATCGTCCTCGGTGCTATCCAATTCAGTTACGGAACCCGAAAAACCAGCATTCTCGACTGCTTTGAGTTGTGCTTCTAATTTCTGGCACAATTCTCTCTGCTGCTGCAAATCCTCTTCAAGTTGCCGAATTTTTGTTTTTTGCTCTGCTACTAATGCTTCGCAGGTTTCGAGAGGTCGATCGATCCCTGTAAGATCAATACACATAATTGCTCTAGGTTTTGCAGTTGCGGACTTGAGCTGTTTCAACTCAATACTAACAAAGCTCAAGCCTACACTGCCAACTTAATTAGTCCATCTTTCTAGACTTGGGCCGAAAGCCTCCTTCCTTCATTTAGGAACTCCCGCCGTCAAGACTTCATGGCTGTCAAATGTCACCAAAACATCATCTTCAATTCTCACGCCAATACCGCGCCATTTTTCAGGAACCTCCGGCTGTCCTTCAACCGGTTTAATATAAGGAGAAATATAAATCCCCGGTTCCACCGTCAGCACTTGTCCGGCCTGCAAAACTTGCGGATTTTCGCCGTACTGATAAACGCCGACATCGTGCACATCCAGTCCCAGCCAATGACCAGTGCGGTGCATATAAAATGGCTTGTATTTCTCTTCTTTAATTATCTCTTCAATGTCCCCCACCAAAAGTTTTAAATCCATTAAACCTTCCACCAAAACGCACACTGCCGTTTCGTGAATTTTGCTGTAAGGATTTCCTGGATATATTTGACTAATTGCCTGCAATTGTGCTTGCAACACTAAGTCATAAATTATCTGTTGTTCGGCTGTAAATTTGCCGCTAACAGGAAAGGTGCGAGTAATATCGGCGTTGTAGTACCCGCAAGCACAACCGGCATCTATTAGCAATAAATCGTTTTCCTGCATTTGCCGGTTGTTTTCGATGTAGTGGAGGACGCAGGAATTGTAACCGGATGCAACAATTGAAGGGTAAGCCGGAGTGCAGCCATTTAAGCCAAAAGTATGTTCTATTTCAGCTTGAATTTCATATTCGTACCTGCCCGGTTTGGCGAATTCTTGGGCGCGGTTGTGCGCTGCAACTGAAATATTAGCCGCTTTTCGCATTAATGCTAATTCAGTTTCGCTTTTCACCAGCCGCATCGGGTGTAAAATGATGTTGGAATCTTCGATTGCTGTGGGGCCTGTACCGCGTTTCGGGTAGGTTGCCATCAAGCGCTGCCAGTGATTGAGGACTGTTTGGTCGAAACTACGATCGCGCCCGAAGTGATAGTATATGCGATCGGCTTTTTCTAAATATTTCGGCAGTTTTTCCGCAAGTTCCGCAATGGGGAAAGCTTCATCGGCACCGTAAAGTTCTTTAGCCCCTTCTACTCCGGCGCGATAACCATGCCAAGTTTCTTTTTCTAAGTCTTTTGGCTGCACAAACAAAACAAATTTGTGTTCTTCGTGGTGTGGCGCGAGCACTGCTACCGCCGCAGCTTCGTTGAAACCGGTCAAGTAGAAAAAATCGCTATCTTGTCTGTATGCGTATTCTACATCGTTGTGCATGACGGCAGCGGGGGCGCTGCGAAATATCGCCGTCCCGCTGCCAATTTTTGCCATTAACTGTTCGCGTCTTTGCCGATATTCGGTGGGGTTTGTCATCCGATTTTAGATTTTAGATTTTAGATTTTAGATTGAATTTAATATTAACATTCGGCGGTTTCAAGCGCTGCTTGTCAGACTTGCACCCGCAAGCCCAGGGTTGAAGATATAGGTGATCTGTTTTTTTTCTTGGTCTACTTATTTATTCTCTTGTTCTGCGATCGCCAATTTACAAGTATAGTCAACCAGCCGAGACAAAGATGAGTTGTGATCGACTAAAGTCCATCTCGGATCGAAATTCGACCAATTTTCGCCATCTTCGCTAACTCTGACAGTTCTAAACTGTCGCTGCTGGCAGTTAACTTCCATTTGCGCCAACAATTTCTCGTTACTAAACTGTTGAGTTCCTAGAATAATTCTGACGGGATAAGAGGGAGCACCGGGAATATCGGATTTACTTAATTCAACGCTGCTGGGGTCGATGCAAATATCTACAAAACATCTTAATTTTTCAGCGCGGGCGCTCAAAGTATTGATGGAAACAAAAATCAAAGTTGCTATAAAAAAAAATGACGAATTCTTAGTATCTAGGGCCAATGTAGTATTCATCTGCGTTAATTGGCGTTTAGGGGCGGTTTAATATTATTGACAGTTTAATAATAAAAAAGTAGGGACGTGGAAATAGTGTTGCGTCCCTACTTTTTAAAGACACAGCAAGGCCGTGTCCCTAATTTTTAAACAAGTCTTAAAGCTGAGGAACGTATTGTTCTTTTTCAGGAACAAAAGTGTATTCAGAGACGATGAGGCGCAACTCTTCGCCGTCGATGGTTTCTTTTTCGATCAACAAATCGACTAAGCGATCAATCACGGTGCGATTTTCGCGAATAATTCGGCGGGCGTCGTCGTAGCAATGATCGACAATCGATCGAACTTGTCCGTCAATCCGAGAGGCTATTTCTTCGGAATATTCCGATCGCGCTGTGTAGTCGCGGCCGAGGAAAATTTCGCTTTGTTGAGCTTCCAGGGCGATCGGGCCCAAGGTAGACATCCCATAGCGAGTCACCATTTGCCGCGCCATGCCGCTGACTTGCTGCAAGTCGTTGCCGGCACCGGTGGTTACTTCGGCATCGCCGAAAACTACTTCTTCGGCTGCGCGGCCACCTAAAGCACCGCTAATCCGGGCTAAAATTTGCGATCGAGAAATCAAACCTTGGTCTTCGCTGGGCATGAACCAAGTCAAGCCGCGGGCCTGTCCGCGAGGAACTAAGGTAACTTTTTGAACTGGATCGTGGGCTTGAATGATTGTACCGACGATCGCGTGGCCGATTTCGTGGTAAGCAATCAAGCGCTTGCTCTTGCTGTCCACCAAAGGAGTGCCTTCCATACCTGCTACCACGCGATCGACTGCATCGTCAACTTCGAGCATCGTAATCGCTTCTTTGCGGCGGCGGGCGGTTAAAATAGCCGCTTCGTTGAGCAAGTTAGCCAAATCAGCGCCGGTAAAACCAGGAGTGCGGCGGGCGATGGCGTCCAAAGAAATCTCCGCAGACAGCTTCTTGTTGCGCGCGTGAACTTCCAAAATTTCCAAGCGGCCTTTGATATCCGGCGTATCTACGCTAACTTGGCGGTCAAAACGTCCTGGACGCAGCAGCGCTGAATCGAGCACGTCGGGGCGGTTGGTGGCAGCAATGATGATAATGCCAGTATTGCCCTCAAAACCGTCCATTTCGGTCAGCAACTGGTTCAGGGTTTGTTCCCGTTCGTCGTTACCGCCGCCGATACCGGCGCCGCGCTGGCGACCGACTGCATCGATTTCATCGATGAAGATGATGCAAGGAGCATTTTCTTTAGCTTTCTTGAACAAGTCCCGAACGCGGGAAGCGCCGACACCGACGAACATTTCGACAAATTCCGAACCGGAGATGCTGAAGAAAGGCACGCCGGCTTCGCCTGCGATCGCTTTTGCCAGCAAGGTTTTACCGGTTCCGGGAGGGCCAACTAGCAGCACGCCTTTGGGAATCTTCGCCCCGACTGCGGTGAAGCGTTCGGGTTTTTTGAGGAATGTCACTACTTCTTGTAGTTCTTCTTTGGCTTCCTCAACGCCTGCTACGTCGTCGAACAGTACGCCTGTTTTAGCTTCCATTTGAAAGCGAGCTTTGGATTTGCCAAAATTCATGGCTTGGCCCGGGCCGCCGGGAACGTTGCCACCGCGGCGGAAGAGGAAAAACAGGCCTCCTACTAACAAGAGGGGAAATACTAGATTGCCTAAAAGTCCCCAGACAGCACCGTCATTGCGTAGTGGGTGAGTGTCGAAGCTGATTTTGGAGTCTCTGAGCCTAGAAACCAGTTCCGGGGCATTTGAGGGCAAGTCAACCCGCCACCGCTGCTCGTGATTGTCCAGTTCGGGATCGACTGCTAGGACAATAGCCGTCCGACCTCCGTCGTAAAGGTCAACGCTGGTCACTCGACCGGCGTTTAAGTAATCTAAGAATCGACCGTAGCTCAGGCGGGTGCTGGCGGTGTTCTTGCTCATTTCTGCGGGGGATGGGGCAAAGGCCCCCTGCCACAAGAAAAAGCCGATGACTAAGGCGGGTAAAGTCCAAAGTAGTATAGTTCGCCAAGAAATTTTCATAAATGCGGATGCCTTGAATTGGGGACAGATCGGGTAAGATCGCGATGTCGGAGAAGTGCGACAAATGTTTACACTCAGAATCTTAACTAAATTTAACTTAACAATGCACTCTCAGGCAACAGAGCTTCGATCACGATCGCTCCAGAAAAAGTTAGGTTAGTTAGGGTAAGGGCGATCGTCCCGAATATAATGTTTGGTGCTGATTTCGATACCGATCTAGGTAGAGTTAGAAGAATCGCCGCAAAACCCACTGTCTTTAAGCGTGGCAGTGTCAAGGGATAAGGCATGATAATGGTGAGGCTCAGTGAGGTAACACATTTCAATGACAACTAGACAGCTTGTTCCTAATTCGGCTATGCTGACCCAGCAGACTAAAGTCGCTTCTAACAACAAATCGATTATTAGTGCTGATTTGGGTCGGACGGCAACTAAAGCTTGCGTGAGTCGCAACCCGAGTAGCGTTGTTTTCATCCCTGCCAACGTGGCTACTATGCCCGTGGAAAAGGTGCGGGGTGGCAGCTTTGAGTCGAAAGCAACAGACCCTCTGTTGGATATGTGGCTGGAGTACCAGGGCAAGGGGTACGCGATCGGTCAACTGGCGGCAGATTTTGGCGCTAATCTCGGTGGCGCCGACCAGTCGAAAGTAGTAGATGCTTTGGTTAAGGTCTTTTCCTGTGCTGGATATTTCCAGATGAAGGGCGAAGTAGCAGTTGTGCTGGGTTTGCCGTTTTATTCGCAGGATCAGTTTGAGAAGGAAAAGGAAGAGATTATCAGCCAACTGCGCTCTCCCCACGTTGTGGTGTACCGGGGCGAGCGTGTGGATATTAACATCAGTCACGTTTGGGTGATGCCGGAAGGGTTCGGCAGCCTAATTTGGTGTGAGGCTCAAGATAACAAGGAGTTTACGCCGGAGTTGCCCGAACTGTCGGTGGCTGTTGTTGATATCGGACACCAAACTACCGATTTGTTAATGGTCGATCGTTTCCGGTTCGCCCGGGCGGCTTCTAAGAGCGATTCCTTCGCAATGAACAAGTTCTACGAACAAGTTGCCTCAAAGATTCCGGGAGCAGACCCTCAATCGCTGTCTTTACTGGAAGCGGTGAATAAACCCGAGGGCCAGCGTTTTTACCGTCCCAGAGGAGCGACTAAGCCGACTAATTTAGATCCGATTATTAAGGATTTGCGGGAGGCTTTCGCTAACGAACTGTCCGAACGTTTGGTGCAGTGGCTGCCGGAACGTGTGACGGATGTGGTTCTGACTGGCGGGGGCGGCGAGTTTTTCTGGGAGGTTTTGCAACCTTTGCTTAAAGACGCCAATCTTAAGGCTCACTTGGCTCAGCCTTCCCGGAAAGCTAATGCTTTGGGACAGTTTATTTATGCTGAGGCTCAGCTAGCCACGATAAAGTAACGCATTAAGGCTTGAACCCTATGGCACTGTGGGCAAAAAATAAGGCGAATTTCTCGGTGGCGTTTACGGAAGATGCTGCGGATCAAACTTTGCTGGCCGCTATTGAAAAAGAGTTGGCTTTCACGAAGTATCAGACTTTCAGCAATCTCTGCAAGCAGGCTTTGTGGCAGTTTTTGTCTGTATCTGAGTCTGCTAGCTCTACACAGAGCTTTCAGCGGTTGGAACAGCGTATTGCTGAACTTGCGGTCAAATTTGCTGAGTTTGAGCACAATGTTTCGGCAGAGGAATTAAGCCGTTTGGAGGGACTGGAACATCACCTGAGTCAACTCAGCGCGCAGTTGGATCAGTTGCAGGGGAGTGTTAACAGTAAGTTTGCTCAAGTTTCTTTTGCCCAAGTTTCAAAAGTAGTAGAGCCTGGCCCGATTGAGTCTGAATCTGTGGCGGATGATAATGTGGTATCTGATGCTGAAGTTGCTCCTCCTCGGAATTCCGATCCTTTGCTGGAGCGTTTAAGTTCTTTGTTACCCCAAGATTTCTAAAATGAGGTAGACCCAGGCTTAAAAGCCTTGAGATGTAATGTTAGTGGCCCGCTGTTGGCAGCCGGTACTGAATACAGAAACAAAGCGATCGCTCTTTTGAAAAAAAAGGGCGATCGCTTTGTTATTGCCGATTTTAGATTTTAGATTTACTCATTTTTGTCTATACCATTCCCATTATTCGATTAATCCTAATTTTTGTAATCGCGAACGAATGGCACTAGGCTGTCGCTGAAATCTCTGAGCTAATTCGTCAATTTGTTGACCGCTAGCATATTCCTTCTTCAAATTTTCGTCTTCATCCTGACTCCACTTGACATAAGCTCTGGGATATTTCTGGCGAATTTTCTCATTCTGGGTTTTAGGTCGATAACCATTCTTTTGATCGGCATTCAAACCAGAACCAAACTGTGGGTTAATTTCCCCACCGCGACTAGCTAGCGCCTCTTCCACGCGGTTGGGAATGACAGCAATTTCTTCTGAGAGCTCAGCCAAAGCATTCTCTACTTTTTGCTGAAGTTCTGTTAGCTGCCGCTGCTGCAAACTGCCCCACTGCGGCAGTTCGTTGATAAACTGCTGCAAGTCCAGAATTATTGTTGTCAAAGTTTCGACTTGTTGCAACTCCGGTCGCTGTTTGAATTGGCGGCTGGTGAGTTCGATCTCGCTTTGAATCATTTTAATAGTTTTTTCTAAAATTATTAGTCGCTGGCGCAGGTTCTCAATTGCTGAAATTAGAGAGTGTACATTTTCTCCAGGCCCAACATTGAGATTTTCGCGAGATGTTTGAGCAAGAGCTTCGTCTAAAGCATTTACAGCAAGTTGCAATTGCTCGATTGCGCGATCGGTAGTAGCTGCTTGTTGATTGACGCGATCGAACGTGGCCGCCGTACTTGCTTTAACTTGCCCGTGCAGCTTCTGCCGGTTCACAAAATTCAACACCAACGAAATCACTACAGGCACTTGAGCATAAACGCTCTGCCCCCAAACCAAACTAGCAGCCAATCCCACAGCAGAGGCAGCAAGAAAAACCAATTCAGCAGTTTCTAACAAATTGCTGGACGTGGGATTTTGGATTTTCGTTTGTGAATTGGATGATGACATAGGCTAATACCATTTTAGATTTTAGATTTTAGATTTTAGATGTGGAATGAGTGATGAAGCTCCCAGTTGCGAGCGCGGGCCTATAGTTGCATTATTTTTTTGCAACTGGTACAAGTATGCGGATAACAATAAAGTACGCGAGCCCAGCTATCCGGTAGGGAATTGCACGCAGGCGCAGAATTGAGTAATGGTGAAAAACCCATTAAGTTTTTTATTGACAGCCATGTAATTAAATATATTAAAGCTGCAAAATTTGTCGAGCTAAAGTGAAATAAATCAAGACCCCAAGGACATCAACTGCGGTGGTAATAAAAGGAGCAGACATTAAAGCGGGGTCTAAACCCAAAGAACGAAATAGAAACGGCAGAGCTGAACCGGCAATAGAAGCTAAAATTGCGATCGCAAACAAACTCACTCCCACCGCGAGTGCCACTTCTAAACTCCCTTGCAGAGTATAAGCCCAGCCCGTCGCTACAGTCCCCAATATAGCTCCTAGCAGCGCTCCCGCCATCCCCTCGCGAACAATTACTTGAAACGGGCCCATTGCTGTAATTTCGTCAGTGTTCAAACCGCGAATTACAACTGTTGAGGACTGAGCTCCGACATTGCCTCCAGTGCCAGTCAGCAGGGGAATAAAGGCTGCTAAGGCGACTACTTGGTTCAAAATATCTTCTTGAGCTCTAATAATTGCGCCGGTGACAGTATTAGTTAAAAGCAGAACAAACAGCCACACGACTCTTTTCCGGGCAACGGTGATTAAATCGGTCTGAAAATAATTGTCGCCGCCGGACTGGACGCCGCCCAAGGTATAAATATCTTTGGCTGCTTCTTGTTCTAAGATGTCGATCGCGTCGTCAACTGTAATAATCCCGACCAGCCGCTGTTCGCGGTCTACAACGGGCACAGCTAAAAAATCGTAACGCTGGATCAGCCTAGCTACTTCTTCTTGATCCGTTCCTGTTTGAACAGAAACTACGTCGCGGGTCATAATTTCGCCCACAGTTTTGTCGAGGGGGGAAGTGACTAAATCCCGCAGGGACAAAATACCGGTCAAGCTGCGTCCGGCGTCGGTGACGTAAAGAGAATAAATTGTTTCCGTAGTTCTAGCCAAAGAGCGAATTCGGTCTAAAGCTTGGGCGACGGTAAAGCTTTCTTTCAGAGAAATGTATTCCGGGGTCATGATCCGACCGGCGGTACTGGCTTCGTAACCCAAAAGTTGAGCCGTAGCTTCGCGTTCCGTTGGGCTCAATTCCCCCAACAGGCGACGGACTAATATTGCCGGCAGTTCGTCAAACAGTCTAGCTCGATCGTCCGGGGACATTTTGTCTACAATATCAATGACTTCTTGGCGTTTAAATTTTTCGCAGAGGGACTGCTGAACGCTGGAGTCGAGATATTCGTAAACTGCGATCGCTTCGTCTTTGGAAAGCAAGCGGAAAGCTATTACTTGCATGGTTTCTGGCAGGCCTTCGATAGCTTCAGCTATGTCTGCTTCCTGCACCGGGTGCAAAATCGCTTTTGCTCCTTTAAAGTCTCCTTCTTCCAACAGGGCCCTTAACTGCGATCGAACTAATTCCCGGAGTTCTTTTCGCGCGTAGGTGGGTAGAGAAGACGATTGATAATTTTTTTCTGTTGTCACTGATGACCCTCCTAAACCTGTGCTGCGCGCCTTCCTGAATCCAGTTTAGAGCCTATTGACGCCACTGGTTGCAGTGGTCATCACACTTGCCCTGACAATATCCGCAGCTTATATGAAATCCGGCTTAAATACCCCTTTGTTTCTTAGTCGCTCTCAGGGAGGACGAAAGTTTGACTCTTGAGCGATTTCCATCGTCGAGTCGGAGCAAAGGGTTTTTAACGCGGATTTAGTATTACCCCTCTCCATCGGGTGCGCGCGAAGCACCTTAGCCGAGTGGGTATTAAATACATTTATCTTGATCGGCGACACTCATTGGTAGGAAAGGGAATTGCGCCCGCTCACTTTTTCCAACAGGTTCGTCGAACTTTGATTGCGAATAAAATTATTGACTGTTTCTTTCCATTCAGTGTCGCTTACTGGCAAGATTATGCCGTAGGAAATGCAGGTTAAAGGCTGCTGCTGTATAAGAGAATATTGGCTTTGAGTTACACCCTGTCTCAGCGCTTCTGGGACTAACAGCATCCTGTCGCTGGCGAAGGGATCGGTTGTTCCTGATACCGCATCTTTTACACCCGACTGTCGGCCCGTGATACCTTCATAAATTGCCTCTGAATAGTGTAGAATTCTCAAAAAACAGATGTGACATTACAAGGTGTGTAACAATGTGCGTATTGTGGGATAAACATTCTTGGCGCTCTTAATTTTATTACGGAATGTTTAAACTTGTATCTTTTCCTTAACCCTTTTATATTATTTACCAAATATTTATTTTTTTTCTCTAGGGTCTTGTTATGGTTGCTTCAAGCGAGCTTACAGCACTTTGCAACAAGAGTGAAATACCCTTAGTTATAAAAATAGGTCTTTATGACACACTGCCCCTGCTGCTCGAATCAAATGCTGCGTCACCTTCGCCAGCATCAACTCTACTGGTTTTGTCGCCAATGTTGGCAAACAATACCTATTTACAATCTGAACAGATGTAGCTCATCGCCCTATATAAATATAGTTAAAGGGCTAGGGGTTAAGAAACACCATTCTTTACCGATGCAATTTAACAGATCCACTTAGGGGGTATAAAGTTTAGAGATGGCCTTATTATTAAGTGGTTGTCCGGTAAAACCTTAGTTTTATTGCATCATTAAATTACCCAATTATATCCCACAAAATTGAAGACAGCTCTATTCATCTATCGGTTAATTTATGGTAATCCCTCGACGCAACGTAATTATAAGTTTAGGCCAAACACCACTTAAACGATTGCTACCTCTTTTGCTGGGTGTGGTGGCTTCTCTTGCTGTTTTATTTACGTGGCAACAGCTAACCATCAACGGACAAATCCACATCGAGCAGTTAATTCAGCAGGAAGCCAATGCGATTCAGTCACAACTGAGCGAAGGATTATCAATTCGGGTGTTGACACTTCGGCAAATGGCGAATCGCTGGGAAGCTAATGGCGGTACACCAACGGCTCTTTGGGAAGCCGATGCTGAGGCTTATGTAAAGGATTTCTACGGTTATCAGGCGATCGCATTAGTCGATCCATCATTTAAAGTGCGATCGGTTGTGCCACTGGCTGGGAATGAGGCAGCGCACAACCTCGATTTTAATCGCGAACTGCGCCGCCAAATTACTTTGCAAGTCGCTCGTGATTCGCGTCAACCTATTTTAAGTCGCAATATTTCACTTGTTCAAGGAGGTCAAGGATTTCTAGCTATTTTTCCTTTATTTGTAGGTGAAAGATTTGATGGCTTTATTGTCGGAATATTTCCGTGTCAAACTCTATTTGACAGTATTTTAAAAGTGTCACATGGGTACAAGGTGGCTATCTATGCTGGCACAGATTTGATCTACGGTCAAGAGATTTTATCTCACTATTTACAGCCTAAAACCGTTGTAGTGGAAGCGTATAGTGTAGACTGGCGAATAGATGTTTATCCCACTTTAGAGTTACTAAAAGGTAAATTTTATTTACTAAGACTTGTGTTAATTGGTGGCTTGATTTTAGTTGGGCTGCTTATGTTGGTCGTGTATCTCGCACAAGTTAGTTATTCCGAAGTCGATAAATTAAAAAAAGGCAATCGCCAGTTGCAATGGGAAATTCAGCAGCGACAACAGGCAGAAATTGCGCTCGCTCGACTAGCTGCGATCGTTGAATCTTCGGAAGATGCCATTATCAGCAAAGATTTAGAGGGTGTAGTTACAAGTTGGAATGTAGGAGCAGAAACAATTTTTGGCTATACAGCCGTCGAAATAGTAGGGCAATCAGGGAAAAAACTGATTCCCGCAGACTATCGAGATGAGGAAAACGAAATTCTCAGCAAAATCCAGCGAGGAGAACGCATCGAACACTACGATACAAAGAGGTTGAAGAAAGATGGAACATTAATCGATGTCTCGATGAGTGTCTGCCCCATTAAAGACGAAACAGGGAATATCATTGGAGCCTCAAAGATTGCCCGGAATATTGCTGACCGCAAACAAGCAGAAGCAGCACTACGTCAAAGTGAAGAACGCTGGGAACTGGCTGTACGCGGTAATAACGACGGCATCTGGGATTGGAATGTTCAAACCAACGAAGTCTTCTTCTCTAGTCGCTCGAAGGAAATCCTCGGCTATGAAGAGAAGGAAATTCAAAACACTGTAGATGAATGGAGAAATCGGGTACATCCCGATGATTTGGGGTGGGTGATGCAAGCCGTTCAAGACCATTTTGCCAAGAAAACCCCTTTCTATCTCACAGAACATCGTATTCGCTGCAAAGATTGTTCCTACAAATGGATTTTGGATCGCGGTCAGGCACTTTGGGATGATGCAGGTAAGGTAATTCGGATGGCGGGCTCTCACACCGACATTACCGAGCGCAAGCAAGCTGAATTTGATTTACAGCTCAGCGAAGCCAGATATCGGCAATTGATAGATAACTTAAATGCGGGTTTTGTGATTCATGGGACAGATACCAGCATCCAATTATGTAATGAAACGGCCGGTGAATTACTAGGGCTTTCAATGGATCAAATGCTGGGAAAAACCGCGATCTCTCCGACCTGGCATTTTGTGCGGGAAGATGGCAGCGTTATGCCGCTAGAGGAATATCCGGTAAATCAGGTTTTATCCACGGGAAGTTCCCTGAAGAATTATGTTTTAGGAATTAAAAAAGAAATTGATAGTTGTGTTTGGGTATTAGTTAATGCCTACCCCGAGTTCGCTCAAAACGGTAAAATTACACAAGTTGTAGTTACGTTTATTGATGTTAGTAAACGCAAAAAAGTAGAGCAGGACATCCAAAACACTCGCAATTTCTTACAAGCACTGCTGGATAATTTACCGGTGGCGGTTTTTGTTAAGGACGCACAGCCTAAACGATTTGGCGTATTTCAGTTTTGGAATAAAACCAGCGAACGGTTATTTGGCATTGCAGCCGAACAAGCGATCGGCAAAAGCTGTTATGATTTTTTCCCAATAGAACAGGCTATCTTTTTTGACCTAAAGGATAGAGAAGCCTTTGAGAAAGGTAAAACTGAGGATATTCTCGAAGAAGTTATTGACACTCATAGTCTGGGTCAACGCTGGCTGCATACAATGAAGATTCTTATTTACGACGAGCAGCATCAGCCCCAGTACCTACTTTGTTTTTCAGAAGATATCACCGATCGCAAACACGCAGAAGCAGAGCGTAAAGAAATGAGTGAGGTGATGCAAAATGCGGTGTCCGGCATTTCCAAACTGGATGTACAAGGGCGTTACCTCTATGTGAATAAAGCTTATGCTGACATGACAGGCTATTACCCAGAAGAAATGATCGGGATGTCCTGGGAAAATACCGTACATCCCGACGAATTGAAAAAACAGATTACCCTCTATTGGCAGATGGTGAAAGAGGGCCGAGTTGAAGTTGAAATGAAAGGAATTCGTAAAGACGGTTCGGTTTTTTACAAACAAATGGTGATGATTGCAACTTACGACGAACAGCAGCAATTTTTTGGGCATTACTGCTTCATGAAAGATATTAGCGATCGCAAAAAAGCCGAAGTTGCACTCGAACAGGAACTTCGGCGAAGTAAAGCCTTCTTCAACACTTCCCTGGACGGTGTTGTTGTCATGGATCGGCTCGGAAAAATAGTCGATTTTAGCCCGAGTTTTGCGCGGATGCTGGGCTACAGCCTGGAAGAAACCCTGAATCTTAATGTCTTCGATTGGGATGCTCAATGGACGAAGGAAGAACTACAAGTTATGTTAACAAAAGAGAAAATTCTTCCTCTGTTTGAGACGCGACATCGGCGTAAGGATGGTTCGGAGTATGACGTGGAAATTAGCTGGAGCCGGGTGGAATTAGAAGGTGAGATGATGCACTTCTGTATTTGCCGGGATATTAGCGATCGCAAACGCAACGAAGCGGAACGCCAACAAGCAGAACAGGCACTCCGAGAGAGTGAAACTCGCTTCCAAGCCTTCATGAATCACAGCCCTGCCCCTGCCTGGATTACCGATGAATATGGTGTAATGCTCTATGCCAGCGAGACTTATCTCAATACCTTGGAGTTACCCACTGACGATGTGATTGGAAAATCCCTTCTTGAACTTTACCCCGCCGCCACCGCCCAACAATTTCTAGACAATATCCAAACGGTTGCTCAAACCAACGAGCTCATTGAAACGATTGAGGTTGCGTCCCGTCGAGATGGAACCTTGGGTGAGTTTCTGGTTTACAAATTTGTCATCCCCGACTTACCTGGGCAAATCCTAGTAGGTGGTGTGGCGATCGATGTGACGCGACAACATCAAGCTGAAACCGCTTTACAACGGAGTGAGGAACGCTTAATGCTGGCACTAGAAGCCTCTGGAGATGGACTATGGGATTGGAACATTGAAACTGGAGAAGTTTACATTAATTCCTACTACCAGGAGATGCTGGGCTACAAGCCCGGTGAATTGGTGATGGATGTGAACGTCTGGGAGCAGATGATTCACCCTGATGATAATAAATTCTGGGTTTTTGAGGATCTCAATAGTAATTTGCAAGATAGCTCTCTCAAATATGCCTTTGACTATCGTGTGCGTTGCAAGTTAGGTGAGTGGAAGTGGATCGCTAACTACGCGAAAGTCGTTGCCTACGATGAAGATGGTAAGCCTTTACGGATGATTGGAACGCACCAAGACATTAGCGATCGCAAACGTAAAGAACTGGCACTGCTGCACGCAATGGAAGCAGCAGAAGCAGCGAACTTGGCAAAAAGTACCTTCCTAGCCAATATGAGCCATGAATTACGCACTCCTCTCAACGTAATTCTAGGATTTGCCCAAGTGATGGCCCATGACCCCTCCCTAACTCCCAACCAAAAACAAGACCTGCAAACAATTCGACGGAGTGGGGATCACCTCTTGAGTTTGATTAACGATGTGCTGGATCTCTCGAAAATTGAATCGGGACACTGCACAGTTGAACAAAGCGGATTGGACTTAGTTGCGCTGCTGCATTCCCTCCGAAATATGTTGGCGGAACGAGCAAGTTCTAAAGGACTTGACCTTTGTTTCGAGAGTGCGCCAGAAGTTCCCCAATTTATGCTTGTCGATGCTCAAAAACTGCGCCAGGTTTTGCTGAATCTGCTGAGTAATGCCATCAAATTTACCGATCGCGGAAGCATTAGTTTGCAAGTCAGCATTAAGGCGGACGGTACAGGGGCATTAACCACAACTCGGCCGATTCTCCAGTTTGTAGTCGCTGACACAGGTGTAGGGATTGCATCGCTCGAACTCAATACTATCTTCGATGCGTTTGTGCAAGCCCAAGCTGGGAAGGGATCGACCGGCGGTACTGGGCTAGGTTTAGCCATTAGCCGCAAATTGTTGGAACTAATGGGCGGAAAAATTTTTGTCAGCAGCACTGTGGGACAGGGGAGTACCTTCACCTTTACCCTTCCCGTCAGCCCCATCAGTGGAGTTAATGTTACACCAGAAGAGAATAATAATAATCGCCTCGTGATTGGGCTGGCTCCCTGTCAACTGGATCATCGCATTTTGGTGGTTGATGATCAAGCAGAAAATCGCTTGCTAATGGTCAGATTACTGACACAATTAGGATTAGAGGTAAAAGAAGCTACCAACGGACAGCAAGCGGTGCAGATTTGGCAACAATGGCAACCCGACCTAACCTGGATGGACATTCGGATGCCCGTGTTAGATGGATACGAGGCTACGAAGCAAATTCGGGCAATGGAAGACGGACACAACAGTATCATTATTGCACTTACGGCCCAGGCTTCCCAGAGCGATCGCGCCCTCGCCTTAGCTGCTGGCTGCAACGACTACATCAGCAAGCCCTTCCGGGAACAGATCCTATTTCTTAAGATGGCGGAATACCTAAGTTTAGAGTATGTATATGAGGAAGAGGAAACAGAAAAGGGGGGACGGGGAACAGATTGTTTTCCTTCTTACCTCTGTTCTGTTTCCCCTGGGGTTTCAGATTCCCTCGATCCAACGCTTCTGGCGACATTACCAAAAGTATGGGTGGTTCAGTTGGAAGATGCTGCTTTATGTGGGGATGATGTTGCGATCATTGAACTGGTAGCTCAACTTTCCTCAGAACTCGCTCAATTCGGTACTCATCTGACGGAACTCGCCCACCAGTATCAATTTGAGAAAATCATTAATCTAATTCAAGGTAATTTCCCAAGTGGAATTCCTCCATTGGATTTATAAGCTGTTGTGCAGTTAAACGTTTGATTAGGACTAGGGAATTAGGAACAGCCAACAAGAATACAATCTAGTTATTTATAATTTTTGAACTAAACCTCCTTAATCTTTATTAAAAATTCCTGCTCTAATATGCCTTATAAAATTACCAAGCTCTCCCAAATCACTCCTTTAACTTTAACAAGTTTAGAGGAATGCAGTGAAGAATCCGTGTATGCTCCCGGTCATATTCAGCCCCACGGAATCGTTTTATTGATGCAAGGAAACAGCCTCAATATTTTACAAGCTAGCGAAAATGTAGAACAGTTTTTTGGCATTTCTGCCGAAGAATTGCTAGGTCAGCCATTGCCAGGCTTATTGGGACACGATCAAGTACAAAAAATTGTCAGGTATCTAAATCAAGAACAACTCAACATTCATAATAGTTTTGACCTAAAAATCCCTCTAAAAGACGGCAAACATCAAACATTTAGAAGCACACTGCATCAGCTACCAGATCAGTTGATTCTGGAGCTCGAACCCCAATTGACTACTGAAAATAATCATTCAATCGATTTTTATCAGCGTCTGCAAACAGTTATCCTCAACTTTCGCAGTGCGATCGATCTTTCGGATTTAGCTCAAACCATTGCTAGAGAAGTGAAAGCCCTGACCGGGTTCGATCGCGTGATGATCTATCGTTTTGAAGCCGATGAGCATGGGGTGGTGATTGCTGAAGAGAAAGAAAGCTATCTAGAAAGCTACCTGGGATTGCATTACCCGGCTATTGATATTCCCGTACCCGCCCGCAAATTGTTTTACCGCAATTGGATACGCCAAATTCCCAATATCAATTACACTCCGGCTCGCCTAATTCCTACCAAGCATCCCGTAACCGGTACACCCCAGGATCTAAGTGCTTGTGTGTTAAGGGGAGTATCTCCCTACCACACTGAATATTTGCAGAATATGGGAGTTGCTGGGACACTGACGATTTCGTTAATTGACGATCGGCGCCTCTGGGGATTAATTGCCTGTCACCATTACAGCCCGCGATTGGTAGATTACGAAACTCGCAAAACCTGTGAATTTTTAGGACAATTTGCCTCGATCGAACTGGTACATCAGCAAGAGCTAGAATTGAACGTTTACCGAGCGCAGGCGAAAACTATTCAGGATCAACTTCAGCAGGCATTCCGGGGAGATTCTAATTTTATCGAACAGGTATTGACCGAAAATGCTTCTCAACTGCTAGATTTAGTTCATGCTCAGGGAGCTGCAATTCTGCTCGATGGTGGTCTGACATTGGTGGGTAAAACACCATCTGAAGCTGAGGTTGGCGCTCTCATGGAGTGGTTGCTGCAACAAAACAAAGAACGAGTGTTTGCAACAGCTTCTTTGTCTCAGTTGTATCCCCAAGCGAAGCAATTCAAAGAGCGAGCTAGCGGTGTTTTAGCAATCTCAATCTTCCTATCCTACGCCAAACAAAAGTCATACCATATCCTTTGGTTCCGACCCGAACAAATT
Organism: Microcoleus vaginatus PCC 9802; assembly: GCA_022701275.1. Lineage (NCBI taxonomy): Bacteria > Bacillati > Cyanobacteriota > Cyanophyceae > Oscillatoriales > Microcoleaceae > Microcoleus > Microcoleus vaginatus. The sequence continues at coordinate 952,992 of CP031740.1, forward strand.
CAAACCATAAACTGGGCAGGTAATCCACAGGATGCTGTGTCGATCGACGAAATTGGAAAAATGCACCTGTGTCCCCGCAAATCCTTTGAACTGTGGCAAGAGACAGTGCGCCAGATGTCTTATCCCTGGCAGATTGCAGAGTTAGAAGCTGCCGCCGAAATGAGACATATCCTCATGCTGGCGGTGTTAGAATTTTCGCAAGCTGCCCTAGAACACGCTGCAGAAAGGGCAGCAATAGCCAACCGTGCCAAAAGCCAGTTCCTGGCCAACATGAGCCACGAGCTCAGAACGCCACTTAACGCCATTCTGGGATTTACCCAGCTTATGAACCGTAGCCCCTATATCCCAGAAGAATTTCAAGAGCATTTAGGGATCATTACCCGTAGTGGAGAACACCTGCTGACATTGATCGACGATGTTTTGCAAATGTCTAGGATTGAAGCAGGGCAATTGGTACTGAGTCGAAGCTGTTTTAATCTGCATAGACTGCTGGGTTCTATTAATGAGATGTTCAGCATCAAAGCGCCTGAGAAAGGGTTACATCTGAGCAGCGAGTGGGATGCTACTGTCCCCCGTTATGTCTGTGGCGATCAAGCAAAACTTCGCCAAATTTTGATTAATCTGCTGGGGAACGCGATCAAATTTACAACAGCAGGAAAGATAGTGCTGCGCGGACGAGCTTTTTCATCCGATGATATGTCATCCGGCACAAATCGCGATCGCGCCACTAATCCACCCGATATTAAACCAACTATTACCCTGTGTCTCGAAGTTGAGGATACCGGATCTGGCATTTCTTCCTCAGATTTAGGATCAATTTTTGACGCTTTCAGGCAAACCAATCGCGGTCGTCACGATCGAGGAACAGGTTTAGGATTGTCTATCAGTCGTGAGTTTGCGCGTCTCATGGGAGGCGATATCACCGTGCGAAGCACCCTGGATCAAGGCTCGACTTTTACCTGCCAAGTCGTTTTGGAACTACCAGAGTCCGTTGATTTAGAGGAACCTGAAATTAGCGATCGGATTATCGGGATCGAACCTGGGCAACCTATCTACCGAATTCTAGTAGTAGAAGACGTTCCAGAAAATCGGCAACTGCTGGTGACGCTGCTGGAGTCAGTTGGGTTTGATGTGTGTGCGGTGGAAAATGGGGTAGAGGCGATCGCTCGTTGGCAAACATGGCACCCTGACCTGATTTTGATGGACATTCAAATGCCTGTCATGGATGGTTATGAAGCGACGAGACAGATTCGAGCGCAACAGTCATTAGTCATGAGTCATGGCTCATCAGCAGATAACTCAGGGCAAATGTCACAGGACAAAAGACAAATTACACGCATCATTGCCCTAACTGCCTATGCTTTTGAAGACGATCGTATCGCCAGCCTGCAAGTCGGTTGCGATGACTACATTGCCAAGCCGTTTACTGAAGACACACTTTTCGACAAAATAGCTCATCACTTGGGCGTCCGCTACTGCTACGCCGAAAAAGTTCCGCCAGACTCATCAGCTTCGCCACCAAAGATATTTACTCCAGACTTGAAAACCATGCCAACCAAGTGGATTGCAGAAGTTCATGAAGCAGCACTAGATCTTAGTGATAATAAGCTTTATGAACTTATCGCTCAAATTCCCCAGGAGAAACAAGATTTCATCGCGGCGATGACATCTCTGGTCGATAACTTTCAGCTTGAAGCGATCGCAACTCTCACCCAGATTTAGGAATAAGACCATGACAGCTTTATTCAAACTTGCGGCCCAAACGAATATTCTCATCGTGGATGATACCCCAGACAATCTGCGCTTGTTAGCCAAAATTCTAGAGTCACAGGGCTATATTGTCCGTAAAGCCCTCAACGGCAGAATGGCACTCCAAGGTGTTCATCGCAACCCACCGAATCTGATTTTACTTGACATCAATATGCCGGAGATGAATGGGTATGAAGTCTGCCAAAAGTTAAAAGCATCGGAAGCCAGTGCTCAGATACCAGTTATTTTTATCAGTGCGCTTGAACGACTCGAAAACAAGGTACGAGCCTTTGAACTGGGTGGTGTAGACTATATTACCAAACCCTTTCAAGAGCAGGAAGTGCTGATGCGAGTAAAAAATCAATTACTCATCCAACAGCAACGCCAACAACTGCTCGAACAAAATCAACGTTTAGAACACGAAATCCAAGAACGTCTGAGAGCAGAAGCAGAAGTAAGGCAGCTATCCGTGACCGATGAATTAACTGGATTATATAACCGACGAGGCTTCTTTTTACTAGCCAATCAACAATTAAAAACTGCTCGACGCACGCAAACCTCGTATTTTATTTTGTTCGCTGACTTAGATGGTTTGAAAAAGATTAACGACACTTTAGGACACGAAATGGGAGACAGAGTAATCGTTGAGGCAGCTCAAATATTGAAGCAAACCTTTCGTGAGGCGGATATTGTGGCTCGACTAGGAGGAGATGAATTTGCTTTATTTATTCCTAACTTTTCGGGTGATTCATCTACTAATTTTCATGGGCGGTTGCAAGAAAATATAGATCGCTTTAATCAACAGTCCGAGCGAGCTTATATATCAATAAGTCTTGGTGTGGAGTTGGGGGATTTAAACAATGAAGTTTTATTAGAACAATTGCTGGCAAAGGCTGACAAACTAATGTACGAGCATAAACGCACCAAATGCTGTTTAAATCCTCAACCGTTCTTTTGAGAACAAGGATATTGGAGCGCCATAAGCATTATTTATTAAACCTGAGTTAAACCGAGAAAGAGTAAACTGAAAACAAGATAGGGAAACAGCTTGCAGACTTTAGCCCCTCAGCCGGAAAACACCATGCAGTACACATCATCACACCTAAACCTGACAGGGTAGCAACCGGGTTAAAAGCTCTCTCTGTATTAGGTTAAGGGTGTGTGCGATCAAAAAATGTCGTAGCTATTGAACATTTGCTAGTTGAAATTGAGATGAGTTTTAGATTCAGCGGACTTATGTAAAGTATTGTAGGATTAAATTGGCGATCGCTCTAGCTGTTCGCAATTAAAATTAAGAGAGAGGATTTATGCAAATTGTGCTGGCTACCTTAGACGATGGTTTAGTTAGAGCGTGGGAAAGCACTTGCGGCAATATGGAAAATGTCAAGATACACCGCGGTTCAATCTTTGATGTGAAATGCGATGCTATTGTCAGTCCGGGAAATAGTTTTGGTTTCATGGACGACGGCTTAGGTTTAGAAATTTCGGTTTTTTTTGGGGGGCAGGTTCTTGAACGGCTGCAAAAACTAATTCAGGATCGACATCACGGTGAATTATTAGTAGGAATGGCAGAAGTTTTAGACACCGATCATGCTGAAATTCCCTATTTAATCGCTGCACCAATTATGCGCGTTCCCACAGTTTTAAGAGAAACAGTAAATGTTTATCTAGCAACCCGCGCTATTTTGACTCTCGTAAAATTTGGCTCAGTCCCCGATGGAACGCCAGTAAAACATATCATTGAAACTATCGCTATTCCCGGCATGGGTACGGGAATGGGCAAAGTACCGCCACATATCTGCGCCAATCAAATGAAAGTTGCGCTCGAAGAGGTCCTCTTCTCTCAGTACGAATTCCCTCAATCTTTACTGCACGCTCAAAGATGTCACCACTTGTTATATACGGACGAAAACGAAGATTTGCAGTTGGAAAATAGAAACTATTAAAGCGGCTCGTTTTATTGTGTTGAGAAACCAAGTTTATTAGTGTGTGTTTTTTGAGGTAGAGGGAGTTATCACAAATTTCAGTGCGCTAAACCGTACCTAAAAGTTGGCGGTATCCTACACACGAGAGAAACTTTGGTAGATATAATGTAATAGAACTGAGGTCATTCCAACTAGGTAAGCGCGGATACAAAAGTTGATGAAGCTGGAAGAAGAATTGCCTAGTTCTTATTAAATGCCAGAATTCCTTCGGGCGCTACACCTACAAAGTATGTATAAAAGACCACAATTCCTTCGGGCGCTACACCTACAAAGTCTGCATCCAGGGACTGTGAGATTTTTTGAAAATGTTTACTACCACAGGAGAAGATTGATATGACAGATCCAAAAGTAACCGAAGAACCAATTTTAGAGGCAACTCTAGAAACGACGGCGATCGTCAAAAAAGAGATGCCCGACGCGACTGATGAGGCGATCGCAGAAACTGCGGCGCTGTTTGAAGCAATTAAAAAACGCGCCACCGCCGAAGTGCAAGCAGCGGGCGAACTCACCCGCGAAGCTTATTTAAAAGCTGTGAATAAGGCCTCCGCGGCAATCGAAGAAAATAAGGATCTCGCCCACGAGAGAGTCACAGCAGCAGTCAGGCTGATTAAAAAAGAATCTGAGAAAAATTGGCTGGTGGTGGATGCGATTAAAACGCGGGCGCAAGCGCAGGTGCAAGAGGCCGGCGAAGTCAGTCGCGAGACTTATTTGAAAGCAGTGCGACAAGCGCGAGAAGCGGTGGAACAAAATAAATTGATCGAACGCCATCGCATCGAACAAGCGGTTGACCACATTCACACGGAAGCTGAAAAGAATTGGCACGTTATTGTGAAGCAAATTGAGTCGATCAACACTCGCTTGACGGATGCGGCTAAGTCTGCATGGAACGCGCTGACGGCGTTTTTTGACAAGTCTCACAGCGATCGCGGAGATTCCTAGAAGGGCCAGCCGGGGGTTTGGAACTCCCAGCGGGTTGTTAGGGTAGTTAGCTTTGGAATTAATTCCAAAGCTAATGGCGATCGTCGGTGCATTTGCATTCAGCAGAAGTTTCAGGCATACTGCATAATTAAAAAGCTTTATTTTTAGTCCACAACCCCGAATTATGAGAAGTTACTACTGCGGCGAACTGCGAAGCGAACACATCGGAGAGACTGTCACCCTTTACGGCTGGGTGGATCGCCGCCGCGATCATGGCGGGGTGATTTTTCTGGATGTGCGCGATCGATCGGGTATCGTGCAAATTGTCAGCGATCCTGAACGCACCCCCGATTCCTATCACGGGGCTGAGGCTTTACGCAGCGAATACGTGCTTAAAATTACGGGTAGAGTCAGCAGCCGCCCCGAAGACTCCCTCAACCCGAAATTGCCTACGGGTGAGGTGGAAATTTACGCTGACGAAATTGAGTTGTTGAATGCGGTTCGCAAACAGTTACCGTTTCAGGTGGCGACGGCGGAAAATGAAAGCGTGCGGGAAGATTTGCGGCTGAAATATCGCTATTTGGACTTGCGGCGCGATCGTATGAGTCGCAATTTGCAGCTTCGCCACCAAGTCGTCAAAGCGATGCGTCGCCATTTGGAAGATGTGGGAGGTTTTATTGAAGTTGAAACACCGATTTTAACGCGATCGACTCCTGAAGGTGCGAGAGATTATTTAGTGCCCAGCCGCGTCAATTTGGGCGATTGGTACGCTTTGCCGCAGTCGCCGCAGTTGTTCAAACAATTGTTAATGGTTTCGGGTTTGGACAGATATTATCAAATTGCCCGCTGTTTCCGCGATGAAGATTTGCGCGCCGACAGACAGCCGGAATTCACACAATTAGACATGGAAATGAGTTTCATGTCTTTAGAAGAAATTATCGAATTAAACGAAGGTTTAGTCTCCCAGATTTTCCAAAGTGTCAAAGGCGTAGAATTGCCTCGTCCTTTTCCGCGCTTGACTTACGCTGAAGCAATGGATCGCTATGGTAGCGACAAACCAGACACTCGCTTCGGTATGGAATTAGTTGATGTTTCCGATTTGATGAAAGATTCGGGATTTAAGGTATTTTCCGGGGCGGTTGCTGCGGGCGGAATTGTGAAAGTTTTGCCGATTCCGGGCGGGAATGATGCGATTTCTAACGTGCGGATTAAACCGGGTCCAAAAGGCGATTTGTTTAAGGAAGCCAGCGACGCCGGTGCGAAGGGATTGGCTTACATTCGGGTGCGGGATAATGGCGAAATTGATACGATCGGCGCTATTAAGGATAATTTGACGGAAGCACAAAAACAGCAATTGCTCGATCGCACGGGCGCGCAACCAGGTCATTTGTTGTTATTCGCAGCGGCTGACGCGACAACTGTCAATAAGACTTTAGATAGATTGCGTTTGTTCGTCGGTAACGAATTGGGATTGATTGACAAAGACAAGATGAATCTGCTGTGGGTGACAGATTTCCCGATGTTTGAATGGAACGCTGACGAGAAGCGTTTGGAAGCATTGCATCACCCGTTTACTGCGCCGCATCCCGACGATATTAACGATTTGAAAACTGCGAGAGCTCAAGCTTACGATTTGGTGTTAAACGGTACAGAAATCGGTGGTGGTTCTCTGCGGATTTATCAGCGGGAAGTTCAGGAAAAGGTGTTTGACGCGATCGGCTTATCGACTGAGGAAGCTTACAATAAGTTTGGCTTTTTGTTGGATGCGTTTGAGTATGGAACTCCGCCCCACGGAGGCATTGCTTACGGTTTGGATCGCTTGGTGATGCTGTTGGCTGGTGAGGAATCGATTCGCGATGTGATTGCGTTTCCGAAGACGCAGCAGGCTGGTTGTTTGTTGACGAATGCGCCGGCTGGGGTGGATGAGAAGCAGTTGAAGGAGTTGCAAGTGCGATCGACTTATACGCCGAAGTCATAAGCCGATGGGGACTTAGGCAAAGCCGATGTGTCATGCTGAGAGAAGCGAAGCATCTCAATCGATGCTTCGCTACACTGCGTTTTGTTCAGCATGACAGACACGATTCTGCGTCCTGGACTGTGATTGAGTCAAAACTTTGGCTGATACTGTATGCTCTAATTACATTCCAGGTCTTTAGACTAAAAACGCTATAATTAGCATAATCGAAAATAGGTAAAAACGATGTCAACAGTTTATCGTTTAAAAGCCAGCGAACTCAATCATCATTTTTTAGAACAAATCAAGGCGACTTTTGGAGATAAAGAGATTGAAATAATTGTTTCTGAGTGTGATGAAACCGAATATCTTTTGAAATCAGAAGTCAACAAAAATAGACTTTTAAAAGCTCTTGAAAATGTTAAAGAGGGGCAAAATTTAGTGGAAGTTAACTTACAGAATTTGCAATGAGCAGAAGAATTGTTTTTGAATCTTCGGCTTTTGCAGATTTTAATGAATGGGCAAAATTAGACAAAAAGATTTATCGCAAAATTGTAGAATTGATTAAAGATATAGACCGCTCACCGTTTGAAGGATTGGGAAAACCTGAACCTCTGAAATACGAGTTAAGTGGTTTTTGGTCTAGGCGCATTGATAACGAACATCGTTTAGTTTACCAAGTTACGGATCAAGAAATTGCGATCGTGGCTTGTAAGTATCATTACAGTGAATAGATGTGATTGCGTTTCCGAAGACGCAACAGCCGGGTTGTTTGCTGACAAATGCGCCGTCTGGTGTGGATGAGAAGCAGTTGAAGGAGTTGCAAGTGCGATCGACTTATACGCCCAAGTCATAAGCGTATAAAACACCTTGACAATTTAACCATTTGTAAATTCCTGACTTCTTTGAGAAGTCGGGAATCTGGGTAGTTCGAGTTTGGTGTCGTTGATGCAGAGGAGTTGGAGAGTTTGGTTGAGGTTGGTTTCGGTGAGTTGGGGAAACCAGGATTTAGGGAAGTTGGGTTAGGTTAAGGGTTGGGTGTGGCTATGCCATAATGAATGAGAGAATGAAATCAACCATTAACCATGACAACCACCGTTGAACTTAACGAAGAATTGGTTAAAGAAGCCTTTCGCTTAACCAATTTCAAAACAGAAAAAGAATTGATTGACTTTGCTTTGCAAGAATTAATTCGCACCCGTAAAAAGCGGAATTTACTCGATTTAAGCGGACAAATTCAATTTTCGACTGACTACGACTACAAAGCTTTGCGGGAAAACCGAAATGTTTCTGATTGATACATGAGTCTGGATCAGCGTTTTCCGCGACAGGACAGGTGTAGTACGCCAATCCCTGGAAGCAATAATTAATGATGAAAGTATTTTTTTGAACCGATTTACTCAGATGGAGCTTTTGCAAGGTTGCCGAGACGATCGCGAGTGGACACTATTAGAAACTTATCTCCAAGAACAAGACTACATCGAGTCTACGCCTAATACTTGGGTAGCGGCTGCTCGGATTTACTACGATTTGCAACGACAGGGGTTAACGGTTAGAAGTAGTATCGATTGCTGCATTGCCCAACTTGCGATCGAACACCAAATTATTCTAGTTCATAACGATCGCGATTTTGAAACTATTCAGAGGGTGCGATCGCTCAAGTGCTTGCGCTTCCGGCCTGACAATAATTAAAGATTAATTTGAGTTTGAGTTGGTGAGGATGGGGTGAAGGCTGAAATGATTACGGAAAGTATCTGTAAATCTCTTTGCGGTGGAGTATCCTGACGAAATAGACTACGCCATCATTAACTTTAATACCGATTCGGTAATCACCCACTCTAAGGCGATAGTAGTCTGCATCACCTTTTAGTTTTTTAACATTGCTGACTTCATTTAATTTTTCGGCGTTCTCAACTTCTTCTATCGCTTCCTGAATTCTTTGCAACAAGTCGGCATCAAGAATCTTGAGTAAATCCTTTTCAAAGCTCTTTTTAAACTCCACATTCATGGTTGTCTCTTCAGGATTTTGAAAATTTGCTCGCGGCTGACTGTTTCAGTATTTTCGCCTTCTTTGATAGCATTTTCCATCCCTATATCTTCTAGGGCTTCTGTTAAAATTTCAGAAAATACTTCTTTTTGTTCTTTTAACAACTCAAAAATCGCTGCTTTGAGCAATTCTTTAAGTTTGGTTTCGTCTAGAGTAATTTCAGACATTGCTTTTTTTCTGGTATTTATTTAAGGTTTTCATTATATCACGAAATAAAGTAGATTTATTTTGATGTTGAGGTAATTTAATTAAATTTATACTAGCTAACTTTGGTTTGCGGGTAGTCAGAAACCGGGTTTTTTCGAGAATACTTCGTTACACCTCGTAGAAGCGGCCAAAAACCCGGTTTCTTTGGTTTGCGGGTAGTCAGAAACCGGGTTTTTTGCGAGAATACTGCATCCCGACCTTTAACTAAAGTGAAAAACCCCGTTTCTTTGGCATCTATGCGTAACTCCCGACTGTCATAACTTAGGACTCTAGATGAAGTCGTTTGAGCCAGTTTACGACAGTTTGAAGTAAATCGGGGTCATGGGGGGAGAAGGTTTGCAGGGGTGGGTGAGGTGTGTCGGTGATGAGACAGATTGTACCGTCGAAGCGGGTAAGGGCATTGAGGAAAGTAGGGCTAAAACCTTCGGCGGCGGGGAATGTGGGGTCTTGGTAGAAGATGAGGATGGGGTGTTTGTCGCTGTGGCGGCGGAGTCGATTCCAGTAGGATTTGAGTTGGGGGAGGGTTTCGGGTTCGCCGTTGGGGTCTTTCGGGACAGTTTTGGTCGAGGAATTGTTCGTAGATTTCCAGGGCGGGGTTATCTGTGTCGATGAATTTGCTGGTGTCGATGCAAATTAGCTGTACGGATTCGATTAATTGTGTGTCTGCAAGTCTGGCATCAAGGATGTTGGGTAAATCTGCTAAATTGAGGCTTTGGGTGAAGGGGGTAGAACCGACTCCTGTTGTCTCTGGGACTTCTGGATGGGGTGTGGTGAGTTGATGGTGCCATGCTTGATAGAAAGTTGGGTAAGGCAGATTTTGGGCGCAGTTCCAGATGATTTCAAAGCTGTATTTGTAGAGGTCAAAATTGGTTTCATAGGTTTGATCGCACTGAAATTGTTGCAACGCTGAGACAACAGAAGGCATCTGGTCATTTTGCACAATTTTATTCAAACTTTCAGCGACTTCCCAACGGGTATGCTCATCATTAGTCGTTGATAGAAGTTCGATTAAAGCAGCGATCGCCTCTGGGTTGCCTGTGGCAATTTTACCCAAAATGCCAGCGTATCTCCCACGGGTAAGCTCATCATTAGTAGTGGAGAGAATGGCGATTAAAGCAGCGATCGCCTCTGGGTTGCCAGGGTCAATTTCACCCAAACTGTAAGCGACTATCCAACGGGTACCCTCATCAGTAGTAGTGGAGAGAATGGCGATTAAAGCAGCGATCGCCTCTGGGTTGCCAGGGTCAATTTTACCCAAACAGTCAGCGAACATCGGACGGGTGGTATAGTCATCATTAGTAGTGGAGAGAATGGCGATTATTAAAGCAGCGATCGCCTCTGGGTTGCCAGGGTCAATTTTACCCAAACTGTAAGCGACTCTCCGACGGGTATCCTCATCAGTAGTAGTGGAGAGAATAGCCATTAAAGCAGCGATCGCCTCTGGGTTGCCTGTGGCAATTTTACCCAAAATGTCAGCGACTTCCCGACGGGTATCCTCATCGGTAGTAGTGGAGAGAATGGCGATTAAAGCAGCGATCGCCTCTGGGTTGCCAGGGTCAATTTTACCCAAACTGTAAGCGACTCTCCGACGGGTATCCTCATCAGTAGTAGTGGAGAGAATGGCGATTAAAGCAGCGATCGCCTCTGGGTTTCCTGTGGCAATTTCACCCAAAATGTTAGCGACACTCCGACGGGTATCCTCATCAGTAGTAGTGGAGAGAATGGCGATTAAAGCAGCGATCGCCTCTGGGTTTCCTGTGGCAATTTCACCCAAAATGTTAGCGACACTCCGACGGGTATCCTCATCAGTAGTAGTGGAGAGAATGGCGATTAAAGCAGCGATCGCCTCTGGGTTTCCTGTGGCAATTTTACCCAAAATGTTAGCGACACTCCAACGCGTATGCCAATCGGTAGTAGTTGATAGAAGTTCGATTAAAGCAGCGATCGCCTCTGAGTTGCCTGTGGCAATTTCACCCAAACACTCAGCAACACTCCGACGGGTATCCTCATCAGTAGTAGTGGAGAGAATGGCGATTAAAGCAGCGATCGCCTCTGAGTTGCCTGTGGCAATTTCACCCAAACTGTAAGCGACACTCCGACGGGTATCCTCATCAGTAGTAGTGGAGAGAATGGCGATTAAAGCAGCGATCGCCTCTGTGTTGCCCGGGTCGATGTTACCCAAAATATCAGCGACTCTCGGACGGGTCTTCCAATCGGTAGTAGTTGAGAGAATTGCAATTAAAGCAGCGATCGCCTCTGGGTTTCCTGTGGCAATTTTACCCAAAATGTTAGCGACACTCCAACGCGTATGCCAATCGGTAGTAGTGGAGAGAATTGCGATTAAAGCAGCGATCGCCTCTATGTTGCCTGTAGCAACTTTACCCAAACACTCAGCAACACTCTGACGACAATTCTTATCAGTAGTAGTGGAGAGAATTGCGATTAAAGCAGCGATCGCCTCTGGGTTGCCTGGGTCAATTTTACCCAAAATGTCAGCAACTCTCCAACGGGTATCCTCATCAGTAGTAGTGGAGAGAATTGCGATTAAAGCAGTGATCGCCTCTGGGTTGCCTGGATCGATTTTACCCAAACACTCAGCAACACTCCGACGAGCATTTTCATCTTTAGTTCTTTTCAGTAAATCAATGAGTTGGTTGACAGCTATACTATAGTTTGTCTGTAACAGTGCTGCTCTTGCTCCCTCTGCAATAGGATCGAGAAATGTCCACCATTCTTGTTTTTCAAGGTTGAAATAACCGCAGCCCCACTTAATGATTGTTGCTACTATTTCAGCAGCCCACTTACAATCTTTAAACTCTCCTATCCCCGCAGCAGCTAGCAAATCGACTCGATATTCATAAAAATCACTGCACCCATCCTCAAACCCACCCAATGCCTCAATAAACTCCTCCTTCTGATTCCGATTCACCTCCTCCAGCCCCAACCACAGCAAAATCACCTGCTTCCACTGCGCTTCAAAAATCCGATATTCCTTCCCCACCACCGGAAAATCAACATGATTCCGAGGTAAAAAATAATCCCAATCATCCACCGCAAACGCCGCAAAATACTCCTGAAACGTCGCATGATAAAACGCATAGACAGATTCTTCCGGTTCATCAAAATCGATGCCAACCCGATTCAACCATCCTAGAGATAACGCTAAGGATAATAAAGACGTTTCATCGCTGCGTTCTCCTAAATACTCACTAACTAACTGATAGGACAAGCGAAAACGACCAGCTTTGCCATCAATTGCTGCTTTTGCTAATTCTCCTAACGCTTCATGTAAAAGTTTCTGACACTGACTCTGAGTTTTGCCACATAGCTTTGCATAGCTTTTGATAAACTGCTCTTTCCAGCGATAGATATACTTAATAAAACTTGCATATAATTTTGCCTGAGTATCCGGTAAAGTTCCCTTTCTCGAACTCCAAATTTGACACAACATCCACAACCGCAACGGATTTTGAATCAACTCCTTGAGACGGGAATTCTCCGACTCTGCTAACGCCAGCTCCAAACTCTCCCCCGTCGCAGCATCCCCCATCCCCGCAAACCAACGGCGAATATACTCCGTAACTTGTTCCGCATTAAACTCCAAATTGCGAAACACATCAAACCCCGAAAAAGCATTTTTATCCGCCTCCCAAACATTCACCCGACAAGTCACCACCACCCGCGCCGCCTGCACCCATGTCCTTAATAAGTCTTTCCCCAACTGCTGCATTCCTTGAGTGTGCGTCATTTCATCCACACCATCCAGCAACAACCAAACCAGACTTATTTGTGGCTCTAAATCACCGCGCGTCACTTCTCCCCGACACCGCAGCAACCACGCCTTTTCCAAATACTGACAGATATCTTGCTCCCCTAATTCAGCTAAATCTATCCAAATCGGCAACCCCAATTCTTGCTCTAAAATCCAATCAGCAATCTTCTGCAACCGCGTGGTTTTCCCTGCACCCGGTTCGCCAATAATCGCAATTTTGCGCCCTTGACTAATGTCGCTTTTCCCTTGTCGCAACACATCCTCAAAAAAGCGTTCTTCAGCAATGGGAATCAGTTTTTCAGTTTCTTTTTCCTTTTCTTCCTCCTGATTCCTTGGCTGAGGTTTGGGTTTTTGGCGTTCGACAATCGCTAAGGGAACATAAACGCCATCCAGTTGCGGTGTCATCCCGTTGGCGTTGGTGAAGAGGTTGGTAGTGAGTTGCTTTTGTTGGGCGAGGTTTTGGCGGCAGATTTCTTGCCAGTTTAGGGAGTTTTTTGCACCTCCAGAATTTTCAGTTTTTTCGACTGTGACAGAGCCAATTTTCTCCTGCCATTGCTTCTCAATTACTTCTAAATTTTTTTTAGGCTTAGTTTGATGATCCAGTTTGAGGGAAAATTTCCAAAAACCTTGATTTCTTGCACTAGGTTCAAGGATAAGTATACCTAAGTCTTTCAGACAGTCCAAAACATCTTGGATTGCCTCTCCTCTTCTCTGGGCGTTATCGACATTCTTTTCATCCTTGGGTTGAGAGAGTTCTAATGCCTTTCCGAAACATTCCACTAACGTCCATAAATCTTCTTTAGTTATCCCTTCCACGATTTTGGTTTGTTTGTTGCGTTTTTGCTGAAATTTCCCCGATACCAGCAACTCATCTTCCTTTACCCATTCCACATTAAACGTAGCTTTCAGCTTATCCCCCGGCACGGCAATTTCCTCATCCGCGAGGGCGAGTAACGCCTCAACCAGTTTGAAGACGTTGTTTTTTGTGGTGGCGTTTTTCCCGTATTTTCGTGCCATCGCTACCTTTTGAATAAAATTCATCGTCGCTTGGGCAACTTTGCCCAAACCAGTTGGTTTGCCCAAGCGCTTAACCCCGATTATACAAGGGTTTCAGAATTTTTGCTTTTTGCTTGCTTGGGTAAAAGCCCAAAAAAACAATTTACCTCATAAGCACAAAACGAGGTGAATTATGGCTACCCAAGAAGACAAAATCAAACAACGCGAAGCATTGGAAGATGCTTATGACAATTTTGTTGAACCATATATTAATCAATTGAGTGAAGTTAACGCTCAGTCTTTGCCCAATATTGATGTTGCGCTTCCGGGGTTTTGCTGTGTGTCGGGATGGTTGGCCTTGACTCTGTTATATTGTTTTTGGATGCGCTGGCGATCGCCAATTAAAACATTCTGACGATCGTACTCCTGGAGGCAGAAACCGGGTTTTTTACGGAAATACTGCATCCGGGCCTTTAACTGTCGTGAAAAACCCGGTTTCTTTGGTATTTATGGGTAAGTCCTAAATGAGACAGAAAGGGCGATCGCACTTTTTCAATTCATACGATCGCCCTCAAAGATTACTCTTTCCAGTAACGGGTTAAAATCCGAATTACCTCACCCGCTATCGGCGATGGTAGAGGCGGGCTCCATTCCCCAACTTCTGCAAAACCTAAAACGTGCAACAGATTAACGATACTTTCTACCGCTTTGGGAACGCCACACAACAGCAAACGAATCGGTTGTTTACCTTGAGGTACGTCAGGAATTTCTTCCCGGAGCAGTTCGGGAACTGATTTTGGCTGTGATATCATACAGTTTCTCCTAAATATGGGAGTTCAAGCCCCCACCGAACGATTGCGAGTCTGAGCGGTGGGGGTTTGGTTTTTCGGTGTTTAGATTACAATAGCATAAACTAGATTATGGTGTGCTACCTTGACTTAAAAAATCTCTAAAAAATTTGCAGTCAGCTAAAATGACATGGTGAACACGCTACCCCCAAACAATGTGAGTCCTGCAAAATCTCCCAGAGTTGCCTTTTACCCGCCGCCCGAAATTAAGGAGAAATTAGAGAAGCTGGCGAGCATTGAGCGTCGTTCGATGTCCCAAATGGCATTACTTTTGGTGGAGGAAGGGCTCGAAAGAGCGCAGAAGGAAGGGAGGTTCAATGAATCCAAAGACGATTAAGCCACTGGAACAGGCAGGATGCCTGTTCAGGAGAATGGTGCTTGATGTGGGTTCACCCCAAACATATGCGTTACCCTAGTTGACTACAACTTGTACCGCACTCCCCAACTAAATTCATGCTTCCCCGCATCAAAGAATTAGCCGCTACCCTAGCACCCCGCTTAATCGAAATTCGCCGCCACATCCACTCCCACCCCGAACTCAGCGGCCAAGAATATCAAACCGCCGCCTACGTAGCCGGAGTTCTTGCTTCCAGCGGAGTCCGCGCGATCGAAGGAATCGGCAAAACAGGAGTCCTCGGGGAACTCAAAGGCCACAGCAACGAGTCGCGGTGGCTGGCAATTCGCACCGATATGGACGCTTTGCCGATTCAAGAACGCACTAACTTAGAATTTGCTTCCCGCAACGAGGGAGTGATGCACGCCTGCGGCCACGACATCCACACCACCGTCGGTTTGGGCGCAGCCATGATATTGTCTCAGCTAGGCGAAAAATTGCCCGGTCACGTCCGCTTCTTGTTTCAGCCGGCGGAAGAGATTGCCCAAGGTGCTCAATGGATGATTAAAGATGGGGCGATGGAAGATGTTGACGGCATCCTCGGAGTGCACGTTTTTCCGACGATTCCCGGCGGTTGCATCGGTATCCGCCACGGGGCCCTGACGGCGGCGGCAGATGACATAGAATTGATTGTGATGGGCGAATCCGGCCACGGTGCGCGTCCCCACGAGGCGATCGACGCAATTTGGATTGCTTCTCAGATAATTACCACTTTGCAGCAGGCAATTAGCCGCACGCAAAATCCTTTGAGGCCACTGGTTTTGACGATCGGGCAAATTAACGGCGGACGAGCGCCGAACGTAATTGCCGATCGAGTAAAATTATTGGGAACCGTGCGATCGCTGCATCCAGAAACCCACGAAAAACTGCCGGCTTGGATCGAACAAATTGTTTCTAGCGTCTGCGCGACTTACGGCGCTAAGTACGAACTCACCTACAAGCGCGGCGTACCCGGAGTCCAAAACGACCCAAAACTCACGCAATTAGTCGAAACTGCGGCTTTAGAAGCTTTAGGGCGATCGCGCGTCCAAATTTTGCCAGAACCATCCCTCGGCGCGGAAGATTTTTCGATGTATCTAGAACACGCACCGGGAACCATGTTTCGCTTAGGAGTGGGACTGACTGACAAACCGAACTATCCCCTTCATCACCCGCAATTTGAGGTTGATGAAGCGGCGATCGTCACCGGCGCTGTCACCTTGGCCTATGCCGCCTACCAATATTGGAAACAGCATCCAGGTTCACACTAATAGTCTTCGACGTATGGGTGGTCAGCTAACTAACCGTAGGGTGCTTAGCCGGAAAAATGTTTAGTCGCTGGTAAAAACATTCAGCCCTGACCCACCCTACAATAACTACAATAACTAATTGATAAAATTTTATGAACCTAGATTTCGATCGATTTTGCGATGCCTGCAATCCCAGTCACTCCCTCAAGTTTGGAAATTCAGAAGATATTCGCTACTACATTGATTTTGCTGAGGTGCGCGGCGGGAAAATTATTGACATACTCAAACGAACAATTACCCGTCTGGCACGAGATAAACCCACTTGCCAATTATTTACCGGACATATTGGTTGCGGCAAGTCTACTGAATTATCCCGACTGCAAAAAGAGTTGACCGATCAGGGATTTCATGTAGTTTACTTCGAGTCAACACAAGACCTCGATGAAATGGATCTCGATTTGACGGATATCATGTTAGCGATCGCACGGCGAGTCACCCAAAGCTTGGAAGAGGGCAAAATTTCCTTGCAGCCCCAGGGCTTTAAAGAATTATTAAAAAATAGTTGGGATTTTTTACAAACCCCTGTGACCTTAGAAGCTGAAGGAGAATTTTTTGGCAGCAAAGTCAAGGGCAATACAGACGGAAATCTGGAAGTCTCTCTGCCTTTAGGCATCGCCAAAATCACTGCCAAAACCAAAAGCAATCCCGACTTGCGATCTAAACTGAGACAGTACATGGAACCGCAAGCTAATAAAATGTTAGAACTGATTAATCAAGAAATTATTGATGTAGCAATTAATCAGCTAAAGCAGGGGGGTAAAAAAGGATTAGTGGTGATTGTTGACAACTTAGACAGGATAGTTTCTCGACCCAATGCAGCGGGGCGACTGTTGCCAGAATATATCTTTATTGACCGGGGCGATCAGTTGCGGCAACTGAATTGCCATTTAGTTTATACCCTGCCGCTGGGATTGATTTTTGGCAATGAAAGCGAAATTTTGAAAAATCGCTTGGGGGGCGGAGTTGACCCGAAAGTTTTGCCAATGGTACCAGTAAAGAATAGAGATGGCAGCGAATGTGTTGAGGGAATGAATTTGCTGCGGCGCATGGTGATGTCGCGGGCTTTCCCTGATGTGTCAACCGAGGAACACATCACATTAATTACCGAAGTTTTTGACAGTCCTGAAACTTTAGATGAATTGTGTCGTGTCAGCGGAGGTCATCTGCGAAACTTGATGGGGATGCTGTTTGGTTGCTTGCAGCAAGAAGACCCTCCAATTTCGCAAAATGTGTTGAAATCAGTGATTCGCAGTTTCCGCGACAGTCTGAGTCGTGGCATTGATAATGATGAGTGGGAATTACTCTTTAAGGTGGTAAAAGAACAAAGCATTAATGGAGATAAAGAATACCAAGATTTGCTGCGAAACCTGTGGGTTTTTGAATATGTAGACACTCAAGGAAATTGGTTTGCGTTGAATCCGCTGTTGATGGAAACTGACAAATTTAAGCTATGGCAGCAGCAAAATTCGTGAGATTATGGTAAACTCAAATCTAGCAGAAGATATTGCAGCAGAAAATGAGCGATCGCTCTCTACTTTGGTACGGACTATCGCGCGCTTTCAAGGAAAGTTTTCTTTAACTTTAGTGCGCTGCAATTATGCTAGCTTGGGTTATGCAATGCTGCAAAAACTGCGCGACCGTTCGACTGTTGAATATCAAGAATTAGCCCTCGAATCTGCTACCAAAACACTTTATCAAACTATTCTCAATGCCGTCCAAGATCAACCGCCGAAAGCTTTAATAATTGTCGGTATAGAATCGGTGGTTGCTATTGATGACCTGTTAGCGGGGGCGAATAGAGCGCGAGATCAATTCAAGCAAGATTTTGCTTTTCCTTTAATATTATGGGTGACGGATTCCGTACTGTCTAAATTCAGTCGATCTGCGAATGATTTGAAGTCTTGGGCTCCTCCTCCAATTCAGTTTACCATGCCGCCCCATGATTTGATGAATTTGTTACAACAACAAACCAGTCAAGCTTTTGCTGATGTTGATAATTTCAAATTAGATGACTGTGAAATGGAGTTGCTGGAGAATGATTTGCTAAATGTAGCATTAGACCAGGAATTGCAAGCTAGTTGGCAATTTATTCGCGGTTTAGTTGAATTACAGAAAAATCAAATAGATTTAGCACTCGAACATTATCAGCAAAGTTTGACATTTTGGCAGCAAACTCGCCACTTAGAAAGACAAGGAATTGTCTGCCAGAAAATTGCTCAAGCTTACAACCGCAAAGCTGAATTGCACCGGGCAGGAAATCAAAATTATTGGCAAGAAGCTAGAAAGTATTTACAGCAATCTCTGGAGAGTTTTCAGCAAGCACAGCTACATGATTTAGCCGCTAAATGTATTAGCGGACTCTGCGAAGTGCTGCGGCGTTTAGCAGCTTGGGAAGAATTGCAAAGTTTAGCTAAAAAAGCCTTAGAAATGCACAAAATTTGTGGCACTCCGAGTCAAGTAGCTGAAGATTACGGCTTTTTGGCTGAGGTGGCGCTGCAACAATCTCAGTGGGAAAAAGCTTGCGAATCGGCTAAATTAGCATTGTCGGTTTTGGCACAAGCAGGAATAAATAAAAAAGAGACTGGTTTGTATCTGCTACTTTTGGCAAAAGGGCAGCGAAATCTTATCCCCTGTTCGACAGTTAACCCCCCCCAGCCCGCCCTTGCTAAAGGGGGGAGTCAATCAGTATTTTCCCCTCTTGAGATTATAGAAACTTTAACACAAGCGAAAGTAATTACCCAACCTCAAGATGATGTGCAGCTTTATCTGAGGATTTTAGAAGAGTTGAGAACTCTCTATTTTGAGCAAACCGAATATTTAAAAGCATTTTACCTTAAACTAGAACAACAGGAAGTTAAAAGCAAATATGGATTGCAAGCTTTTATCGGTGCCGGTCGCTTGCAGCCGCCGCAACAAACAATTGATATCGGTTTAGAATCCGGTCTGTCAAAAGCTGAAATTGTTGAGGAAGTTGAAGCCGCTTCCGGGCGGTCGCAGGATGTTAAACGGATAATTCAACGGATAGGTACACCTGCTTGCAAGCTGACAATTATTCACGGACAGTCTGGAGTAGGAAAAAGTTCGATTATTCAAGCGGGGTTAGTGCCAGCCCTGCAACTTACAACTTTTGACGCGCGGGATGTATTGCCTGTTTTATTGCAGTCTTATCATGATTGGGCGAGGGATTGCGGTCAGTGTTTGCGATCGGGAATTGAAAAAATAAAAGGTGAGAGTTTATCTACTGCTATTGACACGCCGATAGCTATTCTGGAACAGTTGCGACTGAATCAAAATCGCAATTTATTGACCGTACTAATCTTTGACCAGTTTGAGGAATTTTTCTTTGCTTATCAAGACCTAACTAGCCGGAGAGAGTTCTATGATTTTTTGGCTGAATGTTTAAATGAGATTGGTGAACTCAAAATTATCCTATCGCTGCGGGAAGATTATCTTTTCTACTTGTTTGAATGGAATCGCACGACCAATTTATCGATGATTGATAACGACATTCTCAATAAACGTATTTGCTATTACTTGGGTAATTTTTCGATACCCGATGCTGAAATTGTTCTCCAAACCTTAACAGAAAGGTCTCAACTTGATTTTTCTGAAGGTTTGGCAAACGCCCTGGTAGAAGATTTAGCAGGTAAACTTGGCGAAGTGCGGCCGATTGAGTTGCAAATTGTAGGGACGCAATTGGAAAAACGGCAGATTACTCAACTGGGTGAATATCAGCAACTTGGCAGTCAGGCAAAGCTCAAACTGGTTAAGGAGTTTTTAGATGAAGTTATCGCAGATTGTGGTAAGGAGAATAAAGATATTGCCAAAGTTGTCTTGTATTTACTGACGGATGAAAAGGAAACTCGTCCTCAGAAAAATTTTGCTGAATTAGCAGCAAATTTACGAATAGAGTTAGTAGAATTAGAGTTAGTTTTAGAGATGATCGTTAAATCGGGATTGGTATTAGAAGTGCCGGGAACTCCTAAACGCTACCAACTTGTTCACGATTATTTAGTGCCTTTTGTCCGCCAATGGGACAAGGCTAAATTCTCAGAAATAAGGGAAAAATTTGAGGAGTTTAAAGATTTAAAGCAGAGCGCAGAAGAAATCCGAAAAAATTGCGACCAACAACAAGAGGAATTAGAAGAGTTGTTAGCAATACAAAATAAAAATTTCAAAAAACAAGAGGAATTAGACAAAAAACAAGAGGAATTAGCAGAGTTGTTAGCAATACAAAATAGAAATTTCAAAATTATAGCTATTTTTTCTATTGTTAGTATAATTCTGTTTAGCATTAGAGTGGTCGATATCATTATAAGGGGAGTAGTGTAACAACAACTAGACCAAGCATAGAAATTGATAAAATTAGAGCGATCTGCAAGTGATGCTTTGAGACTGTTTGAGTTGAGAAATAATCACATAGAGCGATCTAACAGGCAAGCTGATACAAGAATGTGAACTACCCGCCACTAACCGCAAGTGGCTTGATCGGGGCTTCTGTACTCACAGGCGAATGCCTCAAAACAGACTGACGCCCGCTATGAGGTCTTACTTCCCCTCCTACAGCAGAAACGGCTGTTCCATCCGTCTGTAGCATTCTGATTCCTTCTGTTCTAATATTTGCAGCAGCGTTTCCATCTCGATCATGATGAGTGCCACAATGAGGACAAGTCCAGTCCCTTACATCGAGCGGCATTCCATCTATTTGATAGAAACAATTAGAACAGAGTTTGGAACTAGGGAACCATCTATTTATCTCTACTAAATTTCCACCCTTACGTTCTAATTTATAGGCTAGAAAATTAGTGAATATTCGCCATCCACAATCAGATATTGCTTTAGCTAAGCTATGATTTCGCACCATGCCTTTGAGATTAAGATTCTCTAGTACGACAACTTGGTTTTCGTTGACTAGCTTATGCGAAAGCTTGTGTAGAAAATCTTGACGTGCGTTTGATACTCGCTCGTATACCCTAGCAGCTATTTTTTTTGCTTTGAACCTTGAGTTACTACCATCTTCTTTTCTGGCTAATTTTTGCTGTTTCCTCTTGAGATTTTTTTCATGCACAGCTAAATGTTTGGGATTGCTATATTTAGATACTTTCTCTCCATCGTGAGTTACTGCAAAGTCCTTAACGCCTAAGTCAATACCTATTACATTGCCCTCAGTTGATCTCCGTGGCTTTTCTCCCTCTGTCTCAACTACTATCGAGGCAAAATATTTTCCACCCCGTGTTTTGCTCACGGTAACGGTTTTCACTTTTCCCTCAATCTGTCGATGAATCTTAGCTCTCACTTCCCCGACTTCACCAGGAATCTTAATAGTGTTATTGGCTAATATTTTGACGTTTTGAGGGTATTGAATAGATTGCTTACTTTTCTTTGACTTGAATCTCGGAAATCGGCTTCGACCCTCAAAGAAATTTTTATAAGCTGTAACTAATTTGAGAGTAGTAGCCTGCAATACCTGACTGTAGCAATCAGCCAACCAAGATGTTTCTGCTTGTTTCTTGAGTTTGGGCAATATGGCATTTAGCGCTACTTGTCCTATTCCTTTACCTGTTTCCTTGTAAGTCTCGATCGACTTATTCAGGGCAAAATTCCACCACCAACGCGAACAACCAAACGCTTGAGCCAATTTTTGTTCTTGGCTTTGAGTTGGATAGATTCTAACTTTGATAGCTTGGTGTTGCACGAGATATTTTGACGACTTCTCTATGTTGAATATAAAATTACTGTGTAGCCTTGTCAAGCACAGGGTTGTTTTTCCTTTTTTGGTCGCTCCATACCTTCGTAACTTTGGGGAGATCGGGGAATTAATTCCCTGGCGGTTGTCTGGTTAGAGGTTATTTCTCGGCAGGATTCCCTGACAAAATTTTCATGCCTTTTCATAGATCGATCGCCTTCAATACTCTATTTAAAGTAGTCCTAGGGTGCGTCGCCACAGAAAATCCCCAACTTGCATATCGACTTTTCGAGTGGCGACGCACCTGTACCTAAAGTTTGGATAGTTTCAGGGCTTCTCATGGGAGGCTAGAAACCGCGTTTCTACGAAATTTTGTGTTTAGTAGCGAGAAATCTACGAAGAAACCCGGTTTCTGAGAGCACAACTATTTTGCAAGGTGCGTCGCTGCGAGATTGTCGCTTTTTTTTAGGGATTTATCGCAGGCGACACACCCTACGGC
The DNA here is from genome assembly GCA_022701275.1 of Microcoleus vaginatus PCC 9802. Taxonomy (NCBI): domain Bacteria; kingdom Bacillati; phylum Cyanobacteriota; class Cyanophyceae; order Oscillatoriales; family Microcoleaceae; genus Microcoleus; species Microcoleus vaginatus. Next base: position 975,336 of record CP031740.1, read on the forward strand.
TAGCTCAAGCGTATTGGCCTATCTTCCGGAATTCCCCTGTAGCAGCCGCCAAATGTGCTAACGTACAATCAAAAATCCCCAAATTTCAACTATCGGGAGATAGACAACTGTGTCCGCTCAAGCACCTCCAACTCCCCATTACAAATGGTTTAGCTGCATTTCTAGCACTGTTTTCACCGCATTGTGCCTGTTGCCTCTTTTCAGCGCTGCGGGATACGCCCAAACTCCCCAAAATAGACCCATCAAAATCGGCGTGGTGCAGCGGTTTGGCACCAAAGCAACCGACAAACTGACGCTGAAAGCATTACCGGGCGACAGCTTAACATTGAGTTACAAAACTCCTCAAGGCATAGAAACCAAAACGGCTGCTAGCGTCAAGTTAGAAATAGCCCCGAAACCGCTGGAAGCGCCATTAGTAGAAGAACGAGTTGTTCTGAGCTCCCACCGCAGTTTCGAGAGTGCAGAAGATAGCGCCAATCAGTGGCGCGCCCAGGGAATTGAAGTAGAAATTGCTCAACCTTTGCGCTGGCAAGTTTGGGCAAAAAGAGATGTTTATAACTCTCCTTTGGTGCGGCGCTGGCTGTTGCAAAGTTTGCAAGCCCAAGGCAACACAACAGCTTTTTTGGATTCCAAAGTTTTTAAACAAGTACCCCAGGCATTTTGGGTTTTAAACGGCTTTCGCTTCAACCGCAATGAGTTGGATGTGACGGCGGGGAAAAATGTGATTGAGGTATTGGAACAAACTACCCAAGAGGCGACAGCTATTGAGCCCGAAAAAGCTATTCAACAAACTCGCCGTTATGGCGGCAGTTTGCACCTGCAAAAAAATTCTTACGGCACTTATACTTTGGTAAACAAAGTGCTGACGGAAACTTATTTGCGGGGTGTTGTTCCTCACGAAATTGGGGCTTTTTCGCCTTACGCTGCGATTGTCGCTCAAACTATTTTGGCGAGAACCTACGCCCTGAGAAATTTGCGCCGGTTTGCTGTGGATAATTATGAGTTGTGCGCTGATGTTAACTGCCAAGTTTATCACGGTTTAACCGAGGTATACCCGCAAAGTGATAAGGCGATCGCCCAAACGAGCGGTCTGGTGCTAACTTACGAAAATCAGCTAGTAGACGCGCTCTATTCCGCCTCTAGCGGCGGCGTCACAGCCTCTTTTAACGATGTGTGGCAGGGCGCGGAACGTCCATATTTGCGATCGATCGTCGATTCGCCTAATAATATTTGGGATTTGTCCAAGCAGAGTTTGTCTGACGAAAACAACCTCCGCCGCTTTATCAGTTTGGAAAAAGGGTTTAATGAAGAAAAAGAAGACACTTTTCGGTGGCGCGAACCAGCTTCTTTGACCGCGATTGCTGGATTTCTCAAACAGTATCTTCAGAAGAAACAGCACCCGCTGGCTAATCTTAAAACTGTCACTCAAGTGGAAGTGGTGGAAAGGTCGGCCGCAGGTCGAGTTTTGAAAATGAAGGTTCAAACTGACTTGGGCCCCATCGATATCGACAAAGACGAGATTCGCAATGCTTTTTACCCCCCGATCAGCACGCTTTTTTACCTAGAACCAATTTACAATCCAGACAAAACTCTCAACGGTTATGCTTTTGTCGGAGGCGGCTTCGGACACGGGGTGGGAATGAGTCAGACTGGTTCTTACAATTTGGCTAATTTGGGCTGGAATGGATCTCAAATTCTGAGCTTTTATTTTCCCGGCGCTCAAGTTGTGCCGCTCAGCGATAACATTACATTTTGGCGCGAATAGTCGATCGGAGTCCGCCTAAGAGTCGGCGATTTAAATCATCGCCACTACACAAACAAAGCCCGCCTTTGCGGACTAAATATCAGCCGTAAAACTTTTAGATTTTAGACTTTGGATTCTAGATTGGTTTCACAGTTAATCTAAAATCGGCCATCTAAAATCTAAAATTATTTGGTCAGCTATCTGCTCCAACACCTAGGAATTCCTAGCTGGGAGTGACAGACTGCTGGCGGCTTTGTTGCAATGTTAGACACAGAAACCCGGTTTCTTAACATAATTGCGCTATTTCAGCTTAATTTTGAAAACGAGAAACCGGGTTTCTTAGGGTATCACGCAGAGCGTCCTTTCTTAGTACAGTTGTTCTTCTTGGTGAGTTTCGATCGTACAGTCAGACTTGGGATAGGCGACGCAGGTGAGGACAAATCCGGCCTCGATTTGGTCATCGTCCAAGAAAGATTGGTCGGATTGGTCAATTTCGCCTTTGGTGATTTTGCCGGCGCAGGTGGAGCAAGCACCAGCGCGGCAAGAGTAGGGGAGGTCGAGTCCTGCTTCTTCAGCAGCATCAAGAATGTAAGTATCGTCATCAACGTCAATGGTCTGGTTAATTCCTTCGGCTTCGCTGATGAGGGTAACTTTGTAAGTTGCCATGCACTAAATCCTCTCAAAAATTCAACAAGATTGATAATTTTTCCTAATGCAACCTTCAAGGCTCTATTAGCTTTGAGGTTAGCTCTTAGGTTTGTTCCCTCTATGATAGTAGGGGAAAGAAGTAAGGTTGCAACACTTATTTACAAAATATTTGAATGGGATTAGTTATAACTTTTTCTAATTTCATCTTGATTACTTATACCTATCTTGGGTTCAGCCTTGTGATACTGTTGCCGCAAGACTTGCGCTAAATAATCCGGTTTCTAGGAAAAATCCTGTTTTGAGCCCTACAGCACAAAAACCCGGTTGTTGCTATGCGGTGTGTCGATCGAGTTTCAGCAAGACTTGCTGCAAGGCAAGTCCCAGCAGGCGGTGAAATGTATAGTTAGATCGCATCAAGACTTGGGTGTTGAAGGCTCGATCGAATAAATCGCACCACAACCACAGCTTAAAATCGGCGCGGTAGAACCCTAAACCCCTGCACCGCAAGTCTGTAACTATCTAAAATCTTAAATCTCAAATCCCATGACTAATATTGATACTCGCTTTGGTTTTTCGGTTAATTCTCCAATTCGCGTGGGGATTGTGGGTACTGGTTTTGCCGCTAAGTTGAGGGCTGAGACAATTCAAGCTGATGGGCGATCGCACTTGGTAGCGGTTGCTGGCCACAGCCCAGAGAAAACCGCAGCATTTTGTCAAGGGTTCGGGGCAGAAGCTGCGGTTTCTTGGCGCAAGCTGGTAGAAAGAGACGATTTAGATTTGGTTATTGTGTGTACGGTGAATCGGGATCACGGGGCTATCGTCCTGGCGGCCCTGGAAAATGACAAGCACGTTGTGGTCGAATATCCTCTATCTTTAGACGTATCTGAAGCAGAAAGGGCGATCGAACTTGCCGCCCAAAAGCAAAAACTCCTCCACATCGAACACATCGAACTGTTAGGCGGTTTGCACCTAGCAATCAAAGAATCTTTGCCATTAATCGGTAAAGTTTTTTACGCCCGCTACATTACTATTACTCCTCAACATCCAGCCCCGCAGCGGTGGACTTATCAACATTCCCTCTTTGGCTTTCCGTTAGTTGGTGCAATTTCCCGACTGCACCGATTTACTGATTTGTTCGGGGAAGTGACAAGCGTTAACTGTCAAGCTCAATTTTGGGACACTCAGCCGGATTTCTACAAAGCTTGTTTGTGCAATGCACAGTTGCGCTTTGCCAATGGCATTGTGGCTGAAGCTGTTTATGGAAAAGGAGAGACTTTTTGGCAGTCGGAAAACATTTTTACCATCTACGGAGAAGCAGGAACGCTGGTTTTTACTCCTGAATCCGGTCAATTAATTCAGGGAGAAAATCGGCGAGCGCTCGAAGTGGGAACGCGGCGCGGCTTGTTTGCCAAAGACACCGATATGGTGTTGGAATATTTGTCAAACGGTACGCCTTTGTACGTTAATAATGCCAGTAGTTTGTACGCTTTGAAAGTGGCGGATGCTGCGAGGCGAGCGAGCGAGACTGGGCAAAATGTGACCCTAAGGAGTGCGTAATTCCTCGAATACTTCCTTTATTTATTAGCCGACGCAGGCGGACGAAAGTTTGACTTGCAGAGCGGTTTCAACCGCCTCTTTTATAAAGGAGGTAAAGAAATTTTAACTCGCTCTATATTGGAGAGTCAATGAAATCCTACTGGAAAAATCTTCACTTAAATTCGGAAACTATCGGCTTAATCTACGGTTTTTTGGGTGTAGTTGGATTTAGCTTGACCTTACCGGCAACCAGAGCCGCTGTAATAGATTTAGACCCGCTTTTTGTAGGTTTAGGACGCGGATTAGTAGCAGCTATACTAGCAGCCTTTACTCTGCGGATAACGCATCAACCCATTCCCTCAAAACAGCAACTTGGGAGTTTATTAGTTGTCGGATTGGGAGTTGTTTTGGGATTTCCGCTACTATCGGCTTGGGCAATGCAGCAAGTACCTGCAGCCCACGGTGCTGTGGTGTTAGGATTGTTGCCTTTAGCAACAGCGATAGCAGGGTTTTTGCGCGCTGGCGAGCGCCCTGATTTCAGCTTTTGGATTGCTAGCATTGTCGGTAGTACAACCGTTGTTGTTTTTGGAATTATAAGTGGAGCTGGACACCTTCAAGTCGCAGATTTAGCTTTGTTTGGAGCTGTAATTGCTGCTGCTTTTGGCTATGGTGAAGGTGGGCGATTAGCTTTGATTTTAGGTGGATGGCAAGTTATCAGTTGGGCCTTAGTGATTGTAGCTCCTTTCGAGGTTTTGCCAACAATATTTGTGGTATTAAAACAAGGGTTGATAGCTTCACCGATAGCCTGGTTCGGTTTTGCTTATGTAAGTGTTGTTAGTCAATTTATCGCATTTTTTGCCTGGTATCATGGTATGGCAATTGGTGGAGTTGTCCGGGTAGGCCAAATTCAGTTATTGCAACCATTTTTGACGCTCCTAGCTTCGGCAATTTTGCTTGGTGAAACCCTGGAGCCGATCGCCCTAGTCACGGCCTGTTTGGTTGTTGCTAGCGTAGCTGCGGGTAAAAAAGCATCAATTAAGCGGGCAGAAGATTTGTGAAACCAGCGCTTTCTGAACTGGCTGCTAACTCCAATCATTGACTTTCACATATCGATACCATCTAACGACAGATGTAAAGCGAAAACTATTTGTGTTAAATACTACCAATCACCTGAATCTTTAAGAGAATAGTAATGTTAGATATTGATGAAATGAGTTCAAAAGAAATACACGAGCTGCTACACCAAGTAGGATACGGTCATCTTGGGTGCATACACGAAGGCAAACCCTACGTGATGCCAATGAATTATTATCTCGAAGATTCGGACATCTACCTGTTTACAACCGAAGGCATGAAGACTCATGACATAGAGGCGAATCCAGAAATCTGCTTACAGGTTGAAGAAATACGTGATCCACTTCATTGGCGGAGCGTGATTGTGAATGGTCGAGCCTCGCGCCTCACAGTTCAGGAAGACATCGATCGGGCAATGCACTTGATCAAAGAGCGCAATCCAACGCTCTCACCTGCTATCAATCGAACCTGGATTGATGCTCAGGGACGTTCCGAAGTGATCGCAATCTACCGCATCGACGCGAGTGAAATGAGCGGACGCACGACTGATGGAGTCAGCAGTCGCTAAGAACCGAGATACCTCAAACGTTCTAGCATGAATGAACTTTATGCGATCGTCATTGATACAGATGCCATTGTTATTGAGCAGCCCGGTGATTTTGATGTGAATGAAATGATCGTCCGTCCGACACGTCAAGAAATTGAGAGTAATAGGAAAACATCATGAAACAGCGAAAACTCGGTAATCAAGGATTAGTGGTTTCGGAACTAGGACTCGGCTGTATGGGGATGTCCGAGTTCTACGGCATAGCCGATGAGTCAGAATCGATCGCCACCATTCATCGTGCCTTAGAGCTAGGCGTGACTTTGCTCGACACGGCTGATATGTATGGTGTCGGTCACAATGAAGAATTGGTTGGCACAGCAATTAAAGGGCATCGAGATCGAGTCATTATTGCCACCAAGTTTGGCAATGTACGCGGTAGCGACGGCAGCTTTAAGGGCGTGAATGGCAAACCCGAATATGTCCGTTCTTGCTGTGATGCCAGTCTCAAGCGTCTGGGCGTAGATACGATCGATCTTTACTATCAGCACCGAGTCGATCCAAACACTCCCATCGAAGAAACCGTAGGCGCAATGGCGAAGCTCGTCCAAGCCGGAAAAGTTCGCTACCTTGGTCTTTCCGAAGCGGCGAGCGCCACGATCCGCCGTGCCCAAGCAGTGCATCCTATTTCCGCACTCCAGACTGAATATTCGCTGTGGACCCGGGAGCCAGAATCCGAGATTTTGCCCACCTGCCGAGAGCTAGGGATTGGGTTTGTGCCTTATAGCCCTCTGGGGCGTGGGTTTCTCACAGGCAAAATCAAGAGCCTCGACACATTATCTGAGGGAGACTATCGGGCCCAGCGATATCCTCGCTTTCAAGGCGATAATCTCCAGCAAAATCTGGAATTAGTCGAGCAGATAGAGCAGATGGCAGCCGCTAAGGGCATCAAAGCTGGACAGTTGGCGCTGGCATGGGTCTTAGCCCAGGGCGAAGACCTGGTACCAATTCCAGGCACTAAACGTCGCACCTATTTAGAAGAAAACATTGCAGCGGCTGCTGTGACGCTGACTCCAGCAGAACTAGACCAGCTCGCCAAAGCGCTGCCATTAGGCATTGCAGTGGGCGATCGCTACCCCGATATGAGTACCGTCAATCGTTAGGAATTGGGGGGAGTAAAGTATTCTTAACTACGGCTAAATTTTTGATTCAGGAGCGATAAATCATGTCAAAACTTATTGTTTGGGGAACACCCGTCAGTACCTATGTCCGTACCGTCCGGCTGCTGCTTGAGGAAATAGGCGCAGACTATACCCTCCAAAGCGTTGATATCTTCAATGGTGAAAGCCAGTCCCCAGAGTACCTGGCTAAGAATCCCTTTGGTAAAATCCCCACCCTAGAAGTAAATGGCGAACTGCTCTACGAAACGGCGGCCATTACCGAATACCTTGATGCCACTTTAGGCGATCGCAAATTTAGCTTTTCCGATCCAATGCTTCAAGCTCGGATGCGTCAAATCATGGCGATTATTGATAGCTATTTCTATGGCCCTGCGATTACCACCATTGTGATTCAGCGATTGATTGTGCCGAGTCAGGGGGGTAACACAGATGAGGCTAAAGTCAAAAATGCGATCGCGCCTGCACAAAAGGCTATAGAGGCGATCGAGTCGCTAGCTACGCCTAGCCCCTATCTGCTCGGCAGCCAAGCGAGCATTGCTGATTTCTATCTGATTCCTATCTTTATCTACTTTTCCCAAACTCCAGAATTTGAAGTGATTACCGCTCAAACGCCAAAACTACGGACGTGGTGGGATCAGGTTAGCCAGTTGCCCAACGTCAAAAAAGTGTGCGCGTAATTGCAGTCAAGATGAAGCGGTTTTAGGGGCAGAAATCAGCGTGTCGGCTCCCGATGGTAGCGTAACAATGAAAATTATGTCAGTCTTGACGGTTTTAATCAGTCAGGAACGGACTTGAGGAAGTTTAATGCAAGCCGATCAATGCAGTGGAGATTGCTGGGCTTGCAATTTGTAGATAATGCCGATGCCGATCCTCGGACTGATGGAGTGGACGTGTTTAGCAAGCAGGAACACTTTGTCAGGGACTATAGCAAAAGCATTGGTCAGGAATGGAGTTATAAGGGATATACCGTAGATAAATTTCGCTATCCAGACGAGCTGCAGCTACCAGAAACATTACATGGGGCTACCTCGGTCTTCCTGCGTCGCATTCAGGGAAAGCGTTTTCTTTATCTCACCGGAATGTTTGTCTATTATATCGAGCACTTTGTGTTGAACGTCTAATTGAAATTGTACTTAATATTAATGCCTATATGGGTGTGAATCGGCTTTTCATCCCATGAGGGGGGGTCGAGATTGTTGAAGACGTGCGACGCACTTTGATTGCCAATAAATGTAGTGTTTAAAACGTGATACCCATGTTAAAGGAATTAAAAACCATTACTCTTGCAACTCTGCTGGTATTAGGAACAGCTAAACTGGGTTCTACTGCACCTCTACCAAGTCCTAATAATCAAGGGGATTATATAGGAAGAACTTCTCATACTTATTGGGAAGTAGTAGACTCAGACCCAAAGGGGTTAAATTGTCGCATGAATTCTTCTTTTGAAGAATTTATGCGTGTTGACAACCGCACTCCATTTGATGTTTTTAATTGGTCTGTAGTTGGTGTTTTAAAACAGGGACAGCGTTTTGAGAGCTTTCCTGGTAATGCTGGTGTTACTTTCCGTGATACCAGGGGTTTACCTTGGCTTTTTGTAGGAAAAACCTACACTGCTGGTGCGGCCCAAGGTTGTTTTATTCGCGCTAATAGTCAATTTGTCAAACCAATACAGATGTCACCAACCCGCGTACAACCTCAAGCGAGTCAACCGCTTACAAGTTCCACAGCGCTGCCGATGAAGCTTGGTTTTGACGAAGGATTTGGATCGATTGTAGTACCAGAAAGCGATACCACAGCATCGGCGTATGGAGGACGCTTAAGGCGATATGATGTTCACATTGCTAAAATGTTTGAAGTAACTCACTTTATGTGTCAAGAGGGGACTTTAACACCCGGTATTACTTGGAATTACGCGGCTGGAGGTGGCAGGATTAATATGGGAAGTTTTGTAATAACCTGCCGACTTGCTAATCAAATAGCTAGTGCCTATGGTTTAGGTAAGTCGGAACCTACGAATGTGACTTTTTCGGCTGGTGAAGTCGGTCGCCCCGCTGTCAGAAGTTTCAACATTCCCATCCTAGATATTACAGGTGATAAAGTACCACGCTGGGTGAGTTTTGTGCAGGGATTTCAGCCAGTGAGAAGGTAGGGCGAACACAGATAATATGCTCTACTGTCACTTAGAGCAATGTACCTTAATAAGATAGTTGAGAGGACTTTATGAATATAGATGAAAACGAACTGAAACAACTTTATGCAGAAGGCAGAAGAGATTTTCATGGTTGTGACTTAAGGGATGCTGATTTGACAGAAATTGATCTGAGCTTTGCTAATCTAAGTGGTGCAAATTTGAGCAATGCAAACTTAAATTATAGCAATCTAAGCTATACTAATTTAATCAGCGCCCAATTAAGAGGGGCATCTCTTATAGGGGCTAATCTGAAATGGTCAGATATTATTTATGCAGACTTGAGAGATGCAAATCTTGAAGGAGCAGACCTAGAGTGGGCTAATCTTAGAAGCGCTAAGCTTACCAATGCTAAGTACCAAACAGTAAAAAATATCGAAACGGCTGATATAACCGATGCTATAGGAGTAGAAAAAGTCATTAAAAAAATCGAAAAAAGCGATATGATTCAGTTAAATTTATTTGCAGAATACCCAATTAAACCCATTAACAGAACATTAAAATGTGAACCAAAGTATCAAGATAGTTTCCAGAAAAAATATCCACCAGCTTTATTACCAAAGATTTCAAGACATACTAAAATGCAGGGAATTCTGGCACAGATAGGACAAAAATTAGGCTATAGAGTATGGATTGCTCGAAACGATCACTCAAAGGACTATAGATTCGGAGAGTATAGCTTCGGGGACGATACTTTCGAGGACTCTAGATTCGGTAAACTTAAAGAATTAACAATGGAAGGATTCTCTATTGGTGGATTAGAAAAACAAGTTGAAAAAATTAGTAAATTAATTGATGTAATATGGCTAAATGAAAAGGATCAGTTTAAAGTAGTAGCATTATTTGAAATTGAATGCACTACTGCTATCCACTCTGGGCTATTGCGTATGGGTGATTTTGTGGTTAATGTAAAATTAAATCCCGTAACATTTATAGATCCCAATTTTCCAATTTATGTCGTAATTCCTGAAAAAAGAAAAAAACATTTACAATCCCAATTATCTCGACCAATATTTCAATATCTTGAATTGCACAAAAGTTGTGAAGGTATTAATATAGAAGATATAGAGAGGTGTTGGGAAAATATTATCAAGCATAAAATAAATATCCAGCAAGAAATCAAGCCGAATATTATTGATCTTATAGCTTTGAGCAATTTTATCGAGTCTAAAAAAAGTTTTTAAATTTTATGTGATTGGTCAATCAAAGCGTGGAGTGGTTTATATTGCGGTAATCCCTCTAATATTTAAGCATCTGTGCAAATTAAATCTTCTATAACCTATGGGTAATTTCACCCGATCGCAACGCAATTAAACCACAGAATTACTCTTTTCTATTCTACATCGATCGCATAAAAGCATTCACCGCATCATATTGGTCGGCCATCCGCGAATAAAACTCGATTGATCGCAAATCCAACTCCGGCAACAATTCACTTTTACTCACCAACTCATATCCCGTTGGACGCAAGCAATAAACCGAAATTACACCATCCTCCCAAAACCAAACCTCCTGCACTCCAACCCGACGATATATTTCCAGCGTATCAATTCCACCACTCGTCACTGTCACCTCGATCGCCAAATCTGGAACTGACTTGCGCGTACCCAAACAGTAAGACTCATCTGGTTCCTTCCGTGCGCCCAATTCCTTCATCCCTATGGTTGTACTGCCGCGCCCGTAGAAACGAATATTTCTCATCCGCATATAAATTTCTAAAAGCTGGCCTAAAGTGTTTTTAGGTTCTTCGTGGGCCTCAGATAAAGGAGCCATAATTTCTAAACACCCATCCAAATAAGTTAAACGTGCCCCGGTTCCTGCCAAATCTGCATCCAACTTTTCCAGAGTCTCCCATGTCACGTTTGACAGGAAGGCCGCACCTGTACCCAATCCTGCTTTAGAAATTGCGACAACCATCTGACTTACCTTTTACGATCGCTTTTCCATAATATATGACTTCAAAAATTTGGAGTCTATCGTCATACTAAATCCGGCTGTAATATTCTATTCTTTAGTCCGCGAAGGCGGACTTCGTTTGTGTAGTAGCGGTTTCAACCGCCGAGTCTGATTGTTCCCAAAAATATTTTTCCCCAAACAAAAAGCGCCCCTATTTCTAGGAGCGCTTTTTGTCAATCGATAGCTAAAACTTAGCCATTGATAGAAGGAGCAACCAAAGCTACAGGAGTGGTAACACCTGCAGCCAAGTCGAGAGGGAAGTTGTGAGCATTGCGCTCGTGCATCACTTCCATACCCAAGTTAGCGCGGTTGATGACATCAGCCCAAGTATTGATAACACGACCTTGAGAGTCGATAATCGATTGGTTGAAGTTGAAACCGTTCAAGTTGAAAGCCATTGTCGATATACCCAAAGCGGTAAACCAGATACCGACAACTGGCCATGCACCTAACAAGAAGTGCAAAGAACGGCTGTTGTTGAATGAAGCGTATTGGAAAATCAAACGACCGAAGTAGCCGTGGGCTGCAACGATGTTGTAGGTTTCTTCTTCTTGACCGAATTTGTAACCGTAGTTTTGCGATTCGGTTTCGGTTGTTTCACGAACCAAAGAAGAGGTAACTAAAGAACCGTGCATTGCGGAGAACAAAGAACCACCGAAGACACCAGCAACTCCCAACATGTGGAACGGGTGCATCAGGATGTTGTGCTCTGCTTGGAACACGATCATGAAGTTGAATGTGCCGGAGATACCCAAAGGCATACCGTCAGAGAAAGAACCTTGTCCAATTGGGTAGATCAAGAATACTGCGGTGGCTGCTGCAACTGGTGCAGAGTAAGCGACGCAGATCCAAGGACGCATACCTAAGCGGTAGGACAATTCCCATTCACGACCCATGTAGCAAAATACACCGATCAGGAAGTGGAAAATTACCAATTGGTAAGGGCCGCCGTTGTACAACCACTCATCGAGGGAAGCTGCTTCCCAGATTGGGTAGAAGTGTAAGCCGATGGCGTTGGATGAAGGAACAACTGCACCTGTGATGATGTTGTTACCGTACATCAAGGAACCTGCTACTGGTTCACGGATGCCGTCGATGTCCACTGGAGGGGCAGCGATGAAGGCGATGATGTAGCAGATGGTTGCGCTCAGGAGGGTGGGAATCATCAAGACGCCGAACCAACCTACATAAATGCGGTTGTCTGTGCTTGTGACCCACTCACAAAAGCGTTCCCAGACATTGGCGCTTTCGCGCTGTTGTAAGGTTGTTGTCATGGTTTTATGATTGCTTTATTTGGTTTTCAATGTTCGGATGATGTTTCTATTATTAACGGTGTTGTTAAGGTTTGTAAAGGGGTTGAGCGACAGTTAAACTGATGACTGCGATTAGGAAAGCTGATGAAAGGAGAGACAGGGGCGATCGCCACGGGTTTTGTTAAGAAAGTTGAGGGTTTTGCTTTCTGCGGGTCGGCTTGTGATATATTTCTCAAACCTGAAAGCGGGAAAGTCCGGTGCAATTCCGGCGCTGTGCCGCAACTGTGAAAGTCAGAATGCCGGTTTCGGGGGCGCTTTGTGGGCGTTTACTTTTGGATTCCCTGCGTAGCACGGGGAGGAGATTATTTGTTAGCTTTGACTGATTTGCCGACTTGTCCGGGTTTATTTTATGGTTCCCAAGCCCGAGACGGAGTTTTATCGAGAATGCGGATTCCGGGGGGAATTTTAAACGCACAGCAGTGTTGGACGATCGCCGATTTGGCCGATCAATACAGTACCGGCTGTTTGCAAGTGACAAATCGGGCAAATTTGCAAATCCGAGAAGTGAACTCGGAAATAGCCCCGGAAGTCTGGAACCGCTTGCAGGAATTGGGGATAGCGTCTCGCCGCGTTGAAGTTGACCCGATTCGCAATATAATGGCAAGTCCGACAGCAGGGATCGATCGCCAGCAGTTACTGGATACTCGCCCGCTAGTCAAAGCTTGGGATGATTACCTGCAAACACATTCCGAGTTGTCGGAACTTTCGCCTAAGTTCAGTATTGGCTTCGACGGCGGGGAATCGGTTTCGATCCAGGCTTTACGCAACGATATTTTATTAGCTGCATTGGGTCGTTCAACCCAATCAGAAATCGTTTTTCGGCTGCGTTTAAGCGGCGATACAGAAATTTTAATCCAAGAATCGCAATGTATTTTAGTATTAGCAGCCCTCGCTAGCACCTATCTTGAATACACCAAAAATCGACCTCGAATTGATGGCAAAAAACCGCGTTTGCGTCACCTGCTGGCAGATTGGGGCGCTGAAAGTTATCTAGAAAGGGTACAGCAGGATTTACCATTTTTATGGCAATTCACATCTTCCACCTTTCCCAAAAACAGCCAAGATGCCTCATCTGAAAAATCCTTCCCCCATCACCGACATCTCGGCATTCATCCTCAACGACAGTCCGGTTTCTCCTATATGGGAATTGCACTGCCTCTCGGTAGGCTAGAATCAAAGCAACTGCGGAATTTGGCGAATTTAGCCCAAAATCTAGCCAGCGGTACCCTGAGACTTACGCCGTGGCAAAATCTGCTAATTTCTGATATCCCCAACTCCCAGCTTTTTGAGGTAAAACAGCAAGTCGCCGATTTGGGATTGCACTCGTCGGCGACTCGCCTAGATTCGTGCTTGGTGGCTTGTGCCGGCAGCAGTGGCTGTGCGTCGGCGGCGACAGATACTCAAAGTCACGCCCTAGCAATGGTGAGGGATTTAGCGCAAAAATTGACGATCGACCTGCCGATTAACATTCATTTCAGCGGTTGCCAAAAGTCCTGCGCCCAGCACCAGCCCATTGATATCACGCTGGTAGGAATTCAGATTGAGCGAGGAGACGAGACGATCGAAGGTTACGACATTTATGCGGGTAGAAAAGATTTGCCCTTCGGACGACAAATTTTTCAGGCGGTGAGTCCGATCGAGATGCCCGATGCGATCGAGCGAATGTTGCGGGTGTATCAGCGGTTGCGAGAGCCTGGGGAGTCATTGGGTGAGTTTGTTGATCGGCAGGCGATCGACCAATTGCAGGAGTTGTTGAGCACCGAAAATTGGAATTGAAAGTGAAAAAATATCCCATAAAAACAGACAAATTTTAAGCATTTCTCTTTCTATCTCTCTTGAGATTTCTTCCTTCGCGTCCTTCGCGCCTTCGCGGTTCATTCAAAAAATCTATTTCACAAATCCTACAAAATTCCCATAGCAGTTTTAAACAATGATTGACTACATTCGAGACGGAACAGAAATCTACACCAAATCCTTCGCCACAATTCGAGCCGAAGCAGATTTGTCAAGCTTGCCGCCCGATTTAGAATTGGTAGCCGTGCGACTAATTCACAGTTGCGGCATGACCGATATTGTTACAGATTTAGCAGCTTCCCCCGGGGCCGCAACCTGCGGACGCCAAGCCCTCTCAGCAGGTGCGCCCATCCTGTGCGATGCCCGGATGGTGGCCGAAGGCATCACTCGCAAACGGCTTCCCGCTGACAATCCGGTGATTTGCACCCTCTGGCATTCCGAGATCCCGGAGTTGGCACGGCAAATCGGAAATACTCGATCGGCCGCGGCCCTGGATTTATGGCTGGACAACTTGCAGGGTGCGGTTGTGGCCATCGGCAATGCCCCGACTGCTTTGTTCCGACTACTGGAAATGCTGGATGCCGGGGCACCCAAACCGGCTTTAATTCTGGGTTTCCCGGTAGGATTTGTGGGGGCCGCCGAATCCAAAGCCGAACTGGCCGCCAACAGTCGGGGAGTGCCATTTATTACGTTGCACGGGCGGCGCGGTGGCAGTGCAATGGCAACGGCGGCCGTGAATGCGTTAGCGAAAAAGGATGAATTATGACTAAGGCGAATGGTAAATTGTACGGTTTGGGTATTGGCCCTGGCGATCCAGAGTTGATTACTTTGAAAGCTTATCGGATTTTGCAATCGGTGCCGGTGATTGCCTATCCGGCGATGGAAAATGGTAAGGTGCTGGCGCGGGCGATCGTCGCAGATTATCTGCGCCCGGAGCAAATTGAGATTCCGATGCCGTTGCCTTTTAGTCCGACGCGATCGTCTCAACCTTATTATGATATTGCTGCCGAGAAAATTGCGGCACATCTGAGCGAGGGGCGGGATGTGGCGGTGCTATGTGAGGGCGAACCTTTTCTCTACGGTTCGTTTATGTATCTATTCAACCGTTTGTCGGGGACATTTACCACTGAAGTTGTGCCGGGAATTTCTTCGACAATGGCGAGTGCGGCTGCGTTGGGAGTGCCGCTGACTTATCGTAACGATGTGTTAAGTATTATGCCTGCGACGCTGGATGCTGAGGTTTTGCGCGATCGACTGGCGGTTGTTGATGCTGCTGTGATTATTAAGCTGGGCCGGCATTTTGCGAAAGTCCGGGAGGTACTGATTGAGTTGGGACAGTTCGATCGAGCACTGTATATAGAACGCGCAACTATGCCGAATCAGCGAATTCGGGCGATCGCAGATGTCGAACCCGCTGAAGTTCCCTATTGGGCTCTCATTATGATACCTAGCCAGCAAAAGTCTGTATCTTAATATTTCCATGCCTGAAGGCGACGCGCTTCCAGGCTTTACCTACTTTTTTGTGCATTCTTACCTCTTTATCCAGTTTTCTGCGAATTGATAAGTTAACCTTATAACTTCTATCAGTTAATCTGTTGTTAAAATACTTTACAAACCTTAGAATATGCTTTATGTTTATTTACATGGCGGAACACAAAGCCGTCACGAACATTGAAAACAAAATAAAGCAATCATAAACAAATGACAACAACCTTACAGCAGCGCGAAAGCGCCAATGTCTGGGAACGCTTTTGTGAGTGGGTCACAAGCACAGACAACCGCATTTATGTAGGTTGGTTCGGCGTCTTGATGATTCCTACCCTCCTGAGCGCCACCATCTGCTACATCATCGCCTTCATCGCTGCCCCTCCAGTGGACATCGACGGCATCCGTGAACCAGTAGCAGGTTCCTTGATGTACGGTAACAACATCATCACAGGTGCAGTTGTTCCTTCATCTAACGCAATTGGTCTTCACTTCTACCCAATCTGGGAAGCAGCTTCCCTTGATGAGTGGTTGTACAACGGCGGCCCTTACCAATTGGTAATTTTCCACTTCCTGATCGGTGTATTTTGCTACATGGGTCGTGAATGGGAACTGTCCTACCGCTTAGGTATGCGTCCTTGGATCTGCGTCGCTTACTCTGCACCAGTTGCAGCAGCCACCGCAGTATTCTTGATCTACCCAATTGGTCAAGGTTCGTTCTCCGACGGTATGCCTTTGGGTATCTCCGGCACATTCAACTTCATGATCGTGTTCCAAGCAGAGCACAACATCCTGATGCACCCGTTCCACATGTTGGGAGTTGCTGGTGTCTTCGGTGGTTCTTTGTTCTCCGCCATGCACGGTTCTCTCGTTACTTCTTCCTTGGTTCGTGAAACAACCGAAACCGAATCGCAAAACTACGGTTACAAATTCGGTCAAGAAGAAGAAACCTACAACATCGTTGCAGCCCACGGCTACTTCGGTCGTTTGATTTTCCAATACGCTTCATTCAACAACAGCCGTTCTTTGCACTTCTTGTTAGGTGCATGGCCAGTAGTCGGCATCTGGTTTACCGCTTTGGGTATCTCCACGATGGCTTTCAACTTGAACGGTTTCAACTTCAACCAATCGATTATCGACTCGCAAGGTCGCGTTATCAATACTTGGGCTGATGTGATCAACCGCGCTAACTTGGGTATGGAAGTAATGCACGAGCGCAATGCTCACAACTTCCCTCTCGACTTGGCTGCTAGCGAAGTCAGCCCAGTAGCAATGGTTGCTCCTTCTATCAACGGCTAAGTTTTAGTTTTTGATTAACAAAAAGCGCTCCTAGAAATAGGGGCGCTTTTTGTTTGGGGAAAATATTTTTCAGACAGTCATGGACGCATGGCTCCGCCGACGAAGACACCGCAACTACAAAAATAAACAGTTCGCGATCGCACTCCTATTAAAGAAACCGGCTTTTTTACCGAATCTACGCGCTGCAACCCATCTTTTCCTAAAAAACCCGGTTTCTGACCACCCGTGCGTCCTGGACTAATATTGATAGGTGCGATCGCCCTTTAATCCAACATAAATAATCCCCATGATATTTGAAACAGAGAGATTAGTTTTGAAACCGATTGTGGAGAGCGACCTCAACAAGCTTCATAGAATTTTTATCGATGCCTATGTGAGGAGATATCTGTGCGACGGCGAAATCTGGTCGCTAGAAAAGGTTGAAGAAATGCTTGCCGAAAATAAAAAGCTGTTTGCCCAAAAGCAATTCGGTATGTGGTTTATCGAAACTAAGAGCGATCGAGAAACTATTGGATTTGTTGGTTTGTGGTATTTTTTTGAAGAAGCACAGCCCCAGTTAGTTTACGCACTGCTGCCGAAAGCACTTAAAAAAGGTTACGCTACTGAAGCATCAACCAAAATATTGGATTATGGTTTTGATGAACTTGGCTTTAACTATCTTGTCGCAAGTTGCGATCGCCCAAACATTGAGTCGCAAAAAGTCGCAGAAAGACTCGGAATGAAACAAGTAGAAGAAAGAATTATGAATGGAAATCCCATATTATTCTTTAGAATCGATAAGTAGTAATTAGCAGTAAGGGCGCAATGCACAAATGGCTTTCGGTGGTGGGGATTGGCGAAGATGGACTTTCGGGACTCGGCCCGATCGCCTCTACCCTCCTCTCTCGATCTCAAATCGTTGTTGGTGGCGCCCGTCACCTAGCAATGCTACCAACCGACGACACCCGCGAAAAATGGGTTTGGGCATCGCCTTTGCAAGCAACAGTTGACGACATCCTCCGTCGCCGGGGACAGTCTGTGTGCGTGCTAGCAAGCGGCGATCCGATGTGTCACGGAATTGGGGTAACACTGTCGCGCCAGATTCCCATTTCGGAAATGACTGTGATTCCGGCTGTATCGGCTTTTAGTCTTGCTTGCGCCCGTTTGGGTTGGCCACTGGCCCAAGTTGAGACTTTCAGTTTGACAAATCGCCCGATCGCATCGATCGCCCTTGCTTTGTCCCCCGGCGCGCGCCTGCTGGTGTTGAGTGCTGACAGGCACACCCCTAGTCTTGTGGCAGCAATGTTAACACAGCGGGGGTTTGGCAGCAGTTTGATGACCGTGTTCGAGCGGATGGGATCGGAATCGGAACGGCGGATCGAGCGGGTAGCAGCAGCCTGGAATGAATCGGATTTGGCGGATTTGAACACGATCGCAATTGCAGTTGCAGCCGATCGCGAAACTGTGATTTTTCCTCGTACCTCGGGTTTGCCGGATGCTGCTTATCGCCACGACGGACAACTTACCAAGCGGGAGGTTAGAGCCGTTACTCTGTCAACGTTAGCTCCGATTCCCGGAGAGTTACTTTGGGATGTGGGGGCGGGCTGCGGGTCGATCGGGATCGAATGGATGCGGAGTCATCCTCGGTGCAGGGCGATCGCGATCGAACGCGATCCGACTCGATTGCAATACATCGCCGAAAATGCCTCGACTTTGGGCGTTCCCGAACTCGAAATCGTTGCGGGAGAAGCGCCGGAAGCCCTGACAAATTTGCCTCAACCGAATGCTATTTTCATCGGCGGCGGTGTCACCGCAGAAGCTGTGCTGGAAACTTGCTGGAATGCTTTAGGTGAAGGCGGCCGATTAGTTGTTAATGCGGTGACAGTTGAGAGCGAGTTTAAAGTTTTGCAATGGCACGATCGTTATGGTGGGGAACTCATTAGAATTGGCATTCAGCGAGTAGGGGCGATCGGCTCTTTTCAGGGTTGGAAACCGTTTGCACCCGTGACGCAGTGGGCCGTAGTTAAAATCTAAAAATATAATAAAAACGAGATTCTACATCAAGAATATTATCCCGCAATTGCGATAAAATTGTATGTCACCGTACCCCGAGCCGTCGGAGGCCAGAGTCAGGACATTAGCAGTCATCTAAAATAATCCCCGATCTTCTATTTATAAATACTTTGGCGAGATTTGAGTTCATAGTAGATGGCCCACCAGTATCACAACAAGCTCGCAGGCGAGATCGTCTTAAAGCTTGGAAAATGACGGTTAGGCAAGAGGCTGAAAAATAGTGGTCTTCAGAGCAAAAAACAGCTACGGGGCTCGTTATGCTCCAGATAACTTATTTCTACGATTCTGTTAAAATTGATGTGGACAACATAGTAAAGCCAATTCAAGATGCAATTATTGGCCTAGCCTACGTGGATGACGATCAAGTAACCGATGTTCTAGTCCGGAAGAGGAATTTATCGGGTAACTTTACAGTAGAAAATATGACCTCGACCCTAGCGGAAGGATTTGCTCGTGGCAATGAATTCTTGCACATTGTCGTAATTGATGATCCTGACCAAGAGGTACTGACATGATGGCAACCCCAACTGCAAACATAGAAAGAGAGCGATTACTGAAATTAGCAGAGGAGTATCGTGAGAGAGGTTACGAGGTTTCATTTCATCCCAACCTTGAAGATTTACCTGACTTCCTGAAAAGCTATCGCCCCGATATGATAGTGCGCCGGGGTAAAGAGTCAGTAGTTATTGCAGTCAAGTCACGCTCCTCACTCAATTCATCCTCTACTCAATATTTACGCAATTTAGCCCAAGCAGTAGCAGAAAATCCTGGTTGGAGGTTTGAGTTAGTGATGACTAACCCGGAGGATGCAGTCTATTTTCCCAAAGCTGAGGGTTCTCTTCAAGAGCATGAAATAGAAGCGCGCTTGCAAGTAGCAAAGCAACTTGTAGCACAACAACATCTAGAGTCAGCTATGCTATATTCCTGGTCTTTAGTTGAGGCGACTTTGAGAATTGTTGCGGAAAAAGAAGAGCTAAGTTTGACAAGATTACAGCCACTTTTTTTAGTAAAACAACTGGCAACTGAGGGGGTAATTTCCCAATCAGAGTATCAGTTACTAATGAATGCACTTTCATTGCGTAACGCAATTGCTCATGGCTTCAAAACTACACAACTTACGCAAAACTCTGTATGCGAACTGATTGAGATTGCAGAGCAACTATTGAAATCTCTGCATACTGGCGAAGAAGCAAGCTAACCTTTTAAAAAGCATAATAGTTACGCAATGAACACGAAAAAGCCAGCTTTGAGATTGCTCTCCCGTTGCGCAATGACAGAAAATCGTAGTGGTGCGTAAGTCCTGTCCTGTAAAAAAAATAGGTTGGGTTTAACACAAGTAAACCCAACCTACCAATTCAATTAAAATTCAGAATTTAGCCTTGATTCACAACAGTCGGTTTTAAACTTTCCTGTGACTTGGCTCGATCTAAACCCTTTTGAACTTCCACAGATTCCTTAATCGGTTTCCGGGCTTCAATTAAAGTCAAAGCTTTGTTGACACTTTCAGGTAAAATCACTACCAAACTGCCGGCAGGAGCCTCATCTAAAGCCTTGTTAACGGCCGTTGTTTCGTCGAGAATCAACTCGTATTCAACTTGAGATTTCTTTGCGGTTCCTGCAGAAATCGCCTCTGCAATCCCCTGGCAAATTAACTTGGCCACCACACCGGGTTCTCGCCCGCGCCTGTCAATATCTTCCTTGACAATAATGCGATCGAACATCTCGGCCGAAAGTTTGCCCAGCGTGACAAAATCTTCATCTCGTCGGTCTCCGGGGGCGCCGACTACCCCTATCCGCAGTCCCGGCCAATTCAGCACGAAACTGCCCAAAGCTTTGTAGCTGTGGGGGTTGTGGGCGTAGTCGAGCAAAGCGTGATAGTTACCCAATTTAAACAAATTCATCCGTCCGGGAGTTTGACCGACCGATGCTTGGAAGCTTGACAAAGCCGATCGAATATCTTCTATTTTCACTCCTTGGGCAAAAGCCGCCAAACAAGCTGCTAAAGCATTAGCAATCATAAACGGCGCGCGCGCGCCCATCGTCAGCGGCACGTTCACAGCCTGCTCAATTCTCAGCGTCCAATCGCCTTTCAAGATCGACAAATACCCATTTTCGTAAATCGCTGCCAGCCCGCCCGCAGCGGTATGTTTGGCAACCAGTTCGTTGTCCGGGTTCATCGAAAAATATGCAATTTGAGCCTTGACACGCTGCGCCATCCGTGATACCAACGGGTCGTCTGCATTTAAAACTGCATAGCCTTTGGGCATTACCGCCTCGACGAGGACGCTCTTGAGTTTGGCGAGCTGTTCCACGGTGTCGATGTCGCCAATTCCCAAGTGATCGGCCGCGACGTTCAAGACGACGCCGACATCGCACTGATCGAAGCCCAGGCCCGATCGCAAAATTCCGCCTCTAGCCGTTTCCAGCACCGCTACTTCCACCGTTGGGTCGGACAAAATCAACTGAGCACTCTGCGGCCCGGTATTGTCTCCGGTTTCTACCAAATAATCGCCGATGTAAGTGCCGTCGGTAGTCGTGTAGCCGGTAATCTGACCGGTCTGCTTAACAATGTGGGCAAGCAGGCGAGTAGTTGTCGTTTTGCCGTTGGTTCCCGTTACCGCTAAAATCGGCACCCGGCTGGTTTGAGGCGAGGGGAAAAGCATATCGAAGACGGCGCCGGCGACGTTGCGGGGTAAACCCTGACTCGGGGCGACGTGCATTCTGAAACCCGGTGCTGCGTTGACTTCGACAATGACGCCGTTGACATCGCGCAGGGGTTGGGAGATGTCGGGAGTTACTACGTCAATGCCGGCGATGTCCAAACCGATAATTTTGGCGACTCTGGAAAACAGCCAGACGTTTTCCGGGTGGATTTCGTCGGTGCGATCGACTGCAATGCCACCGGTACTCAAGTTTGCTGTCGCCCGCAAAAATACTCTTTCGCCGGCGGGCACTACGGAGTCCATCGCGTATCCTTGTTTTTGCAGCAAATCCAGGCACAATTTGTCGATCGTGATCCGGGTGAGCACGTTGTCGTGTCCGTCTCCTCGCTGCGGGTCGCGGTTTACTTCTTCAATAAGCTGTTCTACTGTAAACTTGCCGTTGCCCACGACGTTAGCGGGGACTCGTTCTGCGACTGCTACGACTTGCCCGTTGACTACCAATACTCTGTGGTCACGACCGACGTAATAGCGCTCGACAATCACGCTTTTTGTTTTTGATGCCGCGCTGGCTAAGTCGTAAGCTTCTTCTGCTGCTTCCCAAGAATTGATGTCGATCGTAATGCCGCGGCCGTGGTTGCCGTCTAGGGGTTTGAGGACGATCGGATAACCGCCGACTTCTTCGATCGCCCCGTGCAGTTCATCCAAATAATTAATCACCGTCCCTCTTGGAACAGGTACGCCGGCGCTAGCGAGGATATTTTTGGTACCTTCCTTGTCACAGGCAAGTTCTACCCCCAAAACTCCCGTGCGGTTGCTCAGAGTTGCCTGAATCCGCTTTTGGTGAACCCCATAGCCGAGTTGAATCATAAACCGGGCGCTCAAAGGCATCCAAGGAATGCCGCGCGCTTCTGCTTCCTTAATCAGTGTTTCCGTGCTCGGCCCCAGGGCCGCCGACCCAGCAAACCCTCTAAGGTCTCTCAAATCTTGGACTAATTCTGCTGCTGGATAAGTGCCTGTATCGGCAATACTCTGGCACATCCGCACGCCCGCCCGGGCTGCATAGCGACCAGCTTGTTCGTTTTGATACTCAATCACTACTTGGTAAATGCCTGGGGTCGCAGTTTCGCGGGTGCGGCCGAACCCGACCGGCATTCCTGCCATTTCCTGAAGTTCTAGGGCGACGTGTTCGATTACGTGTCCCATCATTGTGCCTTCTCTGACCCGTTGCAGGAATCCTCCCTGATGGCCTGGAGAACAGTGATGCTCGTTCAAACTCGGAAGTGCGGCGATCAACCCTTCGTAGAAGCCAGGAATTTCAGATGTGGTTTTATCTGCCCACTCCTCTAAATCCAAACGCATCAGGACGAGTTTGTGGCGTCGGATGCTCCAGTAGTTGGGGCCGCGTAAGGTCTGGATTTTAAGTATTTTCATGGTAGTTAGAGGGGTATGGGGCGCGAAATCTTATAGATAATTGGAGCATTTATTCAATTTCGATCTAGATTGCTCGCTCGACTGTTCGCAGCGAACAGTTTGGGAGTGAATTTCCAGTTATGGGCTACCCAATTGAAAATTCATGCCCCTGCGAGCAGCTAAAAACAAGTACAGATCCATGGCTAGCAAAAACTCAAAGCCCGAAGTTAGAATTTTCTGTGATTCTGCCTCCTGGTGTCAGCCCGTGGCTGCTTCGGAATCTATTCTATTGTTGTATCCATGATTCGGCCGGAATGCCGCCTAATTTCTGCCGAATCAATGACAAGAGATGTTCTGCGTTAGTTGGCTGTGCGGCATTCGGGGGGCCAGCCAGACTCGGAACAGGCTCCCGATGGCATTGGTTTGCCTAGGGGCATATTGTAGCAATCTCCGTGACACAGAACGTGCAAGCGCATATTGAACAGACTTAAGGGTTCTGTCGCTCCTACCAGAGACTCATTGGTATAAAAATTTTCCCTAGAATCAACAATAGTCACAGTGCCTTTACCGAGAACTTTCATAGTATCGTCTCCCTCAAACAAGGCGCAGGTGTCTTCGTCAATACCAATAGCGATGCGATCAGGATGGCAAGCCACAGCCGACAGCAAGCGAGCCATCCGGTTGCGGTTGTGAAAATGCTGGTCTACGATGAGCTCAGGAATAATGTTAAGTCCGTTTGCCATGTCTACTAAAGATCGGTTCGGTGACGCCCCACTCCCGCCGCCTGCAATCATGTGATATCCCATCACCGCAGCACCCGCGCTCGTACCGGCGAGGGTAATCTTGCCTTCGAGAGTTTCTTTGCGAATTTTCTCCATAAGCGGGGTGTCCGCCAGCAGCCCGCAGAGCCTCAGTTGGTCGCCGCCTGTGATGAATACGCCCGTACAATCTTCTAAGTAATCTTTCCAGACGGGGTTTTCGGCTTGTTCGCGTTCGCGGATGTCCACTACTTTGACGGCACTAACGCCCATTTCGTCAAATATGGTGCGGTAACGGTTGCTAATTCCTTCGGGATCTCGCGAAGCGCACGGAATAATCGCCAGCCGAGCGTTTG
This sequence comes from Microcoleus vaginatus PCC 9802, assembly GCA_022701275.1. NCBI lineage: Bacteria > Bacillati > Cyanobacteriota > Cyanophyceae > Oscillatoriales > Microcoleaceae > Microcoleus > Microcoleus vaginatus. The sequence goes on from CP031740.1 coordinate 999,337, forward strand.
CACCCCCAGCACGGCAAAAAAAGGTGTTTAGAATCTCTCGCCCGTGAACTTTGTCTTCGGCTCCCCCGATGACCATAATCGAAGTTTTTGTGCGCTGGGGAATATTGTGTTCAAGGGCTTGAGATGTCAACTGCTGCATGGTGTGTCTTCCTTTGTTGGATGTGAAATTCAATTTTGCCGTTGCTGTGGTTACAATAGGGCTTTTTAAGAATAAATTTTTGTTTGTGCGAGTGAGGTGCGATCGCCGATCGCGCTATCCCGCAGTTGTTTGGCCGCGAGTTTGCTTACAGTCGCTGTCATGAAAAACTGATTTATTGTTGTACAAAACGGGGCCGCCGACAAAGGAAGAGAATTTAACTTGCAAAAATTTTCAGAAATTATAAGAAATTATAAAGAATAAAGCAATTACTGAAAACTGAACTCACCCTAAGGGTCAAACTAGAGGTGATGTATCAATAAATTCCAATAATTGTGCGCTTTGACGTAGTTACCTTATTTCCAGAATTTTTCCGGGCTCCCCTGGAGTCGGGACTGATGGGCAAAGCCTTAGCTAAAAAAATTGCTGAGGTGAATTTTGTCAATCCCCGCGATTTTACCACAGACAAACACCAGCGAGTCGATGACGAGCCTTACGGGGGCGGAGTGGGGATGCTGATGAAACCGGAACCGATTTTTGCTGCGGTGGAGTCGCTGCCGGTTTTGCCAAGGCGGGAGGTGATTTTGCTGACTCCCCAGGGGGAACCGATGCAGCAGGCGATGTTTCGAGAGTTGGCGGCCGATCGCGATCAGTTGGTGTTGATTTGTGGCCATTATGAGGGTGTGGACGATCGAGTCCTGCATTTGGTAACTCGCGAGGTATCTTTGGGGGATTTTGTGCTCACGGGGGGCGAAATTCCGGCTTTGGCTTTGATTAATGGGGTTTTGCGATTGCTGCGGGGAACTGTGGCCAAGGAAGATTCGCTGAAGTTTGAGAGTTTTGAAGACGGACTTTTGGATTATCCGCAGTACACTCGACCGGCGGATTTTCGGGGATTGAAGGTACCCGACGTGTTGCTGTCTGGTAATCACGCAGAAATTGCTCGCTGGCGCAAGCAACAGCAAATTGAAAGAACTCGATCGCGCCGACCGGATTTGCTAGCGGATTAGTTAACTTTTGACTTTTAACAGTCGGGGTTGAGCATCCTATTTTTAGCAGAGAAACTTATGTTAAAAAATCAACTTTTGTGCTGTACGGCGATCGCCTTTTTACTCGCCGCTGAAGTTACTGTCAATTTAACTCCTGGCAGCGGTGGCAAATGGTTACATATTAACCGGGAAGCTTTTGCCCGAAGCAGTGGCGGAAGTAGCGGCGGGCGATCGTCTTCTTCTAGTTCTAGTTCCAGTTCCAGCCGCTCTAGCAGTACCTCGCCTAGCCGTTCTAGTTCTTCTAGTTCTTCTAGCAACAGCTCGTCTGGCACTTCTTCTAGTCCTTCTAGTCCTTCTAGAAACAGCTCGTCTGGCACTTCTTCTAGTTCCATTCCCAGCCGTCCCAGTACCAGTGGAAACACTGGGGGAAGAGTTCGCAGTGGCTCTTTTGAAAAGGCGGCTTCACCTGCACCTGTCGCCGTACCTAACCCTCCAATTCCCCAACAATATGGAAATAACAGAACTGTAATTATTCAGCGCCGCACCTATAATTCCGCTCCGAGTTATGCAGTTCCTTACAATGCCGGTAACAGTCAGCCCAATACTGGTTATAACCCAGAGCCAGCAGTTAATCCAACGCCAATCACCACTGATAATTCGGGCGATCGCCAACTCGTAGCGCCATCTTCAGACAATCCCGGTAACAGTCAGCCAAATACTGATTATAATCAACAGCCAGTAATTAATCCAGCACCAATTCCCACTGAAAATACCTCTGACAACGCTCCGAGTTCGCCATCATCTGAGGACTGGAAATTGTTTTGGTTTTGGCTGTTTTTTTCGGGAGGGGGTGTAGCGTTAATCGCTTACTGTATTTACTATTATCGACCCCAGTCTGGATATCAAAATAAAAAACATATTTTTGCTGTCAGCAAGTTGCAAGTTGCAATGTTAGTGGGATCTTGCCCAGTAGTTCAAAGTCAGCTAACTGAATTGACATTAAATTCTGACCTAAAAAGTGCGACCGACAGGGCAGAATTTTTGCAAGAATGTGTTCTGGTTGTTTTGCGTTCGTGCGACAATTGGACTCACGTTTGCGGGAATTCCCAGATATTTGCGAGTCGGGAGGAAGCGGAGCAAATATTCAATCAACTCTCGATTCAAGAACGCAGCAAGTTAAGTTTAGAAACTCTGACTTTGATTAACAGCGACATCCGCTACCGCCCGTCTGTCAGTGCTGGGAATCGAGGGTCGGGAGAGTATATTGTAGTGACGTTTTTGATAGGAAGCGAGGATGTCAGACCGCTGTTTGGAGACATTCGCGATAGTGGGAAATTTAAAATAGCGTTAGAGAAAACGGCGGCGACTCCTGCGGAGAATTTGCTGATTTTTGAGTTGATTTGGAGTCCGCAGGAGGAAACGGATAGTTTGACTGGCGATGAGTTGTTGAGTTCCTATGCGGATTTGATTCAGGTTGGTTGATGGTTGATAGCCCAGGGCGATCGCTAGTTTTAAGTAAAATAATCGTGGACGCATGGGTATGTAGAAAGCGGGTTGGATAGCGCGTCTACTTCTTTCCAAACCCCACCCAGGGTAAAAAACTCGGTTTGTTTGTTGCGAGTCGGTAAGTTTTAGTAAAAAGCTCGATCGCCCAAAAAACTCAATTATCCTCAGACAAAATATGAAATAATTGTCTACTGTCTGCTTTTCTCAAAAATCTACTTTACATGAACATCCGCATCGGCAACGGCTACGACATTCACTGCTTAGTTCCAGAACGCCCCCTCATCCTCGGCGGCGTGCACATTCCCCACGAATTAGGCTTATTAGGACACAGCGACGCCGACGTACTTACCCACGCTATCATGGATGCCATGCTGGGAGCTCTCAGCTTAGGAGATATCGGGCTGTATTTCCCGCCAACTGACCCGAAATGGAAAGGTGCTGATAGTCTCGTACTGCTGGCACAAGTAAATCAGTTAATATTAGATAAAGGCTGGGAAATCGGCAATATTGATTCGGTGGTGGTGGCAGAACGTCCAAAGCTGAAACCGCATATTGAGCAAATGCGCGATCGGCTTTCTACTGTCCTACAATTAAAACCTGACCAAATCGGCATCAAAGCTACTACAAACGAAAAATTAGGCCCGGTGGGAAGAGAAGAAGGAATCGCGGCTTACGCTGTAGTTTTGTTAGTGCTAAAATAGTTGTCAGATTCTAAGGATTTTCAACCCATTTAGGAGTCAAATCTATGCTCGCCGAAAACTTGGAAATTACAACACCGATCGACGTTGACATCATCGCTCTCGATAAAGACGATCGGGTAGTCGTGCTAATTGAGGTCAAAATTATTCAAGCTCAAGAACAAGCAGCAAAGCAGAGGATTGCTGATTACATGATCTCTTGGATGAAAGCTGTGTTAGCGAAGATATCCGAGCAACGCACCATCATTCCCTATGCTATGTTTGTTGACACCGAAAAAATTCTGATTTTCAAATGGAACGGAGAAAATTTATCTGAGCCTGTTTGCTCTCTAAAAACTGGTAAGATAATTGGTTATTATGAGCCGGAATTTGGTAAAAAATGGATATCTGAGCGTTACTTAGAGAGTCTAATTGAATCGTGGCTGCGAGACTTAGGATATAACGGGAAATCTGAGAGACCGCCAGCAGAATCAGAACAAATAGCAAAAATTGGCTTGTTACAAAGGCTGGCTGGTGGAACAACAAAATCAGGAGTACAACTTGGTAATTTTGTATATAGAGACAAACTTCTTGATGAGTATTGCCACAGGGCGTGACCCTCAAGCCAGTACGTTGCTGAGGCAAATGCCAGCATCTGTACAGTTGACAATACCCAGTATTTGCTACATGGAATCTTTCTCTGCTTTAGAGGACGAAGTGAAGCGACACAACTCTTTCAAGCAGCAACTTGAAAATCAAATCAGCGAGGCTAACCGAGATTTGACTTCGCAGCACGCCCCGTCTCTATGTTTAAAATTAGGTCAGTCTAAAATAGACTATGAAAGACGACGAAATGATATAGAATTCCGTCTGCGCGAATCTATTGAGCAGTTGTCTCAAAATGCTGAGATGATTGATTTAACAGCTAATATTCTTCAAGAAAGCTTGAATGCAACTATCATCGGAAAAGACCCAACAGATAATTTAATTCTACACTGTATCTTGAGTCATGCCCGCTTGCGCCCCACAGAAACCAAAGTATTTCTAAGTGGCAACGTCAAAGAATTTGGCAATCTACCGGAAGTTCAATATGCTTTGCGGGAAGTAGGGATAAAGTATTTTTCGCGCACAGAAGACTTTCTCGGTTGGTTACAATCTCAGTCATAGTTGCACGCAGGTGCTAAACTAAAAAATTATGAAAATTTCTATGATGTTACATTCAAGACTGCGCTGGCTGGCGATTTTACTGGCGGCAATTGCCACTCTAACTCTGTCTGCGTGCACTCCAGCCCGATCGAACTTAGTAAACAGACTCATCGTTCCCACCCCCAGCGGCCCGGCCACCTTTAACTACCCGCTAAATCAATCTGCATACAGCGTATTTGGCTATATGTACGAGGGATTGATCAACGAAAACGGCTTGACCTCGCAGCTAGAACCCGGTTTAGCCGAGTCGTGGGAAGTTTCTAAAGATGGCAAAAAGATTGTCTTCACCCTGCGAGAGGGGTTGAAATGGTCGGACGGCGAACCGATGACTACTGATGACATTATCTTCAGCTATGAAAAGATTTATTTCAATGACAAAATTCCTAGCGGTTTGAAAGATACTTTGAGAGTTGGGATGAGTCGCGAATTCCCAAAAGTTAAAAAAATAGGCAGCCGCCGCGTTGAATTTTCCGTTGCAGAACCCTTTGCTCCGTTTATTAGATATGCTGGGGGAATCCCTATTTTACCAGCTCATATTTTACAGGAATCTATCGATAATACAGACGCAGAGGGCAAGCCTCAATTCTTGACTACTTGGGGCACGGATACTGATCCTAAAAAAATTGTGGGAAATGGTCAATATCGAATGCTGAGCTACACTCCCAATCAGCGCGTGGTTTTGGAAAGAAATCCATATTTTTGGCGCAAAGATGCTGAGGGAAGTGTGCAGCCTTACATCCAGCAAATTGTTTGGCAAATTATCGAAAATACTGACAATCAACTGCTGAATTTTCGATCTGGCGATTTGGATACTCTGAACGTGGAGCCGGAAGTGTTTCCCCTGCTGAAACGGGAGGAAAAACGCGGCAAATATACGGTCTTTAACGGCGGGCCGGATACTGGCAGCGTGTTTATGTGTTTCAATCTGAATAAGGGGCGCAATGCTCAAAATCAGCCGTTTGTAGACCCGGTTAAGTCTCGGTGGTTCGCGACTAAGGAATTTCGGCAGGCGATCGCCTACGGCATCAATCGATCCGCTATGACTAACAATATTTATCGCGGACTTGGCGCGCCGCTGCATTCCCCAATTCCGGCCCAAAGCCCGTTCTACCTGTCCCCAGAACAGGGATTGACAACTTACAGTTACGAGCCGCAAAAATCGAAAGAGTTACTGTTAAGTGCTGGTTTCAAGTATAATAGTAACGGCGAATTGTTGGATGCTGAAGCCAACAAGGTGCGATTTACTTTGTTGATGGCGGCGGGTAAAAAAGTTCGGGAACAAATGGCAACGCAAATTAAGCAAGACTTGGGCAAACTGGGGATGCAAATTGATACGCAGTTCCTGAGTTTTAACACTTATGTGGAAAAGCTGCGGTTGACGCGGAATTGGGATACTTACCTCGGCGGTTTTACGGGAGGTACTGAACCGCACAGCGGCTATAATATTTGGTCTGTTAACGGCACACTGCACAGTTTCAACCAGGGCCCGCAAGCCGGAGAACCGCCGATTAAGGGTTGGAAAGTTGACGACTGGGAGCAGAAAATCGATGACCTTTACGTGAAAGCTTCCCAGGAGCTTGATGAGGCCAAGCGCAAGGAAATTTATGGGGAGACGCAGCGGGTTATAGCCGAACAAGTGCCGTTTATCTATATGGTGAATCCGCTGACTTTTGAGGCGGTGCGCGATCGCGTTTCGGGAATTCGCTACAGTGCCCTCGGGGGTGCTTTCTGGAATTTGTACGAGTTGAAAATAACAGAATAGTCAGCAGTTATTAGTCATTAGTCAGTCATTAATTAATGGAACCTAAAATTTTACAGAAGTTACTCGAATCTGTGGCAGCCGGCGATATTAGCCCGATCGCAGCTTTGGATAAATTAAAGCATTTTGACTTTGAACAAGTCGGTGATTTTGCCAAAATTGACCACCACCGTACTTTAAGAACGGGTTTTCCTGAAGTAATTTGGGGCCCGGGGAAAACGCCCAACCAAATTATTAATATCATCGAGGCCATGCGCGGGCGAAATTCTGCGGTGATGGCGACACGAATCGAACCGGAAGTTTTCGAGCAATTGCAACAAAAAATACCCGATTTGTGCTACTACCCAAAGGCTCGAATTTGTGCAATTTCTCCTAATTCCCCAACTCTGCAGCATCCGGGTACTGTGACTATTATCAGTGCGGGAACGGCGGATTTGCCTGTAGCGGAAGAGGCGGCAATTACTGCGGAACTTTGCGGTTTTCAGGTGCGACGTTTGTGGGATGTCGGAGTTGCCGGCATTCACCGTTTGCTGAGTAACCGGCACGTTATTGCCGATGCTGATGTGTTGATTGCGGTGGCGGGTATGGAAGGTGCTTTGGCCAGTGTGGTTGCGGGTTTGGCAGATTGTCCGGTGATTGCTGTGCCGACAAGTGTGGGTTACGGCGCGAGTTTTGGCGGGATTGCTCCTCTTTTAACTATGCTCAATTCTTGTGCGGCTGGTGTGGGTGTGGTGAATATTGATAATGGATTTGGGGCGGCGATTTTGGCTTGTCAAATTCTGAGAACTGCTGGGAAAGTGGAGAGAAGAGGGGAGGGGGAGAATGGGAGAAAGGGGGAATAGTTAGAAACCCCCTTGATCAGATAAGACTAAGGCCAACTGTCCCACGACGATCAATTTTTAGGGTGCATCTTGCACCATTCTCAAGAACAGGCAAGATGCCTGTTCCACAAAGAGTGAGTTTTCTTGTGGGGTGGGCATCCTGCCCACCCGTAAAAAACCTAATTGAAAATGGTGCAACATCTCAGGTGCGTCAGACTCCGTTATTGAAATATTATTGAAGATTTCCGGTAGTAGAGCACCTTACTATATATGCCAGTGGCGTCCAGGACGGCCAGACTCGGCGGTTGAAACCGCGTTTACACTTGCCTCTGGTCCCAGCAGAGGGCGACTAAAAAATACAGGAGGTATTATTGAAGCCGGGTTTGATATTACTTGCTTGCCAGCCAAATCGGATAAGCAGAAGAATCCTCAGCTTTTAACTTTTGCGCCTGATAATTCTTGCTAGTCCAACTAGCTACTGTTTCCAGGCTTTCTGTCAAACAACTTTCGCTGCCAAACGCTTCAAATCCCAAAGTCCACCACGCGCTGCCGTTAATGTTCAATTGAGTAAGTTCCACGGTGCAACCTTGGGGAATTGGGGCTTCCACAGGCACAGATATCAGGGAACCAGGGGCCGAAACTTGATAAAGACGCTGCGCTCGCTTTTTCTTGACTGCCACCCACTTTCCTGTCGCCAAAATATCCGCCGGTATCGGCGCCATCGTGTCGGCACAAACCCACTTCAGCCACTTTTCGGCTTTGCCTTCCCAGCGGCTGCCGAACTGCATCGTCCCTAACTCTGCCTGACGCCACTTTACCTCCAAGGTTTTCCCACGAAGCTTCACTCCCAAGTAGTCGCAGCTAGGTACTAACAAATATATGTCTTCCCGCTCTTCGGGAGGCGAAAGATACGCGCCGAGACTCTCGCTTCCAAACCATTGATTGAGCGATTTTGGCAGTGCACCGCTATAAAACCACCGCATTTCCAGACTGGCCCGCATAAATTTTTCCTCCGTTCCACAATTTTCGTCAAACCCAGACTGGATTTGCCATACACCATCGACTTTTGTGCCTCTCCACTCTATCCTCCCCCCTCCGGGGCCCTGAGTCTACCCACCGTCATACCATTTTAGATTTTAGATTTTAGATTTTAGATTTGGGAAAGACTGACTAGATAAGGGTTTAGAGCTTGCCTACAGTTGCATTTTTTTTTAAACTGGTGTCAGATCGAGGTATTTAAAAAAATTTCTCACAATCCTTTACATATCTTCACAAGTCTGTTACATTTATTTACAGTACACTAAAAACCATTTAGGAAAAAAAACATGAGTAACAGAGGCTTAATGCTGGACGACCAAGGCAAAATGAACAATTTTGCGATCGAGCCGACAGTATACATCGATTACGAAGCCCGCACCGGCTTCACTCCCTACGCAGAACGCTTAAACGGCCGCCTTGCCATGATTGGCTTTGTTTCTCTCTTGGCTTTAGAAGTTTCGACCAAGCACGGACTGATTAGCTGGCTGACTCACCTGTAATGATTTTGTTAACAATTAAACTATATGGCTATGGATTGCTGGCGGTACACAAACAGCGATCCATAGCTTAACTATTTTGAGGAGCAAGGTTTGGTGAGACAATTAAAATTAAATATTTTTGTTTTACCCTACCCATAAAAAGAATGCTCAAACGAATTGCGGCAATACTTCTGGTGGTTCTAAGCCTCACCTTGACCGGTTGTGTGTCGTCTAAAGGCACGGGACTCAAAAGTTACGTTGATACTGGCGACGGCTATCAATTTCTCTATCCTAACGGCTGGCTGCCGATCGCGGTTTCTAACGGGCCCGATGTGGTGTTCCGCGATTTGATTCAGCAAACCGAGAACGTCAGCGTGGTCATCAGTACAGTTGCGAAGGACAAGACTCTAGCGGATTTGGGAACGCCGACGGATGTGGGATACAAGCTCAGCAAAAGTGCGATCGCCCCGAGTGATTCCGGTCGCGAAGCTGAATTAGTCAATGCAGAAGCTCGTGAATCGCGATCGAAAAACTATTACATATTAGAATATGCCGTTAAGTTGCCCAACCAAGAACGCCACAACTTAGCGAGTGTAGCCGTCAGCCGCGGCAAACTTTTTACTCTTAACGTTTCCACTACCGAAGAACGCTGGCCCAAGGTAAAAGAAGCTTTTGAGAAAGTTGTTAAATCTTTCTCTGTTTATTAGGTTAAAAAGTAGTTAAGAATGGGGAAGAGGGCGCAGGGCCTTGGGGATGGGGAATAGTTGAGTTTATTTTTCTTCCTTCTAACCTCTTCCTTCTTCCTTCTTCCTTCTTCCTTCTTCCTTCTTCCTTCTTCCTTCTTAACTTATGAAAATTCCAACTTTTGTATTAGCTTCAGCTTCTCCAGCACGCCGTCGCCTCCTAGAAAATGCCGGAATTCAAGCTGTGATTTGCCCCAGCGAATTTGATGAAGGGCAAATACAAATGAGGGATGCCAATAAATTAGTGCAGGTTTTAGCAGAGGGAAAAGCTGAGGCGGTAGCTAAGTTTTTGCTGGCTAATTCTCACCCGCAAATTCCTAATCCCAAATCTTGTTTGGTTTTGGGATGCGATTCAATTTTGCTCATAGATGGCGAAATTCACGGCAAACCCAAGGATGCGGAAGAAGCAATCTCGCGCTGGCAGAAAATGCGCGGTAAGGTGGGCGAACTGTATACGGGTCATGCTTTAATTGATACTAGATTCGATGACTTTGGTGAGGCCAGGTCGCGATCGATCATTCGCTGTCAAGTTACAAAAGTTCATTTTGCGGAAGTTACCTCGCGCCAAATAGTGGCTTACGTCGCTACCGGAGAGCCCCTCGCCTGTGCAGGCTGTTTTGCATTGGAAGGTAAAGGCGGCCTTTTTGTCGAAAAAATCGAAGGATGTCACACAAATGTGATCGGTTTGAGCTTACCTCTGCTGCGGCAAATGCTCACCGAAATGGGATATGATGTGGCAGATTTCTGGCAATCTTAAAGTTGGGTGGACAGGGGACAATTTACATTGCCCATAATCTCAGAAATCGGGAGGCAGAGCAACAGTGAAATGCGTTCCCAGGCATAGCCTACGAAGAGTATGAATTTTTCCTTTCCTCTTGTGGAATGGGCGTTTCGCCCGTCCGTGCTATGCAGATTAGCCTTGCCCAGCAGTTGGTAATTATCCTAGAGCGATCGCCCCATCCGATACAGATATAAACTGAAGTTGATCCGGCGAAACATCCTTCACCAAACCCAAGATATTGCCGCTGCTAGCTTCCCGAATCACCGTCGCCTTAGTATTTAAAATTCTAAACTCAGTAGTTCTAATACCTCCCGGAGGAAAAGGGCCGCTGCTCTCGTAATCTCTGGCATCACCAATTGTTAAAAACCTTTCGCTCAAAACAATATCATTTCGCGTCAGTCCTCCCGCCAATCCAATTACATCACCTTCAGCCGGATTGTAATCGAGAATAAAATCGGCAGGCACTTCATCTACATCAAAATTGCCGCTAGGAGGCGGTTGAAGCGAACCAATCTCCCCCGAAGTTGCTCCCACTTCTGTGCGGAGGACAAACACATCTGCGCCTTCACTTCCCCAAAGCCTATCAATTCCAGCATCACCGATTAGAGTATCGTTTCCACTCTCTCCTACTAAAGCATCATTCCCTTTACCACCGCGAATAAAGTCATTAGCCGTGCCTCCATAAACGTAGTCATCACCTTGATCTCCGCTGACAAAATCGCTGCCACATTCTCCATAAAGAATGTCAAAATCTTGGCCACCGCGAATAGTATCGCTGCCGCAACCTCCGATTAAGGTATCTGTGCCACTGTTACCGTTCATCAGTTCCGCACCACCGGAACCTCTGACAAAATCGTTACCATCTAAAGCCCGCAAACCTCCGGGAGTATTCCGCAGAATTCCATTTGCTAATTGAAATGCGTCGTCATTGGGAGTTAAGTCAAAAAAGTTGGGGTCGCTGCCTAGATTTGGCAATGGCGCTGTGAGTAATTTGATGTTTGGGGGATCAGCAATAATTGGGTCTGAATTTTCAGCTAATGCTCTAATTTCTCCGAGATTAGTTTGTAACATCTTAAGTTTCTCCTTTTTTGATTGACCTTGTTGACATTCTGATTTTAACAAAGGTTCCAATTAAGAAATATGCGGGAATCTGGGGTTAAAACAATCAAATTATTGTCAAACTTGCCGGAGGTCTTTATTCAACAAGCCTAGGTTATTGACACCAATCGGCGCGTCCAAATCCGCAAATATTTTGAACGGTATACCAATAATTCTGGGGATCGCGTACTCTATTACCCGTCAGCAGTCAGCGTGGGAAAACCCAGAGACTGCTAATTGTCATGAAACCTTGAGTTAAGTCAGGAATCGTTAATATGCTAGACACTGCGATCGAATTTATTAAAGCCAGAGAAATCCTCGACTCCCGCGGCCGCCCCACCATTGAAGCTGAAGTTTACCTAGCTAACGGTGTTGTCGGGCTCGCACAAGTGCCCAGCGGCGCCTCTACAGGCTCTTTTGAAGCCCACGAACTTCGCGACGGCGACAACAAACGTTACAGCGGCAAAGGAGTCCTAAAAGCCGTCGATAACGTCGAGCACAAAATTGCCCCCGCTTTGGCTAATCTAGATGCGATCGACCAAGCACTGGTAGACAAAACCATGATTGAGTTGGACGGTTCCCCCAACAAATCCCACCTCGGCGCAAATGCCATTCTCGGAGTCTCCTTAGCCACAGCAAAGGCCGCCGCCGAGACTTTAGGACTCCCCCTTTACCGCTACTTGGGCGGCCCCTTAGCGAACGTTTTGCCAGTGCCACTGATGAACGTGATCAACGGGGGATCTCACGCTAACAATAATGTGGACATTCAAGAATTTATGATTGTCCCTGTGGGTGCGCCCTCTTTTAAAGAAGCTTTACGCTGGGGTGCAGAGGTATTTGAATCCTTGAGTAAAGTCTTAAAAGCTGAGGGTTTGCTGACTGGTGTGGGTGATGAAGGCGGTTTTGCGCCTAATCTTAAATCCAATCAAGCAGCTTTGGATTTGTTGATTGCAGCTATTGAAAAAGCTGGCTATAAACCGGGTGAACAAGTTGCTTTAGCTTTGGATGTTGCTGCTAGCGAATTTTACAAAGATGGGCAGTACACTTACGACGGTGTGGCTCATTCGCCGGCAGAATTAATCGATTATTTGGATGGTTTGGTGAGTCAATATCCCATTGTTTCGATTGAAGATGGTTTGCACGAAGACGATTGGGACAGTTGGGTAGCGCTGACGCAGAAAATGGGCAGCAAAGTTCAGTTGGTAGGTGACGATTTGTTTGTTACTAATCGCACGCGGCTGCAAAAAGGAATTGATTTGAAAGCTAGCAATTCGATTTTGATTAAGCTGAATCAAATTGGTTCTTTGACAGAGACTTTGGATACGATCGACCTCGGCAAACGGAACAGCTATCGAGCCGTCATCAGCCACCGTTCCGGTGAAACTGAAGATACCACCATTGCCGATTTAGCCGTAGCGACTCGCGCCGGCCAAATCAAGACTGGTTCTTTGTGTCGCAGCGAACGAGTTGCTAAATATAACCGTTTATTGCGGATTGAGGATGAATTGGGCGATCGGGCAATTTATGCTGGGTCGATCGGTTACGGGCCTAAATAACACTTGGTAATCGCTAATCCTGGTTCCCAGGCTCTGCCTGGGGACGCAGATCCGGAGGCAGAGCCTCCAATTTTCCTGGGATCTTCGAGGCTCTTCCTCTGGATATTGGTTCCCAGGCCCAGAGAGCCTGGAAACCAGTTAAATTTGGATATTACCGATTCTTAATTAAGGATAGAAAGCCAATTGTGGCAAACCCAAAGTTTCTTCCCAGCCCATCATCAAGTTCATGCACTGGATGCCTTGACCGGCTTGTCCCTTAATTAAATTGTCGATCGCCGAGAGCACAATCACTCTGTCAGTACGCGGATCGACTTCGATGCCGATATAACAAAGATTCGTGCCACAAGCCCATTTTGTTTGCGGGTAAACTCCAGCCGGCAACACTTTTACCCAAGGGCAATTGCGGTAAAAAGCGCTGAAAATCGTGATTAAATCTTCTCGCACCAAACCCGGATCGCGCAAAGTTGCGTAAACAGTCGCCAGAATTCCGCGCACCATTGGAATTAGGTGGGGAGTAAACTGAACTTTAATATCGTGTCCCGCTAAATCGCTGCAAATTTGCTCGATTTCTGGCGTGTGGCGGTGGCGGCCAACGCCGTAAGCGCCCAGAGAACCCTCTGCTTCAGCCAACAAGAGATTAACTTCGGCTTTGCGGCCCCCTCCCGAAGCACCGGATTTAGCGTCAATAATTGCCGTTTCTGGCACGATAAGACCTTGTTTGAGCAAAGGTGCCAGGGCCAATAAACTAGCAGTGACGTAGCAGCCGGCACAGCCTACTAACTGAGCGTCTTTAATTCGATCGCGATACAATTCTGGCAAACCGTAAACAGCCGTTGCAGCTAAAGCAGAGTCCGATCGCTCGCCGCCGTACCAAGCTTTGTAAGTTTCCTGATTTTCAAATCTGTAGTCAGCCGACAAATCCAAGACTTTGCAGCCTTTTTCTATCAGCGTCGGTGCCATTTTGCAAGCTAAACCGTTCGGCAGCGACAGAAACACAACTTCACATTTAGCCCCTATTTTGTCTAGGTCGATCGCCTCCACTGTCAAGTCAGTGCAGTTAGTCAAATGCGGATAAAGGCTGGAAAAAGGTTTTCCCGCACTGCTATCCCCGCCCAAATACACTACTTCAGCCGCTGGGTGATCAGCCAGCAGTCGCACAAGTTGCACGCCGCCGTACCCTGAAGCGCCGATAATTCCTACAGGCACACGTCCAACATCTCCCATTTTCCTTTATCCCCTCAGCCGTTGAAGTCAAAAACGCTTGAACTTTTGCTGCATTGTAGTACCAAACGCCAACTTTGGTGGCAAAGAATTGTATTGTTTTGTGTTGGAGGTGCATTTTTATTAATTTTCGGCTGTTTGACCCCGCCCAAAAACGGATACAAAGCCCCGACTCCCTTCCTGGAGAACCCAAAATTTTAGACCAAAGTCCCCTCTTCCAGATTCAAAGCAGTAAGTAAATCTAAAATCTAAAATCTAAAATCTAAAATCGACTGAGTGATCGCCAAAACCCTAAAATTAACAAACTGATGTGCGATCGTGCTATAAAAAACTTACTTTAACCCATCCACAAACCGGAGATTAACATTTTTCCCTTTTGCCTCTTGCCTCTTGCTTCCTGTATCCTGCCTCTTCCCTCTTCCCTCTTCCCTCTTCCTTCTTCCTACCTATGGGCATAGTTGTAGAAAACGTATCAAAACAGTTTGGCAGTTTCCAAGCACTCGATCGAGTCAGCTTAGAAATTGAATCGGGTTCCCTAGTGGCATTGCTGGGCCCGTCTGGTTCCGGCAAGTCTACACTGCTGCGGCTGATTGCCGGTTTAGAAATGCCCGACTCCGGCAAAATCTGGCTAACAGGCCAAGATGCCACGAATACTAGCGTCCAAGACCGCAAAATTGGGTTCGTGTTTCAGCACTACGCGCTATTCAAGCACATGACAGTGCGAAAAAACATCGCTTTCGGGATGCAAATTCAGAAAACACCACCCGCGAAAGTCAAATCGCGGGTAGAAGAATTGTTGAATTTAGTGCAATTGGCAGGATTGGGCGATAGATACCCGTCGCAACTTTCAGGAGGCCAGCGGCAGCGGGTGGCCCTCGCCAGAGCTCTGGCTGTGGAACCGAAAGTGTTACTGCTAGACGAACCTTTTGGTGCTCTCGATGCCAAAGTTCGCAAAGATTTGCGTGCTTGGTTGCGGCGACTGCACGACGAAGTTCACGTTACCACAGTCTTTGTGACGCACGATCAAGAAGAAGCGATGGAAGTTGCCGATCACATTACAGTAATGAATAAAGGTAAAATCGAACAAGTCGGCACACCAGCAGAAATTTACGACCATCCAGCTAGTGCCTTCGTAATGAGTTTTATCGGTCCAGTCAATGTCTTGCCCAGCAGTTCAAGAATGTTTCAAGACAACGGCTTTGACTCAGCCAACCCTGAGATTTTCTTGCGCCCTCACGACGTTGTTATTGAAACTACAGAAAATAGTGCAACAGTGCCTGCAAGAATCAGCCGCTTGATTCATTTGGGATGGGAAATTCAGGTAGAATTAACCTTAGATGACGGTCAAGTAGTAAACGCTAATTTGACTAGAGAAAGATTCGATAGCTTACACTTGCAGCCCCAGCAAAGAGTGTTCGTAAAGCCGAAAGGTGCCAAGTCGTTTCCACTTTTTTATTCAATCTGATACCAATTCTGAAAACTAGAGATAAATTTAGATTGGATACGACATTTGCAGGGACACGGCACCGCGCCGTGTCCCTAATCTTTTATACTAACAACTGTCCGCTGACTACTGCGCGCTGAGTTAGTCTTTGATTTTGCTGACAGCTTTTTTGACTTGTTGCTCAAAGGATGTAGTATTTGTGTTGGAAGGATTCTTCATTTTTTCAATGTCAGCGTCTCCCTGAACTTCGTTAGGCCCTTTGCTCGCTTTTTCTTGAGTTTCTTCCAAGGACATCGGTTTTTTCAGGACAACTTCTTGAGATTCTTTTTCAATACCCAAAAGTTGGTCTTCGCCTTTGGTGGGGCTGCTGGTAACGGCCAAAGCGGGGAAAACATTAGAAACAAACAGCAAAGTACAAAAACAAACAGTTATTAAAGTGCGAACTAAACGCTTGGCAGGGAAGTTAAAGCTGATAAAAGACATACAAAATTTCTCCGTTTTTAGTAGTTTTGATCGCTAAGATTGTTAACAGGCTGAAGCTCACTCATATTCTGCACAATCTTTAACTCAAGTTGGAGAAAAGCAACCCTTGCTCTCTTTCAAATTGAGCTAACATATAATATTTAGCTGAAAAAGTTGGTATTTGAAATCCTTCTCAGGGAATATTTCTAGATGACAGGCGTCGGTTGCCCCAAGACATTTATGTAGAAGGCACTTGTGTAGAATCAAAAAAATTCTCTATAAGTGCCTTCGGATGCGCCTCACATAGCGGTATCAATGTCAGTAACTGGTGTGATTATCGTGGGCTGGGGGCGGGTTTATTTAGCCTGGTTGCAATGTGAGAGGGCGCTTGAGTGAACCCGCAGAGGGGTTTGTTGAAAATGTTGCAAGATATGAGATGCGCCCGACTATCCACTGACTAATGACTAATAACTAATGGCTGCTGCTGTCGCACGGGAACTTGACATTTTGCTAGATAAGTTTTAATTTCTCCTACACTGAGTTGCCCGTAATGCAGCAGGGAAGCCAGCAGTGCAGCTTCTGCTTTGCCCTCAGTCACGGCTTCGTAGATGTGGTGACAGTTGCCGGCGCCGCCGGAAGCAATGACGGGAATTTCGACAATTTCGGCAATGCTTCGAGTTAATTCCAAATCGTAACCGGCTTGAGTGCCATCAGAGTCCATGCTTGTCACCAGAATTTCGCCCGCGCCGCGCTGTTCGGCTTCTTTGGCCCAGGCGATCGCATCTTTTCCGGTATTTTCTCGCCCTCCGCGCACGTACACGTCCCAACCAGGATTATCTGCGTCTTGCCGTTTGCGAGCGTCGATCGCCACTACAATGCACTGATTACCAAATCGATCACTGGCTTTGTCAATTAAACTCGGATCGCGCACCGCCGCCGAATTAATACTCACCTTATCAGCGCCCGCCCTCAATAAACTTTTAATTGTGTCTAAGGATTGGATACCGCCGCCCACCGTCAAAGGGATAAATACTCGATCGGCCGTTCGGTACACCACATCGATCATAATATTCCGGTCTTCGTGAGTCGCCGTAATGTCCAGAAACACCAACTCGTCAGCACCCGCATCATTGTAAACCTGAGCCATTTCTACCGGATCGCCAGCATCCTGAAGATTGACAAAATTGACACCTTTGACCACGCGACCGGCTTTCACATCCAGACAAGGTAAAATTCTTTTCGACAACATACAATTCTCTTCCAATTTAACTTACTCGGCGGGAAGTGCCCCGCTATAACTGTACTCTTCTTAGCGGTGGGATGAAAGCCAGGGTTGTTTTTTCCCGTCCAGCTTATGGTCTTCACTCCTAGCTGGAGAACGAGTTGGACAGGCAAGAAATAACCAATCTCTCAGTTATCACAAGACGGTTACAATAAATAAAATTCGTTTTAAAAATTTGATAAATCATCATAAATGCCCCAACGATTGCCACAAACAAGCAGTCAAAAGCGAGATCTAGGGCATTTAGCACCTACTCTAGCATAGAGGATTTTTAATCTTAGTGGTTTCCTACGCTTCTTACCAACAGTTAATCTCAGAACAAAAGACCTTAATCCGTCCGATTCTGAGCCTGCTAAAAAATTAAATTTATTCAAAACCTTTCTGCTGGGATACACCTTGACACGCCACAGCTTCTTGCTGTTTTGCCAGATTTATTAAAAATCGCTGATGCTCATAATAATGGGGGGGATGTAAAGTACGCAGTTTTCTAAAAAGTGTTTTTTACACGGCAATTATGAGCAATGATTTTACTTGGGAATCCTCACTACTGCTGGCAGTATAATAGTAAAATTAGACCCCTTACCAATCTCGCTTTCAACTAAGGTGTCGCCACCCCTAATCCGAGACAAATTTCTAGTAATTTCTAACCCTAATCCAGTACCCCCATACTTTCGTGTAGTTGAAGCATCAGCCTGGGTGAATGGTTGGAACAATTTTCCCATTCGTTCTGGAGCTATGCCAAGGCCAGTATCACTTATCTTAAATAAAATATACGGAATGGCTGATTGCTGTTCTTCCCTATCGGTTATGCAAGACTTTCTGTATTTGTTTTATAGATTAATCGTAATTTGCCATTTTTTTGTAAATTTGCTGGCGTTACTAAGCAGATGAAATAAGCAGGGTTCCCTTAAACCATTGCCTGGTAAGTTTTCTAGCTTGCTTGTTACCCCGCTAGCTCAGTTTTGCTTCGTAAACTGCTATTTACCAGATGCGATTGCCCTGTCACCCAAAACTGCATCATTTGAGTTTACTAAACCTATGCAGAGCATTCATCAACTTCTTTGAAGGACGGGCATCTTTCCCGAAGTTCTAGTCAACGCATGACAAGCAATCAATTCAGTACCCACAAAAAGTACAAATTGTTGGTGAGAAATTCCTCAATTTTCTAGGAAAGCTGGGGAGGGTTTTTGCTACAATCAACCACAATAGCTCAAAATATAAACCGTAAGTACCATAAAACATTTCGCAAACATTAAGGTTAAATTGTCACCATAAAGCTCGTATACTGGCCATGGCTCACGAAAAGATGGCAAACAATCGTGAAAATTTCCAGGAAAAACCATCTCCCAAGTTGGTGCAGAAAAACCAAGTTATCTTTGTTGAAAATGTGGCAGTTAATAACATGGTAAAAAATCATTACCTAGCCAAATAAATTAGGAATTCCGGATGGTCTAAATTGACCAGAACGTTGAAATACAAGGCTGAAAGAGACGGTAAAACTTACCTAGACCTAGGTCGGTTTTTTGCGCCATAGAGTAAGAGTTGCCACGTAGGTCTGAATCAGGTGGGTAGCCTTCCGTTGGAAGTGTGAAGCTGGACTTATTGCAACTGCAAAACTAAGCACGATAGAGATGTGAATTCTGCTATCATTATTGGCGATGAAGGGCTTGGATTATTAGCGTTATGAACTACCACCACTGCCCAGGGACGGAATGTAAGTTCGACGTTTGGAAGGAAATCTTCGATACGATCGGCTGTTCGGGTTGAAATTGGAAGCTTACACCAGAGGGAGTACTGCACAGAACTCTGGCTCTGCTGCATACCAGCTCACACCCCCTACCCGCGCCTAGCTCTACCGTGTACAGAGAAGTTGCTCGCTGACCCATATTGTAGAAACCCTGTTTCCTAGAATCTTGATTTCTCGTTTTGCCGAATCAATAACTTAAAATTCAGGAAAATAAGCTTCCTTTCTGAGATTCATGCGAAACTTGGGTTTCAGGAATTGTGTTGAAAGATTTCGGAGTTGTGTGTATAGGGTAGCCGCCTAGCCAGAGAGCCATTTTCCAACTTTTTTCGGACCCATCAAAATAAATAAAAGTTGTCTCCGCTCCGGGGCAGGCAGTATTATCAGGTACAATCTTGGTAGACAGTATGTTTTTACTGGCTGCTTTTGTAGATCGAATCATAAATACCTTCGCTCGCTCGATCGAATTTATGGTTCTGAAATCCTGCAGGGGCTAGGTGCATCTACGATGGACTAAAAAATCTAAAATCTGAAGTCTCAAATCTCAAATCGGTTAATTTTGTGTCGTTTCTAGGACTGTTGTGACGAGTGCAACCCAATCCACATATGGTACTTCGCACAGAAGGCGGCAATCGCTACTTGCCGCTCGCCGGCAGCAATTGCTGGACAGTAGGGCGGAGCGATGACAATAATTTTGTACTGACAGATCGCTGGATTTCCCGTAATCACGCGATGTTACAGCAAATGGAGACAGGAGAGTTCTACCTGATCGACTTGGGCAGCCGCAATGGTTCCTTTGTCAACGGGCGGCGGGTCAGTATTCCTGTCACTCTCCGAAATGGCGATCGGATTATTTTCGGTCAAACCGAATTGGACTTCTACAACCCAACCGCGGGCCATCGGCACGATCCAATACACGAGACAGACTCTGAAGATTTTACGGCGACTTTGACGGTGCGTAGCCTGATTAGCGTCATGGTAATGGACATCCGAGACTTTACAGTTTTGACTAGGCAGCTAGACGAAACTCTCCTCTCGGAAGTCATCGGCAATTGGTTCCGCAAAGCAGGACAGATCATTCGCGAACACGGCAGTTGGGTGGACAAATACATCGGTGATGCCATCATGGCAGTCTGGTTCCACAAAACCAGCGGTGTCAGCAGCGAAGAAATGATGCGGATTTGCCAAGCTTTGAGCGAACTGCACAAGGCAACAGACGAACTCAGCAGCCGTTACCCCCTACCTTTTCCTCTGCGAGTCGGGGCCGGAATCAATACTGGTTATGCAATGGTGGGAAATTCTGGCAGCAGCGATCGATCGGACTATACCGCCTTGGGAGATACTGTAAACGCAGCATTTCGCCTGGAGTCTTGCACCAAGCAACTTGGCAAGGATATCGCTGTGGGAGAAACGACCTACAAATACCTGACGCAATTGGGGGCCCAGGGCGCTTTCGAGCCACACACCGTGGCTTTGAAGGGTTACGACACTCCCAGCCTGACTTACGCTGGTACTTATGCTGACTTGAACGCTTTTCTCAAAACGAAAGGAAAGAGTTCTTGATAGCTAGAAAATTGCGTGCAGGGCAAAAATTAACCCTTTAAAATGGCAGTCCGAGTTTTTAATTTGGAGTGCCTTTTATAAACTTGCCTGCGATGTTTAAAAGCCTACCAATATCATATATCGTCTGCGTTGTCAATACCAAAATGTAAAGTTTATAACAGCCCTCTACCTATTGCGGATTTATCTGAAAAACTGCATAAGCAAAATGGTAGTCTCTACATAAATGCTGTGTATGAAATTGGGAGACAAAACTTCATGAAACGATTGGGTCGTCTATTGGCAGTATTGGGCTTAGTGCTGGGCTGCTTTGCATGGGCTGGAGACCAAAGCGCGATCGCGGCGTCATTAAGCCGTATCGTCTTGCCATCATCCTCGCTCCTAGCTGTTGAAGCTCCGGCTAGAACCAATCGCGCCGATGAGAAGCTTGCCACAGAATACGGCAAAAAACTTGATTTGAACAACAGCGCCGTCCGGGACTTTCGGGAATTTCGAGGGTTGTATCCCACTTTAGCTCGACTAATTATTAAGAATGCTCCTTACGAAAATGTTGAGGACGTACTCAATATTTCAGACTTGACGGATGCTCAGAAAAAAGTGCTGCAAGCTAACATGGACAAATTCACTGTAACTGATGTTGAATCAGTCTTTATTGAAGGAGACAACAGGTTGAATAATGGTCTCTACGACTAGGTAGCAGCGGGTCTCATTTGAAGGCAGAAGTCATTGGGCAGAAGGCATTCGGCAGAAAGAAAAAATTTTTTTCTCTAGGCTGATGACTTCTGCCTTTAATTTATGGAGACTTACTTTCAACCACCATTGGGCAAAAGCCTGCAAACATTCCCTAGATTGAAATAAGCGGGTTCCCCAGATTCCTCTGTAGACTCAATTCTTTAATCTAAAATCTAAAATATAAACTCGATCGACTGACATTAGTTCAAGTCCCCAGATTCATCTGTAGACTCAATTCTAAAATCTAAAATCTAAAATCTAAAATCTAAAATTGACTGGCGGCAGACTTATGAGTGACAAATTTGACGTATTGGTAATAGGTGCTGGCGCGGCGGGTTTGTACACAGCACTTTGCCTGCCAGAGCATTTGCACGTGGGCTTGATCAATAAAAATACCCTACCTGTTTCTGCCAGCGATTGGGCTCAAGGAGGGATTGCCGCAGCGATCGCCCCTGAAGATTCGGCAGCACTGCACATTCAGGATACACTGGCTGCAGGAGCCGGTCTTTGCGATTTGGATGCGGTGAAATTTTTAGTTGAGGAAGCTTCAGCCTGCATTGACTCCCTAGTGAAAATGGGCGTTGCATTCGATCGCACCGGCCCAGATTTAGCCCTCACCCTAGAAGCCGCCCACTCCCGCCGCCGAGTCCTCCACGCCGCCGACACTACGGGCAAAGCCGTTATCAGTACGCTGACAGCAAAAGTATTGAGCCGCAAAAACATTCAACTTGTATCTCCTGCCTTTGCTTTGAGTCTGTGGCTAGACGAAACCGGGCGCTGCCAGGGGATTAGCTCGATTTGTGGCTCACAAGTCAAGTGGCTGCAGGCCAAAGCCGTGGTGCTGGCGACAGGCGGCGGCGGACAGGTTTTTGCTCAAACGACCAATCCGTCGGTAAGTACCGGGGACGGGGTGGCAATTGCGTGGCGCGCCGGGGCGCTGCTGCGAGACTTAGAATTTGTGCAGTTTCACCCGACGGCGCTGAGCACAGCGGGCGCGCCTCGGTTTCTCATTAGCGAAGCGGTGCGGGGAGAAGGAGCTCATTTGGTTGACAGTAAGGGATATCGCTTTGCTTTTGACTCTCACCCCAGCGGGGAACTCGCCCCTAGGGATGTTGTCAGCCGCGCTATTTTCCGCCACTTGCAAAAAACGGGGGAACCTCATGTTTGGCTGGATTTGCGGCCGATTGCGGTCGATCGACTGCGCTACAGGTTTCCCAATATTATCCAAGTGTGCGCTGATTGGGGAATTGATATTTTTTCCGAACCGGTGCCGGTGACGCCCGCGGCGCATTACTGGATGGGAGGAATTGTCGCTGACAAGTTTAACCAAACTTCGATTCCGGGTTTGTACGCGGTGGGAGAAACTGCGAGCACGGGGGTACACGGCGCTAATCGGTTGGCGAGCAATTCGCTGCTGGAATGTCTGGTTTTTGGGGCGCAGATGGGACTTTTGCAGCTAGAAGGTGGAACGCCCGAGGCATTCGCCGATCAGTTCGAGGCGGGGGAAATCTTGGAAAAATCGATTTCTGAAAAGGACATTGAGGCGATCGAAAAGTTGCGGGTCGAATTGCCTAATTTGGTGTGGCAGAGTGCGGGAATTTGCCGGGGACAACGCGATTTGGAAAGTGCGATCGTCCAACTTGAGATTTGGCGGCAAGAATTTGCTTCGTTGCCTTTGAGTCAAACGCTTGATAATTTACGGCCCGGACAAAGTATTGATTTTTCCCCTGCTGAGGCGGAAAATAGCTCGATTTTGCGAAATTGGGGAGAAGTTGCGAATTTATTGGATATCGGCTATTTAATTGTCAAAAGTGCTGCGTTTCGCACCGAAAGTCGCGGCGGTCATTACCGAGTGGACTATCCCCTCACCGATCCGGATTGGTGCAGCCATACTTTAATTAACCAATCGAATTGGTACAAATCTCCGCGAATAGAAGATTGAAAATTTATTGAAAATTTGGGGTCAGCGCGTCCCCGTACCGTCACTTTTGGGGTTGCCGTTCGGGTCTGGTTCGTATTCTTTTGGGTAATTTGGAAACCTAGAGGTTTGTGCTACTGTCAAAAGTCTGGAGGTCGATGGCCTCGGGCTCTGGCCCGCGCTACGGGCTTTTGTGAAATTGCTAGTGGAGTTGCTGGCAAGTGGAGCCGCATTTGCGGTGCCGACTATATTCACTTGCAGGCAGGCCGCCAGGGTTGCCGTTGTTGTGAGCTTAATCAAAGTACGCATAGTATTCACAGCCTTATTCAAATCATCGCAATAGATCCACGTCTGTACACCTATTATATCTATCAATTTCCGTATTTCCACTGATATCTTTACATTTACTTTAATTAACTTTCGTAAGCTTACATAATTTTTTTTACATTAAGGCTTTTTGGCGCTTTGAATTGGGTTTCAGGTTGTGATTTATTTTAATATTTTGTAACATTTAGATAAGGTGGCAAGTTGCTCTCATAAATTTTATATTTGGCTAAATCTATCTAATGACAGATGACAGATTAAAAATTTTTAAGTTATGTGATTTTAGATTTTAGATTTCACTACTTTGGACAGTTTTTTGAACGGTTTCAACAAGCTTAGAGGGCTTACAGTTTAAGGAGCGAGCTATTTTTTTAAGTTATCTGCACAGGGGACGCCTGAAATAATATCTCCCTCACGGCCCAATTAGGGTTTGAGGTGTAGAAATTGCTCAAATTTTGTCTGAAATAATTGAGATTTCAGATAAAAAAATTGAATAATTACAAATGACTTATCAATATCGGGGTGGGGAATTTACCTACAGTTGCATTATGTTTTTAACTGGTCTTAATTAATAAAAGTGATATTGATTTTTCCCGCGTTCCTTAGCACGATACATCGCAACATCGGCATTCTTAACTAAAATCTCTGGCTCTTGACCGTCAATGGGATATAAACTAATGCCAATACTTGTAGTTACAGAAACTCTATGTTCTTCTAAAATAAAAGGCTGCATGATGGCGTCGCAAATTTTTTCCGCTACTTTCGCAGCTTCCTCCCGACCGGGAATTGCGGGCAAAATGACTGTGAACTCGTCGCCGCCCAACCGCGAGATTGTATCGCTGCCGCGCAAGCATTTTTTGAGCCGACTGGCAACTGTTTTTAAGAGTAAATCACCCACATTGTGTCCGAGACTGTCGTTGATTGACTTAAATCCATCTAAATCTAAAAACAGTAAAGCTACCAATTCCTGAGTGCTGGAGGCTATTTCTAGAGACCGATGCAAGCATTCGTAGAACATTTGGCGGTTGGGCAAACCGGTAAGGGCATCGTGATAAGCTTGGTGGCTGAGCTCAGCATTTTTTTGTTCTAGGGCATTTGCCCGGAGTTGGCGCTCGGTAATATCTCTGATTGCTCCGACTAAAAATAGGTTGCCGGCAGCATCTTTATGCAGGGATCTTTTAGTCGCAATTAGATGCGTAATTCCGTGAGCGTCAGTAAAATATTCTTCATTTTCTCGGGGCTGGTGAGTTTGCAATACTAATTCGTCTTGCTGCCAAAATATCTCGGCTTCGGCTTGGGGAAATAAATCGTAATCTGTGCGGCAGGTTAAAATTTCTAAAGGATAGCCAATAAACCGGCAATATGCCTGATTCAAAACAACGCAGCGGTGATTTCGATCTTTGACAAAAATCGGGTCGGGAATTGTATCGATTAGCGATTGTAAAAATTCTTTAGACCGTTTTAATTCTTCTTGCAAGTGAGCCAGATAACCCACAACTGCGACACCAGAACCCACAAGACTGAGGATTGGAGGAATTAACGGTACCCACCAACCTGCTAAGAATGCTAAGTATAAAGTGGCACTCAGACCTAGACAGATACTTAATAAACAGTAAGCCGATCGACCAAGCGATCGCAAATTCCAACTCACATTTGCTCCCGCCCAAGACCAGAGTAAAATCCACAGCAACTCCGCAGCCTCTGGCCAGACATTGATACCCCCGCGCCCGTCGAGGGCCGCACTCAAAATTTGGCTCAAGAAATGAGCCTGAAGCTCGACTCCCGGTATTTGCTGGGGAGAACCAAACCAACCCGAGCTGTAAGCATTTTGGTAAAAGTCTCTGAGGCTGGGGGCAGTTGAGCCGATCAAGACAACGCGCGATCGTACAAAATCAGCGGGTACTTTGCCAGAAAGCACATCGCTCATCGATGCAGTGCGAAAACTGCCTCGCGGGCCGCGCAGGTTGGTCAAAATTTGATAGCCACGGCTGTCCGCTCGAACGTAAGCACCATCATTCGGTTGAAAAGGCCGAAAAACCCCCTTGCCTAACTGCAAGTATTTAGGATTGGCTTTTGCTGATTGAGGGGAAATTCCTTCGCTTTTGAGGTAAAGCAAAGCCAGTCTAAGTGCAAAACTTTTATGAGTTTTGCCGTCTCCGGGCCAAGCGTAGAGCAAAGTTCGCCGCACTTTTGAGTCAGCGTCGATGACAACATTGTTGAAACCAATTCGATCAAGCTGGTCAAGTACCGGAGGTGGCCGAACTCCGAAGCGGGTTTCGTCTGGCATCAACTCAATGCCGATTAAGTTGGGAATATTTTTAAAAGAGTTGACTAATTCGGCGTTACCCGGTTGAGTTGGCAAATCTCGGTAAACGTCGAGGCCGATCGCCCGCGGCTTGCCAGCGTGCAATTTTTGCAGCAATTGGGCTAATAAAGCATCCGAAATTGGGTAGCCGTATTTTTGCAAGTCAGCTTCGTTAATTTCTACAATGACGATGCGCGGGTCAATTGGTTCGGCCCGCCGCCACCGCACAAAGTGGTCGAAAGCAGCCCATTCCCACACCTGACAAAATCCGAACCAGCGCATTACAATGACCGTACTAGCAACGGCACTCGCAGTAATCAATACTCGGCGTTCTTGATCGACCCATTTTTTGATAGTTTTTAGCATATTTTGGGGATTTTGGCCTCGCCCTTTGAGCATCTAAACTACTACTAGGTATAGGTTTTACATCTCCGACGCGATCGGCTTAGTCGATTTTAGATTTTAGATTTTAGATTATCCAATTTTTTGGTTTTTCGGCTCAGTCGATTTTAGGTTTTAGATTTTAGATTATCCAATTTTTTGGTTTTTCGGCTCAGTCGATTTTAGATTTTAGATTTTAGATTATCCAATTTTTTGGTTTTTCGGTGCGATCGGGCTGCAACAGCAGAAACCGGGTTTCGCAACCAAAATATCTCATTTTAACAATAACTCTGGAAGCAGAAACCGGGTTTCTGGGATTTTTATGTAAAACTTTTAGTAGTTATTTACCGATCTAAATACTACAGGCCCACAAATAGTTTTAAACTTTTTCGTTGTAACTAATTTTTCCTATTTTTTTATTGATTATAGATGCGAGATTTTAGATTAATTCCCCAGCACGAGCCAACGATAAACTAAGTGTAAAAGCCAGATTTTTCCAGCCCATCAATCTAAAATCTGTCATCTATAATCTCCAACTTTCCTGTCAGTTTTGAAAGTTGCGGGGGCCGGTGTAACCCGATAAATCAGCGAGTTTATCCAAAGATTGCGTCCCCGCATAAAACTGACCATTAATTTCCCAAGTCGGGAAACCTTTCACATTCGCAGCAGCAGCTTGGCAAATTTCAGCACGGGAATTTTGCCCCCGGGGATCGCATTCAAAATAATCAATTATTTTGGCTGCTTCTTTGCCGAACAGAATTTTTTGGTCGTGACAGTGGGGACACCAGTAAGCGCCGTACTCTTTAGCGCCAATTTGTCGGAGGTGGCGGGCCAAAGCAATTTGTGCCGGGCCGGAGGTTGTAGTGACGGCAGGAGGTACAATTCCGGGGGTAGAGACAGTAGGGCCAGGTGAGTTGACGCTGTTATAAAGTCCCAAGGCACCGATCGAACTCACCATTGCCACCAAAATGCCTGTAAACACCAACTGTCCGATATCTTCCCACTCGCGCCCGACTAGCACCAGCACAAACAGCGACAGTGAAAATAAGGCAGAAGTGATGCAGTAAATGCACAGTTCCTGAACTTCAAAAGCCATCAAATACATCAAATAGCTGCTGAAAATTACCATCGCAGCGGTGATGATAAATAGGGCTTGCCAAGTGTTTTTTTCTAGTTGAGAGTGCAGTCCTTTATTGGTGTTGGGATTGACGCCTTTGGGAGCCAATGCCAGGATTACTATGCTCAGGTAAGCCAGACAGCCTAACAAACTTAAAGGCACTGTGCCGACTGTAGCGTAGGGACTGTTGAGAACTTTGTCGCAGCCGCTGGTGGGACAAATGACCGAGCCTGTCGTGAATTTAGCGATCGTGAGATAGGCCGTTTCTACGACGCCTATGGCTGCGATCGCTGCCATCACAGTCCGAGACCAGCGATGAATCCAAGGGGTTGAACGTCGGCGAATCATTTTTTGATTTGGTAATTAATAATTGGGACCTTGAAACAAGAAGGAATTTGGGCAACTAGCAATGTCAGGGTTTTAAGGGATTTAACGGATGGATGTTGAGGGAAAAAGTCAGAAGCCAGAGAAAAGAAATAGCTATCCGTGTATCTGTGACTTCCGTGTCGTGAATCAAGGAAATTGGGAAGTGGTGATTGATAATTGGTGATTTTTTCACGGTTAGCTCTTCGTTTTCAGCGATTACCGATTACCCGTTACCGATTAGCCGTTACCGATTACCCATTACCCCTTCCCATTTTACGTTTTACTTGTGACTTTGCCCGGTTCCGGTGTTGGCCCTCTTGAGCCATTAGCATCTCTATTTTCCTGTTCGCGCTCTTTCTGTGACAAGCTGCGGCGGGCGGCTTCTACAAACTGACTGACGCGGATCGGATCTATAGGCTGCTCGATGCGGCCGTTTCGTTTCAGGGAACTCGATACGATTACGCCGTCAGCGGCCTGCATGAGGGTGGAAATGTTTTCCCACGAGGCGCCGCTGCCGATGAAAACAGGAATTCCCGCCGCTGCTGCACTCGCGAGTTCTAAGTCTTCGAGATTGGGAGGGCTACCAGTTGTCCAGCCCGAAAGGATTACGGCGTCGGCTAAAGCTCGCCCGATCGTCTCTTGGACGGCTGTGGTCAAGTTGGGGCTGCCTAGGGGTCGCCCGTGCTTGACTAACACGTCTGCTAATATTTTGACATCACTGCCCAATTCCCGGCGGTAGCGCAGTAGCTGGTGAGCTTGGCCTTCAATTAAGCCTTGGTCTGTAGCCATGATGCCGTTGAGGACGTTGACGCGGATGAATTGAGCTCCTGTGCAGGAGGCGATGGCGATCGCGCTGTGGGCGTCGTTTCGCAGCACGTTAACGCCGATCGGCAGCGTCACGAGATTTGTTAGCCTCTCAACTACCAGAGTCATGGCACTTACCACCGCCGGATCTACGCTGTCTTTAGCAAAAGGAGCGTCGAAAAAGTTCTCGACTATGATACCGTTTGCGCCACCAGAAGCCAGCGCTGTAGCCTCTTGCTCGGCTCTTCCGATAATAGCTTTGAGGTTTCCGCCCCAGCGGGGAGAAGTTGGCAAAGGCTGTAAATGTACGACACCGATTATGGGATTCGGCGTTTTGAATATTTGTTTTAAGTCCACGGATTTTCCTGAAACCACCAAGTTCACTGACGGCTGACGGCGGATTTTGACGGTATATTCTAGAATTCTATATCCACGAGGGCGATCCGGTTGACTTAATGGGGTTGCCAAGTTGCTCAAAGCCCGACGGCATAACATTTTAGATTTTAGATTTTAGATTTTAGATTTTACAAGGACGACGTACTTACTTCACTCCAAGAGGGATACTTGCTTCAAGACAGGAGTCCTCGAAAGCAAAAAAAGTTTAGATTTTAGGGAGATTTCCCAGATTCCTCTGCGGAGTCAATGCTTTAATCTTTAATCTAAAATCGACTGACTACAATCGGGGTTGAGAGCTTGACTGCAGTTGCATTCTTTTTTATACCTTGGTGTCGGCAGGGGTTTATCCTTCTCTATCGAGGTTAAGTGGTGAAAGTTGTTCTCATAATTTTGGCTGTCACCGCAGGATTGGGGGCGGCAATCGAAGTGATCCTGCGGGTGCTGCTGGGTTTTGGTAATCCCTTGATTTACATTGCCGATGCCGAGTGCGGCTATTTGTTGGCGCCCAACCAAAAGGTGCGTCGCTTGGGCAACCGGATTGAGATTAACGAGTATTCGATGCGTACTGGAGCGATCGCCCCTACACCCCCTCCAGAAACTCTGCGTGTTTTGCTGTTGGGAGATTCTGTCGCCAACGGCGGTTGGTGGACACATCAGACAGATACGATCTCGGAAATTATGGCTCGGAATTTGAGACTGCTAGTACAGAATATGGCTAAAAATACACAATTAGCTTCACAAGTCAACTATTCAAATTTTGAAGTTCTCAACGCCTCAGCCAATTCTTGGGGGCCGAGGAATCAACTTGCTTACGCCAAGCGGTTCGGTGTTTTTGGGGCAAAGGCTTTGGTTTTGCTGCTCAATACTGACGATTTGTTTGCATCGGCTCCGTGCGATCTGGTTGTGGGGCGCGATCGATCTTACCCGGATCACAAACCCCGATCGGCTACGCTAGAGTTATTGCGCCGCTACCTGCTAGCTGCAGTGCCGACTCGCCAATTGGCAGCACCCGGAGCCACAAGCGGCGATGTAGTAGGCTGCAACTTAGAGGCTATTCGCCAAATCCAGAAAATAGCTGTATCCGCCAACATCGAGTTTTTGCTAGCCGTCACGCCCAAGCGGGGCGAACTCGGCGGCCCGGGCCCTCGCGACTGGGAAGTCAATGCTAGAGCGCGTCTCGCCGAACTCGTAGAAACAGAGAAAATTACTTACATAGATTTTCTTCCCATTTTCAATTGTGCGGCCGAATTTCCAACTTTGTATCGAGACAGCATTCACCTGAGTCGTCAAGGAAATCAGCTAGTTAGCAAAACCATCAGTCGTCAAATAGTCGCTCTTTTTTGGCATAAATCGTGACTTCACCTAAAGAGGGATACTTGCCCACGACTTCTGTTGTCGAGAGCAAAAAAGTTGAAACCTTAGTTCAAGCCCCCAGATTCATCTGCAGAGTCAATCTAAGATCTAAAATCGTTCGACTGAGCGCAACTCGACGCTCGCACTCGCCGAACTTCTCACGCCGAATTGTCCAATTTCAAATCGACTGACATCGAATCCGGTTGCATGGGAACAGTTACCCTCTTCAACGAACAACAAACCCAAACTGTAAAAGCACCCGGAAACGACACGATTTGTCTCGATTTAGCTAACTTGCAAAGTAGACTCTAGCTCTTTCGGATACCAAGCTTGACCGTCGAGAGCCATTTGCTCAATCAAACTCGCAAGCCGCAGAGCTTTGAGAGCTTGTTCTCCTCCCACAGAAGGCTGATTTCCACCCCGCACGCAATTAATAAAATGCTCCAATTCTGCGTGGAGCGGTTCAATATTGCTGGTGTAAACTTTCTCGATCAACCCATCTTGACGGTAAAGCACCTGACCGTAATCCGTCACGTAATTGGCGGTTGTTTGTCGGTGAATCAAGATTTCGTTGTTGAGAAAATCTGCCTCTGTCAGAGAATTCTTGCAGTGAGCCACGATTGA
This sequence comes from Microcoleus vaginatus PCC 9802, assembly GCA_022701275.1. Lineage (NCBI taxonomy): Bacteria > Bacillati > Cyanobacteriota > Cyanophyceae > Oscillatoriales > Microcoleaceae > Microcoleus > Microcoleus vaginatus. The sequence goes on from CP031740.1 coordinate 1,030,159, forward strand.
ACGGAGTTTGCGGTGCGTCACCTTACTGGCAGTCAGGGTGGCGACAATGCCGTTAGCAAAGTTCAACGTCGCTGTCACGTAGTCTAAATAACCTGAATCTGAGGCCCTGCTACCGCTGGCCGTCAGCTTCACCACTTGGGAATCTGCCAATTCCAACAGTAAGTCGATGTCGTGGATCATTAAATCCAAAACTACCGATACGTCGTTAGCCCGCTGGGAATAGGGACTCATCCGGTGAGCTTCCAATGCCAGTAACTCTTCAGTTTTCAGCACTTTGCCGAGTTCCTGAAAAGCTGGATTGAAGCGCTCGATGTGACCCACTTGTAAAATCCGGTGGGCTTCAGCAGCCGCGTTGACCAAAGATTCGGCTTCGGCAATGCTAGCCGCGATCGGCTTTTCAATTAAAACGTGAACACCCGCTTGGAGACAAGACATCCCCACAGGGTGATGCAGGCGAGTTGGAACGGCGACGCAAACTGCATCTACGTGGGCAAGCAAATCTCGGTAGTCTTCAAAGAAGCGAACCCGGTATTTGCTTGCTACATCTATTCCCCGCTCTACATTTATGTCTGCAACACCCACGAGTTCGATATCTTTTAGCAAGCTCAGAACTCGCGTGTGATGCTGGCCCATATTGCCAACCCCAATCACCCCAATGCGGAGGGGTTCGGGTTGACTTCGCTGGGCGAAAACGTTTGCGTATCCCAATGACATCCTATCTAGCACTCCTGGATTCTCCTCCACCACCACAGGAATCAAGCCCCTTGGCTTCCCTCAGCTACTCACAGCCATCCAGATAGTACCACAGTCAAACTATTTGTGAAGAATTTCTAAGTTCAGTGGCGATTATCGCATCAGGCACTTAACCAGTAGCTACTCATACACAAGGGCAGAATAAAGGGGTAAAATGTCGGGAAATTGCGTATTGACAAAATTTATTAAGTGTGTATATACATGGGGACGATCGTCCGCAGCATCGCCACAACACAAACCCGTCGGAATATTGGGCGATGACGATCAAACATTTTTCTAGTTTGTGTTCAAAAGTAATAGTGAAAGTCATAAAGTATACAAACAACAGATGACGCATTCGTATTAGTTGGGTTATTTACATTCGGCAATCTTTGAATTCAAAAAAATTTACTTTAAGAATGCGGATAATTACGGGCGATCGCTCACTCAAATAAACTAGACTTACGTAAAGTTTAATAAAAAACAATAAGTCAAAAACAAAGGCCCAGATTAGGAAGTGCGATCGCTAGCACAATTTTAAGTTTGTTTTCAGCCGCGTCATTGGTAGGAGTTGACAAAGCACAAGCCGCCGTACTCACCTACAATATCAATTTGGACGGTCAAGGTAGCGGTTTTTTAAAGGTGGATAACTCCTCGCTTACAGGAATAGACTTTGAAAGAATTGCCGTTTCCGAGGGAAAATTATACGGTTTCACTTTTCCAGAGTTGGGAAGCAAAAAACAATATGATAATTTGGTAGGGGCTACAGCTATATTTGCTCAAGGGGATTTTTTGGGACTGTATGCAAGCGGCAGCGACTCTGGGATAAGAGACCATATCATTCCTCCAGACGAACCGGATGGGCCTTGGTTCTTGAGGGTTGAGGGCAGCGCCTATTGGTCTATCGGAGTTACCTCTGGCTCGTGGAGTAGGGAGTTAGTGCACAGACAGGTGAACTATCAATCATATATAGACGATGGATCGATCATCACCGAGAGCTATGTTATATACTCCAGATATATCTCCAGCAATGCCGAGATTTCTTACACCCTAGTGGATACCGAAGCCGAACCAGTTCCCGAACCTCTCACCGCAGGGGCGGCAGCTTTAGCATTGGCTGGTTTAAGTTGGTTAAAACACAAGAAAAAAATGGCAGCTTGAGGTGCGATCGTACATCAACAATTAAGCACTCAGAAGTCACTTTTCAAAGAATATTCGAGTTGCAAAATTTTGCTCTCGATTGGGAGACAGAGCTCGGGCTTTCAAAATCGCGGCTACCAAAAAGGCATAGGACAAAACTCCCACCAAGGCCAGCAAAAGTACACTGACGGCTCCCGACGCATTCCACAAAGCGTGAAGTGCCGAAGCGCTGAAATAACCTACGCCCAAAATAGGCCAGCGTTTTCTGGGTTTGAGGGCGCTCAAACCGATAAAATATCCCAAATAGCCGCTGTAAGCCATGTGTCCGGCGGCGGAGCCCAAAATGCGGGGAATTAGCAACTGCAATCCTACTAATTGTCCGGCGTCCTGCCCTGCTTGCAGGGTGACATTTTGGATGACATTGGGAACGTACTGTCCCAGAGTTTCTAACAGTGTAAAGCCGACTGCCGAAGCACTTCCTAACAGAATTCCGTCTAAAGGTTCCCAAACGCCGATTCGCTCGCGCCACGGATTTCGCAGCCAATTTCCCAGCAGCATCGCTCCCAAAACGGGCAGGGCTTTCAGCAATTCTTCCATCAGACCCGCCCCGAAAAACATTCTGTTCAAAAAAGGCAAAAAACTGATTGTTTCGCCTTCGGTTGGCAGGTGACCGGGCAAAATTTCTCTAAATACGAATATAAATCCAATCAATAACGGGCTGGTCACAATCAGGACTGTAGCTAACGCCGAACCAAGCAATACCCACCATGGCTTGTGTTTGCCGCACAGTTGATAGATAAAGTAGTAAGCCGCACCGGCGAGGTAAGCTGACAGCAGCAAATTGAATGCTGCGGAATTTCCAACGGCGACAAACATCGACACGACAACAATAACTGTGGCAATACCTGGATATAAGTAAGCTTTTTGGCTTAATTGTTTGCCCGTTGAGGCGATCGGGAATAATTGAGTTAAAGTGAGATTGTCTTTTTCACTAGCAGCAAAATTGCCCGTTTGTGGTGCAGGGAATCCGGGTTTATTTTGGTAAGGGGTTAGGGGAGATTCAAATATGAATTCAGGGCCGTCAAGACCGAGACTGATGCGATCGCCTGTTTCTAAAGTTTGGCAGCCAGAGAGCTTTTTTCCGTTGATATAAGTTCCGTTAGCGCTGTTGAGGTCGCAAATTTCCCATCTCGTCAAAGTACCCTGCGTTAGGGGACGGATCATGGCGTGGCGACGGGAAACCATGCCGTGACCGATCGACTCTAAAGCTATTTGACAATTGCGATCGCGTCCGATGACCAATTCCCCATCTTCAGACAGTTGGTACTTCGATGCTGGCGTTCCCACAGCGTCTTTGGCTGGCACTTGTCGCAGAAATCCGATTTCATTAGTCATGAGTTATCAGTCATCAGTCATCAGTCATTAGTCATTAGTGATGAGTTCGCGAGCTGTTAGCTGATGTTATTTTTGGGCAGTCTTTATTCCACAGTGATTAGTGATGAGTTCGCGAGCTGTTAGCTGATGTTATTTATCCGCTATTTTTATGCCACAGTTATTAGTTGTTAGGTGCTAACTAATGACTAATAGACATCTCCAAAAATTCTTGTAGGGATTAGGGGTTAGGCATCCTGCCTGCCCAAAACCTACTTTTCTGGAGATGTCTAATGACTAAAAACTCATGACTAAAAACTCTGCTTATAGATTTGCCCTGGCATCCTGAACGGCTGCATAGAAAAATATGCCAGTTAGCGGTACGCTCAGGGCGAGGATGATGCCGGTGACTAAATTGCCAAGTTGAGCTTCTCCCGATGACAGCTCAAAGATCGAGCCGACTGCCGCGATCGCAGTGATGCACGAAAGAGCTAAGAGTAAACCACTTTTCGGAGTTCCTGCCATCATACTGATTTTACTGCCTTGGGCGAAAATTTATGCTTGACTAATGCTTCATTCAGTGCCAGCTTGTTTTCTACTCTGTCTACAAACAGCACTCCGTTGAGGTGATCCATTTCGTGCTGAATTGCCCTCGACAGTAACTCTGTTGCTATCAGGGTTTGTGGGCGGCCGTATTCGTCGCGGTAGGATACTTCAATGACTTCTGGCCGTTTGACTTCTAAATAAACTCCCGGAATGCTCAAACACCCTTCTTGCAAGATGCAGATATCGCTGCCGCTACTTTTGATGGTGGGGTTGATCAAAACCATTGGGGGTGTGGCGGGGTTTTCCGGGTCGCAATCGAGTACGATTACTTGTTTGTTGACTCCGACTTGGGGGGCGGCCAAACCGATGCCATCGGCACTGTACATGGTTTGCAGCATTTCTCGGACTAGCTGCCGAATTTCTGCATCAACGCTTTTGACGCGCTTTGCTGGCTGCCGCAGGACGCGATCGCCTAATGTGTGTATTGTTAGGGGCGGTTTTTCTAACTTTTTCTTTTCAATCAAGACCTGAGCCGTCATAGAACCTCGCGGGATGTTTGGAAACCCCCAACTAAAGCTGTTGGGGGATGAAATTGGAACCAATACTATTATTTTCAATATTAATCTAATTTTAAGTAGCCATGACTGGAAACGCACCAAACCAACGGCCGATTATTTCTCTGGGGCTTTCGCCTGTTTTAGTGGCAGTAGAGCTTTTAGGTGCGATCGCGATTTTGCTGGCTGTTTTGCTCATCGTCAAGTTTTGGGCCGTTTTGCCCGATCGAATTCCGATTCATTTCGGCTTAGGGGGGCTGGCTGATGCTTGGGGCGACAAGGTGACGATTTGGATCATGCCGGCGGTTGCTGCCATTATTTTTGCGGTTTTAACTGCGGTTTCGCGCTATCCGCATACTTTTAATTATCCGGTACGAATTACTTCTGAGAACGCTCGCCGGCAATATCTGTTGGGGCGAGGCCTTTTGGCTTGGGTGAAGGCGGAGATTTGCTGGCTGTTGGCGTTTGTGGTGCGGCAGCAAATTCTTGTCGCTTTGGGCAATGCTCAAAGGTTTAGTGTGGAGTTAGTTTTGGGGATAATTGTTTTGATATTTGGGACGGTTGGGGTGTATTTGCTCAAGTCTTATTCTGCTCGCTAGAGGTATGGTCAAAAACTTACATATACCCAAAACAACCCTTTCTCGCTCGACTTTATTTAACCGATGTTAATAATATATAACCTCTCAATAATCTAGAAAAGTCGTTTGTGATGAGAAATAAATTACTCAAAATTTTTTGAAAATTTTAGTTCTCACTATAAACATTTTTGATGGCGGATAATTGAGTGGGCATGATAGGAATCACAGGCGAGAAGTTTGTGCTAGGGTAAACGGGGATCGACTAACCCATCAGATATGTTTGCTGATTGTTCATCGGCCATACTCGCAACCGTCGATTTTTTAAATCAGGTTCTAAGCCTAGTTCTTCCATGGGAATCACGCCCAGCAAAACAGCAGAAACGCCTTCGGGTAACTCTAAACAATCAAATCTCCCTTCTCTCCCCTCTACAATAATTTGAGCGCCTGCAAAAATTCGACCTTTTTTGATGCCCGCTGATGTTTCTACATCTCTTTCTCCTACTTGCCTTAAACCTAGTTGGCTAATAATAAGAGCTGGCAAGGAAAGCAGAGTTGCTCTGGTATCGACAACAACGTTATCGAGGGTAACAGAGCGAACTTCCTCAGCAGCAATGAATCCCCGTTCAGCCATAACTAGATCGATGAAATTCGTGAGGGTGATTGTAGTGATTACTTGACCCATTTGTTTTTCTTGCATATTGGGGAGTACCAGGGTCATAATATGTTACCTCTTTGAGTATAATTAGTGGATATTTAGATTGTAATGCTATCTAGAATCCTGCGAAAGTTAGTTAAAATCGTTATAATGACCGGCTAAAATTAGAACTTGCCTCAACGCATGACACCAGAAAACAACTCTTCTCAACCCAATCGCCCTGAATCTAACGTGACTGTAGAAAGTCTCAACGGTGCGAGCCCTACTGCGCCCCCAGAATCAGGGACAATCGTCGCTACTGCTGAACCGAAAAAACCGGTACCGCCACCTCCAACTCGCAAGGTTTTATTGCCGCAGCAGCCGGAACAAACGACTACTGAGAAGTCTGGGTCCGTGGTGACGCTGGGGTTGATCGCAGCGATGATTTTTGGGCTGGCCAATGACAACATTTGGCTGGGCTTAATTGGCGCCGTAGGTGCGATCGGCATATCGCTGCGGCTGATGTGGCCGAGTTGGGGCAAAATCTGGGCGCAGGTAATTCCGCCGACTTGGCGCACTCTGATCGTCGCCTGCTTCGGGCTTTTAGCTGGGATTGTTGGCTTGCTGATGCTCAGCGGTAGTAATACTGAACCGGGAAGCCGCAACATCCAAATCAACTGGGACGCCATCGGCGCTCTCGGCGAGTTGATCGGCGCTTTGGGCCAAATTTTGATCGCAATTTTAGGCGTTTATGTGGCTTGGCGACAGTACGTTATCTCGAAAGATTTGACGATTCAGCAAAATCGAATTACGCAGCAGCAAACGATCGATGCTTATTTTCAAGGGGTTTCGGACTTAGCGCTTGACGAACAAGGGTTTTTGGAAGACTGGCCGCAGGAAAGGGCAATCGCAGAAGGCCGCACGGCTGCGATTATGAGCAGTGTAGATGCTGAAGGTAAAGCTAAAATTCTGCGGTTTTTGTCGCAGTCTAGATTGGTTACTCCTCTGAAGCGCGATCGGCTTTTAGGCCGCCCCATCCTTGACGGTGACGGTGGCTACGCTGAAGATAGAGATCACGGTATCCGTGTTATCGATCTCAATGTCATGTTAGCGGGTGCTGACCTGGCTGGCACTGATTTGCGGTGGACGGATTTGAGCGAAGCCAACCTCGTCCGCGCTAATCTCAGCAAGTGCGATTTAGTGAAAGCCAACCTCTCCCGCGCTGTCTTGTACGACGCCAATCTTGCTCGCGCCGACATGAGAGGCGCCGCATTATTCTACGGCTCGGCAGAAACTGCATCTCCCCGCAGCCGTACCGAATTTCCTAACTATCAAACGGGTGAACATACCGGCGCTGTGGTTGAACATGCTGATTTCACCGGTGTCAAGCGGCTGTCGGACGAGCAGCGCTATTACTGCTGCTCTTGGTGTGGCTCTAAGTCGAGAGAGACTATTCCCGGTGGCTGCGAAGGGATTCCCAATAAACTCGGACGTTAAAATTAGTAGTACGCCTGTACTTACGTATATATTTGGCTAGCGCTCGGCAGCGGACTATACTTTAATTTTAAATCTACAGTCTTGCGCTGTTTTAGCCATGGCAAATACTGATTTAGGGCTAGAAGTAATTCCGCGCCTGGAGCGCTCCAAAAGCAGGGACGGGTTAATTTTTGTAATTGCTATGTGGTTTCTGAGCCGATCGGTAATTGCGATCGTGATGCAGATAATCGCTCCTTTAGTCTGCAAGAACCCGCCAGTGTATGCCATCCGGCCACCTCTGGGTTTTGTCAGTGGCTTCCTTCCCAAAAGCGGTTGGGAACTGTTTTCGCACTGGGACGGTAAATGGTACACCCAAATCGCTAACTTAGGCTACAGCTATGCAAATGACGGGCAGCAGCATTCCGTTGCCTTCTATCCGCTTTTTCCCTTACTAATTCGGGGGCTGATGACCCTGGGAATGCGAGCCGACGCAGCAGGGGTATTAATCAACTCTTTGGCGTTTTTGGGCGCGTTATTCGTGGTGTACTTTTGGGTAGAGGAGCGATACGATGCTGGTACAGCGAAGTGGACAACTGCTGTGCTAGCTTGGTGTCCGTTCTCACTATTTTGCACTGTCATGTATACAGAAGGATTGTTTTTGTTCCTGACAGCATCGGCTTTACGAGCTTTTGAGAGGGGCGAGTATATTTGGGCGGCTTTTTGGGGAGCTTTGACGACTGCGACTAGGGGGCCGGGAGTGGCGCTGATACCTACTTTTTTACTGACAGCTTGGAGGGAAAAAAGACCTCCCCTCGCTTATGCTGCGGCTTTTGCTAGCGCGATCGGGTTCTTTTCATTTATTTTATACTGTGCTATTAATTTGGGAGAGCCTTTAGCATTTATTCGCATCCAAAAAGCCTGGGGTCAGCCTACTTGGTGGGAGATATTTAAGGACTTTTTCAGTTTCCGCTTGTACGCTGCTACTAAAGTTGGGATGGTTTTTGGCGGTTGCTATTTGTTGTGGTATTTACGAAAAAGGTTGAGCATTACAATCCTTTGCTTCGGTTTTTGCTCTTTGGCCCTGCTGGTTACTTCGGGAGCTTTACAATCGGTAGAGCGCTACGCTTACGGTATTGTGCCGCTGTCAATAGGTCTTGGCTTGTTATTGGCCGCTAGGCCTCGTTGGGGTTACGGGTTGATGGGATTGTTTGGTATATTTCTGCTGCGCTTTTCCTTGAGATTTGCTAGTTGGCTGTGGGTAGCTTAGGGGCGATCGCTCTTAATATCTTTTGCCCAAACTTAATTTACCTGAAAAAAGGGGTCTAAAGCCCCGTCCTTCTAGGACGGCTTTTCTTGATTCTCTACTTGTGTTAGAGTTATTTATGTCAGACATTGCGACGTAAAATGCTGGTATTTGAAGCAAAACTTGAGGGAGAGAAACAACAGTATGAGCGGCTCGATGAAGCCATTCGTACTGCGCGTTTTATTCGCAATTATTGCATCAAATACTGGATGGACAACCAGAAGATTGGACGGTATGAACTGAGTGCTTATTGTGCTGTTCTCGCCAAGGACTTTCCTTGGGCAAGTAAGCTCAACTCTATGGCTCGTCAAGCTTCTGCTGAACGAGCTTGGTCTGCGATTGCTCGGTTCTACGACAACTGTAAAAAAGCTAAACCAGGAAAGAAGGGATTCCCGCGCTTTAAAAAGCATCAAACACATGGTTCTGTAGAATACAAAACCTGTGGCTGGAAGCTGTCGTTCGATAGAAGAACTATCACTTTCACCGATGGTTTTAAAGCCGGAAGTTTCAAGTTGTGGGGAACCCGTGATTTGCATTTTTATCAGTTGAAGCAGATTAAGCGTGTCCGGGTTGTCCGTCGTGGTGACGGGTACTACGTTCAGTTTTGTCTTGATGGTGAGCGAGTCCAGAAGCGAGAACCAACGGGTAAAATTATCGGTTTGGATGTTGGGTTGACGCACTTCTACACTGACTCGGACGGGCAAACGATTGAAAATCCCCGTCATCTTAGGAAGTCCGATAAAGCTCTCAAGCGGCTTAATCGTCGTCTTTCTAGAACCCAGAAATGCTCTAAAAACAGAGCCAAAGCAAGAAATCGCTTGAGCAAGAAGCACCTCAAGGTAAGCAGGCAGCGTAAAGATTTTGCCGTGAAATTGGCAAGATGCGTTATCCGGTCTAATGACTTGGTTGCCTATGAGGACTTGATGGTGCGGAACATGGTCAGAAACAGAAAGCTGGCTAAATCCATTTCTGATGCCGCGTGGTCTACTTTCCGCCAATGGTTGGAATATTTTGGCAAGGTGTTTGGAGTGACGACGGTTGCTGTTCCACCCCACTACACCAGTGCCAACTGCTCTAACTGTGGGGAAGAAGTTAAAAAGTCGTTGAGTACGAGAACTCATAAATGTCATCATTGTGGGTTTGTACTTGATAGAGACTGGAATGCGGCTATCAACATTCTTGAATTAGCACTCCGTACCGTGGGGCACACGGGAACGTTATACGCCTCTGGAGACATTGATCTCTGCTTGGGTGAGGAGACTCCTCCGAGTAAGTCAAGTCGCAGAAAGAGGAAGCCCAAAGAGTGATCTTTGGAATCACCGTGGCTTTAGCCCGGTGAGGATGTCAATCTATTTCCCAAGCTGCCTGAAAAAAGTCTCTTTCGCACAGCATAGCGTAGCGATAGGTTGCTTCTACTTCCGGCCCAGCTTCTGCGTAGCGATCAACCAAACTTTCCAGCCGTTTTGCTAAAATCTCAAAATCCGGGCTGCTATAGGTGGAAATCCAGTCGCTAAAGGCGTGTTCCGGTATATTAGGTTTAGCTAACTGCTGTCCCAAAAAAGCATACAACCGCAAGCAAGGAGTCATCGCGGCTGCTGTCAAACCGACACCGCTTCCCCAGGCTGTCGCTAATAAAAAATCTGTGTAGCGGCGGGTAGCGATTCCCGGTTTGGCTTCTTGCAAGTTTACCCCCCATTTTGCTGCATATCCTTGATGCAAACGAAGTTCTTCTAAAACACCGCTGCCGAGATTGTGGAGGATTTCAAACCCCTCCCAGTCGGGTGCTTTTGCCGCAGCGATACTGTAAGCGCGAGCGAAGGCTCCCAGAAAAAATGCGTCTTGTGCAACGTAATATGCAAAACTATTTTGGGGGAGGCTGCCGTCAGCAATGCCTCTGACAAAGGGATGTTGCAGACAAGCTTCGCTTAAGTCTTGATTTGCTTGCCAAAGATAATTGGAATTGGTCATACAATTTTGAATAGATGGGTTATGATTGTAATTTTTATAGTCTGACTAAACATCTATGATAACCGATATTTTCGTTGGGCGTGCGTCAGTCTTATGGTGTCTTTTATTTTTCGTATTTAAGAAAATAGATAAGTTTTGGTAAGCTGCTATTTTGTCTGCTGCTGTTTTCTGGATCACAGACCGAGATTACGTGCCGAACCTCTCTCGTGAAGCAGCCCGGGTGTTTGGGGGAAAAGAAACTTTTGATTGAAGGGTTGAAAAGCCGATTTTTAAACAGAAACTGCAATGAACGATACACCTAAGTATTCTTTGGTAATTCCTATCTATAACGAAGAAGAAAATATCGCTGAATTGTATCGGCGAATTAGTGCAGTGATGGATCGGCTGGACGGCCCAGTAGAATTAATTTTAATCAATGATGGTAGCCGCGATCGCTCTCTCGAACTTTTGCGAGAATTGCACGAAAAAGACTCGCGAATTTGCTACCTTAGTTTTGCCCGCAATTTCGGTCACCAAATAGCTGTAACTGCTGGTTTAAACTTTTCTACTGGTCAAGTTGTAGTCATCATGGACGGCGATTTGCAAGACCCGCCCGAGCTAATTATAGATATGGTAGAACAGTGGCGGCAGGGCTATCAAGTTGTTTACGCTCAGCGCACCCAACGCCGTCAAGAAGGTTGGTTTAAGCGGTTGCCAGCTTATATGTATTATCGCATTTTGCGGCATCTTGCTGATGTTGATATTCCCATAGATACGGGGGATTTTTGTTTGATGGATCGCTGTGTAGTGGACGTACTCAATGCGATGCCTGAACGCAACCGCTACATTCGGGGACTACGCGCTTGGATTGGTTTTAAACAAACGGCGGTTAAGTTTGAACGCGATCCGCGTTTTGCTGGCGATGTTAAGTATACGTTCAGTAAATCTTTTGCCTTGGCGATGAACGGTTTAGTATCTTTTTCAAAAGTTCCCCTCCGACTTTCGATTTATATGGGGTTATTTGCGGCATTTGTATCTGTGTTAATGGCTTTTTTGATTTTGTATTGGCGGATATTTTATCCAAATTCTGCCTTAACGGGTTTGACAATTGTGATGATGGCGGTTTTCTTTTTGGGTGCGGTGCAGTTGGTTAGTATTGGAATTTTGGGCCAGTATATAGGGCGTATTTACGAGGAGGTGAAGGGCCGACCGCTTTATACGCTGGCAGAAGTGGCTGGTTTTGGCGATCGACACCGATCGCCAAAATAATTTTAGCAAATAACGGTTAACTCATCGTGCCTCAATTATCTAATTTATGAGATAATTTAAGATCCTAAAATCTTCTCAAGACTCATGTTTAAACTTTACGAGTATTCCCCATCGGGCAATTGCTATAAAGTTCGCTTGCTCTTAACTCAACTTAATATTCCCTTCGATCGCACAGAAATTGATATTCTCCAAGGAAAAAGCCGCACACCTGAATTTTTGGTCAAAAATCCCAATGGCCGCATTCCGGTGTTAGAAATCGCACCGGGTAAATTTCTGTTTGAATCGAATGCAATTATGTTTTACTTGAGCGAAGAAACTGAGTTTTTCCCCACCGATAAATTTGAACGCGCTCAAGTCATGCAGTGGTTATTTTTTGAACAGTACAGTCACGAACCTTTTATTGCTACTTCTCGTTTTTGGTATTTGACAGGGAAGGCTGAAGAATATCAGGAAGCACTCCAACAAAAACAAGCACCGGGTTATGCTGCTTTGGGGGTGATGGAACAGCATTTAGCAGAAAATGAGTTTTTTGCGGGCGATCGCTATACAATTGCTGACATAGGTTTATTTGCTTACACTCACGTTGCTGACGAAGGTGGATTTGATTTAACCAGATTTCCAGCAATTCAAACTTGGATCGATCGCGTAAAAAGTCAACCTCGATATATAAAAATTACACAATGAAATTAAAATGAGGCTAATTACATCAAAGCTCGAAATCGTTCATCATCTCGGATACTGTCAAAATCTGGGTTGTGTTTTGCTTGGTTTCGGCTAAAACGAGGTGCAATATCAATCGCTTTCTGTAGATTATCGATAGCCTGTTCTATCTCACCTTGTAGTGCGTAGCAGCAGGCTTTACCGTAATAGCCACTCTCATGCTTAGGATTTTGCTCGATCGCTTGTTCACACTCAGCAAGGGCTTCGGTGTATCGACCAGCCCTTGCCAAAATAATGCCACGATTAGCCCTGAGTATCACTTCTTGAGGGTTTAAGCTAATTGCTTCATCAATGGCTGTAATAGCTTTCTCAAAATTTTTGAGAAGACTTAATGCTAGTGCTTGAGTGTTCAGTGCTTGAAGATTCTTAGAATCAATTTTAAAAGCTCGATCGCAAGCAGTAAAGACTTCCTCATATCGCTCTAAATCAAGGAGAGCAATCCCTTGATTTACCCAAGCATCAACAGATTTAGGAGCGAGGTCAATCACTTTTTGATAACTTTCCAGTGCTTCCTCATATCTCTCTAGTTTTCTGAGCATATTCCCTCGTTTTACCCAAGCATCAACAGATTTAGGAGCGAGGTCTAGCGCTTTTTGATAACTTTCGAGCGCTTCCTCATATCTCTCTAGATTATTGAGTGTATTCCCTCGATTTACCCAAGCATAAACAGATTTAGGATCGAGGTGTAGCGCTTTTTCACAACTTTCCAGCCCTTCCTCATATCTCTCTAGATTGCCTTGTACAGCCCCTCGATTTGCCCAAGCATCAACAGATTCAGGATCGAGGTCAATCGCTTTTTCAAAACTTTCCAGCGCTTCCTCATATCGCTCTAGATTGCCTAGAGCAACACCCTGCCCAACAAAAGTGGATGCATTACCTTGGTCTAACTCCAGTGCTTTCTGATAGCAATCCAGTGCATCCTTGTAACGTTCTGCACTTTCCAGTAAGTCACCAAGCATTGAAAAAAGAGTATGCTTCAGTTTCGGATCGCAGTGAGTTAATTTTTCACACTGGCTTTTCCCTTGCAACAGTGAATCAGTTATTTCTCTGAATGTATTGCAACGTAAAGACTTATAGATCAGTCCTGCACACTTGCCTAGACTATCCTTGAGATCACCAACATAGCCCAACAGGGATTGAATAGATACTTCAATTTGTTTGGAAAATTCCTCAATTGCTTGTTCTGAAGGAGTATTCTCACCTTTAAATTTAATCTTGTATTTTTTTGGGTGTATATGTAGAAATTTCCAGCCAAAGCTGAGAGCTCTTCCGGAATCTTTAAAAAATTTGTCTGTCGCTTTGGGAAGCAGATTCTGGTTCTCTTCACTTATCTCTGCACAAATGAAAGCAAAGGGAGCCATAAATACATCTGGTTCTTTCAGATACACTGCGGTAAAGACCTGTTCAATATATTTTTGGAGTCCTTCCTTTCCCTTGCCAAAAAGATTGTAATAGAGAAACTCTGCCATCAGCTCTCGCCAATCCTCATCCTCATACTGATCGGGTAAAAACATTTCAGGAGTAACAAGTTTATCCGCTTGTTGCTGGAAGTAATTGGCTAGTAAAGCATGAGTTTTGCGAAACAGAGTTTGATCCTCCTGAAAATAGGACTGCCGAAAGACATCCCGCGCCACATCATCTAAGCGGTAGTGCCCTTTGGTAAACTCAACAAAATCTAAGTCTTTCAACCATTCAAAGTAACCCTCTGCATTATCGGCATCTTGTTGTAAGCCTAATTCAACGCTTCCAAGCAAATACCGAATCATCGCCCGATCGAACCATAGACAACAAGCTACCACATACAAAACTTTCCGATTCCGGGGCTCTATCCCCTGCAAAAGTAATTCAGCGATCGCTTGGTTTCCTTGGGAAAAATCAGGTTTTTTACCTTGCTCTCGTTGCTTCCGTACCCAATCTAGATAATAGGGTAATCCCTGTGTTGCTTTGTAGATTTTGGCGCGTATACCGCCATTTTCAATGCCAATTTGCTTGAGATATTCATGTGTATCCTTGATGCTAAAATTCTCAAGTGGCACCTCAAAAAGCAACTTCCGATCCTGGTTGAGCTTGCGCCAACCCTCATCTGCTTCCAGCGATCGCCGCCCTACAACCACGAGCCTTACTGGTGCACAAGACAAGGCAGTATCTTCGACCAAATACTGCCATAGCCATTGATTCAGGTAAGACTGTGCTTTTTCATAGGTATCCAAAATCAGCACCAGCGATCGTCCTCTGCTTTGGGCAATTTGCATCAGACTTTCAGCAAATGCCTGCGTCAGTTTGGAAACTGGCTGTAACATAAGAGCCAGTAGCTCAGGCTGGTCTTTGGTCGCAGGGTGATTCCGCACTCGCTGCTCGATCGATTCTTGCAAGCTGTCTGCATCCTCTCCAATGGCCGCTAATGCAGAAAAACCTACCCCTGAAACATTAAAAGATGTCGGCTTACTTGAGGTGGAGGTCAAACCTATTAGGTTTAGCCATATGAAGCGTTCAAACCAGCTTGTAATCTTCCTTGCTTCTTCGCTGCTAATTGTTTCACCATCAATTGACTGATGACTCAACTTGTATAGAGTTGACTCAAACTGCTGCTTCTTTTGTTTAAATGAATCAGCGATCGTTTCACGTCCAAAACGCTCAACAGCCTGCTCATGTACCTTTCGCATCAATTTTAGGGGAGTTTCGATATCAGGCGTTTTCGTAAAACAAATCTCCAGAAAATCAACTTTGCCTGCATGGGCATCCTTTAACCGCCCCAGTAACGTTGTTTTACCAACTCCGCCAGTTCCGCAAATATTGAATAGCAAGGGTTGTCCCTCAGATTCCTTGAGTGCTAAGGCAAAGCGTTCTAAAAGCCTTTTCGCCTCCTCTCGTTCAATGTAATGGCTATCTGGCACTCGCGATCGCATCGGAGATTGACGATTCATCTCGGACTGAGCCGACTGCTGAGTCTCTTTCTTTGCTAATTGTGCCGCTTCTAATCGTGCCTTCAGGTTATCAACTTCTTGGCGTTTGTCCTTCAGTTCGATATTTAGATTTGACGGCCTTGTCAGGCTGGTGTAGCCTGCTGCCTTTTTCTCTAAATCTGCAAGCACCGTTTGGGCAATAGCCAGTGTTTCTTCCAAAGCAGCGCAATCATCCATTCGATTTCCCATCCCTCAATCTTGCTTCCAATTCTGCCACCTCTCGCTGTTTTTCCTCTAGGTCAATCTGCAGATGAACAGGCATTTGCAGCCTTCCATAGCCAGCAGCCTGTTCTTCTAGAAAAGCCAGCGATCGCTTCGCCATCGCCAAGGCTGGGGTCATCACCTCTTGATTTGTCATCACCCTAGGCAACTCTGGACTCTGGGTTTGGCTGGGCAGTCCCTTGCCACCGCGCAACAGTGCCACTGGGAAATCCTCCGTCGCTGCATTACAAAACGGGGTTTGTTCTCGGTGACAGAGGTTACGGGCACTCTCTGGAACCGTTTTTCCCAAGTGAGTCATGACGTTGAAAATTGTGACGAGGCGATCGCCCGGTTGATTTGCCGCTCCCTTGAGCGCCTCAATCAGATGATACGTATAGAGACTGAGGCCCTCTGGACGCACGTAAGAAGATTGATGTCCTCGTGATGAGGTGAACACTGCCCGACCTTCCCCCTGCTTCAGGGCATCATTCACCCCTTTCGAGAATTCTGTACGCAAAAAGTCTGCTGGCAGATCGTTCTTAGCGGTAGCCATCCCCTCCGCATAACAACTATAGTCATTTCAAATAAATCTGAGACAAATGCAAGATGATGTAAAATCAAGAAAAATTGTTAACTCGGAGCCGAAAAATGGCATACAGTCTAGATTTAAGAAAAAGAGTAGTGGATTATGTGGAAAATGGAGGGGGTATAACTAAAGCCGCCGCCCTGTTTAAAGTAGGAAGAGCAACAATATACAGATGGCTAGGGAGGGAAGACCTTCGAGCCACTAAGGTAGAACACCGTGAGCGAAAGATAGACTGGGAAGCGCTCAGAAAAGATGTAGAAGAAAATCCCGAAGCAAGATTAATAGAAAGAGCAAGGAAATTCGGGGTGAGAGCGAGTGCCATATGCTATGCCTTAAAGAAAATGAAAATTACGAGAAAAAAAAAGAATATCGTTATAGAGAAAGGAATAGAGAAGAAAGAATACAATACTACCAAACACTGAGAAATTTAATTAAAGCTCATGGGAGTAAAAGCCTTGTATTTATTGATGAGTCAGGGTTTGAAGAGTTTCATGCTTGTGTTTATGCGTGGTCAAAAAAAGGAAAAAAAGTATATGGGGATAGACAAGGAAAACGCGGAAAGAGAGAAAATTTAGTAGCAGGAAGAAGAAAAGGAAACAAGGACTTGATTGCACCTATGGTCTTTACAGGGAGCTTGAATGCAGAAAGTTTTGAAGGGTGGTTAGCTTTATATTTATTGCCATCTTTAACAATACCATCAATATTAATCATGGATAATGCACCGATTCATCGTAAGACAGCAATTAGACTGCTGGTGGAGGAAGCAGGCCATCAGATACTTTTTTTACCAAAATACTCTCCTGACTTAAATGATATTGAGCATGATTTTAGTGCATTAAAGAGAGCTATAATGTATTCGCATTCTGCCACATCTCTTGATGAGATTATTCGCGCTTATTGTGCAACTTAGTGTCTCATTTTTATTTGAAATAACTATATCAATGATTACCCAGAGACGTTTAGCCTTGATATTGCGTAACTTCTCATTCAATGTTTCCGCTAAAAGGGCTGTTTGTAGAATGGCTTGCTCATTAAAATCATGTTGGACTAAGTAGTAAGCATTACTGGCATCGTGAAACCCACCATGCCCAGAATAGTAAATGACGATCGTGGCCTCTGGGTCTGCATCTGCACATCCTTTTAACCAGTCCAGATCCTCCAAAATGGCACTGCGAGTCGCACCCTGGTTCTTTAACAACCGGACATGATCGGGGGTATTGGGATATGCGCAAAAATTTGCGTCAGTCAGCACATCTTTGAGCGCTTCAGCATCCGTGACTGTTTCTGGAAGTGAATAGCCAGGGTCAGCAGTATTACCAACACCAATCAACAGCGCGTAACCGTGGGTAAATAGATCAGACATCTAAAAAAAACTCCAGCAAAAAATAACAATCCCTCAACCCGAGTTAATAATATATAGTTACTAAACTTAGAATAAACTAAAAAACACAATCAAGCTACCTCACAAATAAATTATAGAGTAAGCTCTTACTTTCATAGCTTACTGGTTATCGCTACCTTTTTCCCAGTTTCGCTCGACTTGCTGGCAGCATTGGCAATTTTAAAACCTTACAAATTACTGGAATTATTTACGTATAAAGGCGTAAAAATTTAAAAGTATTTCAACACCGTATCGGTATATTTTACCAGCAAAACGCGCCGCTTTCATACTTTGATAGGGCGCCTATTTTTCCCTGAACTAATTGACAAGATTTAGGAGTAAAAACCAGGGTTTCTTCTTCTCCGTAGATGGTAAAAATGTTGTCAGACTGCCAAAAAGTCTCTCCTTTTCCATAAACAGCTTCAGCGGCAAGGGTAGTGGCAAAGCGCCACTTTGCGTTGCACAAACAAGCTTGGTATAAATCCGGCTGACTGTCCCAAAATATGGCATCTACCGTCTTTTGAAGAAAAATCGATCGCACTGCCGCAAAAATTAGAATCAAGATAATCGGACTCTTGAACAGATTAAGCAACAGTATCAATGCGATCGATTTGTGTTTTTGCTTGAGGCTGTTTGCGGCGCCGTACTCGCTCAAGCTTTGTTTCGCGTCTTGACGGCTTAATCCTGCGGTTTAGAGTGTGTCGGGTGAAGCACCTGCTCTGTGAGTAAGCGCCGAAATGTTGACTTTGGATTCATTATTTTATACCTTATTTTTATTCTTAGTCTTAATGCCTCGAACTAAAGAAGAACCTTAGGTAAGTTGATAATAAAGCTTGTCCCCTTGCCCTCTGCACTTTCAACCCCAAGTGTCCCTTTATGGGCTTCAGTAATACTCTTTGCTAAAAATAATCCTAATCCCCAGCCGGTTTGCTCCTCGGCAGAAATGGTTCGACGAAATTGTTGAAATAGGATGGATTGAGCGTCTAGGGCGATCGGATCGCCTTCATTATGGATAGTAAGGCTGATCTGCGTTTCAGTTTGCTGGAGCGTTAGTGTAATCGGCGTACTAGGCGCACCATATTTCACAGCGTTAATTGCTAAATTTTCAATCACCCGCCGTATTTCTTTACGGCTGCAAAAAGTCCTGATATCAGGGTCAGAAACCACAACAAACCGCTGTCCATAGGCGAAACTCAAATCTTCTACTACCTCTTGGACTAGCATCTCAAAATCGCATTCTTCAAGTTCAATCTTTAAGCTCTGCCCTGCCCGCAGCCGACTTGCATCAAGCAGATTTTGAATCATCGAATCCAGCCGATTGATCGCACCCAGCATCCTCGCGGCCACATCCATGTGGGTATCTCCTCGTTCCAGCCGCCGCAGAGTCAGTTGAGTTCCCATTTTTACGACATTGATGGGATTTCTGAGGTCGTGAGTTAGCGTCACCATAAATAGTTCTTGAATATCTCGTAGCGTTTCGGAGAATTGAGTGGCAGCGTCATTAACGGCTTGCTCAATGGAGCCGATAATAATGTCTCGATCCTGCACTCCTAAAGGTGCTTCTTCTTCTAAAACTTGAAATATTACTTGACGGAGGAGGTGATACTCGAAAATTAGGTGAGTCATGGAGTAGTCAGCATACCCCGCCCGTTCCTGCCCATGCAGCCTGCCAATCCGCGTACTTTCTACCTCGTCGGCTGTGATTCGGGCAGATGTCCTAACAATTCTGTTTGAGAGTTCATCTACCAGTTGGTTTAAATACAGAGGTAGGGAATCTTGCAAGACAAGAGAAGTTTGATGCGTTGATGCACCGATTTCATCACGCGCCCGCTTCTCCCACATCCGCATAATTTTTTCAGAATTTTGTTTAAGACGGTCAGACGCTTGGTTGGACATCGTTTCTGATTTTCTGGATGACTGGTTGTTGAGAGAAGATTTTCTCCCTTATTTATAAGGCCACGCAAGCAATCTTGCAAGTATAGAGGCAGCCTCAGCCTTTAGCAGGTTAGCAAGTAACAGGTCTAAATCTCCTCGTGAAACAGGCTTGAATATCAGTTCCCATTGCGGTAATTTCTACCGACAGGGCTTGAATTGATTTTGCACTCGCTAATTCTGCTTCCTCATTCTCGGCATTCTGACTCACCAATAAATTTGATGCCAAAATCCTAGATAAAGACGATCCAAATGGTGATACCATCGCTTCTCGGAGAGAATTCAGTCCCCAAATTAGGTCAACATTTAGATGCCAAAGATTACATCTGTTCGAGTTCTATTCCTCTGGTTTCCTGCTGCCACTTTGATTGCACTTAGACACACACTTTTTTGAGTCGGGGCAACTAACTCACCTTCTCCCACCATGTCCGTAGTTTCGGCGTTTGAGGGGTAATCACTTCAAAATCTGGAGTTTGGGAAATGTAGATAAAGATGGGAATCACGTAGAAATTAGCAATGCTCGCTTCGCTGCCGACCAGATAGGGGCTACCCGCAGCTAGCGACTCGATCGCCTCTATAGCACTTTGTGCAGGCGCGATCGCATTTTTGACTGTAGCCTCATCTGTTTGGCCGCCCTGACTCGGCACAATCAGTCGCTCAATCACAATAGTTCCAATGGCAGGGCCATACAAATAGCTATAAATAATCGCCCAGATTTGACGCATCCTAGCTTGGAACAATGGATCGGAAAAGCTCAATTTGCGATCTGCTTTAGGGAAGGGGCACGGAAATGGAAGATCAGCTTCAATAGTGGTATAAAAGTAATGATGGCGATGGAGCTCGCCGAAACCGCCCTTCGTTATTAATAATCTTCATAACGTTTAAAAGGCTGATGGCTCCTACTGTTCCGACTTGTGGCGGAAGGGTAGGATAGTGCGGATGCCTCGATCGATCTTTCCCCTACAAGTCACCTTCATCGATTCAGCTTCAAGGTGGCGTGATGTTAGAAAGTATTATCTGGATTTTATTAATGGGCTTTTTTGTCGGGCAGATTGCTCGACGGCTGAAAGCTCCAGCACTCGTAGGTATGGTGCTGGTGGGCATTTTATTAGGCCCCCAACTGGGCAATGTCATTAGCCCAGAGGTTTTGGGCGCTGCGAATTCCCTTCGCACCATTGCCGTGATGGTGATTTTGATGAAGGCGGGGTTAGGACTCGATCGCGAAAAGCTATCCCAACAGGGAACTGTGGCGCTGCGATTAGGCTTTCTGCCTGCGGCTTGCGAGGCCATCTCTATTGCTGTCGCTGCGATGTGGCTACTTCAGTTTGATTTTTTGACGGGGCTACTGCTAGGCTGCATCATTGGCGCGGAATCTCCAGCAGTAATTGTTCCCGGAATGCTGCGGTTAAAAAGTCTAGGTTGGGGAGTAAAAAAAGGAATTCCCGATGCGATTCTGACTGGAAGTGCCTTGTCAGATGTATTGCTGTTGCTGGTGTTTAGCCTACTGCTAGCATTTCTGTCCCAAGGGAAAGCTACAGCCATTACCTTACTGGGAGGAATAACCCTCAGCCCTGTGCAATTGCTGCCATTTCAAATCCTCATCCAAATTACCTTGGGCGTGCTGTTGGGATGGGTGACTGCTCGAATTTTGGTGTCACTATTAGTCAAGCAAAACTGGACCCAGACTGCGGTTCAGGACTCCCTAGTCGCTGCTGGCTTTGCCCTAGGGCTGGTAGTATCAGCCGAACATATTCCGGTTTTCTCTGGCTATTTGGCTGTCATGGCGGCGGGGTTTTTCCTGATTGAGTTGGATGCGCCTTTAGCACGAAGATTGCGGGGCGGCTTTGACAGTTTGTGGACGATCGCGGAAATTATTTTGTTTGTGCTACTGGGAGCCAGTATTCAACTTAATGTCTTAGGAAATACCTTGCTGGTTGGTCTGTTGGTGTTGGCGATCGGGACTCTGATTGGGCGATCGCTCGGTTGGTATCTTTCCACTTTAGGTAGTAATTGGACTGGGAAAGAACGGCTGTTTTTGCTAGCAGGAAATTCGGCTAAGGCAACGGTACAGGCGGCGATAGGGGCGATTCCCCTAGCTCAGGGCATTGCTGGTGGCGAGACGATTTTGGCGATCGCAGCTCTCTCAATTTTAGTAACCGCTCCCTTGGGTGCTTGGGCAATTCCTACCTTTGCTCCCAAACTATTAGAAAAAGGCGAAGTTGACCCGACCAAAGTAGCTATTTCCGGTCGTCCAGTTTTTCTCACAGCAGTAGACGCTTCCCCCCTAACAACAGATGTTTTAACTAAGACCGCAGACTTAGCTCGGCGCAGTGATGGGGATGTGATTGTTTTGTATGTAGATAATCTGGGAGATAAAAGCACCAACTTACAATTACAACAACAAGCACAACGAACCTTATCAGATATTCGCTATGAGTTCCTGAGTCTTTCTGGTACAGTTCCAGAGGAGATTATCCGCGTGGCGCAAGCTCGGCAAGTGACATATATTGCGATCGGAAAACGAGGGCATCAACCTTGGGAAGAAGTGCTAGTCGGTTCGGTTTCTCAAGCCGTCTTAGAAACCAGTCCTATTCCTGTCATCTTGGTGGAATCTAGTTACAAGTAATCCCAAATATGGGTTTTATCTCCCCTTGATACTCTTCTCCCCTCTCTGCGTCCTCTGCGCCCTCTGCGGTTCATAAACAAGGCCGTAATTAACGCAGATTTTGGCTCGATCGCAACGAGCCTAAATTTCTCCAAAAGAATCATTTCTTATGAAAAGTCTCCCTCAACTTGAGCAGTTCACAGTCATTCTGCAACTCAGCAAGTGGTTCATTATTTCTTGTATCGTTGGTATGCTTTCCGGCCTTGGTTCCGCCGCTCTCCTCGCATCTTTAGAATGGGCAACCAATTGGCGAGAATCTCATTTATGGGCGATCGCCTTACTACCCCTAGGTGGATTCTTCAGCGGTTGGATTTATCATAAATATGGCAAAAAAGTAGAAGCCGGAAATAATTTTTTACTGGAAGAGATTCATCATCCCCAAAGCATTATTCCCTTACGAATTGCTCCTATGGTGCTGTTAGGGACAAGTTTAACCCATTTATTTGGAGGTTCAGCAGGTCGGGAAGGGACAGCCCTACAAATTGCGGCATCCCTTGCCGATCAGTTGACTAAAATATTCCACTTTAAACCCAGGGATCGCCGAACTTTATTAATGGCGGGGATTAGTGGAGGATTTGCTTCGGTTTTTGGAACTCCCTTAGCTGGAACTATCTTTGGTTTAGAGGTTTTAGCGATTGGTACGATTAACCATAATGCTCTTTTTCCCTGTTTAGTTGCAGCAGTTGTGGGCGATCGCATTACCTTAAATCTGGGGTTGCATCACACCGCATACCGCCACGCTCCGCTTGTACCAATGATAACTCCAATGGGGCTAGTTTATGGAATTATAGCTGGCATAATTTTCGGCATTGTAGCGAGGATTTTTGCGAAACTAACTCATCAAATTAGCCACTTCTTTAAAGCTCAGATTTCCTACCCTCCTTTACGCCCGGCAATCGGCGGTGTTATTGTCGCCTTGACTGTTTGGGCGATCGGCTCAACTAAGTATATCGGTCTTGGTATTCCTATCATTGTCGATGCGTTTTATACTAAGTTACCGCCTTGGGATTTTACGGCAAAAATAGGTTTAACGGCGTTGACACTAGGGGCTGGTTTTAAGGGCGGTGAAGTTACTCCTCTATTTTTTATTGGCGCAACATTAGGCAATGCTTTGTCATCAATCTTGGGATTACCAGCACCTTTATTGGCAGGAATGGGATTTGTGGGAGTCTTTGGCGGCGCTGCCAATACACCGATCGCTGCAACTTTAATGGGAATTGAACTTTTTGGACCCGAATCAGGGGTGTTTGTGGCGATCGCTTGTGTGATGAGCTACCTTTTTTCAGGTGATGCTGGCATCTATAGCTCACAGCGTCTTGGCGCTGGAAAATACCATTTTATGCCCACGAAAAAAGGGCAAAAGTCGGAAAAATCCGCCCAGGAAATCCCTCCCAAATCAGAATAAGATGTTAAAATAATTAATTAATTTCATGAGTTACATTAATAGCAGAAACTATTAATTTTTGGAGCGTAATCACGTCAGGGCGATCGAGAATTTTTCTCTGTCAAGTTCATCGCCCCAATGAATTATTTGATGGTTACGCAGCAAGATACCCCTACTTGAGATCTTTGCGGTCTAACTCGTCCCCAAGGCCTTCCTAGCTGCCACGTTCAATCATATCTGCATGACACCTTAGTGCGGTTTAGTCTAGTGTCCGGTGAGTAAAGAAAGCGATCGCCCAAAAAAATCCTTGTTTAGGTAAAATGGCAGCGATCGCCTATTTCCTCCCCATAGTTTCTCCCAGTTAATTTAGGCCGACCAAGATTCGCGAAAGTCAGCATAGAGGGTCAATCCACCATCAATATAGAGCGTTTGTCCCGTAATGTAAGCCGCTTCATCTGATGCAAGAAAAGCCGTTGCTGCAGCCATTTCCTCCGATGTGCCTGCCCGCCCCATTGGGATATGGCTTTCAACCACTGCCTTTTGTTCTGGATTGTCCCTCCAGCTTTCATTAATCGGTGTAATTGTTGCACCGGGCGCAATAGCATTGACGCGGATGCCTCGGTTTGCGTATTCCAACGCTAGGGTTTTAGTTAGATTTCCCATCCCGCCTTTGCTGATGGAATAGCTGATATACATCGGGCGGGGAATGATTTCATGCACACTCGAAATTATTGAAGTTTCCACGCAATCAGACCAACAAGTGCAATCAGACCTAATGCTCTACGAAAGTAATTAACGCCTTGGAATAATTCTTCCCAAGCCCAAGTAAACAAAGAGCCAAAGGCTAGTATCTGCAACCCTAAATTAATTTGACCTGTTGTAACAATGAGCGTTAATAAAGTAGCTACAATCCCGACACTCAGTGGTAGATTGGGCATCTGAGCTATAACAATTTGGCCTTCGCTGTCCCGGAATGTGCGATCGAACAATGTGTTTTCCATGAGTTTCTCGTGTCAATGTAATAAATAGAACCAGGCTAACATTCAATACTGCGGGCCTTTTGGGGAACGATACTACAAGCTTTAGAGGGCAAGGATCATAAAAAACTCGAATTAAATGCAAGTCAGGAGTGGAGATGACATTGATTTAATTATCCACAGTGGCTCAAATTCCTAGGAAATTAGCCATGGGAGCCTAGAAAAACTGTCAATATTATTGAACATTTAAATAGGAAATTTATCCTGGATAAAGTTTTTTTGATTCCCTATCATGACTTCATTCAGCTTGTTTTACCCATTCTTTTAAAGGTTTTTTATTTGAGTTGCTAGATGGTATTTTTATAGTAAAATTCAAAGTTTTAAATATCATCTCTCGGTTGGAATAGTTTAGATTAAAAGGTTATCTATAATTGGACAGACATCATTGTTTCTCTAATATCGCATCGAGAGCGATCGACTTTATGCTCAAATCCAAGGTCAGCAATTCACAGGTCTAAACCTTTTCGTCAAGCAGGCTTGAACCTTGGCAGTGCAGTAATTTCTGTTTCCACAGCTTGAATTGATTGTGTAGCTGCTATTTCTGCTCATCGCTCTCAGCATCCTGACTCACAAAAAATGTGGTCACTGTTGCTGTCAAATAACCACATACGCGATCGCACACAATGCAAGGAAAAAACAAAGCACCTGCCCTTGGGCTGTTTTCGGAAAGTAATCAGAGGCGATCGTGCTCATCAACATTCCCGTCAACCACAGCGCAGTGCCATAGTCATTAATGCCAGCACTACCATTAGGAAATTCGCACTCAAACGCCTAACTTCTAGGCACTCCAATTAGGGTGACGAGCGCTATCAGTTTACAGAAGAATTCAGAATTCAGGAGCCAGAATGGATTCTGTGCGACAGGATGGAGAATAGAAGTTGAAAACCCCTGGGGGGGTGACAAAGAGGCTTAGGAGATAGACCGAATCAGGGTTGCAGCCCGCATAGCTTATTGATAAAAGTGGCGTTTATTTCGAGTTAACTTGATTAACTGTTCCACCTCATCAGAATATTGTTCGAGATAATTAACCCACTTTTCTCCCTCTGGCGCCAACACCAAATGCACTCCGTCTTCGATATCTTTTTTTAGGTTATTGACGCCGGAATACATATTTTCCTACCTGCTTTTTCGTAAGTTCAATGCCTTCAAATATTGCCCAACTGTAGGCGAGTTTCACGAGCAGAATTATGTTAATCAATCGGTTTGCTTTTAAGCTAGTTCTTTCCATATCGTAGCCTCCTGTTTGACAATCTCGAAACATTTCTTCAATGCCCATCCGTTGCTTGTAAGCATCGATCGCTACTGGCAAGAACCCTAAACCTGTGAGAATAAACCACGCTTCATCTACCTACCATGTCCCAGAGTTTCTTTTCCACTTACAAGCAACATTAAATCCAGTGGCCGACTGAGTTTTTCTCACTCTTTTACCTTGAAAATATCAAGAGGTTCCACAGCATGATTCCTAATCCATCTAACCGTTGCCAAACTAAATGTTCTATTTCGATACAATGATTCCTCTTGAGTCTTAATTAAACCAAAAGACACACCCTTTTCCTTCAGCCACTTTCCTAAGTCGAACTCGCAAAATTCCCGGTTTCCTAAAACGATGACTTTATCTTCTGAAAATAATGGTAAAACTTGCCGTATATTTGTAGTTTGTTCCTCGAAGTTGCTGCTGCCCAAATTTGGCAACAATGACCAGTATAATGGAATTGCTCTTCGCTTCCCGATTAAGCTAACTAACCATGAAGAGATTAATACACCCATTGACTGCGCTCGATTGATCTTGATAAGCTTTGACCAACACCGCAATAAGTGGTCAACCAATCAGTTCAGTAATTAATGGGAACCAAATTAATTCGATCGTTAAGTTCGGCAAATCTAAAAATTTTTGTAATTTACGTCGCCGACTTTCGGCTGTAATTAGACAGGGAAATACTCGGGAGAGCCGTTCTAATCTCACTTGTTTTTCAGATTTCATCAAGGATAGCAAGGTTGTTATCACCAAAAACTGAGATGGCGTCAGGTATTTTTGTAAATGAGTCTGGTAGAATCTTCGTATCATTATTTTTTTGGATAAGCAAGCCTTTAACAATTCTGCTGCCTATCTTTTTTTACCACAAGTTAACTCAATCCTTACTAACTATAGGTTTCCGGCGGTTTGTCACCCCCCCAGGAGGCACAATATTCATCAATAAAATTGATGGTGGGTAGAGATGGGCGGGCTTCATCTATAGACAGCAACTGAGTTTGGGTCGTTTTCGGCTATTATACTCCCATCAGAGTGACCCAAGAGCAATAAATAGCATGTGGAAATTGTCGAAAGGGTTGTCGGGTATGAGGTGTAGGGTGTAGGCGCATGCAAATTAAATTCCTATTAACTTATGCTAGGTATCAATGTCGGGAGAAGTCACTATGCTTGGTAAATCAA
Source organism: Microcoleus vaginatus PCC 9802 (assembly GCA_022701275.1). Classification (NCBI taxonomy): domain Bacteria; kingdom Bacillati; phylum Cyanobacteriota; class Cyanophyceae; order Oscillatoriales; family Microcoleaceae; genus Microcoleus; species Microcoleus vaginatus. The sequence continues at coordinate 1,057,009 of CP031740.1, forward strand.
GGATGCCCTTATCACCTAGACTTTTCACAAAAATTTCGCTACAAATAATGCTAATTGTTCCATTTGTTGTCCAAACAGTTGGAGCAGTGGCTGTTGTTGGTTATCTTTCCTATAGAAACGGTCAAAAAGCAGTAAATGATGTAGCTACTCAGTTGCGGAATGATATTAGCGATCGCATCCAGGAAAATCTAACTTATCTGGTTGCTATTCCCTTTCAAACCTTTGAAAGCTATGATGCAACTCTGAGCCAAAACCGCATCGATATTAATAATGGGAGAGATGTAGAGAAGTTTCTATGGAAACAACTCCCAGCCTTTCCCCATGTTGCTGCCACAGTTTTTGTTAACGCCAATCAGCAGTTTTTTGGTGCGGAGCGGCAGGAGGATGGCGCGCTCGTCATCCGTGCTTCGGAGGTAGAAAATAACCACAGTTTGACTACCTATACTACCAGTCCAGAGGGGGAACGCCGGGAAATTACCAACGCCGGGAAACCTAACTGGGACCCCCGCAAACGCCCCTACTATAAAATTCCAGTCCAGAAAAAGCAAGCTGTTTGGGGAACAGTGTATCCCCACATTACAGGTGAATTCCTATACATTGCGGCTGGCAAACCCATATATACCAAGGCTGGAGATCTCCAAGGAGTGTGGATGACAAGCTTAAATCTGGTAATGTTTGGGGATTTTTTAAGCAAACTCAAAATCGGTAAAACTGGGCAAAGTTTTATTCTGGAACGTTCGGGAGAAATGATTGCCACCTCTACAGAGGAAAAGCCCTTTAAAAATTACCCAGAAAAGGTTGTCGAACTGCCAGAGCAACGAGTTGAACGACTCAAGGTGGTCAATAGTAGCAATGCCATCACCCAAAAAGCAAGTCAAGCTTTGCTAGAGCAGTTTCATGATTTTCAAAATATCCAAGCATCTCATCAACTGAAGTTTACCGTCGATGGTAAAAATTATTTCGTCCAAGTCGATCCTTTTCGAGATAGTAAAGGTATTGACTGGTTGGTGGTGGTGACTATTCCAGAAGCAGACTTTATGAATCAGATTAATGCCAATACTCAGACTACAATCCTGCTCTGTTTAGCCACTTTGATTATGGCAATTTTGTTGGGTATCCTGACCGCTCGCCGGATTATCCGTCCTGTGGAGCGGATCACCACTGCTTCGGAAGCGATCGCTGCGGGCAATCTCAACCAACAAGTGGAGGTTAGTTCCATCATTGAACTTGGCAAATTAGCCAACGTTTTTAACGGCATGACCAACCAACTGAAGGATTCTCTAGATGCCCTCCATTTGGCAAATGAAGAGTTGGAAGCTAGAGTGGAGCAAAGAACTGGAGAACTGCGCCAGGAAAAAGAAAAGTCTGAACAATTACTTTTGAATATCTTACCTGCAGAAATTGCCGATCGCCTCCTGCGGACTAATGAATCCCCTGCTGAACATTTTGAAGAAGCCACGATTTTGTTTGCGGATATCGTAGGTTTTACCAGTATCTCGGCACGGATAGAGCCGTTGCAATTGGTAGCAGGTTTGAACCAAATTTTCTCTGCCTTCGATCAACTCACTGAAAAGTATGGCTTAGAGAAAATTAAAACCATTGGGGATGCCTACATGGTAGTTGGTGGTTTACCCGCTTCTCGACCGGATCATTGCGAAGCGATCGCCAACATGGCGTTGGATATGCAAGCCTATATGGAAAACGTGAAGAATATTTTTGGGGAATCTCTACAAATTCGGATCGGGATTAATACGGGTCCTGTAATTGCGGGAGTAATTGGGATTAAGAAATTTATCTATGACCTCTGGGGTGATGCGGTGAATATCGCCTCAAGGATGGAATCGCACGGCAAACCGGGATACATTCAAGTCACCGATGCGACTTATCTCAAATTACAGAATAAATACTTACTAGAGCCAAGGGGTACGATCGAGGTCAAGGGAAGAGGAGAAATGATGACCTATTGGCTTTTGGGTCGGCGGGAAGGAATATTAGCCACTAGCACTGGAGAGGTGAATAACTGTTAAAATAACGTTAACTCAGGGTTATTTTAACTCAATATATCTCTCAATATTTTGGTCTAATTATCAACAATAAATATCTAAAAGTCTGGTTTTATCGTACATACGAGCTAATTTAGAATGATTACATTTACGACCTAGAGCTTAAGTACACAGAGGCTTTGATTGTTTTCGGAGATGTCTAGAGTTTTTCCCCATCGCACCTCATAAATAATTAGACTTTAAATAATTATGGCTTACAGCTAGATAGTTCTCCTAACCCACAGGCATTTTCCTGGATTCCATTCAAATTCCATAAAAAACTCTCCATGCCTTTTTCCGCTTCTGCTTCACAACCGCTAAATTCTCGCTTTTCTTTTACCTTTAACACTCAATTGCTTAGTAATTGATGTATAATAATGCAAAGCAAAAATTAGATTAATTCCAAAAAAAACCAAAGTTAAAACAAAGGTAAAAAAAGACGTAAGCGACAACCTTGAAGTCATCGTAAACATCGCCAAAATGATTGAGCAAAGCCCAAAACCGGAAGCAAAAGAACTTAAAAGCAGCAACCGCACCTTAGACATAGTTTAATTTAAAGATTATCAGTAAAATGCACTCTTGGCATCTACAGACGAGTGCCAAATGATACTTATTACTATATAGCGGAAGTGCTCAGTTCCGCCAAGGGCAAAACGACTGCTTTCCTAAAAAGGTTTGAATTATACAGAAAAATATAGCCCGCGCTCTTGTAAACTACCTGTTGGTAGACTTAATATCAATCAAAGGAATTCCCCAGCCTCCGCGAGCATTCCACCTTTAGCCGTACAGTCACCGCACCCGCAATCCCGCTGACAGCAAAGTATTCGCTTCCAAAACCGCGCTTTCCCTGGGATTCCAAACATTGCCAAAATCCACAAACGGCGTCACCTGCAAAACTCCTTTTTTGTCGTCGGTGCGCTTGCATCGGATACCGCAATTCAACTGAATCAAAAATCCCGCTATCAGCCAGCAAAGCATCCTGACGGTAGCCCCGCAATGTGTCTGAGCCTCCTATACCGAATTGTTCGATCGGCAAAAGCTCGGCCCGAGCCAATGCCACATCGGATCGCACCCGCAGCAGCGTCTCAGGAGCCAACAACCGCACGTACTGCAACCCCGCCACCTCAAAAATTAACGGTCAGCGTCGTTCCTGCTCACGGTAGCGCCAAATGCTGCCATTCCGAGACAGAAATGCGATCGCCCCACCAGGACATCTCTCTCTCCCCTCTGAGTAAAATCCTGAAACAGCCTCAGCGCCGCAACCCGAGTTCTACGCCGATTATCTGCTCCCGGCGACAGCGTGATCGCGATTTCTCTTCTCGGATTTTGCACGATCGGCTCGCGGTAAATCAACTGCCAACTACTTCCCCCATCGATCGACTTTTATCGTACCCGGAATCTTAGCAATTCTGCTGGCTGTGCCAATGGGAGAACAGCAGGCGGCAAAAGTTGTTTGCATGAAAGCAAGGGTGCTGGCGGCGCGGGTTATGGGAGGGGAGCCGGATTTGGCGGCCGCGGGTTGGGAAGGGGAAATTCTTGTCTGTTTTCTCCTCGGTTCGGCAATTGAGGGAGAGTTTCTGCTGCCTCACTTTGGGTCGATTGATCGAGCTCCGGGATGCTATTTTCTTGCTCTTTACTGCCTCTATCTAATTCTGAACCCGAGTATAAATCACGAAGCCGATCGCGATCGTCTGCTGTTTCTTGATTTAGTTTTAATTGAGAGGGTAAATTATCATGCAAAATTGGCGCTTGCACCCCTGAGTCGGTACCAACCATCGACTCGCTAACACTTAGAGCCGATAGCAGTGCGGGGCAAATAGCTGCAATTGAAAAACCAAGTGCTAATGCCTTGAAAAACTTGATTTTACAAAAGCCTCTAGAAAATTGCACGGGCATGACAGATTAGCGATATTTGATAGTTATTTACATTTACGCTCAGGCGTGGCCGGCGCAATTGCAAGGAATAAAATTACTTTATCACTTTTTAAAGGCTTAATTCCTTAAATCAATATAAAGATAGTTGACAGAATCTCTATTTTGTGTTTTTGAAAATTACTGAAAAAAACTCCGACCTCCCAAGCTAGCCCTGTAGGTCGGCGAAGCATTCTATGAAACCTGCGATCTGAGAAATAGGTAAATTTTGATAGAGATTACTACATTTTATTGAGCTGCGATCGCAATTCTTCCAACTCAGCGTCAATCACCGGACTCGACTCCGAGCTACTAGCTGCTGCCGTTTTACCCGCTGCCGGCAATTGACCTTGAGACACAGAGCCCCCGGTCAGTTGAGCTTTCATCTGAGCCAATTCGTCGTCAACATCACCGCCGCTTTCGAGCAAGCGGAACTGTTCCTCTAAATTGCTGCCCCCGGCGGCCAATTCTGCCGAAGCTCCCGCGCGAGCTTCAATCTGCAAAACTTTTTCTTCCATGCGATCGAAAGCTGCCATTGAACTGCCAGTATTCAATGTGCCAATGGTATTGTTGAGCTGTTCCTGAGCCTTAGCAGCGGATATCCTCGCTTTGAGCATATCCTTCTTGGTCTTAGCTTCGGAAATTTTGCTCTCCAAACCGATCAAGTTGCGCTTGAGACTTTCCACCTGAGCCGATTGCTGATCCAGACTTGCTTTCAGCGTAGCGGCCGTTTCAGCGTGAGACTTTTTGCGAACCAGCGCTTCCCGGGCCAAAGTCTCGTCTCCTTTTTGCAGGGCTAGCTGAGCGCGCTGCTGCCACTGGTTAGACTGAGATTCAGCTTGATTGTACTGAGTCTGGGTGCGCTTTTGAGTAGCGATCGCGCTGGCAACGGCCTGACGCAACTGCACCAAGTCTTCCTGCATATCCGTAACGGACTGTTCTAAAATCTTTTCCGGGTCTTCAGCTTTGTTGACCAGATCGTTAAGATTGGCTTTGACGACTCGGCTAATGCGGTCAAATAATCCCATAATGCTATTTTTCCTGGGTGAGGTGTACGAAGTAGGCGGAAAGCAGGCTTGATAGCCCTAGCCCGCAGTTGTGAAATTCACTCTTGTCAGATTTTTAGTGCGATTTAGTTTTTGGCAATTTTTGCAGACAGATAAATCCAGTTTAAAGCGATCGAGTAATGTGATGCAGGCAAGCTTATTCATGCACCTATCTATTGAGTTTAACTTCGATCCGGGAATTCCCCCACAGGCTTCGAGCCATCTCTAGCTAGGCTGTTGAGAAGTTTTTGCTCGTCCCGACTCTTGTTCTCTTGCCTGGGGTTCAGGATGCGGGCGGCTCGCTCGACGGCAATTTGGGTGTATTCTTGCCCGGAAGCATTTGTGCTTTCATCGCCGCCAACTCGGTATCCACATCGTCGGCACCTTCGAGAGAGAGAAACTTCTTTTCTAAATCATTAGTTCCGAGTTCTGCGATTGCTTCGGAGCGAGCTTCTAGCTGCATGACTTTCTCTTCCATCCGTTCAAACGCGCTCAAAGCGCTGCCCGTACTGAGATTGCCCATCATTTCTTGAAGCCTTTCCGACGATGCGGCCGATCGAGCTCGGGCAATGTACATATCTTTTTTAGATTTTGCCTCGGAAATTTTACTTTCGAGCGCCCGCATATTTTCTTTTAGTTTAGTCACAACAGCCGATTGCTGATCCAGACTGGCTTTCATCGCCGTTGCCGTTTCTTGATAAGATTTCTTGCGTGTCAGAGCTTCCCGCGCCAAATTTTCCTCGCCTTTTTGCAAAGCTAGCTGCGCCCGCTGATGCCATTCTGCTGCTGTAGACTCAGCTTGGGAGCACTGGCGTTCAGTGCGTTTTTGAGCTGCAATCGCCCCTGCCACAGCTTGTCTGAGCTGCACTAAATCTTCCTGCATATCCATTACAGCCTGTTCCAGAATTTTTTCTGGGTCTTCGGCAGCCCCGACCAAACTGTTAATATTGGCTCGAATCACTCGCCATAGGCGATCGAATAATCCCATTTTGCCAGTCTCCCGATTTTCAACTTTAGAATTAAGACAGAGAAATCAGAATTACAAACTAAAAATGAAAACTCCTCAATCGTCTTTTTAATTTTTAATTTTGAAATTTTAATTCACTCTAAGTTAGGTCGTCATGATTATTTTTAAGATGGGTAGGGCGCGAGCATTACCCATCAAAACTGAGCAAATGTTGGGTGAAGCGAAACGGAGGGTTCGTGCCTCCGCCCAACCTACTCCCCGATCATTAGTTTAATTGTCTTTGCCTAATTTATGGTTGATAGTATTGTGGCTTCACCCCTTTTTCTTGGAGTTCTTTGACCAAACGTTCTGCTGAGGCAGCATCGTTCAAAGCACCCATTTGGATCTTGACACCCTTTGAGAAGTTCCGCACGTAGGCATCCGGAACTGCTGTTCTGGCTCGCTGCAGCGATTTTTCGTCGGTGTAATCGGTGACAACGTAATAGAAACCGTCTGCCGCACGTGCAGGCCTTCCCAGGGGAGATGCTGCGGCTGGGGATGCTGCGGCTGGGGATGCTGTCGCCGGGGATGCTGCGGCTGGGGATGTTGTCGCCGGGGATGTGGCGGCAGGCTGGGCTGGGGATGGTGTTGGAGGCAGTGTTGGCAGTGCCGGCACAGGCTGGGCAGCGCTAGGGCTGGGAGTGGGAAGCAAAGCCGTACTCAGATTGTTGAGTCCTTGTTCCCTGCCTCTGGGGGGGTTGCCGTCTTCTGTAGGAATCGGCACAACCCCGCTGGGGCCCGGAGGCGCTGGTGGGGTTGGCGGGATTGATGCTTTTGGTGACGGGGAAGGAATCGGGCTGACTGTCGGCTTAACATTGCTGAGAGTGCTCAAATCTAGCTCCACAAATTCCTTGGATACCAGATTTGGAGCTTTCGGCAGTTCCTTGGTGCTGGTATCTGAGATGGAAGTAGAGGCGGGACTGTCGCTTGAAGAGGGTGAGGTGCGATCGAGGAAACGGCTCAGGCCTGCCATCTTAACCAGATTTGACGGGTACATGACTGCGTAGCCCAAAGCTGTGCATGACAGCAAAAACAGCAGCATCGAACTCAGTCCCAAGGGAGTTAACAAACTGGCGGCTAAACTGCGTTCTACCGTAGGCTCAGCTTTGGACTCGTCCAAACTTTCGATCAGTTTTTCGCTTGATTCGAGATACTTGTTGGGTGCCAAGGCACTGTTAGATAATTTTGTGCCACCCCTGGTAGTTGCTAGCGGGGCATCGCCCTGAGTGCCGGCAAGGGATAGGGGCAGCGATAGCGGCTGCTGGGTTTCCTCCGCAGTCTCCGGCGCCAAATTTTGGGCTAGCTGTTGCTCGGTTGTGGCTGTTTGCTTGCCGGTACGAACTGAGGGCGACACCCACTGTTCGGCGCGCCTCCTGTGCCTTCTGTATGTTGTCAATTCTGCTTCTAGGTTTACATCTAGACTCCCCAGGACTGCTTGCAAAGCAGGCTTGATTGGGGTTGAAGAGGATTGATGATTTGGGGATTCCACCGAAGAACGCTTACTCATTAGCAAAACTCCTACCGCCTCTGAATTAATTTTAATGTTTTGATTGTAGAGATAAACAAGAAGCTTGAAAACTTGCCTATTTTATGATTAGCTACTTTTGGCGTCTATGCAACAGGGGCCCGATCGCCTGCGGTTATCTTTTCATTTTCATTTTAAGACTTAATTGTTGGTATGTCCCGGGGGCAGCTTACCGAAACTCTCAGCAGCTTTTTGTATCCTGAGCTACCGCTTATTTATAACGTCTCATAGTCGTTGTACATTTGTACTTTTTCTTGATCCCTGACGGCTTTATAAAGTTTTAACCTTTGTTTTTACCTATACAATGAGCAACGACAGAGCTAATTGTTTCTATATATAACGAGATTATAAATAAATTATAAAATTTAATTATGCTCCGGGGATCGCTACAAGCCAGACAGAATAAAGGCTGGGGGGCTCTCAGGCAGGCTAGCTCTGCAAGGGAGAATTAGAGATGAAAATGATTTCCCTAAGAACTTTTATGCAAACCTCCTTAACTTCACCTTTAACTTCAGCTTGCCGTCACTGCAGGCACTATACACCTGAGGGGAGACGCGGGGGTGTTTGCGCTCTACTAGGCGGGCCGGTTCAAGGTCACTGGAAAGCTTGTGCTTTAGCGGTTTCGCCTTTTAGGTCATCTTGGGAAAACATAGAAGAAATTGGAATGTGGCAAGAATCGACTCTGATGCTGCAGGATGCCGCCGTCACTCTTTCCGAGCGTCCTGCCTGCCAGCTTACATGCACAACGTTAACCGAAAAATCCGCAGCAGCAGTCTCGGTTTAGTTAGTCGGCAGCAGGATAGATCATACCATTTTCGATTTTCGATTGGGAAATCACTGATCGTTATCATGGTTTGGATCTGACAAAGCAGTTTCATTCTTTTTGGGAACTGGTATCAATACTGACACTTTTGGACATCGGGTGCATTTGGCTTTACTAACTCATAAAAATCAGCAGCATCTACTTTAAGATGAGCGCATAAAAAAAAACTGATTTCTCCATCCAGCTATGGCAGCCAAGGATATTGACTAAAATCAGGTTGCCGTTTTTCCAAAAAGGCTTGTTTGCCTTCGGCGCCTTCCTGGGTCATATAGTACAGCAAAGTGGCATTTCCCGCCAGTTCTTGCAAACCGGCTTGACCGTCGCAGTCGGCATTAAAAGCAGATTTCAAACAGCGAATCGCGATCGGACTTTTTTCTAGAATTTCCGCCGCCCACTGAATCCCTTCTAGTTCTAGTTGTTCGACGGGCACGACGCAGTTGACTAAACCCATTTCTAGGGCTTGCTGCGCGCTGTACTGGCGACACAAAAACCAAATTTCTCTGGCTTTTTTCTGACCAACGACTCTGGCGAGATAGCTAGCTCCGAAACCACCGTCGAAACTGCCGACTTTGGGGCCGGTCTGTCCGAAAATAGCATTGTCAGCAGCGATCGTCAAGTCGCAAATTAAATGCAGAACGTGACCCCCTCCAATTGCGTAGCCTGCAACTAAAGCAATTACAACTTTGGGCATCGATCGAATCAACTTCTGCAAGTCGAGCACGTTCAACCGGGGTATGCCACCTTCGTCTACATATCCCGCCGCACCCCGCACGCTTTGGTCGCCGCCGGCGCAAAAGGCATATTTGCCGTCTGTATGAGGCCCCGCACCTGTGAAAAGGACAACGCCGATTTTTGTGTCTTCGCGGGCATCAGTAAAGGCATCGCACAGTTCCTGCACGGTTTTGGGACGGAAAGCGTTCCGTTTGTGAGGTCGATTAATGGTAATTTTGGCGGTGCCGCCGCTTTTGTGATAGAGAATGTCTTCGTAGGTTTTGGCGGTTTGCCATTCAATTTGCATAATCAATCAATTTGAGATTTGAGACCGAGCAGGGTGCATTAAGGCAGCGACAAGTCGCTTTTAGATTCTAGATTGATTCGGTTCAATGGGATACAAGGGTCGATCGACTCTTGCAAAAAAAATAATGCGGGACTGAGGCAGAAACCTGGTTTTTTACGAACATACGCCGTGCAAAGCTCTTGGTAGGGGTTAAACAACCCGGTTTTTGAGGGTAAGAGCGCCCAAGTCCCATCTCAAATGGACACAGCGTCAAATCCTCGAATTCCTCTCACTACTTTTACTGCCCCAAAATTTATATGCGCTGGATTATTTGCGGAGTAAAATACTCAGCAAGTGCTTTGCTGCTTTGCCAAATACCGGATCGCGCGACTCGAATTCGCTGGGATCGAGTAAAGCTTGAACTTCGGCAAAAGCTTGTGAGTCGAGGGTTCCTTCTTTAGTAAATAAAGTTTCTAGGACTGCAATGTGTCTGGAGTCGAGGCCGAGCCGATTTGCGATCGACTGTAAGTACATTTGCTCCCGCATATCGATGTGTCCGTCGGCCGCTGACATTTCGTAGCCGGAACCGATAAGCAACAGTTTTTCTGATTCTGAGAAGAAAGCTGTCAGGGTTAGCAATTCCGTGGGGTTGAAGTAAACCTGCTGTTTGGATACTCCTTTGACAAGGCGCTGAATTAGTTCTACCCGATCGCGGTCGCCGCTGGCAAAGGCTTTGAGAGTCTTTTGCAGCCGTTCTTCTTCTTCAACTGCGATCGTCCTGTCAATAATCATGACTCCGCGCAGGATGGAAATTAGAGCAGTCACAAACACTACCAAAGGAGTGATATCTTGTTCGCGCAGCTTTTGTCGGCTAATGCGGCACAACAGCTCAACAATTTCAGTGGTTATCCTGGTGGTGTCCATAATTAAAAATCACTTTCTATTAAGCTGTAATGTAACTTTACTTTCTCGATCTTAAGTTTTTCTGTTACGTAGGTATGACGTGAATTCTAAAACGGAGCCATTCTCTATTAGTGATACTACTTATTTTATTCACAAACGCTGGATGACTAGGGCTGTGGAATTGGCACAAGCAGCCGGTGATGCCGGTGAAGTACCCGTGGGCGCGGCAATTGTTGACGGTAGCGGCAAATTGATTGCCGAAGCGCAAAATCGGCGAGAGCGAGACTGCGATCCGACTGCTCACGCTGAAATCTTGGCTTTGCGGGCGGCCGGCCAAGTTTTGCAAGACTGGCATCTTAACCAATGCACGCTCTACGTAACGCTGGAGCCTTGTCCGATGTGCGCTGGTGCGATCGTCCAAGCTCGGATTGGCCGGCTGGTATACGGAGCAGATGACCCGAAAACTGGCACGATTCGGACTGCTGCTAATATTCCCGATAGCGCGCATTCGTGTCACCGCTTAGAGGTGCTCGGCGGTATTATGGAGTCTGTTTGCCGCGATCAGTTGATTTCCTGGTTTGAAACACGCCGGAAAAATTAACAGGTAAAATTTTTTACTCTCTTCTGGGCGATGTTTAATCGAACTTGACCCTTTAGCTGGAATAATAGATCCGTAATTGCCCGATCGAGCTTTCCAGGCGGCAGAGTGCTCTGCATGAGTGCTGTCCGGTTGGCTGAGGTTTTACCTGTTAGAGATTATCTCTTGCGGGCGCGATCGCTCGATCGGTACAAGGCCAATAGCAAAAGTGTCCCGACCCAAAAACTAAAGATTTGTCCCATCACTTACTTTAGACTTTAGATCTCGACAAAGCAGCTTAATTGCTATGCCCCACACCGCCACGATCGCCGTTGAGTCCAGTAAATCATCTCTAGTGAAGCCAATGCCTGCCAAGGTAGCATCTAATACCTCTCGCGTTTCTCCTTGGTTAACATCCTTGCTCTATCCGCTAGGTCACTATGTTGTCCTACCGTTTCATTTTGGCAAGATTGAGATAACCGGACAGGAGCACTTGCCGAAAGACGGGCCTGTCATCTTAGCCCCTACGCACCGATCCCGGTGGGATGCCCTGATGATGCCTTATTCAACTGGACAGAAGGTGACTGGACGCGATTTGCGGTTTATGGTAACTGCTGATGAAGTGAAAGGACTGCAAGGTTGGTTCATCAGAAATTTGGGAGGGTTTCCTGTGGATCTCAAGCATCCGGCAATTGGCACTCTCCGTTATGGGGTGGAACTACTCCTCGACAGGGAAATGTTGGTGATTTTTCCCGAAGGCGGCATTTTTCAGGATGGCGAAGTTCATCCGATTAAGCCGGGATTGGCGCGTTTGGCAATGCAAGCAGAGTTGAGCAAACCGGGTTTGGGGGTGAAAATTGTACCGATGAGTATCCGCTATCGCCCGCGCATTCCTCAATGGGGTTGTCAGGTAAAAATTGCGATCGGTTCTCCGATTTCCGTGGCGGATTATGCCAATGGTGGCGGTGGTAAAAAAGAAGCACGATTGTTGAGTGCCCAGCTCGAAATGGATCTTAAAAAGCTTGATGAAAGTTGAGGAGAAGAAGGAAGTTCGGCAACGAGCAATGTACGGGATGTAACGGATGTCAGGAAGAAGGAAGTTCGGCAACGAGCAATGTACGGGATGTAACGGATGTCAGGAAGAAGGAAGTCGGAAGAAGGAAGAAGGAAGAAGGAAGAAGGAAGAAGGAAGAAAGAAGGAATTATGATATAATGTTTTCGGGTGCTGTGGAGAGATGCAGCACTTATTTTGCTGCTTTGTTATGTCTGTATTAAGTGTGAGCATTAATGGATTGTGCTTTGAACTTTAAGCCGGGTCAAATTGTCAGTTTAGAATGTGGAGATGCGTGCCTGCATTCCGAGGTAATCCAAGTGGTTGAGGCACGTCAAGTTTGTTGGGTGCGCCCTTTAATGTTAGTTGTATTACTGTCGGGGAAGGATTTATCGGCGCAATGGTCGGAAGACTACACTTTATCCGATTTGCGCGATGGTGCTGATTTGCTGTGGCCGGGGAGTTTGTTTCGGGCGGCGCTGGATACCGAGGTAATTTCGCTGTTAACCGAGTTGCAGTCTCTGGACTCTGAGAAAAAGGATGGTGCGATCGCATCTCGGCAACTTAGAGATTTTGTCGATCGAGTTTGGGAAGCTTTTCCGAGTGCTTTTCATTAATCACATATCTGGCGTTTTGTCTATTAGTCCGCCAGGGGTTGAAAACCCCTGTCTAATAGCTAACAGTCCTCTGGCATAGGACTGATACCCTCTTAATTCTTCAGTCCGCGTAGGCGGACTTCGTTTGTCTAGAAGCGATTTCAATCGCCCAATTTTCTTTTCGCTTTTCGCGGACTCTTATACTAAAATACAGCGTGTGAAAGCTCTTCGGGGTTGAGATTATTGTGAATAACTTTACCGTCGCGGAACCAGACAACGCGGCGAGTTTGGCGCGCCACTTCCGGTTCGTGCGTTACCATAACAACAGTCATGCCATTTTCATTGAATTCTGTAAAAATATCCATTACTTCTTGAGTAGTTTTTGTATCCAATGCACCTGTAGGTTCATCAGCCAGCAACAACACGGGACGGTTGACAATAGCCCTGGCGATGGCTACCCGCTGCTGCTGTCCTCCTGATAGTTGATTCGGTCTGTTTTGCAGGCGACTTTCCAGGCCGACTTTCGTTAAAGCCTCTACTCCCCGTTCGCGTCTTTCTGCTGCGGGAATGCCGGCATAAACCATTGGTAGCATGACATTTTCTAATGCTGTCAATTGAGCCAAGAGGTGAAATTGTTGGAAGACAAAACCTAATTTTAAATTGCGAATTCCGGCTAATTCTCCTTCGGGCATTTGGGCGACATCTACGCCGTCTAAGTAGTAACTGCCGCTCGTAGGTCGATCGAGACAGCCGATAATATTCATAGCTGTAGATTTGCCGGAACCCGACGCGCCCATAATCGAGCAATATTCTCCTTGTCTTACGGTCAAGCTGACGCCGTTTAAGGCGCGAACTTCCAGGTCGCCAATCCCGTAAACTTTTGTTACCTCTTCCAGACCGACAACAACGGGCTTTGAGAGGACTTGCGGGTCGAGGTCTTGGTATGTATCGGTTTGTAGTTCAGGCATTTTTTTTATGTGCGATCGACACAACTAACTACTAACTTAACACTTCTTATCGGTTTTGGCGGCTGGAAGGGCGATCGTTTGGAGGCTAATTTCAGTATCAGGCGTCATTGCAAATGCAGCGGATTGGAGTCAACCAATCCCCAAGAATGGAGATTGCTTGGCGACTTTAAACAAGTCGGACAAGTTGTAATTATGGGACTTACACAAAGGTGGTGAGAAACCGGGTTTTTTCACTAAAATCATTCGCTACAGCGCGCATAAAGCATAAATAACCCGGTTTCTGTGGTCTTGATGCGTAAGCCCTAAATTAAACAATAGACCTCTTGCAAAAATGCTGAGACCCATCCCCAACCCTCCCCTTAGTAAGGGGAGGGAGCCTAATTTTTCTTGCTTCCCCCCTTAGCAAGGGGGGACTGAGGGGGGTGAGTTTTTGACTTTTGCAAGAGGTCTAATTTGTCGCTTAAATGCTCTCAGGATCGATGTTCAATTCGCGCAGTTTTGCTGCCAAACGTTCGGCCCTTTGAGCTTCTTGTTCGGCTCTTTGAGCTTCTTGTTCGGCACGCTGGCGGTTTAATTCCCCCTGTTCCTCCAATTCCGCATAGGAAAGAAACCTTTGTCCATCGGGTCGATATATTTCTAACCCATCTGTGCCCAACTCAAATCGCACTCCCAATCTCGGACTTACCCAGCCCTCCATCGGCTCAATTAATTCTAAGTTTCCTTCAATTCTTTGCCAACCGCTCAAATCGTTGTTTTCGGGATCGTAAAGGTAATATTCATCGACTCCATAGCGATTGTAAAATGAAAGTTTTTTGTACATCTTGGTTTGTCGGTCGTTGTGAGAGCGAATCTCAAACGCAACTTGGGGAGCAATATTATCTTCGTTAAATTGCAGGTAGGAACGTCGATCGCCCTTTGGTCTGCCAAATATTACCATGACATCGGGTGCTTGAGAAATGTCTGGTCTACCTTCAACTGGATACCACAGTAAATCGGCGGCTACAAACACGTTTGGGTCGTTTTTAAACAGCGATTCGCAACCTTCTTTGATTTTGACAATTAATTTGTATTGAATTGTGCTATCTGCCATTGGTTGACCGTCGCTGCATGGATAAATAATTTCTTCGGTCGTGACTTGCATAGTGGTTGTCTCCGAAAACTATTTGATATTAATTACAGCACTTTGCGTGACTAAGAGGTACAGTAACAGCAGTGAGCAAAATAATTTTCGATTTGCTTACTTGAACATAATTTCACACCCAATTCCAATAGTTTTTCCACAATCTGTACACTTCGAGGTACAAATCTCCTGAGCCATGCCTTTAATTCCCACCATAAATGTTCGATGGGGTTAAACTCAGGTGAGTACGGTGACAAATACACTACTCTTGCTCCCACTGCTTCGATCATTTTTTCCACACCTTCTACCTTGTGTGCCTTCAAATTATCCATAACTAATACCGCTCCTTTCCATAATTTGGGAACCAATTGTTCTTGCACAAATTTCTTGAACTCTTCTCCATTCATTGATTGTTTCATTGTTTTCATGGCGATGACCTTCTTGTTGGTTATTGCACCAATTACTGTCACCCTACTTCCTCTATAAAATGGCTTGATATCGTAGCTTCTTTCTCCCTTTTTACTTCTAGCTCTGGATCTCATTATCCCTAGCAATACGCCCATTTCGTCCAAAAATATCAGATCTTTTGGTGCGACATCTCGGATTTTTTTCCAATATTCTATTCGCTGATTTTGATTAATTTCTTTATGGGCTTGACTGCTGCGTAGTGTTTTTTTTTCAAAGTGAGTTGCTGCTTTTTTAGGAATCGGCACATCGCACTCTCGCTCAACCATACTCCTGTTTTTTCGTGCCAATACTCACAGTATTCCGCTAGTGTGTAATCTGGATACTGGGCTACCATCTCTTCAATCTGTTGTTCGTGACCAAACAGTAAACTCGGTTTACCGCCCTTTGCCTGACTAGGGAGTAATCTTCCTGTCTCTTTTTTTCGCTTTAGTAGGGCTTGTACGGTACTTTTACTGACTTGAAATCTTTCTGCTACTTGCCGAATAGAGGTGTTACCTGCCTCGTAAGTGTCAACAATCTTTTGACGCATATCTAGGGAGTAGGGTTTCATTTTTTTCTTTCTTACCACCTCTACTATTGTACCTAACTGTTAAGCAAAGTGCTGTATACTATTTTTTGAACTAGCATAATTTGTGGATACTTTTTTTGTTTTGATTATAGGTTCTCTAATTTTGCCAATTGTTCCCGGGCCAAATTGCGGACTTGTTCATCTGGATCGTTGGCAAATCTATGGCGAAGTATTTCTAAAGTTTTTGGGCGATCGGAGTATTGCTTGACCATGATTTCAAGTGCTGTTTGTCTGGGATTATCTTGGAACTTAGACTGACGTTCAAAAGGATGATTGATAGCTATATCGCACAACCATTCAAATATCTCTGGTTCCTCTTTCCACCCCCGTGCTAATTCTTGGACTGCTGTTTGTCGCACATCCCAATTATCGTCAGATTGAGCGCGTTGTTTGAGGAGAGGTAAGGTTTCCCGGTCATCTTTCCACCCCCGTGCTATTTGTTGGACTGCTGCACCTCGCACATACGAATCATCATCAGATTGAGCCCAGTGTTTGAGGAGAGGTAAGGTTTCCGGGTCATTTTTCCACCCCCGTGCTATTTCTTGGACTGCTGTATATCGCACAGCCGAATCATCGTCAGATTGAGCCCATTGTTTGAGGAGAGGTAAGATTTCCGGGTCATCTTTCCACCCCCGTGCTATTTCTTGGACTGCTGTTTGTCGCACATCCGAATTATCGTCAGATTGAGCGCGTTGTTTGAGGAGAGGTAAGGTTTCCGGGTCATCTTTCCACCCCCGTGCTATTTCTTGGACTGCTGTTTGTCGCACATCCGAATCATCGTCAGATTGAGCGCGTTGTTTGAGGAGAGGTAAGGCTTCCGGGTCATCTTTCCACCCCCGTGCTATTTCTTGGACTGCTGCATATTGCACAGCCGAATCATCGTCAGATTGAGCGCATTGTTTGAGGAGAGGTAAGGTTTCCGGGTCATCTTTCCACCCCCGTGCTATTTCTAGGACTGCTGTACCTCGCACAACCCAATTATCGTCAGATTGAGCGCATTGTTTGAGGAGAGGTAAGGTTTCCGGGTCATATTTCCACCCCCGTGCTATTTCTTGGACTGCTGCATATTTCAGATCCGAATTATCGTCAGATTGAGCGCGTTGTTTGAGCCAAAGTAAGGTTTCCGGGTCATATTTCCACCCCCGTGCTATTTCTTGGACTGCTGTACCTCGCACAACCCAATTATCGTCAGATTGAGC
This sequence comes from Microcoleus vaginatus PCC 9802, assembly GCA_022701275.1. Taxonomy (NCBI): domain Bacteria; kingdom Bacillati; phylum Cyanobacteriota; class Cyanophyceae; order Oscillatoriales; family Microcoleaceae; genus Microcoleus; species Microcoleus vaginatus. Next base: position 1,073,809 of record CP031740.1, read on the forward strand.
GCATTGTTTGAGGAGAGGTAAGGTTTCCGGGTCATCTTTCCACCCCCGTGCTATTTCTTGGACTGCTGCACTCCGCACAGCCGAATTATCGTCAGATTGAGCGCGTTGTTTGAGCCAAGGTAAGGTTGCGGCGCCATCTTTCCAAGTAAAGGCGATCGCACTTACTGCTTGAGTACGAATTTCCTTAACTAGATTAGCTTCTTCTCCAGAAGGCTGATAATAGTAATTGAGGTCGTACTTGGTTAACTCTTTTAAGCGTTCAAGCAATTGAGTCTCAACCGCAGCAATCACCTTTCTATCCCTCACCTCATTCAAACACTTCGCCGCCAAAAACAGATTGCGGAACTTTTGGGCTTCCCCATCCTGCAGCATCAGAAACTCAATCAATTCCCCCGTAAACCGTCCATCAATCAATCCCGCAATCAAGCATAAAACTTCCTGCCAAGATTCATCATCCCAGTGCGTGCCAAAAACCTCGGTTTTCAACTCATCTAAAGAAAGTTTTTGCGTCTTCTCAAATCTCTCCACCACCTCCGACGCACAGAAATATTCCAAAAAAGTTCGATGCACAAACCCATAAGTATCCGCACCCAAATAACATAAAATAAAGTTGCGAGTTCGCAGTTGGTTAATTATCAACTTTGCCCGCTCTTTCGGCCGATCGAAATCTTTATTCTTCAGATATGCTGTCAGGGTATTCTCCAAATCTTCCGCACTAATAATATTGCCAGCTAAGCCTTCAGGTGCTGCTTGCATCTTGTAAGCGACTCGCCGCAGCATTTCTTGCTTATCTTTAGCATCAATAGTTTTCGGATCGAGCCTGCTATCTTCTACTAAAGACCTTTCCACATCCCATTGATAAAGCAACACCCGCGAAGCTTGATTGTATAGTTCCGCCCTGTCTCTCGGCAATTCTTGCCCGCGATTTAAAATCGCCATAATCGTCAACAATAACGGATTCCCCGCTAAATCTCGAATCGTTGATGAATACGCTAATGCTCTTTCCATGCGATCGCGAATTCGCGCTTTTTCCCCAGCATCAGTAAAAGTTAATTCGTGCCAGCGGCGAACAAAATCCTGAATTTGTTCCGCATTCAAATCTTGGAGAATAAAGTGATGAAACCCTGCATCTTGCAACCGTTGAGGTTTGTAACCAATAATCCGAGACGTGACAATCACTCGCACGCGGGGATACTCATTAGTAAACCGATGAATCGCGGTAATTACATCTTCTCGTTTCCCGGGATCGAAAATTTCATCTAACCCGTCGAACATCACCACAGCCTCGCCTGCTTTAAGCTGTTCCTGCAATTGATGCTGATTCAAGTGACAAATTGAACCCGGACTTTGATGGAAAAATTCGAGGAAATTCTTGCAATGTCCTGATTCCCCGCTGCGAATGTAAGTCCGCAATTCTATTAGCAGCGGAATTGGCAGAGATGTCACGCTATTTAAGGGCGATCTCGCCCAGTTTAATGCTAAAGTTTGTAACAGACTAGACTTGCCAGAACCCGGATCGCCTAAAATAACAATGTAGGGATACTTTTGCTTGTCATTGATAACATCTAACACGGATACGATCGGCTGAGAAAAATAACCGCGCCGATATTTCTCTAAATTTTCTAGTTCGATCGCGTCTAATTGATTGCTGTCTTGCAGCCGCCGTTGATGTTCTTTAGGAATTTCGTAAGCTTGGGGCAGAAATGATTCGTAAATCGATCGCACATCTTGGAAAATAAAGATTTGCCAAACCTTCAGTTTTTCCCGATAATCGTAGGTATTGGGATCGACGCTGCTTAAATTGAGATTGCTGTAACGCTCGCACAGAGCTTCTTGATATTGCCTCAAGTCAAAATCTGGAATAATCCCCGCCGTTTCTTGAGTATTTTTCTGAATGCTATCCAGATTTTGAGCATTCAAGATATCGCGCAAGTCTTTTGAGTCAAAGAGAATTCCTTGAACTTCTTCGAGATACTGATTAGCGATTCTTTCCCACTTAAATCTTGCTGGTAAAGGAGTTAAATCTAGTTGACTCCAGGTTTGTTCCAGAAGTTCTGCATCGAGAGATTCGCGATCGCTCTCAAAAGCCTTGCCCAAAATTTCCTTAACAGACTTGTTATTGATAAATTGTTTAACATCTTGAATATACCCCTTACTTTCCTCGGGGGAAAGGCCGCCGTTTTTTAACTGCAGTTGCACCAACTCCAAAAACTTTTTGATTGCTTGGCCCGCTGCAACTTTTCGCGGGTCTTTTTCGCCTAATAAGACGTTTTTCAGGGAATCTTTAAAAAAATCTTTAGCAAAATCCTTCGCGCCGTCTTTGACTAAATCTTCTAAGATGGGTTTAACGAGAATGCCTACTGCTTCCGTTGCTCCCCAGACTACCAGCCACTCGATCATAAAGCTAGCCCGAGAATTAATTTATGTTTATAATATAGCAATTATCAAGGAGTGATGAAATTATCAAAAACTGTAGGGTAATAATCTCCCGTGATTGCCCCCATAGGTTAGGCTAGTATCAGTTTTCTGTCGCTGCGCTGCGATTAGCCCCGATCCCGCCTGATTGTTGCCCCCTACTACCCCTTAAAAATCGGGAAGAACATCAAAGTTGCGCTTTTTTACAGGGATTTACAGGAGTTCGACTCGGCTATAACGAGCGATCGACAATTAGGTCTTTCCTTCTGGTAGCGCTCTCAAAAGAGGAAAATTTTTCTATCTTTTTTGTCGTTCGCTTGTGTTATACTCTAATAATGGGAGTTTGAGCAATTTTATATTAACGCACAGATTTTTATTATTAAATAATACCAGGTCAAGCCCAAAAAGTAAAGTCGTTGACCCCAAAAAAAACCAAAAATTTTTGAGATATCATTAAGAAAAGTAAAGAACAAAAATCGTAAAATTGAGATAGGACATTCGCGACAATTATGACATACGACTACGACTTGTTTGTGATAGGTGCGGGTTCCGGCGGATTGGCGAGTTCCAAGCGAGCAGCATCCTACGGCGCAAAAGTGGCGATCGCCGAAAATGACTTAGTAGGCGGAACCTGCGTAATTCGCGGCTGTGTCCCCAAAAAACTCATGGTGTACGCCTCCACATTTTCGCACCTTTACGAAGATGCGGTGGGCTACGGTTGGAGTCCCGTAGAAAGCAGCTTCGATTGGGAAAAACTTGTCACCACGGTAGACGCAGAAGTGCGGCGACTGAGCAAACTGCACATCAGCTTTCTCGAAAAAGCCGGAGTCGAATTAATCTCAGGATACGCCAAATTTATTGATCCCCATACCGTCGAAGTTGGTGACAAAAAATTTACCGCAGCCAAAATCTTAATTGCAGTCGGCGGAGAAGCCAGAAGAGTCCCAATTCCCGGCATCGAACACGCGATTACCTCCCGCGAAATCTTCCTCCAAAAAGAGCAGCCAAAACGGTTTGCCATTTGGGGTGGCGGCTACATTGGCGTCGAATTTGCTTGCATTATGAATGGGTTGGGAAGCCAAGTAACTCAAATCATCCGCAGCGAGTTAATTTTGAACGAGTTCGACACAGAAATTCGCACCAACGTGCAAGAAGGAATGATTAAGCACGGAATAAACATTTTGACAGAAAGCTCGATCAACCACATTGAGAAAACTCCAGAAGGCTTAAAAATAACTCTGTCGGGAAAATCCGAAGGAACGCTCATAGTAGACGCGCTGTTGTGCGCTACCGGGCGCTTGCCGAACTTGGAAAAATTGGCTTTAGAAAATGCGGGAGTAGAAATCGATAATTGTGCGATCGCAGTTACCAAAGACAGCCGCACCAGTCAGCCGCACATTTTTGCGGTCGGAGATTGCACCAACCGCATCAATTTAACGCCAATTGCGATCGCCGAAGGACGCGCTTTTGCAGATACTGAATTTGGCAACAATCCGAGAGCAATCAGTTACGAAAATGTACCCTCAGCGGTATTTTCCCAGCCGGAAGCGGGTAGCGTCGGCTTAAACGAAGTGCAGGCTAGAGCAAAGTTTCCCGACTCAATTAAGTGTTACACAGCCAAGTTTCGGCCGATGTTTCACGCTTTGACAGGTGCAGACGAGAAAACTTTTGTCAAGTTAATCGTTGAGACTAATACTGACAGAGTTTTGGGCGTGCACATGGTGGGGAAAGACGCGGGCGAGATTATTCAAGGAATGGCGATCGCTGTTAATATGGGAGCTACGAAGAAAGACTTCGACGCGACTATTGGCATTCACCCATCGACTGCTGAAGAGTTTGTTACTTTGCGGTAAAGCGGGCGAAGCAGCCAGGGGTTTAAACCCCTGGCTAACAGCCTAAAGTCGGTTAAAATTTAGATATTGCATCATTTTCAAGAACAGGCAGGATGCCTGTTCCACAGAAAAATTTTATTGTGCGGTGGGCAGGATGCCCGCCCCTGAAGAAACTAATGAGTGATTCAACCAAACAAAACAAAATTTTAGCATTCTATCTCGGTCAGCAGCCTGATTCACAAGGTCGGGCGATCGAGGATATTTGGTCGTGGGATTACCACAAGCTGGAATCCGTGCACAATTACATTCAATGGCTGTTTCCGCTGAGAGAAAAGAGCCGCTTTAATTCCAGTGCTCCTACTTTAAATGATGAGGTAATTCAAGCTTTTAGAACAAGTGAAGAGTTGAGAACTCGCTTAGCCAAATCTCTAAAAGTCATGCTGGCGTTTTACGGGCTGGAATGCCGCGAAGGGGAAAACGCAGAAATAGTAATTGCCAAATCCGAGGAATATTTGTCAAGAAAAAGAGAGTGGATTGAACCATTTAATCACAACTACCTGCGGCTGACTAGGATTCTCACAAGTTTGACAAATTTGGGCTTGAAGAATTATGCTTTGGCTCTTTTCAGATGTTTGGATGAAATATATAATGAAAATAAAGAAAGTATTGGTTTAAAAACTTATACATATTGGAAAAATGCTGTAAATAGTTAAATCGGGACAAGCCAATCAGTGGGACAGTAACCGAACGCTACGAACCCAATAAATAATGGATAAAGCAATTACAGAAAATCACGCTCAGTCGGGCAGAGAAATTTATCAAAGGATTTCTAACAACATTCAAAAAGTGGTGAAAGGGCAATCAGCAGCAATCAGGAAATTGCTGTCAGCCTTTGTGAGTGGCGGGCACGTCCTCCTAGAAGATTATCCCGGTACAGGTAAAACTACCCTAGCTAAAGCCCTAGCCTTATCTGTCGATGTCAGCTTTAAACGCATTCAATTTACACCTGACCTTTTGCCATCCGATATCTTGGGCATATCCATGCTCGACCCCAATCAACGCACGTTCCATTTCCACGAAGGCCCAATTTTTGCTAATATTATCTTGGCTGACGAAATCAATCGGTCATCACCGCGAACCCAATCCGCCCTCCTAGAAGCAATGGCAGAATTTCAAGTCAGCATTGACGGAAATTTGCACAAACTTAAAGACCCATTTTTTGTCATTGCTACTCAAAATCCAGTAGAATCTCGTGGCACTTATCCACTTCCTGAAGCCCAAATGGATCGCTTTGCAGTTCAATTTAGTCTAGGATACATCTCGCCAGAAGACGAAGTTAACCTGCTCGGAGACCAAATCCATCAACATCCTATTGATACACTTCAAACCTGCGTTAATTTAGAGGATTTAATTAGCTTAAAACAGCAGGTAAAGCAAATTAGAATTAGTGAAGAATTGAAACGTTACCTCGTAGATATCGTGAATGCAACTCGCTCAGCCGAAGGCGTACAACTAGGGGCGAGTCCCAGAGCTTCCCTAGCTTTAATGAAAGTTGCTCAAGCATTAGCTTTGTTTGATGGCTATGAGTTTGTTACGCCAGAACATATTCAAGAACAGGCGGTATCAGTCATCGCTCATCGCCTAGTAATGGAACCTCAAGCGCGTTTTTCGGGTAGAATGGCCCCAGGTGTTGTTGAAGAAATTATCAAATCTATTCCTGTACCCGCCTAAAAAATGAAACGTGTTTTCTACGCTATCTTTCGCTTCGGTGCGCGTGTAAATCGAGCGCGAAAGAAGCGATTGACCAACAATGGGTTAGCAGTGCTTAGCTGCACGCTTTTAGCGGGGATTTTAGGATTAGATACTAATCAGACCCTGACCTATCAAATCTTTACTTTCCTGTTGTCAATTATAGGAATAGCCATAATTTTCAGTAGATTTTTTCGCTTCCGCTTCAACGCAGTACGGTTCTTGCCAAAGTTTGCAACTGTTGGAGTCACTTTAAAATACCGTATTCTCATTCATAACAAAACTACCCAGAGTCAAAACAACCTGAAATTGGGGGAAAATTTTGCCGACACCTGCCCAAGTTTTCAAGAATTTACAGAAACACCTGAACCAGGTGAAGAACAGCGCACTTCATTGGATAAATACTTCGGCTATCATCGTTGGCTGTGGCTGATTTCTCGAAAACAATGCGCCACAGCTAAAGCCATAGAATTGCCTCCTCTCCTACCCAATAGCAAAACCGAAGTGGTATGTGAAATTACGCCGTCCTACAGAGGTGTTATCCGCCTGACTGGTCTAACAGTTACTAGGTCAGATCCTTTTGGGATTTGGAATGCTTGTAAAACAATTTCCTTGCCCCAATCTATGTTAATTTTACCCAAACTATATCATTTACCACCAATTCAGCTTCCTGGCTCAAGAAGATATCAATCAGGTGGCGTAACATTAGCTTCATCCGTAGGAGATTCCGAGGAATTTAGGTCTCTGCGGGATTATCGACCGGGAGATTCGCTACGCCAAATTCACTGGAAAAGTTGGGCAAAAGCAGGTAAGCCAATTGTCAAAGAAGAACAGGATGAATTTTTTGTGAGGCACGCCTTAATTTTGGATACATTTCAAAGTGTAAAATATAGTGAAATTTTAGAAGAGGCAATTTCAATTGCTGCTTCATTATCCTATGAAGTTCAGACTCAAGAATCCTTATTGGATTTGATGTTCGTCGTTCAAGAAGCTTATTGTTTTACCTTTGGCAGAGGGCTGAACTCTACTGAAAAACTGCTAGAAATTCTCGCCTCTGTGGGTGCCTGTCAGGATAAAGCTTTTGACTCGCTCACCTCAGTTTTGATGGAAAAAATCTCTCTGCTAAGCGGTTGTATTTGTATATTTTTGTGTTGGGATGAACCTAGAAAAAGATTAGTAAATTATCTGAGAAGTCGCGGTATTCATACATTAGTTTTAATTTTGACAGAGGCAGAAGCTCAATTAGATAGCTTAAAATTAGAGCTGATTAAAGATGACTTAACAAGCTGCCATATTTTAAAGCTAGGTCAAATACAAGAGGAGTTAATGAAATTATGAAAATGCCAGTGTTTCTGTTGGGTGCTAGTGTAATTTTTTGGGGCTGGCAGACGGGACTATGGTTTTTTGCTTTGCCAATTGCTCTGATTTTAGAGGCAGCTAACTGGTTGCCTTATCGGTGGGATTTTTCAGCTAGTGATTTTAGGCGCATTGCTAATTTCTGCTTAATTTTTTTGTGCTGTTTGCTGGTTTATCTCCTGGTCGCCAACCGCTCTATTTACTTGATATATAATTTGTTGCAGTGGCTTCCTGGTGTATTTTTTCCACTGGTAGCTGCTCAGGTATATTCTGTTAAGGAAAGTTTGGATATACGCCAACTTTTTTTGTGGCTAAACAAGGTCACAAAAAAAGCACTACTTAACCCCTTGATGGTGAATCTAAATTATCCATATTTTATCTGTTGTCTGCTATCCGCTAGTGCGGCGAACAGTAGAGAGATCTCTTTTTATGCTGGGATATTTGCCTTAACCGCTATTGCTTTGTGGTCTGTGAGAACGAAAAATGTTTCATTTATTCTCTGGCTTAGTCTGATGTTAATTGCTGGCAGTATAGGATTTATAGGACAGATGGGCCTGCACCAACTTCACCTAGCAGTAGAACAGCAAGCAATCTCATGGCTTAGTCAGGGGAACTCTCAAGAAACAGATTTTTTGAAAAAACAAACGAACATCGGGTCAGTGGGATCATTAAAACAGTCAAATGAAATAATTTTTAGAGTTGCTCCTGAAGCTAAACAGACTCCTCCCCGACTGCTAAGAGAAGCCACTTATAATCGCTACAACTCTTCACTTTGGCTCGCCTTAAATCCTAACTTTGTTCCCGTACAACCAAAGATTAATGGCACAACTTGGGATGTAGGCGACCAACTACCCAATCCATCAACGATTACTATTTCGGCTACACTCCAAGGCAACCAAGGTTTATTAAAGCTGCCAGATGGAACTTTTAAAATTGACGCATTGCCTGTCAGTCAGATGGAAAAGAATAAATATGGCACAATAAAAGTGGTGGGAAAGGCTGATATGCTGGCTTATCGAAGCTACTTTAATAATAATTTTTCTGTAGATAGCCCGCCTACAGAAGACGACCTGGAAATACCAAAATCCGAAATAGCTGCACTGAATAAAATCCTCAGTCAAGTGGATACTCAAGGAAAGTCGCCACCAGAAATATTAGATAAAATAGAGTGGTTTTTCCTAAAAAATTTCGTTTATTCACTGAAGCTTAGGGGCAAAGATAATGATGCTACGCCTCTATCAACATTTTTACTTGACACTCGCTCTGGACATTGTGAATATTTTGCTACCGCTGCCACACTTCTCCTGAGAAAACTTGGTATTCCAGCCCGTTATGCTGTTGGATATTCTGTTCACGAATTTAGTTCTTTGGAGAACCAATTTATTGTAAGAAGTCGCCATGCTCATGCTTGGACTTTGGCTTATATCGCGGGAAAATGGCAAGCTTTTGATCCTACGCCTTCTGATTGGGAAAGCATGGAGGATGCTGCTGCTCCCCGATGGGCATTTATCTCGGATTTATGGTCGCTATTGAGTTACAAAATTGTGCTGGGGTTGCGATATTTATCAGGTAGCAATGGATTGAAGTATGGGGGAGTCATCCTGCTGGCATTACTATTTTTTAGGAGGGGTAATCCTAATTTTAAGAAAACAGTACGCCTGTTATCTAACAAACAAAAATGGCTAAAAGCTATTTCTAACAAAGATTCGTTGAGTCCGAAATCGGAATTTTATTTAATCGAACAGGCGTTAAATGAGTCTGGATTGATTCGCTCTCCTGCCGAGTCTTTTAAAAATTGGATCGAGAGGTTAAAAAAAGAAAAACCGGAATTATATTGTCTCGAAGAGTTAGCATTGTTGATTGAGATTCATTATTGCGATCGCTTCGATCCCAAAGGAATTCAAGACGCACAAAAAGCTGAATTTAAATTGGCAATTCACTCCTGGATAGAGCAATATCGCAGGCAGGCGATCGCCTCAAACTCTCAGGTTAATAAAAGCGGTAAGTCTACTATAGCTTTTCTCAGGTAGATGATGTACAGATTTAGATTTTAAATTGGGAGATTGAAGACTTTTTAATTAATTCGTAAATTCCCCAATTATTCAATTATTCAATCTAAACTTGTACCTCCCTTAACTGAGAACCGCTATATATACCTTTCCTAAATCACTTGTACAAGACCGTCGGTTATTAGACAAGTCACAATTGCTTTATGCCTACTTAAGAGAACAGCCTTATCAGGGTACTTATACAATTAATCTATCCTCCGACCAAGGCATTGGTCGAACAGCAAGAGTGGAAACTAGCTCATAATCCACTTGTGTGTACGCGGTAGCCTTAAAAAGGGGGACGGAAGAGAAGATTCTTGTCCCCCCGCAACGATTCGGGGAGCGCCGGGGCGATCGGGTCTTAATCGCGAGACAGAAGACTCGCACTACCTTTGAGGTTAAGTTGACACCAATGGGCATTGTCCTGTCCCTACCCGCTGAGCAAATTTTTACTGGTTTTACTTGTAACTAGGCGCTTAGCGAAAGTAACGCTTCTGGGGCGAGTCAGAGCGTCCATTTTCTCAACCAAGGCTCGGACTCTGGATTTGGGTTCCCAGGCTTTACACCTCGGAACCCGTTAATTACAGGAAAAATCAGGACACGCCAGTGCCGTTTCCCTACCTGCCGCCTCGTCGAAAAAAAATTTTAAATCCTTTGAACCTTTTTTAGAGCTGTCCTGTCTAAACACTTCAGATAACGAACTGGTGGGGGAGACTTCACAGGTGTTAGGTGTGCCAGCCAATGTTTTAACCGATGACTGTTCCGACTCGGACTTAGTTGCTCAATGTTTAAAGGGCGATCGCACTTGCTTTCGCTACCTTTACCAACGCTACCAACACAAAGTCAGGTCAACCCTTTACCAACTCTGCGGCCCCTCACTTCTTGACGATTTAGCACAAGAAGTATTCCTGCGAGTCTGGAAAGGATTGCCCAAACTCAAGCACCAGGAAAACTTTTCTACTTGGCTTTATCGAATCACTTGGAATGTGGCTTCCGACCAAAGACAAGCATTTGCTAAACAGCATTCTTTTGACTCCCAACTTAAAAATCAAGAAGTAATGGATGGGATTATTATTAAAGATAACACATCCGACTTGATGCAGTTGCACTATGAAGATTTAGTGCAGCGGGGACTGGATCAATTGAGCTTTGAACACCGCAGCGTTTTGGTGCTGCACGACCTAGAAGACATCCCGCAAAAAGAAGTAGCCCAAATTTTGGGACTGCCAGCAGGAACTGTCAAATCTCGCGTGTTTTATGCCCGAAATGCTGTGCGACAATTTTTGCAAAAAGAAGGTGTCAGCGAGCTATGAATAACCCAAGCAGCGACCAAGAGTTAGTAAAATTCTTGAATAAACATCGCCCAACTCTTCCTGAAGCTGCACCAGATTTAGAGCTAAAAATTTTAGCAGCAATAGAAAATAATCAGGCGAACCTTGTTAATCAGACCCACCGAGAAAAAACGCGAGTAACTGCGTCACCTAAGTCTAATGACAGGTTAAAAATATCATCGGTTTCTAAGTGGGCTGTGTCGTCTGCGATTGCTGCTGGTCTGCTAGTTCTTTGGTCTGCTGGCTACCGTCCGTTTGAGACGGCACAATTGCCAGATGAGGAAACAGCTAAGTTAGAAGCATTTTTAGTTACTAACTGGGAGGGTGTACTCCATGATTCTCCCCAAGAAAATATGACCAATCGCTCACAAACAGACTGGTTGACTTTCAGCCCAGGTGCTGACAGTGAACCGCCAACAAATAAGTAATATCAAAGAGGCAATTTTCATGTCAATTCGTCGTATATCTGCCCTAGCCGTTTTAATGCTGACTCTCGGTAGCACAGCCGCAGCAATAGCAGTTCCCAATCCCTTAGAACCGGAAACAATTGCACAAAACCAGCGTCCAAATCGACCCGCTGGCAGGGAGGGTGGGATGTTCGATAAACTTAATTTAAGCGCAGAACAAAAGCAGCAAATGCAGGCAGTGCGCGATCGCTACAAAGACCAAGTTTCCCAGCGGATGCAAGCAGTCCGCCAAGCCAGACAAGAATTGGAAACGATGATGTCCGGCACGGCAAATGCCAGTGAAATGCGCGAAAAACACCGTCAAATAATCGGATTGAGGCAGCAGTTGGAAGAGGTGCAATTTGAAAGTACACTCGCAATGCGAGAAGTGCTCACAGCCGAACAGCGCAGCCAATTAGCTCAAATGATGCAGCAGCGCCGACAAACTGCTAAAAACCGGATGCAAAACGGTCAAAAGCCGCAGTAATTGACCAGTAGTTTTGAGTGAATCGCAGGGTGCGCCTATCGCACTCTGCGATTCATTGTACGCAGGTAAATATTAATAAATTCAGGCATCGATAAAGGCAGGTTTTATGTAATCTATGCGATAGTTTGGTTTCTCCGGAAAAGCCATTTAAAAGCGCAGCAATTTCAAGCCTATGCGATGGCTTTATCTTTTTATAAACCGTCTTAAAACGGAACAATTTAAAGGGGTGGCAGTGCTTGATATCTTCCAAATATCAGTATATAGTTTCTTTGAGTTAGTGTATTATTTTTTGAAATAACTCATTTTAAGTTAAAATAATTAGTTGAAAAGTCTCATAAAAATTTCTGGATGAATCTACAGAAGGATTCGAGTTACATTTATTTACACGGATTTGCTTCAAGTCCCGATTCCCTTAAGGCAAAATATTTCCGCAATCGCTTTTCTTCCCTAGAAATTGATATAAAAATTCCCGATCTCAATCAAAACGATTTTTCGGGACTCACTCTCACCCGCCAATTAAACCAAATAGAAACAGAGTTTTTGGCAACCCCATCCTCGCAATCTCCCACAGAAAAGGTAAAAAATCTAGGGGGAGTCACCATAATAGGGTCGAGTTTTGGGGGGCTGACAGCGGCTTGGTTGGCCCAGCGACAATTGTCAGTAAAACAAATAGTTTTGTTAGCACCGGCTTTTCAATTTATCTCCCACTGGCTGCCACTGTTGGGACAGCAACAGTTAGAAAAGTGGCAGTCTGAGAAATATCTGCCCGTTTACCACTACGGCGCACAAGGTTATCTGCCGCTGAATTATCAGTTTTTGGCAGATATGGCTCAATACCCTGAAGAAAAATTAATGCGGTCAGTCCCTACGTTAATCCTTCACGGCCAGCATGATACAATAATACCGATTCAAGCGAGCAGAAATTTTGCCGCTAACCGTCCCTGGGTGCAATTAATCGAATTAGAAGATGATCATTCTTTGGGAAATGTCCTAGCGGAAATGTGGGAAGCGATTCAAAAGTTTTGCCAATTCAAAAATTAAAATTTGACCCACTTGCAAGTCTTAACAATCAAATGACTCAACAAGATCGATCGACTCGCACCTTAGCCGTTGACATTGGCGGAAGTGGCATCAAAGTTATGGTGTTGGACAATGAAGGCGAACCCCAAACGGAACGCAGCCGTTTAGAAACGCCTCAACCACCCAAACCGGAACCCGTACTAGAGGCGATCGCGTCTTTAGCCAGCGGACAAGGGGAATTTGACCGAGTATCCGTCGGTTTCCCAGGCGTCGTGCGTCTAGGCGTCATCAAAACCGCAGTGAATTTAGATCCCTCTTGGATAGATTTTGACCTAGAAACTACCCTCAAAGATCGCTTGGGAAAACCTGTGCGAGTGGCTAACGATGCCGATATTCAAGGATTGGGAGCAATTGCTGGGACGGGGGTAGAATTAGTAATTACCCTTGGCACCGGTTTCGGTTCTGGCTTATTTGTCGATGGTATCTTGGTGCCAAATCTAGAATTAGGACATCACCCGTTTCGGAAAGGGGAAACTTACGAACAGCAATTAGGGCGATCGGCATTAGATACAGTCGGTTCCAAAAGATGGAATCGCCGTCTGGAAAAAGCGCTCACGTCTCTGCAAAATCTCTTTAACTGCGATCGCATTTACATCGGCGGTGGCAATACTAAAAAGATTGTTTTTGAGTTACCGCCACAGGTTAAAATAGTACCGAATGTGAGCGGTTTATTGGGCGGGATTGCTTTGTGGCGCGATTGAATCGACTTTGTGACCCACATGCCCATAAATCAAATCAAAGAAACCGAGTTTTTTGCCTGGATTAAAGGCAATAATCCAGTTTTTTCCTAAAAAACCCGGTTTCTAAAGCGAGGACAGTTGATGTGGTTTTTGGCTGGTGCGAGATCCGTTTAAAAAATTATTCGCCCATCGGATCGCGGTAGCGTTTGGGTTCATCCTTGCGAAACAGATTCGCTAAACCGAGGATACCCAATAAACCCAAAGCACCCCAATGATTGTTGTCGTCCTTGCTTTCTTGAAAGGGAGTTCTGTCTACAACGACTCCATTAGAATCAGTATTGTTCTGTGCGGGAGCTGACTGCGTTTGAGCTGAGGCAGGCATAGCTGAAGGGAGAACAGCCAAACTCAAAGCTATGAGGGTAGCAGCGGTATTTTTAGATAGATCGGAAGGCTTGACTTTCATAACTCGGTCTCCAAATATCAGCAGTTACTTTATCAAAATAATCAATTTGCCGCAGCAGACGCATCAATCGAGCGACAGAAACTAAATCCCCTCTCTCCTCTTGCTTTCGATAGAGAAAAGGCTATATCCTAAGTTTAGACGCCTTTGATACAGCAGAAGTAAGTCGGCCTTATGCAAAAATTTCAGCAGCCAGGTAAAAAATAAAAATTTTTGCATTCGTAATTTTTCTTGACTTGTGCCTTCTGCCTTGCCTTGTAAGCTGACAATCTAAATCAAAAGTTTAAAATTATACCATGCTTCCCTTTATCCGAAAAGACTTAGCCGAACTTACCGCATACACTCCCCATCCGGGGGGCGCGTCAGGAGAATCAGCGCACTCGGAAAGTGTACTCGATCGCCTTGATACCAACGAATGCCCCTACGACTTGCCAGAGGAATTAAAAAAAAAGCTAGCTTGGACTTACCAGCAGTTAATTGAGACAAATCGCTATCCCGACGGAGGCCACGCAGCCCTCAAAGAGGATCTCGCCGAATACGTCAATGAATCCCTAAATGTCCCCGCCCTTAACAAGGCGGGACTAGGGGGGATTACACTGCCCAAAACCGCCATTACAGCCGACAATATTTCTGTGGGCAACGGTTCCGACGAACTAATTAGATCCATCTTAATAGCTACTTGTTTAGGCGGTACCGGCTCTATTTTGGTAGCAAATCCCACCTTTTCGATGTATGGAATAATCGCCCAAACCCTCGGCATTCCCGTTGTGAGTGTTCGGCGGAAAGAGGAGAATTTTGAAATCGATATCGAGGCGGCTAAAAGGGCGATCGACCAAAATCCAAATCCCCCCGTGCGCGCCGTCTTTGTTGTTCATCCCAATTCCCCTACAGCCAATGCTTTGACAACCGATGAAATAGAATGGTTGTCAACTTTACCCGAAGAGATATTAGTAGTAATTGACGAAGCCTATTTTGAATTCAGCCAAAATACTTTAGCCGACCAATTGCACAACCACCCGAATTGGATAATTTTACGCACATTTTCCAAAGCATTTCGACTGGCATCAATGAGAGTCGGATATGCGATCGCCCATCCCGAACTCACAGCCACCTTAGAAAAAATCCGTCTCCCCTACAACCTACCCAGTTTCTCGCAAACTGCAGCCGAGTTAGCCTTAGCGCAGCGACAGTTATTGCTAGCAACCATTCCCGAAACTCTATCAGAAAGATCCAAAGTAATTGCAGCGCTAACTCAGCATCAAAAATTGCAAGTTTGGCCGAGTGCGGCTAACTTCGTTTACCTGCGGGTGAAAGCTGGCGAGGGCGAATCTGCCGAACAGGAACACAGACAAATCATGCAGCAGCTAAAAGAGGGAGGTACTTTAATTAGGCATACTGGAGGAGGTTTGCGGATTACGGTGGGTAGCCCGGACGAAAATCAGCGAACAGTCGATCGAATCGCAGCGATTTTGAATTGACAAAACCCCTTAAAAATGGTATGAGTTCAAGCAAATTACCATGCCATTTTTAATTATCAATCTGTCGCGCCGCCCGAAGGGTTTGGGGAAATACGCCTACTAAAAGTGCCAAAGCTTCATCGGGAATTTGTGCGACCGTTGCCGAATCCAAATATTGTTCAAACTGAGTTAAAACCATTTGTGCGCGTTCCAAAGCTGCCGGCTTTGCCGTTAACTGTTCCATTAACCGCACCCACTGCCGTCGAATTCCAAAAGCTTTCTGTATTTCTTCGGGAGATTGAGGGCAAACCAAACAAAAATCGCCCACGGGAATCGCCTGCTGAGTTTCAACCTCAAAAGCGCCCCCAACGGCAGCCCCAGGCCCGGCAAACTCCGCGTGGAAACGTTTAATCAAAATTAGGCCGTTCCGGCGACGGCTATCTACCATCAACAGCTTACCGCTGTTGATTTCTGCGAGAATGTCAGAGGAGTGGGGGTGTTCTGTCAAATCTGTGCCAAGGTTTCGATGTCGCAAGTCCGGGTCAGCAGAAAGGCCGGCACGGGCAATATAATTAGAGGTAAGATTAGAGCTGGATGAAGTATCAATTTTTTTCTCATCCCGCTGCCGATCGAGATTATTCATTTAAAGTTATAAATTAATACTGTCACAAGGTGGTAGTTTGAGCGCGATCGAATATCAAATGCAGGTAGAACAAGCAGTAGACACCCTAAAAGCGGATCTCCCGACGCTGTTTGAGAAAGACATCTCCTACGACATCTACACAAAAGATGTTTATTTTCAAGACCCTGTTAACAAATTTAAAGGAAAAATCAACTATCGCATTATCTTTTGGACTCTGCGATTTCACGGGCAGCTATTCTTTAACGAGATTTACTTCGACCTGCACGACGTAGGTCAGACAGCCCATGATACTATTGTGGCAAATTGGACTGTTCGCGGGACACTGCGGGTTCCCTGGAAAGCTCGGATTTTTTTTAACGGCTACTCTACTTATAAACTGGATAAAGACGGCTTAATTTACAAACATATCGACACCTGGGACAGAGAGCCCGGAGAGATTTTAAAGCAGTTTTTCCGCAAGGGGGAGGAGGCGAGCCAAGTATAAGCTAAAAAGGTCGATCGCGCCGAGCCATCAGGGCCGGCAACCCAAATAACTTATAATGAGGAAAATAATCATCATCCCTCCGATTCATTTTCTGCTATTTGTAAATTGCTAAAATGATCGTCGCCCCAGATTTATTTTCTGCTATTTGCACTCCTGAAAAACATCATGCCAGATATTGTCGAGACTGCCACCAATGCCGGCTCTTTCAAAACCCTCGTGACTGTTATTGAAGCGGCTGGTTTGTTAGATTTATTGCAAAGTCCGGGCCCCTACACCGTCTTAGCACCAACTGACGAGGCATTTGCCAAAATTCCTACGAACACTATTACGTCGTGGCTCGAAGACATACCCAAGCTCAAGAAAATTCTGACTTATCACATTATGTTTGGCGAGGTTCTAACTGAGAATTTGCTTGAGTTAAGTTCGGCTGAAACAGTGGAAGGTTCTGTGGTGGGAATTGATACTTCTGACGGCATTAAAGTGAATGATGCTAAAGTTCTCACTTCAGATATTCTTGCCGACAATGGCGTCATTCATATCATTGATTCGGTGTTACTACCAGCAATGGTTGCAGGAGAATAAAACTTGTGTTTTCGCTGATAAATTTCGGGTGCGCCTAGCGCACCTGATGCCTATAATAAATTCTAATAAATTTAGAATACGCAGGGCAAATCACCGATAAATGTAGGCGCGCACCTTACTGCTATAAATGTCGGGCGCGCACCTTACTGCTATAAATGTAGGCGTACGGGGAGCAGATTACGCTACATTTTAAACTAATTATCCGAACCTAAAATCAAGCCAGAGCGTGCCGGCAGCATCAATTCTAACTGCCGAGTTTCCCCTTCACCTTTCCAAACAAACTCGCCTTTTCCATACAGCAATTTCTCGTGAGAAGATTTCAAATTAGCTGGCTCAAAGCTAATATTAGCTGCTTCGGTCGCGACATTGACAGCAACAACTATTTCCTCATCCCCCAAAATTCTGGCAAAAACGTACACCGGTCCCTCAGCAAAAAGAATTTGGTACGATCCAGTACGGAGGGCAGCGTATTTGTGCCGCAAAGCTATCAACTGCTTGTGATAATCTAAAACCTCAATTTCCCAGTCAGCTTCTAAGGGAAAACCGCGGCGGGAATCGGGGTCTAGAGCACCGGGCAAACCAACTTCATCGCCGTAGTAAATGCTGGGAGCTCCAGGAAAAGTTAACAGCAGCAAAGTAGCGAGTTCGACGCTAGCTTTATCGCCTCCAGCAATTGACAGCAACCTAGCTGTATCGTGACTGGCTAACAAGTTGAGTTGAGTT
This sequence comes from Microcoleus vaginatus PCC 9802, assembly GCA_022701275.1. Classification (NCBI taxonomy): domain Bacteria; kingdom Bacillati; phylum Cyanobacteriota; class Cyanophyceae; order Oscillatoriales; family Microcoleaceae; genus Microcoleus; species Microcoleus vaginatus. The sequence goes on from CP031740.1 coordinate 1,091,582, forward strand.
AGCTGTATTTCCCAAGGATATAATTCCAAAACGTGCTGAATTTTGTCGCCGTACTCTTTAGCCAAAAGTGCCGGATAGGGGTAATAAGAACGACCTTCCAGTTGAGCTAAATCTACCCTGTCGCCCGCTGCAAAAGCAATCGTCGGCGCAGCAAAAAGATAATTCATTACCCCGTCAAATTGAGTACCGTCGAGCCATTCTCTCGCATCTTCCCAAACTTCGCCGACAATGTAAGCTTCGGGATTAATTGCTTTCACTCGGTCTCGAAATTCCTGCCAAAAGCCCGGGGTTTTAATTTCAAAAGGAACATCGAGCCGCCAGCCGTCGATGCCGAATTTAATCCAATATTCGGCGATTTCCATGATGTATTCTCGGACTTCTGGATTGTCGTGATTGAATTCAGGAAGTGCTCGATTCCCGTCCCAACCGGCATAGTTAGCAGGAAAATTGCCGTCGTAGGCGGATAGCGGCCAGCCTTCAATTTTAAACCAATCCACCCAAGGAGAATGGGGGCCGTTTTCGAGGATGTCGTGAAAGAAGAAAAAGCCGCGGCTGGCGTGGTTGAATACGCCGTCGAGGACAACTTTGATATTGCGATCGTGGGCGGCGTCTAGAAGGTCTTTAAAAGCTGGATTGCCACCCAACATCGGATCGACTTGATAGTAGTCGTGGGTATGGTAGCGGTGATTGCTGGCCGACTGAAATATTGGGGTGAAGTAAATTGCGTTAATGCCTATGTCTTGCAAGTAATCTAGTTGTTCCATCACGCCCCACAAGTCGCCGCCTTTGTAGCCTTGCAGGGTGGGGATTGCGTGCCATTCTTCCCACTTGAAGTTTTGCAGCAGGCGTTTGCGAGGCTGTTTGCTTTTGGCGAAGCGATCGGGAAATATTTGGTAGAATACCGCGTGTTTAACCCAGTCCGGCGTTTGAATTTGCATACATTTTTTCTAGCTTTTAGGGGTTAGGCTACAGTAGCAGAGGTTTGTAGGGGATCTAGCTTTTGGTAGAGAATAGACATTTTATCCAATTTTGTCGATCGACAAATTGTAAAATATTACACAAATTTGCAGTCAATATAAGATTGAAAACTGAGTCTACCTAGAAATGTTATCGTCCCGACGGGCGACGCTTCCTGAGTGCTGTGGAGTCGGACAAACTCAGATAACAGGAACGCCGGCAAAAAAAACCGGATCAAATTCAAGCAGAACCAGAGCGCACTTTGGGGTCATACAGAGAGTCCGCGGGCGTGGCGGTGCGATCGCGACCTGCCTTGAACAACAACAACAGCGCCATGAGCCGGGAGCGATAAATTGCCAAAACGGGGAATTTACCCAAAAAACTTGTTATTAACAGCCAAAACCCAGAACCTTATTCTGTTGTTAAACTGCCCTTATTGATTGAGGGGTATTTTAACTCACAACTCCCAACTTTTATAAATATTCATTATTGATTGAGGGGTATTTTAACTCACAACTCAAAAGCCATAACTCCAGCCCCGGCAACACTCCAACTCTTCTAAACCGGGGTTTTTAACTCTTATTGAGGGTTTGAAGAAGTATTTGGATTAAACAACCCGGTTTCTGTGTAAGCGACTCAACTCAAAACTCAAAACTCAAAACTTCCTTGCTCCCCCCCCTTGTCAAGAAGCCCTCACCATCCGACACTGTACTTGGAGAGTTAATCGACCCTAGGGAGAAAGTTCCTTGAAAAAAGTTTTAGCCATCATCCTCGGTGGCGGTGTAGGCACCCGCCTTTACCCCCTAACCAAACTGCGAGCCAAACCCGCAGTTCCCCTCGCAGGCAAATATCGCCTCATCGATATTCCTGTCAGCAACTGCATCAACTCCGAAATAGTCAAAATCTACGTCCTCACCCAATTCAACTCGGCATCCCTCAACCGTCACATCTCTCGCACCTACCAGTTTTCCGGCTTCACCGAGGGATTTGTCGAGGTACTCGCCGCCCAGCAAACTCAGGAAAACCCCAACTGGTTTCAAGGGACAGCCGACGCAGTTCGCCAATATCTCTCGCTGCTAGAACAGTGGGACGTTGATGAATACTTGATTCTCTCTGGCGACCACCTCTACCGCATGGACTACCAGAAGTTTGTGCAGAGACACCGCGAAACCAACGCCGATATCACCCTCTCGGTTTTGCCAATGGACGAGAAGCGGGCCTCGGATTTTGGTTTGATGAAAATCGACGACAAGGGCCGCATTGTTTCTTTCAGTGAAAAGCCAAAAGGCGATGCGCTCAAACAAATGCAGGTGGATACTACTACACTGGGACTGACACCGCAGCAGGCTCAGGAAAGTCCTTACATTGCTTCAATGGGGATTTACGTCTTCAAAAAAGAAGTTCTGATTAAACTCCTGAAAGAATCTCCCAACCAAACTGATTTTGGTAAAGAGATTATTCCGGCTTCTGCAAAAGACCACAATGTTCAAGCTTATTTGTTTGACGATTACTGGGAAGATATCGGAACCATTGAGGCTTTTTACGATGCTAACATGGCTCTAACAAAGCAGCCTCAGCCGCCTTTCAGTTTCTACGATGAAAATGCGCCGATTTACACTCGCCCGCGTTTCTTGCCGCCGACTAAGCTTTTAGATACTCACGTGACTGAATCGATTATTGCGGAAGGCTGCATTCTCAAACAGTGCCGGATCGACCATTCTGTGCTGGGAGTTCGATCGCGCATTGAAGCTGGATGTACGATTCAAGACACTCTAGTCATGGGTGCGGACTTCTACGAACCCGACGCCGAAAGGCATTCGAGTTTGGGCACCGGCGGCGTCGCCCTCGGTATCGGTGCAGATACTACAATTCGCCGCGCGATTGTGGATAAAAATGCCCGCATCGGCCGCAACGTTCAAATAATTAATAAAGACCGAGTGGAAGAAGCCAACCGCGAAAACCAAGGTTTTTACATCCGCAGCGGCATTATCGTAGTTCTGAAAAATGCCACGATTCCTGATGGAACTATCATTTAGTTATTAGTCATTAGTCATTAGTCGTCAGTCATTAGTTTTTTAAGTTAAAATCTGTTACCTCTGAGCAAGTGACTGATGATAAATAAGTAAATTAGTGACAGATCACCAATGACCGATGACTGATGACTGATGACAAAATTAATTCTTTTTTTGTTGATTATTAATTCCCACCGCTGATGCGAGGTGGTCGAAATACTGGGCTTTATTCCAAGGCTCGCGCATTATTAATAAGCGACAGTCTCTGTTACTGTCTGCCGTGATACAGATATGTCCGCTCGCCTGCGTCTGGCGAATAGCTTCTGATTCTTGTATTTTCGATCGTAGCACGACTGACAAATGCGCTGCCCGTTTCTGAGTACAACACAACTCTCGGAACTATCTTTCCAATCGTCACAGCAGCCGCAAGGCCAACTTAGCAAATAATTCATAATGTTAGCACCCTGGTAGCGGTAAAAGCTTATTGTTCTACTATCCTATCTTAATGTTTTATAAAAGTGTGTGATGTAGCTAACAGACAGGGGAGAAATTATGTTATATTACTTTGACTTAAATCTCTTCCGAGGTTGTAAAAATAAAATTCTCTAGCACGGGTCTGGGGTGAATAAAAAATATCTAGAAATTTTGTAGAAGAATGGCGCAATTTAGGGTATTATATAGTCACAATTCAGAAACCAGATTTGACCGGACTTGCTGATAAAAACCTGCTAAGGTTGAGATTGGATGATAAAGCTCATATCGAGAAGTTCGATCGCACGGCGCCCCGGAAAAAAAGAGCAAAAAAAAATCGCTCGTCCGCGCCAGTCAACCCTCCTGGGCTCGCGCCCGCAACAGCAGCAGCTTTCCCCGCCTCACCTTAACCGGGCTGCCGCCTCCCGAACGCCCTTTGCCTCCTAAGTCCCCAAAAGTTTTCACCGCAGGAGTTTCACCGTCTCAACGCTCACAGGTATAGCAACTGCCTATAGGGTAAAGACGTTCTTAATTGATGAAAGCATTGTTTTTGCTGTCGAATGCCAAAAGCATTTCTAGAGGCGGCTGCTCCGGCGCCCTTCAGCACGAGAGAGGCGAATGCTATAAAATCTTAAACAGCAGCGGAGTGCGGAAATTGCGATCGTCCCGCAAGCAACAACCGAACTCGATCGAGTCCAAACCTTTGATAACCTATAATTTGAATGAGATGCTGCAGGCACTTCGGCTCCTGGCATTATACTAATGCGCCATCCTGCGGCTAATTTGGGATTTATTCTTTCTAACAACTAACAACTAACAAATAACAACTAATAAAGAGGGGATTGCTTAATGGCTGCAACAGATTTTAAAGACTATTACGCTATTTTGGGACTCAACAAAACTTCCAGTTCTGACGAAATTAAAAAAACTTTCCGCAAACTAGCCCGCAAATATCACCCGGACATGAACCCCGGCAACAAAGAAGCCGAAGCTCGTTTTAAAGAAGTAAACGAAGCTTACGAAGTCCTCTCAGACCCTGAAAAACGCAAAAAATACGACCAATACGGTCAATACTGGAAGCAAGCTGCCACAACTCCAGGCGGATGGCCCGGCGGGGGCAGTACGAATGTAGACTTTGGCGGGGTTGACTTCAGCGAGTACGGCAGTTTTGACGAATTTATCAATGCCTTGCTAGGCCGCGCAGGTAGTAGTCCGGGTAGTGGCCGCAACGCTAAGTGGAATTACAGTAACTACCGCACCAGCAGCGGCGGGCCCACAGGTTTTGGCGGATTTGAAGATTTCGCAGGGTACGAAAACCGCACCGCTGGAAGCTCTCTCGACACCGAGGTCGCCATTTCCCTGACTCTGGGGGAAGCATTTCGGGGAACTTCTAAGCGAGTCGCCACGGGCGAAGTTTCGATTCCAGCAGGAGTGAAAACCGGCAGCAAAATTAGGATAAAAGGCAAAGGTCAAGTTGACCCGTACACGAAGCAGCAGGGAGATTTGTACCTAAAATTAGAAGTTGTGCCTCATGCTTTCTTCCAGTTTGAGGGAGAAAATTTGGTCTGCGAAGTACCCATAACTCCAGACGAAGCGGTGTTGGGAGCTTCAATTGAAGTGCCGGTGCCTGAAGGTATGATCACTGTGAAAGTTCCAGCCGGGATTCGTTCGGGTCAGGCTTTGAGGTTGCGGGGCAAAGGATGGCCGAAACCCAAGAAAAACGAGCGGACGGATTTGTTGGTAAAAATTGCGATCGTGCCACCGAAAGAACTCACCTCTCTCGAACGCGAGTCCTACGAGAAAATCCAAGCCAATCGTACTTTTAATCCTCGCAGTAATCTCAATCAGATGCTGCTTTGAAAAAGCGTGCATTTCTCGGACGCAAATAAGATTCTTTCTTCACTATTTCCTCGGGACACAGCATTGTTGTGTCCCTACTGTATGCAAGCGCGATCTCATTTGAAAAAAACCCTGTTAATAAATCAACTTTTCTTCGCCCGTAATTGGCAGTTTCCAACCTTCTCAAGACTCTTCGCTAGCTCTTAGCTGAGTAGGTTGACTACCTTGTTTGAGGTTGATGGTAATTTTTTTAGCTCCTTTGTTCTCCAGATCTCGGATGTAGCCGGTCGATCTGTCAGAAGCTTCCTGTCTGCTGTCATAGGGCCCAAAGCAGTAGGTACGCTTTGGCGAATCTGTATCAACTTCTACCCACCATTCGTCGCGTCGAGTGCTGCTAGCAGGTTGAGCTAGCATCCAAAAAGCCGTGAAAAACATACCCAACATAGAGATTTCAAACATATTTACCTCTGGGGATACTTAAGTAGTTTTTAGTATTCTCAATTTATCAAGGCAACGGGAGCGCTCGGCTCGTCCTCAGTGCTGATTTAGCCCCGATTATTTTTGGTCGTTAATGCTGGCTAAAATCTGCATTTTGGTGGAGAAGATGCCGACTTTTAAGCCAGCACTACAAATACAAAGTCCGCCGAGTAAGGACTAAGACAAGATCGTGCTTAATATTATTGTTGAGGCTTGAGGTAATTGAAAACTCAAACAAAACTTAGGCACTCTTGACGCTCAGAAACCGGGTTATTTAACAGATACCCCTCGTGATAGACGGAGTATTTTAGTCAAAAAACCCGGTTTCTGGCGTCTGGACTATCAAAATTCTTAAGCCGCAATACCCTCTGAGAATTCACTATCGCAAATCGTGAGTTCCGAAGGCTGACACCGTTTGATGCGGATGCTAAGTCTTTTGGCTCCCTCGCTTTCGAGGTCTTCGACGTAGCCCGGAATATTGCTGGAGGCTTCTTTGTCGGTGTCGAAGGGGCCAAAATAGTAGGTACAGTGAGGCAAATCTGTGACAATTTCTACCCACCATTTCTCGGGCCTGCGGGTGCTTGGTCCAGCAAACACGGACAAGACTGCGATGTAGATACAAAATAAATAAAATCCGAACATTTTTCCTCTTTTGGGGTTATTTATTTTCTATAGGACTTACGCCCTCGCGACTCTCATCAACCGGGTTGTTCAAATCCTGGCGATCGCCCTTTACCAGAGAACTTAGTCCTTCAAACCCGGTTTCTGGGTTGAGGACAATCTAACTTTATCAAGATAATTTATGCGAGCGCATCAACCTGAGTGCTGATTTTGAGGCGAAAATAGAATCCCAGTGAATCAACTATTTTGATTTAAATTTAAGCTTGAGGGTGCGCTAGGAGTGGCCACCCCACAAGAGTTTAAGTACGCAGTAGTTGATTAATTAAATGCGCGACAACTTAGTTCTGTAAATACGCCGGAAATAGCATTTCTTGGCTAGATGAGGTATGAAATCAAACTTAAGAAGCTTGGCAACACCGATTTCGGTGTACCGAATTTTTGTCATAAAGGCTATAGCGCGACCTTACCCTAGCAGCGCGACAGCTTAACAACTGTCGCTAAAATAGCAAAACCCGCCTGGGCGGGTTTTGTTGTTAAGCTATAAAATTCCTCAAACAAGTTTCATTTGGCCACCTCAGCAGGCTGAGGTTTAGCGCTTGCCTTTGGGGAACTGTTCGATACCAGCCCAACCGTAGAAAACCAGCTCGTCGTTCTGAACTCGGCAGCGGTCTACTCGCAGTTGAGTGCCTTCTAAGGCAAATTTGTCTAAGTCTAGCAAGTTATTTACGTGGGCAATTATAGCTTGACCCAAGTCTATTGCTTGCCCGTCACCGCCGTAAGTAACGCTGACAAATTGGATTTTGCGTCGGTCTTCTACTTGCAATTGAGCTGTAATATCTATTTTGACGGGTTCGCTGGCATCGCCTACGGTAATTTCGGACTGAAGCCGAATGGATTTGTCGGCTCCGAAGCTGACTTCAGTGTTTTGAAAGTGCAGAGATTGCTCTTGGTACTTCAGCTTCTGGAGTTTTTCAACTACAAAAGGTGTATTGAATGAGGTGGTTAAATCCGATCGACTTAAGACTACTCGCATATTTGCCTGGGTAGGCTGTCGCAATTTGACTTGACCTGCAAAAATCGCCCCAAAATCAATGGAGAGTGCTTGCAGGTAGAGTTCCATCACTTCTATGCGGAGGCCGTTGTACATCAACATACCTTTGCCAACAAAGTCGAAACCGTCGATGCTTCCCTGCAAGAGTTTGGCTACTGGTTCGACTCGGATGTTGGCTTCGGCCTTTTCAGAACGCTTGAATAAGGCTGCGATCGCAGCTCCTGCTACTTTACTAACAAGGCGATCGCCACTTTGACCTTGAAAGGATGTACCGCTAAACAAAGCTGCTACCATTTATTCGTTTGCTCGTCTACAGTCGCCATTATAACCCCATATTAAGAAATGTAAAAATCGCTTGTGCTTATTCACCTCATAAGCAGATCTTGTTTTTTGTCTGTCTTCAAAACAACATTGTTGAAATTTAACGGCTCAGGGGGGTGCCTTGGAGACAGGCGCGATCGAGCAACGCTCCATCCCAAAGGGTTTGTTCGATCATGGCGCAAAGCAAATTAGCGCCCGTCAGGTTAGCGCCGCGCAGTACGGCTCCATTCAGGATCGCTTCTTCCAAGTCAGCTCCTGACAAATCAGCGCCGGACAAATTGGCATTGCTCAAATCGGCGGAGTGCAAAATTGCCCGAGCCAAAGCAGCGCCCCGCAAATCAGCGCCCCGCAAATCGACACCGCTCAAATCCAAATTGCCGATGGATGCCCCCGTCAAAAAAGCACCCCCAAAACTTGCGTCGCGGACTAAAGCGTTAGCGAAGGAAGCTCCCCGCAAATCGGCATTCCGAAAATCTGCGCCTCGCAAGTCAGCGCCGCTCAAGTCAGCGCCGCGGAGGTTGGCTCGCAATACGGCCCGCTGCAAGTTAGCGCCGGCGAGATTAGCTCCACTCAAGTTGGCTTGAGACAAGTTAGCACCGCCGAGATCGGCTCCCGCTAAGTCTTGGCCGGCTAAATCAGTACCGGCCAACATCAAAATTTTGCCTTTTCGTATGGCTTCGAGGTCATTAGTCATTAGTTTTTAGTCATCAGTCATTGGTCATTAGTCATTAGCCCACAGACAGGCTCCTGCTACAACTCCCAGTGGTAGGGTACGCTTAGCAAGCACAGGCTGATTTTTTGTAGTGTTGGAAAAGATTTTGTGCTGAGTTTTAAATGCCCAATACTTGGGCTAGGCACTTCAGCTACGCTCAGCACAAGCTCTGTACAAGTTCCCAATTACCAATTACCGATCGCCCATTACCAATCCAGTTATTTTATAATGCCGGAGCGGTCGCGGTCGTTCGATCGCCCAAATCCTCCAACCACACGTTAGGCAGTTGGCTCGGGCGAGTTGGTAACTGCATCAAACCCATTTCTGCCAGTCTGACGACGTTGCTGAGAGTTTCCACCAAAGCCGGATCGAAGCGAGTGCCAGACAGTTCGCGGCACTGTTCCAAAGCTTCGCTCAAACTCAAAGCCGGACGATCGCCACGCGGTTGAGTCAATTCTTGAAAATCAGCGACCAGCCCCAAAATCCGCGAAGCAACGGGTATGGTTTCGGCTCGCAAACCCTCTGGCCTGCCGCTGCCGTCCCAATATTCGAGTTGGTGCTTGACAATTTCCGCCACAGGTGATAGTTCCGGCATTGCTTGCAGCAGTTGCGAACCAATGAAACTGCGATCGCGCCAAAATGAGAAAGTTGCTTGGTCAAAAGCATCGGGAGTGCGATCGAACACCTCATTCGGGGCAGAAACTAAGCCGACTCGAAATAGCAATCCAGCCAGCCGCAGCCTCCGCAACTGCAAAGCCGGCAAATCCAGGAGTTGACCCAAAGTTTCCGACAAAGCCGCCACCTGCAAAGACGCTGTAGGATTTGAGGTATCGCGTTCGTCCACGCGCTGGGCCATACGCAGAAAAGCTTGAAGTTTGTTAGCGTTCAAATTGCGGCTGACGCGCAAAGCTTGACCTTCCAATTCCCACAACTCGCGGGTTTGGCGGTTAATTGCTACCATTTGCTGCTGAGAACTTTGCAGGTAAGTGACTATCCGCGATACCACGCCACTAATGTCGGCCAAGGGCGGGCCAATGGTAGCCAGGATTTCGTGGTACATTTCCAGCAAACTGTCGGCCAGGGGAGAGTTGTAATGTCGCGTCTGTTCTATAAAAATTTCTGCAGCAGCCGACACCAAAGACTGGTCAAACGACCACAAACCGTAGAACTTTCGTTCTGTATCTACTTCAGGCTTGCCCTCGGGCAAGTATTCCTGGGCTGAAAGTTCGCGGCAAAGCACCATTGCTTTGTATGTCGGGGCGACGATGATTAAATTCCATTCTTCGATTATGGGGTCGTTCTCATCGAGATTTATTAAAGATACATTTTCTAATTGCCCGGTTTTGTGAGTAGCGAAACCGCTGTCGGCTACTGCACCTATGACAACGTGCCGAGAGGCATTAGCAATATCTAGGTAGCGATCGGCTTCCTGTAAATACCATTTACCCTGCTGAAACGTTACCAAAACTAATGGTTGGAGTTCGCTCTTGTCCCCGCCACTGGTTTGCAAAATGTGGTCTTCTAGGGCGTGACATAGGGCTACAAGGGTGTTTTTGAAGTATACCCCGTAGCTAGAAGGCAGTTTTCCATCGGGAAGCGTAGCTTGTAGTCTAGCGAGAGTTGATTCTGGATTCATTGCAAAAAGCGGTGCCGGCTCTTACTTATTGTAGCGGGCGATTGAACTTCTAGAAAAGACTTTGGGCAAAAATGCGAGTTTTTGACTTTTCACCGCTTCGCAACCGAGTCAATGTAGAGTGCGCCGAAGAGCACCTGATTAATTTTAGTAATTTTCTGGAAACCCTCTGTCTTTGGCTGAGTTTTTTTCAGACGAGAAACCGGCCGAGAGGAAGACGGTAAATGACTTAGGTATTAACTACTATTTTTAAAACAATATTATTAGGAATTCTGAGCGTGCTTCAACAAAATAGAAGTTTAGGGGAACAGGCGATCGACAAAGTAGCCGAGATTGCTATTGCGAGCAAATTAGACGAATCCGAAACTTTGTCTGTCACAGTTAACACCGATCCCCTCCAGCTAGCCCAGGGAGAAGTACAGGCCGTTGCCGTTGAGGGCAAAGGATTGGTAATGCAACAAGATTTGCGCGTGGAAGAATTGCAAATTCACGTCAAGGATATTGCAGTCAATCCCCTCACCGCTATGTTTGGCAAAATTGAACTGAACGGGCCTGCCTTCGGTGGCGCCCGCGCAGTTTTAACAGAAAGCGATATCAACCGCGCTTTTAATTCCGAATACATCAGCAGGAAACTGAAAAACTTAAAAGTTACTGTTGACGGACAACAGCAGACAATAGACGTTAAAACTATTGAGTGCCAATTGCTAACCGGAAAAATCGCTTTAAATGCTGAGGTATTGGTGCGGGAAACTGCCTCCACGGAAAAAATTCAATTTACATCCAAACCTGAGATCGCAGCGGGCGGTTGGGCAATTTCTCTTCAGGATGTCGAGTATTCCGAAAACAAGGAATTTTCGCCGGAGTTAACTGAAGCTTTGGCAGACAAAGCTGGTGAAGTTTTAAACTTGCGAAATTTTGAACTTGAGGGAATGTCCCTGCGGGTCCAACAGCTAAATGTGGAAGCTGGTGTGCTGACTTTGGAAGCTGAAGCGAAAGTAGAAAAATTCCCAAATTAGCAGTAGCGTTCTGAGGCTAGTAGCTGGTAGGGTGCGTCAATGGATTTGAGATTTTAGATGTTAGATTTACTCCAAAGATGAATCTGGCTGCTTGAACAAGAGTCTAAAATTTTTATAACTCCACGGCAGGAGTCTTTCGCAAGTATCCGTTTTTGGGCGTGGTCAAAAACAGAAAAGCTTTTGACATCGAGCAATTATTGGAACTGACGCGCCCGAAGACTATGCTTTGAAACTACCTCCGCCCTTTTCTTGTCGGGTATGAGTGTCTCAACCAAACTTACTCTAGAAACCCGGCTTTCTTACCGGGTTTCTAAATACCCGGGTGTAAGTTCTACCAAAAATAATCAATCGAACGCGATCACACTTTTTAAATCCCTCTAAAGTTATAAAAAAATAGATAGCACTCCGTGGCAAAATATTACCGCCGTTAGAGGCAGGCGTGGGGAGTTTATTTTTACTCTTGACAAGTAGTAGTAAAAAATTGGAAAAATTTTGTGAACACAGTAACTGCTTTTTTTAAAAGACTGCGTATCGGTCAATTTTTGACTGTATTGATGGCAGGTGTGGTGCTGTTTACCAGCACCGCTTGCAATTCCGGCGATGTTCGAGGTGCTCGGCCTGAGAATCCTCCCGTTCAAATGGGAGGAATGAATAACCCCCACAAGGGCGGTGGAGATGGATACACGAATTATCAAATGTCTACCGACCCTAAAGTCAATCAATCGCCTGCTAAAGCAGAAAAGAATCGGGCTGATTTGTCGATCGTGGGCGATCGTCTCCTGGCCGCGACTACCGGGGAATCTAATTCCTCAAAGCTGCTTTATCCGGGTTCTGCACCGATGGAAACTGACAAGTTCGACCTCGAACTCGGCGGAGATAAAACTCTGTTAGACACGCCAGACGGACAGCCGGCTAAGGCTCAACCCGTATTCGACCGCAGCGATCCCGATGCCAAACTTTTAGAGAGAGTAGGCGCCGCCTTTCAGGATGCTTCTGCTTTCGTGAAAGATAGCGCTGAAGATGCTAAGGAAAGCTCAGTTACGAAACTCAATCCGCTGCAAAAATAAGCAAGCAGAACTTGCGCGGTATCGCCGATGTGTAGGGGCTTTTTCAGAAGTGTCCCTACACAATTCCATAAAAGACTTACGCAGAACTTGTATTCTATATCTTTCTTGGACGCAGAATTTGTAGGGTGCGCTCGGCGCACCCTACCCTATATTAATCGTGTAAAATTACTTATTTCGTCAGTCCTGTATATGTAGGGTGGTTATGGCGCACCTTACGCTATATGTATCGTGTAAAACTACTTACTTTTTTCGTAAGCCCTTTATGTGTAGGGTGGTTATGGCGCACCTTACGGATATTTTATATTTTAGGTTGGGATGGGAAATTTATAGGACTTGCGCCAAAAATGGAAAAGTGAACCATTGAAATTGCGGCGCTCCGGCTGGCAATGACAACTGGCAATGACCGAGTTTTCTCATTAATGCACAAGCCCTGCTTTTATGGCTCTAAAGAAACTTTGTTTTATTTACCTTTGGAGTCAGAAACCTCAGAAATCAAATCGTCTTTATCAACTTTCGGTACAAAATCAGGGCGTTCTTTGGCTTCCCAACCGGGGGGGCGCTTGGAGTTGTACCACGCGACGGAGCCGATCGTAGTTGCGGCAATAAAGCCAGCAACAAGAAGTGCTATTGGAGTGTTCAAGCTGACACTTGATTCCGGCACGGGCTGCTGCATCAGCAGATCAATCATTACTCGCTTGATGGGTGCAACAACAACTGCTATGGGAGTGGTCAAGCTGATATCTATCATTAGGCTAAATCCTTATCTACTCTACTTTTACATTATTTTAAGTGCTAAGGACGTTTGGTTGATATATCTGAAGGCTGAAAAAGTGGCAGTATTGCGGTCATAATGTTTAGAGCTTGAAAATAGGAGAGCTGATTTTATGCCGTTGGGGACAATAGCATTGCTGTTGGCTGCTAGTTTCAGCCTGGGTGCTTTACCGCTAACGGAATGGGCGGTGCGAGTGTTTAGCCGCCGAGATTTGAGGGCGCTGGGCACGGGGAATGTGGGGGTGTCTGCAGCTTTCATTCACGGGGGGAAATTAGCGGGAATTGCTGCGGTGTTGGTAGAAATTGCCAGAGGTATTGTGCCAGTTTTGGCGGGGCGATTTTGCTTCCCGGATGCACCTGCGATCGCGATCGCCCTGTTAATTCCTCTAGTTGCGGGCAGATATGCGATCGCCCGAGGTGGAGGCGTGACCAACGCGGTTTGGGGTCTTTTGGTATTTTCGCCGCCAGTGGCTGTATCATCCGGCATTTGGGGGCTGCTGGCGTGGGGTTTGGCACAGCGGTGGTGGGGTGAGGGCGATCGGGCGAGACTCTTTGCTTCCCGTTGCGGGTGTCTGTGTACCCCAATCTGGGTTTGGGTGTGGCGACAATCAATGCCTGAATTTTTAGCAGCAACAGGATTAGCTTTGTTGTTAGCAGCAATTAATTTCACTCAGGGTGATGATATGGCTTTATCTAAATCAGAACAATTGTTTTCTCTTGATGACTCGTTAGATGCTGCAATCTGCGGCGATAAAGCTGCTAAATTGTCTCAACTGAAACGCGCAGGTTTTAACGTACCTACGGGTTTTATATTGTCATCGAAGGAAGAAGGAAGAGGGAAGAAGGAAGAAGGAAGAGGGGAGAAGGAAGAAGGAAGAAGGAAGAAGGAAGAAGGAAGAGGGAAGAAGGAAGAGGGAAGAGGGGATGAGGAAAATGCCGATCGACTGTTAATCAGTAATTCTGTAATCCAAAATCTAAAATCCAAAATCCAAAATCGAATGATTGTGCGTTCTTCTGCTGCGGGAGAAGATGGCGATACGAGTTCGGCCGCGGGACAATATCAAACTATTGGCCCTGTTTTCACCGAAGCCGAATTGCTCGATGCAATTAATCGCTGCCGCCAGTCTTATTGGACTTCCGAAGCTGTGGCTTACCGCCGCCAACGACAACTTCCCAATACCCAAATGGCTGTATTGATTCAGCCTTACATTGACAGCCAAATTGCGGGAGTCATGTTCAGCCGCAATCCTTTAGATGGCGGTTCCCAGATTATTATTGAAGCTTTGCCTGGAGGTGCTGAATCAGTTGTCGGCGGACAAGTTACTCCGGTTCATTTAGAAATAGATTTTAGTATACCTGAATCATTAGAAGAAAGTTTAAGTGAATTTGAAAATAATTCAATTATTGATAAATCGATTATAGCAAAATTGGTGAAACAAGCGCAAGCAATCGAAGCTTTTTTTCACGGCATCCCGCAGGATATTGAGTGGAGTTGGGACGGGGAAAAAGTTTGGATTTTGCAAAGCCGACCGATTACAAATTTACAGCCGTTTTGGACGCGCACTATTGCAGCAGAAGTGATTCCCGGTGCAATTCGTCCGCTAACTTGGTCGATTAATCGGCCGTTGACTTGCGGGGTGTGGGGAGAGATTTTTCAGGTGGTTTTGGGCGATCGCGCGATCGGTTTAAATTTTAACGAAACGGCAACTTTGCTTGGTTCTCACGCCTATTTTAATGCGACTTTGTTGGGCGAAATTTTTCGGATGATGGGATTGCCAGAGCAGGGTTTGGAATTTTTGCTGAGAGGGCAAAAAATGGGCAAGCCGCCTTTGGGCAAGATTTTGCCTTCTTTGCCCGGTTTGTGGCGTTTGGTGCAACGGGAGAGGGCGCTGAATGCAGAATTTAAACGCGATCGCACTTCTATTTTCCTCCCCGCACTCCAAAAATTGGAGAAGGAAGAAGGAAGTTCGGCAACGGATTTAACGGAATTGTTGGAGAGAGCCGAACAAATTCAGGAGTTGCTAAAACCGATTACTTACTACAATATATTAGGGCCGATCGGGCTGGCTATTCGCAAGGCAATTTTTCGCGTTTCTGATGAATGGCTGGACAATGACAGCGCTCCTGAAATTGCTTCGGTGCGAGGGTTGCAGCAGTTGGCTAAGAAATTGCGGCAAGCTGCTGTTTCGCAGCCTGACGAAACTGTTTCATTCGCACATTTAGCACAGACATTTGCTGAAACTCCCCCTTTACAAGCAGAATTTGAAAAGTGGCTTGATATCTACGGATATTTGAGCGAAGTGGGAACTGATATTGCAGTTCCTACTTGGCGAGAACAGCCGGAAACTTACCAAAAACTGCTAATAACTATGGCTCAAAAAGCCGAAATTACTTTAGTCGAAAAGCGGAAATTAAGCTTGACGTTGGGGCAGAAGTGGCGATTAGATAAATGTCAGGAGCGAGCGAGCGTCAAAAACGAAATTAGCCAAATCTACGCGCGGTTGTTGGCTCATTTACGCTGGACTTTTTTGGAGATTGAAGCTTGCGGATTGGCAATGCAGGTGTTTCAGGAAAGCGGGGATATTTTTTATCTGGAATTTGGGGAAATTCAGCAGTGGATTCGCAGCGGGGCGAGTGTTTCGTTTAAGGATACAATTAGCCAAAGGCGCGATCGCCTCTTAGCCGATCGCGATCGCCCGATTCCCCCTGTAGTCTACGGCAATTTGCTGCCGAATTCTCAGAAAAGGTCGATCGAACTTGCCACATCCGCAACTAATATCATGCAGGGAATTCCAGCAAGTATTGGTCGTGTCGAAGGCTTTGTCAAGATTTGCCGCACCGCGAGCACAGATTTAGGAGAAAATGCGATCGCAGTAGTTCCTTACACCGATGCAGGTTGGGCACCGCTGCTATTAGGAGCAACAGCAATTATAGCCGAAGTTGGCGGCCAACTATCTCACGGAGCAATAATCGCTCGCGAGTACAAAATTCCCGCAGTCATGAATATTTCTGAAGCGACCACTCGCTTGCGAGACGGTCAAAAAGTACGAGTAGACGGGTATCTCGGCACTGTAGAACTGCTGGAATAATTAGCAACAGGCAAGATGCCTGTTCCACAAAGAGTTGATTTCTTGTAAAACAGGCATCTTGCGGAACGGGCAAGATGCCCATTCGACAATAAAATTGAGTTTTGTGGAACCGGCATCTTGCCCGTTCTTGAAAATGGTGAAAGATGTAAGCTCAAACCAATAATCTCGTAAACCCGCCCCGACTTTCCTAAGCCTTTAAGAAATTCTGGACAACATAGTTCCCCACATTTCTACCCGCACTCAAACCATCTACGTTAGCACTCATGAAATGAATGCCTCCGTAAATGCGACTCATGCCCGATTCATCGGCCGCTTCGCTGAAGTTTTCAAAGGTTCGCAAACTGTTGACAGTCCTGTCTCCCCGATCTCCAAAGCCGTAATCCGAACCAAATACAGAACTCATAATAGGATCTGCCGCACCGCTAAAGGTACTATGGCCCGACGTGTACTCAGGGAACGGCGGAGTAGTTAGCAGCGGCGTCCACTGGGCGTCGGCTGTCGTTTCGGGATTGTTGTCTGTGTCAGCTTGGCGGATAGCTGTCACCGGCCGCCATAAATTGTACTGGTACTTGGCATCCCAGCAGCTAATAGCTGCATCGGCCAGAGCAATATTCAGCAGGGCGAACAAGCGGGCGCTATCTTCTAAGGATTGACCCGTGAGAGTCGCTGTTTCTTCGGCGATTTGGTTCCAGTGGCCCGGAGGCGTAAACGTCCCAGCGCCGTTGGCCCAGAATTTGGCGATCGCAGTTTGGTCTGGGGTGCGCGTGAGGCTGTCACTTTTGCCCATTTCTTGGACGTAGTTAAGTTCCTCTGCGTACTGGGCGCTTTCAAGGGCGGGCGGGCCGTCCGGGCGGAACTGAGAACCGCTAGTCATCGCAAAGGGAGTAACTTCTGCCCACTGTGGCGCCAGCGCAGCGGCAAGGGCGGGGGGAGTCGGCACCCAACTGCCAAGGTCGGTTGAGGGGGTGTACTGCACTACTTTCGTGATGCCGTCTGTACTCCGCGAACTGATAATTTGGTCAGCAACTTGCTGTCCGAGGGCAATCCCGTCTTCTTTGGCTTTGCCGTCGGTAATTTTAGCTAAAGACGATGCGTATACTTCGTTGAATGTGGCTGCTTGCGCTGGGTAGACGCTGACTAAGACGCGGTGGGCGGCCGCGGCGGTGGCTGCTTCTGCTGATGTGCCTGCTGGTGGGTCTATTTCCACGAGGTAAGGGGTGTATTTTTTGCTGATGGAGTTAACAGAATCGTAAATGGCTGCGTGAACCATTGCCATGTTGCGGGAGGCGAGGGGAGGCGCGGTGCTGGCTGTCCGCACTGCATTCAGCATGACTCCGTTCCACTCGATGACAGGGTTTGCCGATAGCTGATTTGTGAATTGGTCGCGGTTGATTGTGTTGCTGTTGACTCCCTGCAAGACTGCTAAATATTCGCCCGTGAGTTTGTCTTGAATTACGGTGCTGTTGCTGTTGGCACCGGTGCCTTGCTGGATGTTTAAATCTTCAAATGTGAGGCCGTCTACCCAGCGAATTTGGTCATTGCCGTTGCCGAAGTCGGCGATGTAGTCGGCTGTGGCTACAGTTGGGCCGCCGCTGCCTTTAGCAATGGCAAATATATCATCGCCTGTGCCGCCGCTCATGGTATCGCTGCCTGCGCCCGCGTAGATGATGTCGTTCCCCGAATCGCCACCAATTAGGTCGGTGCCTTTGCCTCCCCAGAGGATGTCATTGTCCGCACCGCCAAGAATCGTATCGTTGCCTGGGTCGCCGCAGATTTTGTCTTTGCCTGCATCGCCTTCTAGATAGTCGTCTCCGCTGTTGGCATAAATGATGTCGTTGCCATCCAAGGCGTTAAATCTGTCTGCTTCGGTGGTTCCTTGGAAATAGTCAAAGTTAGGAGTTGGGGAGAGGGATGCCATGTTTATTTATTGGATATTTTGATTAAATCGCAAAGGTTTCGTAAACTCTATAGATGCTTAAGTGTGTTTACCCCTAGTTTAATATTATTAAACTTTCTGGCGGAGATGTAAACACCACAACCCCGCTTTATTGAATCTTTAATATTTAATGGGCTTTTTATAAAGTTTTGCGATCTAAATGTGCGTAAAAATACAGTCCTTAAAACTGCCTCCCATACTGCAACTTAGTTAAAGTTTTACAAAAAAACATTTTTTTTTAATGTAGAGCCATTTAATTTTTACCTTCATAAAAGGTGGGGATTGTGTAACTGAGTAAGTATATATTGATTAAGCACTTCTCAAGGCTGCGATCGGGTCTAGTTTGGCGGCTTGGCGGGCGGGGACAACGCCGAAGAAGAGGCCAACTGCACCGGATACACTGACAGCAAGGGCGATCGCTACGGGCGAAATACCAGCTTGCAAGGGCGTGAAATTACCTACAAGCAAGATACCGCCCACACCTACGCAAGTACCGACTATCCCTCCGGCAGCCGACAAAATTACAGCTTCTACAATAAATTGAAACAAGATATCTTGTTGGGATGCGCCGATCGCCTTTCTGAGCCCAATTTCCTGAGTGCGTTCGCTAACAGACACAAGCATAATGTTCATAATCCCAATGCCGCCGACTAATAGGGAAATGCTGGCAACAGCAGTTAACATGAGAGTCAAAGCGCCGGAAATTGCCCCCATTCTTGCCATTAAATCTTTCTGGTTTCTGACACTAAAATCATCTTCGGTAGTAATTTTGTGTCGCAATCTCAGCAGGTTTTCCACCTGAAATTGCGCCGCGTCCATTTGCGATTCATCTTTAATCGAAATAAATATCGACGTGACCGCCAAACCGTAGGGAGATTTGCGCCCGACTATGCGATTGGCCATTGTGGCGATCGGCACAGCGGCGGAATTGTCAAAATTCGTACCAAAAGAGGTGCCTTTGGGCGCCAATACTCCAATTACTTTGAGGCTGACATTTTGGATACGCACCTGTTCGCCCAAGGGATTTGTATTGCCAAAAAGTTTCTCCGCTAATTCTGAACCGAGAACCACAACTTGGTTACTTTGCTTAACATCAAGTTCGGTCAAAAACCGCCCTTTTGCCATTTCAAAGCTTCTGACTTCTAGAAATTCGGGGATCGTGCCAAAAATTAGAGCCGAAACATTTTTGTTGCTGTAGCGAACTATTTCGGAACTGTTAAGTTCCGCTGACACGCCTTGAACGGAGGGGACTTGAGTTGCGATCGCCTTTGCATCTGGCAATACGAGAGTTTGAGGCACGTTTGTCAGAGAACTTCGCCTAGCGTTGGGAACTCCAGGCCTCACGATTAATACGTTTGTACCCAGGGATTGAACTTGTCCTGCTACAAATTTTTGAGCTCCTTCTCCAATTCCAATCATGGCAATTACTGATGCGTTGCCGACAATCATGCCAATCATGGTTAAACTGCTGCGAGTTTTGTTTGCTAGCAGTGTTTGACCTGCCATTTTGACGCTTTCAATAAAATTCATATTTTTTTTAAATGAACAAGAAGAAACAAGAAAGACAGCCCTATGTCATGGTTTGCTGTGCGTCAAAATCCCAGGGCATTGGGATTGCGACGCACAGCGAAAATGACACACTTAATAATTAATTACTACAAGTCCACAGTCAACCTTCAACAGCCAACCGTCAACAAACTAATTAAGCACTTCTCAATGCCACAATCGGGTCTAATTTAGCAGCTTGTTTTGCGGGTACAATGCCGAAGAATAAGCCGATGCTGCCGGAAACACCGACTGCAAGTGCGATCGCCACTGGGGAAACGCTAGCTTGCAGGGGAGTAAAAGCAGCTACTAAAAGCACGCCGCCGATACCGAATCCAGTGCCGATCGCCCCGCCTGCCGCCGACAAAATCACAGCCTCTATCATAAACTGAATCAGAATATCCTGCGGAGATGCTCCGATCGCCTTTCTCAGCCCAATTTCCTTCGTGCGTTCGGTAACAGAAACCAGCATGATATTCATAATCCCGATGCCCCCCACAAACAGCGAAATTGCCGCCACAAAAGCCAACATCAACGTCAAAGCACCAGTAATACTGCCCAAAGTATTCATTAAATCTTTCTGGTTGCGAACAGTAAAATCATCCTCTTTAGTGATTTTATGACGCAATCTGAGCAGATTTTCTATTTGAAATTGGGCGGCTTGCATCATGGTTTCATCTTTAATTGCAACCGAAATAAATGTTACTTTTGTACCGTAGGGAGACGAGCGACCTACGATCCGATTGGCCATTGTTGTCAGCGGCAAATAAACGTTCATATCTTGATTGTCGCCAAAGCTGGAACCTTTTGCCTGCATGACTCCAATCACTTGAAACGTCGAGTTTTTGATGCGAATGTATTGACCAACTGGCTGCGTATTGCCAAATAATTGTTCGGCTGCTTCCGATCCTAAAGCAACCACATTTTCTTGTCTTTCTAAATCTAATTTGCTTAAAAAACGACCTTGACCAACATCAAAGCTTCTGACTGTCAGAAATTCTGGGGTAGTTCCGACAATAGAAGATGAGACATTTTTGTTGCGGTAGGTAACGAGTTGACTGTCATTGAGAGTTGGTGCGACTTCTTGGACAGAAGGAACTTGAGATGCGATCGCCTCTGCATCTTCCACTACTAAAGTCTGGGGCGGAATCACTGGGCGGCTTTGGGCTTCAGGACTTCCGGGAATAATAAATAGCAAGTTTGAACCCAGAGAGTTAACTTGTCCCTCGATAAATGTTTGAGCTCCTTCCCCGATACCGATCATCGAAATGACAGAAGCATTGCCTATGATAATTCCTAACATCGTCAAGGTGCTGCGAAGCTTGTTTGCCATCAAAGTTGTGACGGCCATTTTGACGCTTTCAACAATATCCATAATTTTTAGAAGGAAGAAGGAAGAAGGAAGAAGGAAGAAGGAAGAGGGAAGAGGGAAAAAGGAGCAACCATGAAATAACAAATAACAAACAACCAATTTGCAATTCACAATTGGTAATGCCTTCTGCCCTCTGCCCCATGCCCTATTTCTGATTCTTGATAATATCCTCCAGCTTTTTACCTTGAGGAAGTTCGGTAAAAACGCGATCGCCCGCTTTTGCACCCTCTAAAATCTGAATTTTGTTGCCAATAGTCGAGCCAACCGTAACAGGCTTAAACTTCGGCTGTTGTTTCTCATCAGGAACTAGCACACCCGTTTGACCTTTATTAGTCACAATTGCCACCGTCGGCACAACTAAAGCATTGCTCAGCTTTTGACCGACAAATCTCAAATCTACATTCATCCCCGATTGCAGCGACTCTTTGCCTGTATCAATGGCAACTCGAACTTGAAATAGCGTCACATCCCGTTCCTTAACAGCTTCCGGCGCAATTAATTTAACGCGACCTTTAAACACTTTATCTGGATAAGCATCAGCCACTATTTCAACTTCTTGGCCCGGTTTAATTTGACTGATATCAGCCTCCGGGACTTTCGCTAAAACTTCCACATCTCTTGCGAGAGCGACAATCGATGTGGAAGTTGCCGAAGTAGCTTCCGAGGCCGAAGTTGCCGGAGTTACAAAGGCTCCTTGGATTGCGTATCTTTGGGTAATTATTCCAGCAAAAGGAGCGCGAACTTTCGTATCTTCTAACTGCACTTCTTGAAAGCGGACTTGAGCTTGAGCTTCGGCTAATTCAGCTTGAGCTTGAGCTATTTCTTCCGGGCGAGAACCGTTTTCTTGTGCCGCCAATTGGCTTTTTGCTTCAGCAACTGCTGCTTCGGCTTTGGCGATTTCTTCTGGACGGTTGCCGTTTTCTACTTGCGCTAATTTGCTTTTTGCTTCGGCCACTTCTGCTTCGGCTTGAGCAATTTCTTCGGATCGCGTGCCGTTTTGCAATTGCTTCAATGCTTGCTGCTCGACTTGCACAGCAGCTTGCAGTTGCTGAATTTGCGACTCCCGACTTTCTTGCAGTTGTTGCAGGCGTCTTTGGGATTCTATTAATTTAGCTTGAGCAGTGCGATTTTCTTTGATCAGTTCATCCAGTTTATCTTTAGCCAGAGCGCCTTCTTCCACTAGCGGGCGATTGCGTTCTACCCGTTGAGCGGTTAGTTCGGCTTGGGCTTTACTCGAGTCAATTTGCGTTTGTGCTTGGGCAATTTCTTGTTTGACACTGCCGGTTTGAGCATCTGCTAAACGAGCTTGAGCTTGTGCTAAACGAGCTCGCGCTTGGCTGACTTCTTCAACCCGGCTGCCAGCTCGCAGTCGCTGCAATCCAGCCTGAGTTTGCTGCAAGCGGGCTCTGGCTCCTGCAACTTCTTCAACGCGGCTGCCGGCTTGGGCTTGCGCGAGACTGGCCTCGGCTTGATCTAAGCGCGCTCGGGCGCTGGCGATGTCTTCCGATCTATTTCCGGCTTCGATTTGGGCGAGTTTGGCTCGCACGCTGGCTTCGCGGGCTTTAGCTTGAGCCAGTTGAGCTTCTACATCGCGGCTTTCCATGCGGGCCACGATTTGTCCTGCTTCCACTTTATCGCCCTGTTCGACAAATAATTCTGCTATGCGGCCGGAGCCTTTGGGGCTGAGATTCACGCGCTGTACGGGCTGCACCGTGCCGCTCGATGTGATCCGCACCGTGAGGTTTTGCGCTTCCACCGGCACTGTCATAGTGGCGATCGCATCTACTTTCGGCTGCGATCGACTTTTTGCTATATATATGGTGGTCGGCACAGCTAGCAACCCGGCTGCAACCAACCCAATCGCCCACCGCTGCGGTTTGCGCGCGGGTTTCTTCGGAGACTGCTTTTGGGCGGTTTTGTTATCTGCAATTTTGGTCTCTGCGGCCTTGGTGTCTAAAGTCTGAGTATCTTCCACCTTGACCTGAGCAGTTTCCTTTTTAGGGCTAACGATCATACCGACTCACCTAATTTAATCTCAGGATTACCTTTAAAGGTAAAATTTTTGCTGATGCTTGGCATCGTCTATCAGACTCATCCGATCGGGTGATTTAAAAAAAGTTCCCCAACCAGCACCTGTAAGCAATTATAGCTAATCGTTGCAACTTATTAAATAATGTTAAGTTTTTTCAGCCTAAAGAGGTGGGCCCAAACAGAATCTCTCCCGGCTACTGGCCAATTAAAATATATTTTAGTAAATAATATCATTTTTGGGATCTCGGGGCGCGCTCCTCACCAGCAACAAAGGCGGATCTGACAGCGGGCGATCAACCGTCACTAGGTCATTGCGGACTCGTGTTCGCGAGCGCAGCGGGCTCTGCCAGTTCTAAGCTCCTAAGGGCAAAATATTAAGACGCATACTCTCATAAACCCGGCTTCTGCGAGAAATAACAGGTTTGTCCGCGAAGAATCCCCGCAGAAACTCCGTTCGACGGGTAGCGGTGCGTAAATCCTGAATACATTTCCGCCCTGTGCCCCCAACAGGTTAAAATATTTTTCAAATCCGTTAAAAATGGAAAATCAAAACAATGAATCGTCCTCAAAGCGTTACAGTTTTGGCAATCTTGCAGCTAATTAGCGGCATTTTCAGTCTGCTTGAAGGCTTGTTGATCTTACTTTTTCCAGGCATTTTTGGCGGTCTCGGTGCGGCTTTCGGCGGGGCAAAAATTGGGGCTGTAATTGGCGGCTTGATTGGAATTTTTGCTGCGATCAGTTTCATATTAGGTTTCCTATCCTTACTCTTAACTTGGGGTTTGTTTCAAGTCAAAAATTGGGCTTGGACGGGAACGTTAATTGTCCATATCATCGCCACCATCGTGCAAATTGTTAGAATGTTTGGCCGCGGCGGTACAGCAGTCAATTTTTTAACTCTGGGTTTTGCAGTGGCTAGCATTTACTACCTGCAGCAGCCGCATGTTAAACAAGCATTTCGTGTCTGATTTCCTTTTCATTAACGGTACTGAATTCTCGGATCGAAAAAAGCATAGGAAATATCAACCGCCAGATTAATTAGTACAAAAGTTACAGCTACAAAAATTACTCCTCCTTGGACAATTGGGTAATCCCGGGTCAGAATACCCGTATAAATCCAAGAACCAATTCCCGGCCAGGAGAAAATCGTTTCCGTCAGAATAGCGCCGCCTAAAAGAGTGCCGAACTGCAAACCTATAGTTGTGACGATCGGCAAAAACGCATTTTTCAAAGCGTGTTTCAAAATCACCCAATATTCCGGCAATCCCTTAGCCCTTGCAGTGCGGATGTAATCTTGAGAAAGCACTTCCAGCATTGCAGAACGAGTGATGCGAGCTATAATAGCCAGAGGAATAGTTCCTAAAGTCAAAGCGGGAAGGATTAAATGGGCGATCGCATCTCGCAAAGCAACCAAATCCCACCTCAGCAAAGAATCCAAAACATAAACACCCGTAATCGACTTAAAACCAAACCCCAAATCTACAGTAATCCGCCCGCTTGGAGGGAGCCATTTCAGATAAACAGCAAACAAATAAATCAACATCAATCCCAACCAATACACCGGCAAAGATACGCCAATTAACGAACCGCTCATCGCGAGATTGTCCAGCCAGCTATTTTTCCGGACAGCAGCCAAAATCCCCGCCGGAATTCCGATAAAAAGTGCCACCAACATCGCCACCACAGACAGTTCAAAAGTAGCAGGCCAGCGACTTCTAATTTCATCAATTATGGGAATACCGCTAATAATGCTATTTCCCAAATCAAAGCGCAGCAAACTCCCTAAAAACGCCAAATATTGCAAAGGCAAAGGCTGATTCAGACCCAACCTTGCTTTCAAAGCTTCCACTTGTTCGGGAGTTCCCCGTTCTCCCAAAAGCACTGTAGCTGGGTCTCCGGGTATCAAATGCAAAAATATAAATACTAGCAGAGTGATTCCGAAAAGGACTGGCAATAGTCCCAGCAAACGTTTAACAATATATTGAAACATGGCTTTATTTTAGCTTGTAGGGTGCGTCAGCTTGAAGACTTGTTAAATTTTCCGAAGTTTTAGTGTGCTGACGCACCCTACGATTGTGCTTAAAATCCGATAAAACTATTTGTCATTGCGAGAGTGTTAGCTTTCGCGCTCCGAAGGAAAGCAATTGCAAAGCTTTAAGCAAAATCAGATCGCAATGAGAAGAAGTATAATGTAGGGTGCTTAGCAACGCACATTCTCCCCGATTTTCAAGACTTACTAACATCCTCAAAAGACTCCGACCCCAAAGGACTTGGAATCCAACCTTGAATATTCTTGCGTTTCCCTAAAAGCGGCTGCGAATGTACGATCGGCAAACGCACAGCTTCCCCATGCAAAATCTCGCTAACTTCGGCATAAATTTTCGCCCTAGCTGCTTTATCGCCACTCGCCCTCCCCCGATCCAAAAGTTCCAGAACTTTCGGATTTTTCCAATTTCCCAAATCCCCCGTGGAACCAGGCCCGAAGTGAGGATAATAAAAATTGTCTGGATCGCCGTAATCTCCAATCCAACCCATCATAAAAGCTTGAAAGCCGGGAGGTTTTACCCGATCGGCTAAATAAGCAGACCAATCTTTAGTCAGCAATTTTACCCGAATCCCGATCGCGCTCAAATCCGCCGCAAAAGCCTCAGCAATCGGCTTCGGCGTGGGAAAATAGGGACGGCTGACGGGCATATACCACAAATCCAAATCAAAACCGTTCGGATAACCGGCTTTCGCGAGCATTGCTTTAGCTTGCTGCGGGTTAAATTCATAATCTTTAACTTTATCAGACGCCGCCCAATTCAGCGCAGGCGGGATAAATTGCGAATCATGTTTTCCCAGTTCTCCCCAGAAAGCTTTGACTATTGCTGGCTTGTTAATTGTTTGGGCGATCGCCCGCCTGACTTCCGGCTTTGACAAAGGTTCGTAACTCGGATTTAACCCTAAATAACCGACATTAAAAGAGGGTCGAACAACAGCTTCTAAATTAGAATCTCCCTGAACTTCTTGCAGTTGATCCGGCGTTAAATCCACAGTAAAATCAAGTTGTCCTGCTCGCAACTGAGCCAGTCTCGCCGCCGGATCGTCAACAAAACGAATTACCAATTGATTGACTTTTGGCGTGCCAGTTTTCCAATAACTCGGATTTTTCTCCAAAACAATGCGATCGCCCGATCGCCATTCCTGAAACACAAAAGGCCCCGTACCCACCGCCAGCGACCCCGGAGTGCCGTACTTAGCACCCGCTTTTTTCACCGCCGCCGGACTCGCCATCCCGAAATAAGCGGAACCTATCGCCGACGGAAAAGCAGCAAAAGGTCGATTCAAAACAAATTTAATTGTAGACTTATCAACAACCGCCACATCTTTTACTAAAGAATCTTTTTCTCCCTTAAACCCGCCAAAAAAATCTTTCCAAATCGGATAATTCTTGCCCCCTTCTCGAAAACCGTTAGGATTTTTGACATCCCACCAGCGCTCTACATTAAACTTAACAGCTTCCGCATCAAAATCCGTGCCGTCGTGAAACTTTACCCCGGAACGCAACTTAAAAATCCAAGTTTTACCATCTTTAGAACTTGACCATTCAGTAGCCAGACTCGGTTCAAGTTCCACAGTTCCCGGTTTGAAATCAGTCAAGCGATTGTAAATTTGGTCGATAACAACCACCGAATTGCCATCAGTAATATTTCCCGGTTCCAGATTGACCGGCGGCCCGCCCGCACCGTAAACTAAAGCTCCCGGTGGAGCCACAGCAGGAGTTGTCGAAGTTGAAGAATTATTGCTAACCGTGTTTGAGGGCGTGCCACAATTTGATAAAATTACAGCCATCCCAAAAACTAGACCTAATAAAACTAAACGCCAGGATTTTAACACTCTCATTTCCATAACTCCTATTTAATAAAAAATTGTACTCATATAAATTTATAATTGGCTCTTTCTCCCGCCTCGGTGCTCTCTGCAGTTCATTTAGTTAAGTTTATATTAAAAAAATTAAATCTAATTAATAAACAAAATTCAAGACGCCGATGATATCATGTTCAAGGGCTAAATCTCAACCCACACCTTTACTTTAGGCGACGCAAGCAGCATAAAAGCCAACGTTTGCGGTCTATCTAGAGGAATCATTATATTTGAGATTTTAGATTTACTCCACAGATGAATCTGAGAGCTTGAACATTCGTCTAAAATTTTTATCTCTCCACCACGTTGGGGGCTTCTATCCGTTTTCGAGCGAGCCAAAAATGACAAAGCGATCGATTAATTCCATTGTTTAAAATATGATCTACCTGTGGAGCATAAACATTCCTTTTCCCACCCAAAATATCTTTGAACCTCTGCATATAACAACCAGATTCGGCATTGGCAAATATCAATATTTCTCTCTTTTCTCTTTCTCTGCGCCAAGAGCGCCCTCTGCGGTTGGTTGAAAAAAATCTACTTTACATCAAGCAATACGATGGCTATATGCGATCGCACCCAACCCTACAAATCAAAACTCTCTTCACCAATACTTCCCAGTTCCCCGCTACCTAGAAACTCTTCCTCCTCTACTTCCTCAATGTCAGAGTCGAAACTTTCCACCACAAAGGGTAAACCAGCAGCCATCAAACCCCGTTGAATCAGTTCCGGCGTTTCGTCAAACAAAACAAATAGCGGATGAACAGCCTCAGCTTCATCGCTGTAAATATGTCTGTAGCGGTATGGCATCACCCATTCGTAACCTTTATCCAGCCAAACCTGAGACTGTCGCCAGCGGCCTAGCAACTCAGAAAACTCTTCGCCCGGACGATGAATGAAAATCAAAATTTCCACTCCAATTTTAACTTTCCATTCAGGATCGCACATCAAAATCGCCAAATCGCAGGGCAAACAAACTGCCTGCCCCGGCGATATGCTAGTGCCGCCCCTTCCCGCATAAGAAACTCCGTCCCGCAAGCGCGCAATTGGCAAAGGAATTGTGATTAAACTATCATGGGCGCGGCGGATACTCGGAATCATTTCCATGTAAACCCGATATTTTTTCAGCAGGGCGATCGCGGCGGAAGATTCGCTGTACTCTGCTAGTAAAGCCTCGTAATGTGATTGTTTAACAGACATTTTCAAACAAAATAATAAGTAATTACTAATTGCTGCTAATTGCTAATTAATCTATCGTTTATCGTTACCAGGAATACCCTGATAATGAACATTTGGAGCATAGCCTCCAAATTTTTTTGTCCTTTTAATGCTGTCCCTCCTGCAAAGGCATTCCCAGGCTGAGCCTGGGAACGAGTAAAATAGTCATTGGTCATGCGTTAATGGATACTAACTAATAACTAATAACTAATTACCCCTTTTTTACAGCTTTTGGAACACTGCGAACATCGGCAGATACATCGATAGCAAAATCGAACCTACGATACCACCGACGACCACAATCATCAGAGGTTCTAGCATACTGGTAAGTCCTTTTACTGCTTCTTCTACTTCCGTTTCGTAGAAAGCGCCAACTTTCATCAGCATCTTGTCAAGTTCCCCTGTCTCCTCGCCAATCGCCATCATTTGGATGGCCAAAGACGGAAAAACAGCTTGTTCTTGCAAAGCAATACTGATCATGCCGCCGCTTTGAATTTCCTGTCTCGCATATTCGATCGCATTAGATATCGCTTGATTTCCAGCCACATCTCGCACAATTTCCAAAGAATTGAGGATCGGCACGCCCGATCGGGTCAGCGACCCAAATATCACGCAAAACCGAGCCACAGCAGATTTTTCGATCAAATCTCCAAAAATCGGCAATTTCATCGCAATCCTATCAATTTGTAGGCGACCTATTGGAGTTTTGTAGTACATATCGAAGGCTATTTTGAGCGCTATAATCACCCCAATAACTGTTATCTGCTGGATCGGAGGCCAAGCCGTACAAAATGCACTAATTGCCAACATAAACAGTGTAAAAGCCGGCAAATCTGCACCAATATCCTTAAAGATTTTAGCGAAAGTTGGTAGCAAGAATATGGTCATTGCGAAAAAAATCACGATCGCAATAAAGAACACAGTCTTCGGATAAGACATCGCCGAATTAATTTCAGCCTCCGTCTTGTGATTTTTTTCCATCATCACGGCCAGACGGTCTAGGGTTTCATCTAGCACCCCCCCGACTTCTCCCGCCGCAACCATACTGATAAACAGTTGGTCAAAAACATCAGGAAACTTAGCCATCGCCTCGGCCAAGTTTATCCCTTCCTGCACGTCAGCATTCATGCTCCTGAGCGCTCGCTTCAGTTTAGCATTAGAACACTGCTCGTGCAGCACGGAAAGGCATCTCACGATCGCCACCCCTGCATTAAACATAGCCGCAAACTGACGAGCAAAAATAGCCATATCCTTAACAGTAAGACTGGTAAGGTTATACTCAATTTGCTCCTGAATCTTACTGAAATCAAAGCCACCTTTCGGTTTTTCGCGGATAACGTTGGTAGCCACAGCTCACCTCTGAAAATTTATTAAAAAAAAAGTTATGACTCATCAGTCATCAGTCATTAATTCAGTCGGCAGACTCCTGACTAATGACTGCTGACGGAATTAATGAGCTCCTACCTTGGCGCCACCAACAGGTGCTGGGCCGATCAAGCGTTCGAGTTCGTCAGCCTTAGAAGCCTTGCTCATTGCCGCTTCCCAAGTGACTTTACCGCTCTTGTAAAGTTCAGCGAGGGCCATTTCCATCGTCCTCATGCCCAATTTCGCCCCCATTTGGATTTGGGAGTAAATCATCGGAGTTTTGCCCTCCCGGATCAAGTTAGCCATAGCTGGAGTATTTACCATGATTTCCATAGCGCAGCAGCGGCCGCCCCCAACTTTCACAACCAAATTTTGACTGCAAATTCCCACCAAAGAGTTAGACACCTGGGCGCGAACCTGGGGTTGTTGAATTGGCGGGAACACGTCCAAAATCCGATCGATCGTTGCACCCGCCGAATTAGTGTGCAGCGTTCCCATCACCATGTGACCCGTTTCCGCAGCCGAAATTGCCAGACCGATCGTTTCCAAGTCCCGCATTTCCCCCACCAGAATCACATCTGGATCTTCGCGCAAAGCTGCTCTGAGCGCATTAGCAAAGCTCTTAGTATCTTCGCCCTTTTGACGCTGGTGAAACAAACTCTTGATATTAGGGAACACATATTCGATCGGGTCTTCCACTGTTAGAATATGTTCGGCCCGCGTGCGGTTGATCAGATCCAACAAAGCCGCCATCGTAGTAGTTTTCCCGGAACCCGTTTGTCCCGTCACCAACAGCATACCCCTGGGTCTTTCCGTCAGATCCCGCAAAATCTGCGGCACGCCTAAAGCATCTGCGTTAGGAATCTTAGAAGCCAGAGCCCGCATACAAGCCGCCCAAGCGCCCCGCTCCCGGTAGACATTAACGCGAAACCGAGCCAATCCCCGAACACCATAAGCGCAGTCGAGTTCCCACTCCATTTCCAACTGCTTGCGCTGCATATTGTTGAGCATTTGGAAAATTAGGATCTGCACTTCCTCAGCAGACAGAATGTCGCCGTATTGCGTCTGAGGAGTTAGTTTACCGCTGACTCGGAAGAATATAGGCGCGCCCGCTTGGATGTGTATGTCCGAACCCCCTTGCTCTACCAGGGACTCCAGTACGTCTTCAATCATCAGACCCATAGATACCTCTCCTCGATCAAATTGATAGTTATTGACCAATCTAGCTCAGTTAACAGTCAACAGTTAACTGCTGAATCAATCCACAAAGCGTGGCGTCAAGCAGTACGGACAATCCAGCATCTCCGGCTTCAATTCCGCCCGACAACTTTTGCAGGTAAGTCCCTGCTTGCGTTTGGCTTTCAGTTCAGCCTCCAATCCCGAATCAGTAAACGTCACCCGCTCGACTTCTTCAAAGGTAGTCGCGCCTTCCCGCACCAACTGCAAGCTGTAAGCCAACAACGTTTTCATCCCTTCTTCTACTGCTGCTTCCTTAATTTGCTCTGTAGGAGCTCCTTGAGTGATCAGAGTTTGAAGCCGCTCAGTATTTTTCAGGAACTCGTAAACCCCTACCCGTCCTTTGTAGCCTAGGCCGGCGCACTTGGTACAAAGTTGCTCGCGTTCTGCCAGTTCCTTCCTTTCCTCCACCGGTACAGTGTTGGCTTTGTAAACAGTTAGATCAATTTCTTGAGAAGCCGACAGACCGTACTTGCCGAGTTCTGTGGCAGTAGGCTGGTAAGGAATGCAGCATTTGTCGCAAACGCGCCGCATCAGACGCTGAGCCAACACGCCCAACAGAGCGGCCGAAACCATGAACGGTTCTACCCCCATTTCGGCCAAACGCGCGACCGCCCCGGCCGCGTCGTTCGTGTGCAGCGTCGTCAGCACCAAGTGTCCCGTCAAAGCAGCTTCCAGAGCCGTTTTTGCCGTTTCCTTGTCCCGCGTTTCTCCCACCAGCATCACGTCAGGGTCTTGCCGCAAAAATGCCCGCAGAATGTTGGAAAAAGTCAAGTCTTTTTCCCGAATTACTTGACATTGGGTAATTCCTGGCAAAGCATATTCGATCGGGTCTTCGGCCGTACTAATATTAACCCCCGGATCGTTCCGTTCCGCCAGAATTGAGTAGAGAGTAGTTGACTTGCCCGAACCCGTCGGCCCCGTCACCAAAATCAGTCCGAACGGACGGCTAGCACTCTCTCGGACTAAAGCCAGAGTTTCCTGGTCGGAGATTAACAAACCCAAGCCCAACTGAGTGCTGGAACTGTCCAAAATCCGCAGCACGATTTTTTCGCCGTACCGCGAAGGTAAGCTGTTCACCCGGAAATCGACCGTGCGTCCCTCAAATACCCGGCGGATGCGGCCGTCTTGAGCTTGTCGGCGTTCGGCAATATCCAGGTTGGCAATAATCTTGAAACGAGCGGTAATCGATGCGACTACCTGCTTGGGAAACCGGAAATACTCTTGCAGTACCCCGTCTTTCCGCATCCGAATCCGCATGAACTCTTCTTGAGGTTCTACGTGGATGTCAGACACCTTTTCCGACAGAGCTTTAGCCAAAATGATATTGACCGCCTTAATTACCGGAGCGGCCTCAGCATCGTCCAAGGTGTTAGCTAGGTCTTCTTGGTCGGCACTCTCCTCTTCTAGCGAGAGTTCGCCAAAATCTCCCTCCCCTAAATCCATCTTTCTCTGCTTTTCGGCTGCTGCCATTTTGGCTGCTACCTTAACTTGGTCCTCTTGATAGGCAGAAGTTATGTCCTGATAGTCGTCTGGCGTAATCACCCGTCGCTGCAAAGCCAAGCCGTGAGGCTGTAAAATCCGCCGCAAATCTTCTATAGCGTTGAGGTTGTCGGGATCTACCATTGCCACTAAAACCGCCGCCGGCTCAGTTTCAGTCTTCGCTACGGGTAAAAACCGACCTTGGTGACAAATGTCGATCGAAATCTTCAACGCGTCGAGCATAACTCCGAGTTGCTCGTTAGACATTTCGCTCATCTCCGGGTCAAATGCTTCAACCCCGTAGACTATCTTCCGTTCAAACATCTGCTGCTTCTTGTAAAGTCGCAGCAATTCTGGGGGTAACGGCTGCCCGGTAAGTGCTTCTAATACCTCCGTCAAACGCTTGCCCGACTTCTGGCTTTCAATTTGAGCTTGCTTCACTTGCTCGCCGTTGACGTAACCCGACAGAATCATCTTGGTGAGAGCCGGAGGAAATTGGCTCACAGAAACTATGGATGTGGAGCGAAGCGGGGATGTGCTAGTCATAAAAAACACTCAATAGGTGGGAAACTCAGTCACAAAGAGTGCTGAGAGGAAAACCAACGCGGGGTTTTAACCCCCGTATTCTTTGCTTATGGATCAGCTATCATGTTGTTGCTCAATCCCTATCTCTCAAGTGTAAACTCGCAGTCACCTCTAAGCTTCGTCCACAAATTGACGAGACGTTGGAGGGGTTTGCCGATTCTTGCCATCAAATCTTGTTCGTTGAGTGCTAAGTTGCTTACTTACCTGATTAACTCGCGGGATACTATCGTTATAGCGTCAGGGCACATCATTTGGGGATTCCCCGTACCGGGAGATAAAAGCGGGGCAGGGTGGGTGACCTTCCCACGCTGTTATATTTTCCCAAATTGTTTGGTCAAATTACAGCGCCCGTGGTGGCGCGGTTAGCTCTACTCAATTAAAAATGAACTATGTTCTGTGATGATAGCTTTTACGAAAGCTTCGATCGCCCTTTTGAAATATATTTTGATTAATTATCTGCGATCGGTCACTGCCCGGTCGTCGGCTGCATCAGTCCCCACGGCAAATTTTGAGCAACTCTAGTTTTCGATCAGTAAATATTACTTTGATTATACTTTGGTGTCTGAACCTTTGTCACGTAAGCTTAATGGTTCAGAAAGGTTTGAAAGAAGCAAATTAGATATCAATCTAATCTACAGATGAGCACCTCCGCGATACCCGCTAATTTCTATCATTGTAACGGGCAAAAAGTCGAGATTTCAAGCAACTTCGGCGTTATCGAATCAGCCAAACCACAGCCCCAATTCGCATCAAGATTAAAAACCTAGTGCTTGAGTTACACAAGCACACAGATCGCTACTTAGTCACTCTATACAAATTCCTCTTTGTCCCCACTTGGGAAACTCAGCAAATGGTAAAAAATGCCAGCGTCAGCTTGCGGCTAAAACAGCCTGACCGATGATAAAATTAAGCCCCTATCGTTTTAAGCAAACCTAGAAACATCCCGCCTCCTAAGTGGGAAATTTTGTAGTATTCTTAACAGAAAAATAGACTTATAAAAAGTGTTGTCAAGGCGATCGCGTTAATAAAAAATGAGGAACCCACAAACGTTGGGTTGCCCCCATTGCGGCCATATTATACGTAAATATCTAAGCGGACCTTTGAATATTTTATGGAAAGCTTTGAGCAATGTATCCAGAGCAGGCAAGATTTCCTATTTTCACATTGTGCCATACACAGTAAATTCGAGTCCTCTAGATTTACCGCGTTAACTGCATCTGCTAGAATTGATAGGGTTCTGTCGCGCAGCTTTTATGATTGACGAGGAAAAACAGCAAGATCAAGATCCTAGCTCAACTGGGGAAACCACCTCAGAGGGTTCGCCAATGGGAAGTGAAAATCCGGTGGCATCAGGAAACTCGAACGGATCGGCGGATTGGGAGCTCGAACTTGCTCGAGCTTATCAAAGTGCTCAGGGCGATCGCACCCCAGCAAACGCATCGGGGCCTACCGTCACCGGCAGTTCAACAAACAGTCCGACTGCAGACGCGGCGGAGCCTTGGAAGAAGGAACTGGCGCAGGTAACCGAGGAAAAAGAGGCTTTAAAAACTCAGTTGCAAGCCGCATCCGCTCAACTAGAAGAACTGAAAAATCAAAATCTCCGCTTAGCAGCAGATTTTGAAAACTTCCGCAGGCGTACCCAAAAGGAAAAAGAAGAGCTAGATTTACAGGCAAGGTGTCTCACGATCAAACCCCTGTTGCCGGTAATTGACAATTTCGAGCGCGCTCGATCGCACATCAAGCCGCAAACCGATGGCGAAATGAACATTCACAAAAGCTACCAAAGCGTTTACAAGCAAATGGTAGACGGCCTCAAGCAAATCGGGGTTTCTCCGATGCGCCCCGAAGGCGAACAGTTTGACCCCAACCTCCACGAAGCTCTGCTGAGTGAGCCAACTGACGAACACGAGGAAGGAACAATTATCCAAGAACTAGAACGCGGCTACATTCTGGGCGAGCGCGTCTTGCGGCACGCCAAAGTGAAAGTTGCAGCGGCTGGGCTATCTGTGGTAGCCTCAGATGAAAATCCCGATAGTTCAGAAGGTTAATCGGGATACAAGCTACTGCATTCCTCAAAGTCACTGACCCCCGAATAGAATTCGGGGGTTCCAAGGTGGCAGACTCACCAAATTAATTAAAGATGACTAAAAGCAGGTCAGCGCTTGATCCAAAAATTCTGAAAAATGTTTTTACCAGTCTTTGATATTGCTTTAGGACATCAAGTTTATTTCCTACAAATCTAGTCTGGGAATGCTTGTTTAAACAAGCTGAGTCGTTTTTCATCTCCCAACCTGTAGTTGGAGATTTCCAAACATCCCACAAAGTTTTATGAGGCGCTATGGGAAAAATTATTGGAATTGACTTAGGCACGACTAACAGTTGCGTAGCTGTGTTAGAGGGCGGTAAACCCGTCGTGATCGCCAATTCCGAGGGCGGGCGCACAACTCCGAGTATAGTAGGATTTGGCAAGGCGGGCGATCGCTTAGTAGGTCAACTAGCCAAGCGGCAAGCTGTAACTAATGCTGTAAATACTGTCTACAGTATCAAACGATTTATCGGACGGCGGTGGGACGACACGGAAGAAGAACGATCCCGGACTCCCTATACCTGCATAAAAGGCAAAGACGATACCGTTAACGTCCAAATTCGGAACAAGGTTCACACTCCCCAAGAAATCTCGGCAATGGTACTCCAAAAGCTCAAGCAAGATGCTGAAGCTTATTTGGGACAAACTGTTACCCAAGCCGTGATTACAGTGCCAGCCTACTTCACAGACGCCCAGCGGCAAGCTACCAAAGACGCCGGTACGATCGCGGGCCTAGAAGTCCTGCGGATCGTCAACGAACCGACGGCCGCAGCCCTTTCCTACGGGCTGGACAAGCAAAATATAGAACAGAAAATCTTGGTCTTTGACCTGGGTGGCGGTACTTTCGACGTTTCTATCCTGCAACTGGGAGACGGAATTTTTGAAGTCAACGCTACCTCCGGTAACAACCATCTCGGAGGAGATGACTTTGACGACTGCATAGTCCAGTGGCTGGTAGAAGCTTTCCGGACTCAAGAAGGCAGTGACCTGTCACAAGACAAAATGGCCTTGCAGCGCCTTCGAGAAGCGGCGGAAAAAGCGAAAATTGAACTCTCCAACCGGGAATCCACCTCAATCAATCTGCCCTTCATCTCTTCTGACGAGAAAGGGCCGAAGCATTTGGAAATGGAACTCTCCAAAGCTCAGTTTGAAAAACTGGTGGCTCATTTGGTGCAAGCGACGATCGATCCGGTGACTCAAGCCCTCAAAGACGCAAGTTTGACCCCCAAAGACATAGACAGGATTATTTTAGTGGGAGGCTCAACCCGGATTCCGGCAGTTCAAAAGGCAATTAGCAAGTATTTTGGGGGCGTTTCTCCCGATAAATCCGTCAATCCCGACGAAGCTGTAGCGGTAGGCGCGGCAATTCAAGCCGGGGTGTTGGGCGGTGAAGTCAAAGACTTGCTGCTGCTCGATGTGACCCCACTCTCACTGGGACTCGAAACCTTGGGCGGGGTGTTCACCAAAGTAATCGAGCGCAATACAACTATTCCCACCAGCCGATCGCAAATGTACAGCACGGCGGCAGACGGGCAAACCTCGGTAGAAATTCACGTGCTCCAAGGCGAGCGGGCATTGGTTAAAGACAATAAAAGTCTCGGCAAGTTCCTGCTCAAAGGCATTCCCCCAGCTCCCCGTGGCGTACCTCAAATCGAAGTTACCTTTGAAATCGATGCCAATGGCATTCTCAAAGTGGCTGCTGAAGACAAGGGAACCGGAAAAGAACAAAGCATCCAAATTTCCAATACAGGCGGATTGAGCGAAACCGAAGTCGAGCGGATGCGACAAGAAGCCGAACTTTACGCCGACGAAGACATCAAGCGCGCTCTACTCGTCGAACTCAAAAATCAAGCTGACTCCCTCGTCTATAATTGTGGTGTAACTTTAAAAACCAACGCGCAACTGCTGAGCGACGACCTCAAGGCAGAAGCGGAAACAGCCGCAGCAGCCTTGCGGGCAGCGATGACTAACCCCGACATCACAGTCGAGGAACTCACGCCCGCAATCGAATCTTTCAAGCAACTGCTATACTCGCTGGGGACAGCAGTCTACGACCAAGCCCGCAGCGGGGTAGCCCCGTCCGGATCTGTTGGTGAAAGCGAGATGATGTCAGAAGTAGAATCATCAGAACCAGAAGAGGTTAAAGCGGACGACGACAGTATTTTGCTGGAAGAAGAGCTGCTGGTGGCGCCCCAAGCTCCGCCGGAACCAAAGCCGGAACCAAAGCCGCAACCAAAGCCGCAACCAAAGCCGGAACCAAAGCCGGAATCAAAGTCGGAACCAAAGCCGGAACGACAGTCAAAACGACAGTCAAATCCACAGTCAAGTCCACCGTCAAATCCACAGTCAAAACAAAAACAGAAGGTTCCCGAACCAGAAGTTGATGATATGAATCCTTTCCTTTAAAACTGAAAAGCTAAAAGTTAAAAGTTAAAAATTAACAATGAGAATTTTTGATTTTTAATCTGTAATTTCAGGAAAGGTCGCCCGTTTCTTTTTCGTACACTTTTTGTTATTTACCTCCAGGCAAGCAGCTCTATGGCCGGTGATTACTATGAAATATTAGGCGTTTCTCGCAGCGCAGACAAAGAAGAAATTAAGCGTGCTTACCGCCGCCTAGCTCGCAAGTACCATCCAGATGTCAACAAAGAACCCGGTGCCGAGGAGCGGTTTAAAGAAATTAACCGCGCCTACGAGGTACTCTCAGAACCCGAAACCCGCGCCCGTTTCGACCGTTTCGGCGAAGCAGGCGTCAGCGGTGCAGGGGCTCCGGGCTTCCAAGACTTTGGTGACAGTTTTGCCGATATTTTTGAAAGTTTCTTTCAGGGCTTTCAGGGAGGCGTCGGTGGCCAACAACAGCAAGGTCGCAGGCGCAGCGGGCCGGTGCGCGGAGACGATTTGCGACTCGATTTGCGGCTGGACTTTCGCGAAGCAGTGTTTGGTGGGGAAAAAGAACTCCGCATCAAGCATCTAGAAACCTGCGAAACTTGCACCGGGACTGGCGCCAAACCAGGAACCCGACCCCAAACCTGCTCGACTTGTACCGGCAGTGGTCAGGTCCGACGCGCTACCCGCACTCCTTTTGGCAGCTTTACTCAAGTTTCAGTTTGCCCCACTTGCAACGGCACCGGGCAAGTGATTGAGGACAAGTGCGAAACTTGCGGCGGCCGGGGCCAGAAAGAAGTGATGAAAAAGCTGAAAATCACAATTCCGGCTGGGGTGGACAACGGTACTCGCTTGCGCGTTTCCAATGAAGGGGATGCGGGGAAGCTGGGCGGGCCGCCCGGGGATCTTTACGTGTTTTTGGCCGTAAATGAAGACCCGCTATTTAAGCGCGAGGGTACTAACGTTAGCTCGGAAGTTAAGATTAGTTATTTGCAAGCAATTTTGGGGTGCCGGTTGGAAGTGGAAACCGTAGACGGGCCGACGGAATTGTTGATTCCTAGCGGAACTCAGGCGAATACTGTTCTGACTCTTGAGAAAAAAGGGGTGCCTCGGTTGGGAAATCCAGTCAGTCGCGGCGATCATTTGATTACGGTGTCTATTGACATTCCGACTAAGGTGACGGCTGAGGAACGGGAATTGCTGATGCAGCTTGCTAAGCTGAAGGGCGATCGTACCGGTAAAGGGGGCTTGGAAGGGTTTCTGGGTAATTTGTTTCAGAAATAAGCAATTTTTGACACCAATTGGTGTCAAATTTTCCTGTTTCAGGATGCCCCGGCAATTGGTTTTAGTATCTGTCAAAAAATTGTGTGCAATTGCTCACAAAAATTTCAGGTGGGACGCTTCCTAGGGATTCGGTTTCAGCAGCGCTCAAAAAAGTGAGCGCAATTGCGCTCACTTTTTTCAGAAAGAATAATAGTCTGTGTCCAATTGGACACAAAATTTTAGATTCTCCAGTTTCCAGGCAACTTGTTTAAAAAACTAAGGCTTTCAGGATTGGAGATTGCAAAAAGCATTATGAATTCAACATCGAAAATTGAAAGTTCCAAATCCCCAGATGCCAAAATCGATCTGCGGGGTACCCCCTGTCCTCTGAATTTTGTTCGCACTAAACTGCGCTTGGAGCAAATGGCACCGGGTGCTGTTTTGGAAGTGTGGCTGGATGCTGGGGAGCCGATCGAACAAGTGCCCGATAGTCTCAAAATGGAAGGCTACCAGATTCTGGAAACGCAATTTGTCGCGGATGAGCCGGAGTCGGGCTTTTTTTCAATGAAAGTGCAGCGCCCAGAAGACAAGGAAGCAGGATGAGCCTTAATTCGTCCTCGATCATCGGTACTGTAATTGCTGTTCAGGCTAACTTCTACCAAGTGAGGCTAGATCCCGCTGTCTCCATTGACGGGAAAAATGCTCCCCTTGCGGATTCTCCAATTCTCCTGTGCACTCGCCGCACTCGACTGAAAAAAATTGGTCAACAGGTGATGGTGGGCGATC
Source organism: Microcoleus vaginatus PCC 9802 (assembly GCA_022701275.1). Lineage (NCBI taxonomy): Bacteria > Bacillati > Cyanobacteriota > Cyanophyceae > Oscillatoriales > Microcoleaceae > Microcoleus > Microcoleus vaginatus. The sequence goes on from CP031740.1 coordinate 1,130,809, forward strand.
GCGTGGTGGTAGACGAACCGGACTGGACTGAGCGCCGAGGTGCAATTTCTGAAGTCTTCCCGCGCCAAACAGAACTCAACCGCCCGCCTGTAGCTAATGCCGATCGCATTCTCCTCGTTTTTGCCCTCGCCGAACCCGACTTAGATCCCGCATCATTAACTCGGTTTTTAGTCAAGGCAGAATCTACAGGTTTAGAGGTGAGTTTGTGCCTGAACAAATGCGATTTGGTCACGCCCCAAGAGTTGGAACAGTGGCGCGATCGGCTTTCAGGCTGGGGTTACGAACCAATGTTTATTAGCGTCCGCAGCGGTGCAGGAGTTCAGGAAGCCCCCGCTACTGGTCAAAATGAAGTTTCTGCCTCGGAACCGCCTTTCCATGACTTAGTGGAGAACAGAGAGCCATCTATGCTGAGTTCTGAGGATAACCCTCAACTTCCAAATTCGCTCAAGCCGTTACATCCGTTAAACCCCGTACATAGCCCGTTGCCGAACTTGCTTCTAGACCACCTGCAAGGGAAAATAACGGTAATTTGTGGCCCTTCTGGGGTTGGCAAGTCCAGCTTGATCAACCAACTGATCCCGGCCCTGAATCTCCGAGTGAACACTGTTTCCGGCAAACTCGGCCGCGGGCGCCATACGACTCGCCACGTCGAACTATTTGAACTCCCCGGCGGCGGACTTTTGGCCGATACTCCCGGCTTTAATCAGCCGGCTCTCGAATGCGATCCCTCAGAATTAGGGGAATATTTCCCAGAAGCGCGCCAGAGGCTGGCTTTGGGTAGCTGCCAGTTTAGCGACTGTTCGCACCGAGACGAGCCTAACTGTGTCGTGCGGGGCGCTTGGGAGCGCTATGAGTATTACTTGCAGTTTCTCGAAGAGGCGATCGTCCGCCAACAAGCTCTGCAAAACTCCAGCAGCGCCGAATCGAGTTTGAAGCAGCAAACCAAGTCTGATGGTACGCAGCATTACGAACCGAAGCTGCAAACTAAAAAATATCGCCGCTCTTCCCGCCGCCTTCAACACCAGTCACTCCAAGATATGTGTCAAGACTTAGAGGAATTGTGAGGAAGTCGCCGCCCATGGCCTGCAGGCGCTAGAAAACCGTACCCAGACTTACCCCGAAACTGGGTTCGAGCGAGGAAAATATAGAGGTTGCACTCCTCGGACCCCGTTCCCATGCAGCCGGTGTCTTTAGTGGCGAGGGCGTAAGTCCTGAGTACATTAATAGCTAAAATTAAATGGCCTTAGATTTGTTAAAAAAAGTAGAACAGAAGCAAAAGTTAGCGGGTACTGCAGGAGCAAAAATATTGTGAATATTCAAGAACTGTTTGAAAAAGGCGGCCCCGCCATGTGGCCCCTGTTGCTGTTATCGATTCTATCTTTGAGTACAATTATCGAGCGCTTGTGGTTTTGGGCGAGCCTCCTGAGCAAAGAAAAGCAGATAGTTAACCGTATTCTGGAAGCGGCTCGCAGCGATTGGGGGGCGGCTAACGAGATTGCCAGACAAGCTAACCGACAGCCGATCGGGCGATTTCTTTCTGCACCCCTGCGGCTCTACAATCCCGAACCAGATTTATTTCGACTCGCACTCGAAGCTGCAGCCGATGAAGAGTTGGCTTCAATGCGTCGCGGTGACAAACTCTTAGAAGCTACGATCGCTCTAGCCCCTTTGCTGGGCTTGCTGGGAACAGTTCTGGGCTTGATTAACTCGCTCAGTTCTATCCGTCTGGGCGACATCGGCACGGCGGCAACAACTGGCGTAACTTTGGGGATTAGCGAGGCGCTGATCACGACTGCTACTGGGATGGTAGTAGCAATTTTTACCTTGGCGTTTTATCGGATATTTCAAGCTTTTTTGTTCAACCAGACAAAAATATTTCGCAAAGCTGGAAATGAACTGGAATTGCTTTACAGGCAATACTGGCCGGCAGCTAATGCTAAGGGTCGATCGCCCGGTCCAGAATACAGCAATTCTTCTTTTGGTGCAGATGGTTTGAACAGGCGTTCTCTCAATTCTCAAGAGGAGCGAGAACGGAATCGGGAGCCGAAATTGAAAGGTTCCGATCCGGCTGAAGATTCACCTTCTAATAATTAAAACTCCAGAGAACTGATGAAGATTAATCTAGATACTCCTGCTGAAGAGGCTCGGATAGACCTGGTGCCTTTAATTGACGTGATCTTTTGCATTCTGACGTTTTTTCTGCTGGCCGCTTTGCAACTGACTCGCCAGCAAGCAATTAATGTCGATTTGCCTAAGGCGAAGACGGGACAAGTACAGATGCGAGAGATGCTGATTGTCAGCATTGACGATTTCGGGCAAACTTATATCGATCAATTGCCTGTTAATTACCAACAGCTCGATCGAGTTTTAAAGAGTTTCCAAAGTAAAAATCCTACGGGTTTGATGGTGCTGTACGCTCCTCAGAATGCGAGATATGCCAAAGTTGTGGAGGTTTTAGACAAATTGAGAGAGGTAGGGGGCGATCGAGTGGCTCTAGCAACTCTTCCTAGTTCAGCTCCCTCGCCCCTGCCGAATCCCTCGGTTCCCAATTCTGGCATTCCTGCGGCACCTGCGATCGGCAATTCCGGTCAACCCCTGCCGTCTCCTGTCCCTCCGGGGCAGCAACAGTTCAATCCCAATCAGTTTCAATCTCCTCTCCCCGCTCCCGGGCAGCAGCAGTTCAATCCCAATCAGTTTCAATCTCCTCTCCCCTCTCCCGGGCAGCAGCCTAGCAACTTTGGGGCAAATCAGGGCATTCCTCCTGTTTCGCCTGCACCCGCTACTCCCAATTTCAGACCAGGAGCGGCCGCTCCACCCCAGGATGGCGGGCCCTCGAATTAGTTAGAAGGAAGAAGGGAGAACAGAGAAATAGAAATTCTCCGACTCTCCCCATCTTCCACTCTCGACATCTTCCACTCTCCACATCTTCCGCTCTCCCCATCTTCCTCATTTTCCAATCTCCTGCTCTCCTCATCTTCCACTCTCCTCATCTTCCAATCTCCGCCTCTCCCCCTCTCCTCATTTCCCCCTCTCCCCTCGCGGAGAGAAGCTCCGCCCGATTTGGTATAAAGGGCTTCAATTCTTTTGGTTCGTACTGAGCCTTTTTCCTCTTGACAAGTAGATACAGTTGTATATGCCTGCAGAAGGAACTTTTGCAGACATCTCGCCATCTCTCTCCCTAAGTAAGTTCTTTCCTGGGACAGATGGTAACTTTGTCAAATGATTGTTACCTTTTGTAATATAGACTAAAGCCAGATGGGCCATCGGGCATCCCGAAACCAACGGTCGATCGCTGAAACAACTTACAAATCTGGTTAATCCAGGTGTTCACTTTTAAGTCACCTTTACTTACAGAGGAGTCAAAGTCATGAGCCAACCAGCAGAATTGTCTTTGGAACAGCAATTTAGCCTGTGTTCCTTCAAAACACAGGTAAGTGACATGAGCCGCGAACAAGCTCAAGAGTTTTTGGTCAAGCTTTACGAGCAAATGATGCTTCGGGAAACCATGTACCGCCATTTTTTGAAACACCACTGGGGTTTAGAACCTAACCCAGGCGTTGAGTAACAAAGAGTCGCAGTCGGCGACCTCCGTCTCTTACTCTCTTCCCTCAGGCGGAAAGGAGTTGGGGGTGATGGGGCGTCACTCGAAGGCAGAAGGTAGAAGACCTGTATAGAGACTTGAGGAAAATTGGACAGTTTCTTTGTGGATTTCACTCGAATTGCGGAGTAAAACTAAGAATTTTGTCGATCGACCACAGGAGAGCGCAAAAATAATTTATGGCGCCTAGACTCGAAAATTGAATAACTATTAATAATAAGTGTTAATTTTTTAACCAATTAAAATTTTTAACAAATTTAATATATTTGTCTTTAGTGGCAGCGGATGAGGTTTGACAACAATGGTGCTAGTCGGACATCTGAGCGCGACCTCCGACTAGCCAAACCTTCAATTTTCACATCAAACCCTAGAACTCGCAAATGTGAACTCTAGAAAGAGTTATTCCCCCTGACGTTCCAGAGTCGCCTCCATTGTATTCGTCAAGTAATGACCAGACATGATGCCGCTAGATTGGTAGTAGCGGTTGTCATCAACCCGGTGAAGGGTGTCAAAACCCGTCCGCCGCTGGCGTTCGTCTCCCAATACCCAATAACGCTGGACGATCGACTGGGGAGCAATCCAACCTTCGCCCTCGACGCGGCCGAGTTCGCTGTGTTGGAGTACAAACGTATACTGCCGTTCATCGCTGTTGAGGTGTCCTCGGTACTGCAAAATAATTTCTTCGCGATCGCCTCCAGGAAATACGAGCTTTGTCACCATACTGAACCAATCTGTTCGGTTCCAGCTCACTAAAGTTTTGCCTTTAACCGTAATTGGCACGCCATTGCGCTCAATCCAGCTTCCTTCGAGCGTCCATTGGCCAGATTCCATTAAAAACGTGTGAGCCACAGTGCTGTTCCTATGCTTTTCCTGCTGGCTACAATGCTGGTGCAACAACGCACAGCCGTTGTCCCTCAGACTCTATGCTATCACGCCCAACTGTGCCAACAAGAGTTAATTTCTCCTAAAAGTACCGATGTCCGGGCACCAGTAACTTGAGGCAGATTGCCGGGAATGCCCCGAACCCGCCATGCGGCTAAAACCGCGAAAGCGATCGCCTCTTTAAAATCTACATTCAAGCCTGCCTCAGAAGTAGTCAACACTTGCACTGGATGCAATTGAGATTGCAATCGGCGTTTCAAGTAGAGATTGTGGCTGCCGCCCCCGCATAGTAAAACTCGATCGGGCATAGCCGGTAAAAAAGTTTGGTAACTGTGAACGATCGAGGCAACAGTCAGTTCTGTCAGAGTAGCCAGCACATCAGCAGGACTGAGGTTGTAACCTTGGGCCTCGACCAAACACCTGTCAAAATAGTCTACACCAAATAGCTCTCGCCCCGTTGATTTCGGCGGTGCTTGGCGGAAGAACTCTGATGCGAACCAATCCTCGACTAAAGCTTGACAGGGAGTGCCCGATGCCGCCCAAGCTCCACCTTCGTCGATCGTCTTAGTGCCGCCTGAGAAGTGCTGTACTGCCAAATCTAACAGGGAATTCGCCGGGCCTGTATCCCAGCCCGATATCCCATTCCCAAGACTGAAAATCTCAGACTCGTCATTGTTTCCCCCTTTTCCTCTGGCAGGAAGATAGGTAACATTGCCAATTCCCCCCAGATTTTGGATGCAGAGGCTGATGTTGGGTTCCGCCAGCAGGCAGGCATCAACTATTGACACTAAGGGTGCTCCTTGACCCCCGGCAGCAATGTCTGCAGATCGAAAGTTACTCACAGTAGTAATTCCTGTCAATTCCGCAATTAGCGCGCCCCGCCCGAGTTGCAAGCTGTAGCCCATTAACGCACCGGCGCTGTCTTTCTGGGCTTTCCCAGCAGGTCGGTGGTAGACGGTTTGACCGTGAGAGCCGATTAATTCGGCATTATCATATTCTGCTTGAATTGTCAATGCCGCCGTGGCAAATTCTTGGGCGATGGCATCATCTAATTGGGCTAGTTCAGCCATTGACAAAGCTGAGCCACTGCAAACTGAGAGAATTTGCGATCGCAAATTAGCAGGATAAGGGAAAGTCTTGCCCGCCACCAATTGCACTTTCAAGTCTGTTTGGGAACCGACCACATCCACCAAAGCAGCATCAATGCCATCCACCGAGGTGCCGCTGATCAAACCGATAACGCGGGTCATTCAATTTTAGATTTTAGATTTTAGATTTTAGATTTTTCGATTTTAGATAGTTGGGTGCGATCGGGCGATCGAATATTATTTGAGGTCGATTGTCACGATCACCACAGTAATATTATCGCGTCCACCTTTATCCTTAGCTGCTTGAATTAAAGCATTTGCAGCGCCCTCGCAGGCGCGAATCGACTTCAGAGGCGAAGCAATCAAAGGATCGGAAAGTTCTTCAGTCAAGCCATCGCTGCAGAGCAGCAAGCGATCCCCAGGCTGCACCTCCACCGGCAAAATATCTATCTCCCGCAAATCATCGCGGCCCAAACACTGGGACAAAACGTGACGCCAAGGATGAGTGCGAGCCTGGTCGGGAGTTAGGGCCTTTCTTTTCACAGCCTGAGCCACCCAAGTCTGGTCTTCAGTAATCTGTTCCAAGCGAGAGCCGTGCAGTCGGTACAAGCGAGAGTCGCCGATATTAGCGCACCAGGGTCGGCCCTCATCCCTAAACATTAGAACCACAGCCGTAGTTCCCATATCAGCACGCTCGGGGTGGTCGAGCTGATCCGTCAAAATTGCTTGATTGGCAATTAAAAAAGCCTTTTCCAACAACAGCGGAGAATCCTCAGGCCCTTCCCAATGTTCGAGCAAATAAGATTGAATCGCCTGAGTCGCAATCCGGCTGGCTTCTTGACCTCCGGCGTGTCCTCCCATTCCATCGGCCACTATGAAAAATCGCCCATCAGAGTCTATATAGTACGAATCCTGATTTACGGAACGAACTAGCCCTGTGTCTGTCTTACCTGCGAAAGAGCGTTTCATAGATTGGGTGATTGGACTCATCGAACTTAAAAGCTTGATTTAATGGGGTGCGATGTTTTCTTCCAAAACTTAAATCCCGAACGGCAGTTGAAATTTCTGCAGCCCACGATCGCGAGTTTTGAAAAAATTGCACTTCCTTGACCTCATATTGTAGATCGTATGATGGTAATCCCATCTTAAAATTTTGCTAAATCCAGTAAATTCAGCAGCACCTGCAAAACAAAACTGGATTTCTACCCAAAATTAGAGGTTTGGCTGGCGAGAAATCTAGGCAGCAACCGGGTGTTTTAGCCTCAAAGCGCGTAAGTGTTGTAAATTCCAGCAATCTGTGGTCAGCCAGCCAAAACTTAACATTCGATGTCATATTTTGGCTGGCGAGAAATCTCAAACCTGAAATTTCAAATCGCAAATTGCACAATTATGACATCCTGTCTAAACGATCGATCCGCTTGAACAAACGCATAAGAGCAAACCCTGCACCCGCCGCCAGCACTGCCACAGCCACAGCCGGCCAGACTTGATTACTGACAAACAAAATTGTCGCCGACAAAGTAAAAGCACTCATCAGCAAAGCATAATTCGTGCCCATTTGAGCGCTGCTCATGCGGCGGAGCAAGCGCTCTGTTTCGGCAGAACGGACGCGAATCCGCAAATCTCCCTGTTCGAGTTTGTCAATAGTCTCCTCAATCCGGCGGGGCAAACCCAAAGCACTCGAACTCACCTGAGCCGCCTGACGGCCGATTTCGTTAAAAATGCTGCTACTTGTATCATGGCCATTTCCATTAGTCATAAGCTGCATGGCAAAAGGTTGTGCCACCTCCATAAAGTTGAACTCGGGATCTAAACCTCGGCCCACCCCTTCGATTGTGGAAAAAGCTCGCATTACAAAAGTAAAAGTAGCTGGGAAGCGAAAAGGTTGGTTGTAGGCAATATCGTAAAGGTCGTCGGTAATCGCGCTCACAGACTGATTTTCAAAAGGCTTGTCCATGAAATTGTCCAGCATATACTGGATCGATCGGCGCACCGGACTCATATCACCCGTAGGCACCAAAGCTCCCAAATTGATCAGAGAATCCATAATCCGCTGTCCATCCTTGGAAGCAATCCCGTAGAGCGTCTCCATCAGTCCTTCGCGGACGTTCGACTGGATTTGCCCCATCATGCCAAAATCGTAGAAAATCAGACAACCGTCAGCACTAACAGCGATGTTGCCGGGGTGTGGGTCAGCGTGGAAAAAGCCGTCGTTGAGTAACTGGCGCAAATAAGCTTTTGCCCCCAACTGAGCGATTAATTTACGATCGATACCGGCCGCTTCCAAAGCTTCGTAGTGGCTGATTTTAATCCCGGGCAGGTATTCCAAAGTCAGCACTCGCGGAGCCGCGTACCGCCAATAAACCCTCGGCACCCGCACCCAGTCACAGTTGCTAAAATTGCGGCGAAAAGTATCAGCATTGCGGCCTTCATGGAGATAGTCAATTTCCAGCCACAGAATGCGACAGCATTCCTCATAAATCCCCATCCAATCTCGACCGCGGCCCCACTTAGGATGGTTTTGAAAGTAGCGGGCAATTCCCTTAAGAATTTGCAAATCGATCTCGAACAGTTTCCGCAGTCCCGGTCGCTGTACCTTGACCACCACTTCCGGGCCCGAATGGAGTTGAGCTTTGTGTACCTGACCCAGACTTGCAGCAGCCAGGGGTACTGGGTCAAAGCTGCGGTAGAGTTCTTGAACTGTCTTGCCCAAATCTTGCTCAACAATTACCTCTAACTGCTCGTAGCTGAAAGCAGGGACTTTATCTTGCAGCTTAGAAAGTTCCTCCACAAACTCTGCTGGGAACAAGTCGGCGCGGGTGGAAAATAACTGCCCAACTTTAATGAAAGTTGGCCCCAAATCCAAGAGTGTTTCTCGAACCCAGATAGCTTGAAAGCGGCGTCTGGCCACTTTCTTTTCTTCAGTCACGCCTCCCCAGTAGCTCCAATTTTTGCTATCGAGCCAGAGGGAAGCCAGCCAGAGCAAGACAAAGGCCCAAATGTCGAAGAAGCGCCGCTTCCGGGAATATTTTTCGCGGTTCCAGCGATAAGCTTTACTTTTGTAGGATTTACTAGCAGTTTTTGGCTCATCGGCTTCGCCAGTGTGCTTGGGGGAGCGCTGGCGATTAACAGAGTCATCAAGGAGAGCAGACACTTGGGTTCCCAAATTGCTTATTTTATGTTGTTGCTTTGATTGAAAGTAGGAGCGCAGGAGCGCAAAGCAATGCGCTCACGTAGTAAATAATAGTTGTGGTCGAATCGATCGCTAGGGCAAACTGCTGCGGTAACGCTGCAATTCCGATCGCACCAGAGCCACTTCGGCGCGCAGCTCGTCAATAGTCGCTTGCAAATCTGCAGGATGGATGTCTTGAATGGTTGTGGTGCTTGCAGTGCCAGTTCTGGTCTGCATCGCCTCATCCGAAGCTCGATTTGCCCGTTCCACAACTCGATCTGTGAATTGCCGCAGGCGTTCTCTTTGTTCTGCGTCAAATTTGCCGAGTTCTGAGAAAGCGTTGATTGCTGCGCTTTCTAATTGCTCGTACAGTGCTTCGGCAAGTGCTCGGCCTACAAAAAAAGCATGAACTGGGGGTTTACTCATAAAAAATCTCTGTGCGCTTCCGCAACAAATTATAACTTGCTTGTCCCCGATGATGCTTGCTCCCAAAGGAAGGAAGTTTGGGGGAATTGACGCTCCCACCCCTTTGTCGGGGATGGGATTCTTGAGAGTTAGAACAGTCTAACGCGCAACGGCTTAGCCCAAAAGCCTCGCTTACACTGGCTCAAATTCGAGGTTGGGGTTGCTTTGTACCAAAATGTTTGCAGCTTGGCAGTATTAATACGCGATATCACAACACCTCCGAGCCGCGCACATATTCTAACATAATTTAAATCAAAATAGAAAACAGTCCTGCATGTTTTTGCGGGCATTTGGATTGCAGAGGGAATAGGAAATATTCGATAAACTCAGACGGCGACTGTTGGAATTTTCAGATTCGACGGAAGTTTTTGGAAGATAGTGGTTGGCTAGGTAGGGCCTTATTATCTCAACTACTGAGCGGATATTTGCTGACTCATAAAACCAAGTATTTGTCCGCACTTTGAACCAACAAAAACCATACTAATTTGTCGCAGGTTCGGGAAAAGGCATCGTGGGATCGGCCACAGGAGGTGGTGAATCAGTTGCGATCGAACTATCTGAATTGTTGTCACTGCGGCTCGGTATCGCAGGCTCAGGCGATCGCTCGATGGGCGAGGCTATTACTGGCGACGCGGATTCCGACGGCGGCAAGGTTTCAGCGCTAGCACTCCCAGGGGCAGGCGGGGCGGGTGCGGCGGGCGGTTCGGGCGGCAGGGGCGCAACTTCCGGTACTGGTGCGGCTTCTGGTTGGGGTGCAGACTCGATTTCGGTTTGAGGCTCTGGAATGGGGGACTCCGAAGCCTCCTCTGCGGGTTCGGGCGTCGGCGATGGTTCAAGTTCCGCTTCGGGTTCTGGGGCGGGAGTTTCCTGGCTTGGAGACTCAGAAGGTTCTGCGCTAGTTTCTGAGGGTTCTATCTGTTCGGGAATGTTGGTGCTGTCTAAGGGGGGTTTGGGGCGCTTGTTGAGTTCGATCGGGTAGAGAGGGCTGCTTTCGACAGAGGGCTGCCCGAACATCGGCCCTGACAAATCGCGGGATTTGAGCAAATCTTCGAGAGATGGGAAGGATTCAATTTTGGGACGATTGCTGAGACTGGTGCTGTTGTAGTGCCATGCTAGGTCAAAACCCATCCAGCCTGCAATTGCAGCCGTTACGACAAACGCCAGAAAAGTCAACTGCGGCGGGGGAGGTGCCGGCAATCTTAGACTTTGCTTGCCTTTTCTTTTTACTAATACTCGCTCTGTTTCTTGCAGCATGGTGAGCCAATTTTCGACTGTCTGAGGGCGGTTGTGGGGGTCGATTTCGAGTCCCTGAAGGATGGCTCGCTCGATTCCTGGGCTGAGGTTGGGCTGAAATTGCCGTAACTCAGTCACAGGAATGCGATCGCGCAGGGGTGCTGCTACGGGCGCCACGCCGGAGAGTAAGTAGTAGAGGGTGGCTGCGATCGCGTAGATGTCAGTGGCCGGTGTACATTTACCGTCATAGAGGTATTGTTCAATCGGCGCGTACCCGGGGGACAGCAAGTTAGTGTAGGTTTGTTTGGTGCCGGCGGTAAAGCCGCGGGCAATTCCGAAATCTATTAACATTACTACGTGAGAATCGGCTCGCCGGATAATATTTTCTGGATTGATATCTCCGTGCAGCAATCCGCTGTGGTGCACTGTACTTACGGCTGAGGCTATCTGCCGAATATAGTGCAGGGCTTGGGCTTCTGGCAGTGGCTGATCGGTTTCGACTATTTGGGCGAGAGTTTGCCCCGGAATGTAGTCCATTGCCACAAAAGACTGTCCGGCCTCTTCAAAAAAGTCGATTACTCGGACTATGTTGGAATGCTGACACCGCGACAGGCGTTGGGCTTCGGCAATAAACTGCTGCTGAAATTGGGCAGACTCTGGGTGTTGGCGCAGACTTTCGTTGAGGGTTTTGAGTACGACGGTTTGGTTTAAATGGGTGTGAATAGCTCGGTAAGTGATGCCGAACCCTCCTATCCCTAAAGTCGCGTTAATTTTGTATTTGCCCTGTTGCAGGACTGTTGCTGGCGCTAAGTTCATCTTGAGTTGATGCCGTTTCCCAAACTATGCTACCGCCTTTGGGTTATTTCGCAGAGTTAGGGGTGAGGTTCGATCGGCGCCCTAGTTTGAACTTTAGCTCTGCTATAGCAATCCTATATGATTTGTGAGAATTTACCATAACTATGAAGCTTGACGAAATAAAATATCTGATAATGAGTAACTAACTTAAATATATATTTGACGACAGGAAATTTATGATACAGATGATAGCACTCCCTAATCAATTATTTAGCTTGTAACCAAATATCTTCAATTGGATGCTAAGTCGGAGCGTAGGAGTGCGAATCTCAAACAAGTGATTTTCCAATCAGATTCATCTTGCATCATTATTTACCCATGACAAAAAGTTTTTAACCTAGAGAAGAAGAATGATATTTAGCGGCATCCCAAATTAATGCTATCCCCTTGTCGTTACATTGGCTCATCAGATACTTTAAATATTGACGGGGTGACAACCCCGTCAACTATCAGGTGCTTTTCACTTAATTGAACCTCTTAACATCGGAAAGTGCTGTAAATCTTTTTTGCGAATGTTTTCTCCCAAGACCCCAGAGATGATTGACAGGATCATAGCAGTTGCCCTTAATTTGATGAATCCGAACCATTTAAGAAATTGGTTCACTCATTGCTGCTAATGTAGCTCATAGCATCGCAAAGTGCTGTAAATTGTGCAGAAGTACCGCTCCACTAAAAACACAATTCCCAATTCCCCAATTTCATCTCATTTCCGCAACTCTCACAGTCTCTGTAGGCGGCATAATGGCTTCTTTAGCATTCAACTTTTGATTCAACTCACGAATCCGGCGCGACAGCAAGCGAATAATATTCACAGCAATTCCCGGGGTTTCATCAATCGCATCGTATAGCTGCATTTGAGTCAGCATCAAACACTCGGATTGTTCGAGAGTAGAAATAGAAGCCGAGCGAGGTTCTGCGTCAAAAAGCGACATTTCCCCGAAACAAGCCCCCGCTTTCAACTGTGCTAAATCTCGATCGCCTATATGGACCCGCACCGTTCCCGATACCAAAATATAGAGAGACCGACCTTCTTGTCCTTCCGTAAAAATCCTGTGCTTGGAAGGAAACGAAAGTTCATCCATTACCGATGCTAGACGCACGAGAAAATCATCCCGCAGTTCCTTAAAAATCGGAACCTCCCTCACAAACAATAGGCGTTCGACGCTGGTTAACATAATGAGATGCAATGATTAATTTAAACTTAAAAAAAGGAAGAAGAAGGAAAATAAAAAGTGTTGACGGTTGACGGTTAACTGTTGACTGACAATAACAACTGCCAACTGACAAGTGACTAATGTTACCTTTTTCCCCCAGCACCGAACTCTGCCATCATCTCTTCAACTTGAGCGGATACCAAATTATCGGGGTCATTTTGCAGCCTGGGCAACAATTCGACCAAAGCCCGCGGCGAGGCTATTTTCAAATAGGCTAACACTGCTTCGCGGACAAAACCCGTCGGGTGCTGGAGACAGACGAGAGTTTGTTGAGCCGTAAGACTCCAGCGCGCTTCCCTCGCCAAGTGAAAGCAGCACGACAAGGCCCAATCCGAAAGGAAGTGGCGCAATTCTAGCAAGCGGCGCAAACGATCGCTAGGGGCTAGAGGTTTGTAAACCATCAATTCCGAGAGGTTGCTCAATTTTTCTCTTTGCGAGTTTTGGTCTAACAAATTGATGAGCGATCGCTTCCTAGCTATATCCACAGTATTATCGAGAATTTCCAATCCCCTAGCAACCAAAGAAGGTTGGCCCGAAGCGATGTTGAAAGCAGCGGCTTGTACGGTGTCCAGCGGATAAAGAAACTTCATCAGCAAAAAACACCTATCCCTAGCATCAGCTTCCAACCCCGCCAGAGCCCGCTGCAACAATTGAGCCGTATCGTTCCCAGGTGCCCCGGTGCTGTTGGCATCCCGCTCGGAGAAATTGCCGTAGGTTGTTACCCCAGACAAATCTACCAGACCTGCATAAATTTGACCGATAAACATTAACTCCTGTTCGATGAGAGTTTCCAAGCCGCTGCGGCCGATGCGGTCTAGAACCCCTTCTATCCCCGCTTCCGAAGGCATTTTCAACAGGATGCGGAGGATGTTGCGCCTGGTAGTTCCCCAGGTCGTCATCAAATTGCTGACCAAAATGTCGATCGCCTCCGGAGTCCCTATTTGACCCAGAGCCGTCCAAGCTTGCAACCTGACCAAATCCGGCTTGTGGATGTCCTCAGCCAAATACACGAGCAAAGGAATGGCGTCGTTGTGAAGTTTGACTATAGCCTGCAAAGCCGCTTCCCTAGTTGATTTGTAACCAAGTCCGCGCAGCAGCGAAGGATAATATTCTTCCGAATGAGTAGACGAAATCACGTCTAACAGAGCGCAGCGCACTCGCAGAGATTCATCTTGCAACAGATTGGGGATATGCAGCCGCAGTCCTTGCAAATAATCCGCTTCTCCCAGAGCCCGCGTCCCCATAACACGTTCTCGCTCTTGCTTGTGTGTCAGCATTTGCCGCAGCGTATTAGTAGCCTCTGCCTTTTGCTGGCGATCGCCCCTTCTCATAATTAAAGCAGCCGCCGTACCCCGCACCACCGGATCGACCGTCGGCTGCAAGTAAGGCCGCAAGCTCTCAATATTCGGTTCAGCTTCCGTCAGCCAGATGTAGCGCAAAGCCAAGGCCAGAACCTCCGGTGGCAAGGATTGCTGCGAGAGTACGCGGACAGATTCTAAATATGCGGGGTTCGGGTGTTGCAGCATCGTTTCCAAGCTCTGGCGCTGCAAACCAGGGGACAGCGAATCGAGGAGGGGAGCCAGAACTTCTCCGACATTTTTGGGGTCAATTTGCGTCAGGAGTTCTATGCAAGAGCGCTTTTCATCTTCGCCCCCCGGCTTTTGTAGAGTTTCCACCACTGCGCGCTTGAGAGCTTTGAGGTCAACGTCTGTGACGCCCAAGCGCCCCCGCTCCGCACTTTTGACCAACAAACCCACGTATTGAGAGCGGATCAGCCATACGACAAACACCCACAACAGTGCCAATATTACGATCGCGCCAATAAATATCAAGCTTTGCTGGTCGTGAAATACATTTTCGTCTTGCTGGGGGAGTATCTTGCCTGTCACCCACAGCATAATCAGGATGCCTACTCCTGTAGCTCCGCAGGACAAAGGTTCGCCCACACCGTTGACCAAAGTTTGAATTCCCGATCGAATATTGTCGGGAATCGGTTGAAATAAAACCGGGCTAACAGTTTCCAACAGCGTGTAGTGCAGCAGTTCGTCTAAAAATCTCAGCAATATCAGCCCGATGAACACAGATACTAGCTGGCCCAGGGATGCTCCTATGGTCAGCACCCCGAGTATCGCGATACCCGCCGGCAAAATCATCGCCGTCACGAATACACCGATTCTTTCCACCAACCGGCTCGAAGCGAACCACTGAGTCGCCACTTGAAACAGGCCTTGTATGCCTTCATAAATGCCCAGGAAGCTAGCTATCCAGCTAGCTCCGTCCCCAGGGTTTTGGTATTCTAGCTGGCTGTAGAATTGGAAATCTACCAGCACGTAGACGACTTCTGCGAGGATGAAGAAACTGACTAGAGGTACGGCGTATTTTTGGAGGGGGCCTGTAACTTTGCGTGCGGTAAATTCTTCTTGGTCGTCGTCTTCGTCGTCATCCGTCCAGCGAGCCGTTTCCGGAAATGCTTGGCTGTATTTTTCTGTGAGGTAGTAGAGCAACACCGAGCCTGTCGCCACCATCAACCCCGATATGAGGGTAACGTTTTTGAGTCCGACTACGTACAGCAAAACAGGCAGAGAAAATCCGCTCACTACTCCAGCTACTAGATAGCCGCTACTGACTAGCGGGTAGGTGCGCTTGATTTCTCTAATATTAAACAGTTGGTTGGAAGTGATAGAAGTATTAAGGTCGTTGAGGACATAGCAAGCTTCTACCCACAGCCACATCAAAAAAATAGTAATAAAAGCGATGCTGACGCCAGCTATCTTAGTATTTTCGTAGCCGATGCCGAATCGAAACAAAAATAGTGGTATCGACATCATTGCCAGAACAACCACGACGGTGCGCCTTAGCGGCAGGATTTTTTGCAGCCAGGAGTAGACAAATCCCAAGCCAGAACCGATAAACGCGCTGGCTATGTAAATCCAGGGCATTTTGTCTGCACCAAATTCATCTAGAAAAAGACCTACTGTGCTGAGTTCCAGCCAGATCAGACCGACGGAGGTTAGAGTGTAGACGAGGAACATCAGTACCGTTCGCTCTACTTCTTCCGATCGCAGGTTGAGCGATCGCAGCACTCCTTGTCTTACTCCCGCCGAACCGCTGATTTGAAAATTTTCCATGCAGCGTTGATTTCCCTGTGTGGTAGCTTATTCCTGACTAACTTCGGAAGTCATCAGCTATCAGTCACCAGTTTATGACTGATGACTGCTTACTAATGACTATCTATTTATACTTTCTTCGGCGACAGCAGCATCATCATACTGCGTCCTTCTTTTTTGGGGGCTTGCTGCACTTCTGCGATTTCCTGCAAATCTGTGGCCATGCGCTTAAGCAAGTCCTCTGCTAGGTTGCTGTGTTGGATTTCCCGACCTCTGAACATGATCGTGGCTTTTACTTTGTCCCCAGATTTGATAAAGCGGTCTGCTAGTTTGAGGCGCACTTGGTAGTCGTGTTCTTCAATTTTGTAGCGCATCTTCACTTCTTTAACATCGGCAGTGTGCTGCTTCCGCTTTGCTTCTCGCGCTTTCTTTTCCTGCTCGAATTTGTACTTCCCATAGTCCATTACCCGGCATACGGGCGGGTCAGCTTTGTCGCTGACAAGTACGAGATCGAGTTCTTTTTCTTCTGCCAGGCGCAGCGCTTCTGCAGGCGTCAATATCCCTAGTTGCGCGCCGTCGGTATCGATTACCCGGATTTTGGGGTATCGAATATTTTCGTTGATCTGGGGTAGGTTGCGATTTTGTCTTCTTTCAATCACAGGCATGAATGGTTTTACAAGCAGTAGTTTAATAGCGAAGCTTCTTGATAGTTACAGGTTTGATCGGTCAATATTTCACTTGGACGATCGAACTGTTTTATAAGGTGTTACCCTTACCGGACGTACTACCGCGCCCTGTCTCCCCTCCGCTAAAGCCTTGGGGAATATTTGGACGATCGTAAATGAATTCTTACAATACTTGCTATTCTACTCAGTCTGGCTGAGTTTCTGCCTAGTTTTATTTTAACTTCACACACGATCGCCTGCCCCCTTGCCCGATTGATGACAAAACCGTCACAAATTCAGGCTAAAAGGTTAAAGATGAGGTAAAACGGCTTTTCCAACCTCATCTCGCCCGGTCTGGCAAGTCCCCCAAGTCGCCGGATTTGCCTTGTAGAATAGGTATAAGCAAGTGTAAATTTATGTTGCGAGCTGAGGCAAAATTGACAAATTCTCTGATGTGGCACCAACGGGTGGGAACTCAACGAGACTGGATGTGGCGGGGTTGGCAAACTCGCTACACTTATTTGCGGCCGACTTTGGGGCGAAATCAAGGCGCGCTCAAATCTCAAGATTCTGCGGCCCAGGCAATTGCCGCGCACGCATCGGGAACGCCAATTATTTTACTGCACGGGTTTGGAGCTTCGATCGGTCACTGGCGACAAAATCTCGCCCAACTCGCCGAAAACCAAACGGTTTACGCCTTGGATTTGTTAGGGTTTGGCGCTTCCCAAAAAGCTCCGGTCAACTACTCTGTGTCTTTGTGGGTTGATCAAGTTTATGATTTTTGGCTAACTTTTATCAGAGAGCCAGTAATATTGGCAGGAAACTCGATCGGGTCGCTAATTTGTCTGGCCGTCGCCGCAGCTCACCCGGATATGGTGGCCGGCACGGTGATGATTAGCCTCCCAGACCCCTCTGTGCGAGCGGAGGCAGTGCCCGGATGGCTGCTCCCGGCGATCGAAGCTGTGGAAAGTTTGTTTGTTTCCCCCATCATACTCAGGCCTCTGTTTTATTTGGCCCGCAAGCCTTCCTTTGTCCGCCGCTGGGTTGGCTTTGCCTACGCCAGCCCCGAAGCTGTTACCGACGAATTAGTGGAAATTCTAGCAGGGCCTGCAGGCGATCGGGGAGCAGCCCGCGCCTTCTGCGCTTTATTTAAAGCTGTAGGCAGTTCAAAATTTTGCCCCAGTGTCAAGATTGTGATGCGAAATTTAACAATTCCCATGCTGTTAATTTGGGGCAAACAAGACCGGATGATTCCCCCTCGGTTTGCCCGACCCCACCAATTTGTCGAATGTAATCCCAATTATGTAGAGCTAGTTGAATTAGACAATGCGGGCCACTGTCCCCAGGATGAATGCCCGGAACAAGTAAATCAAGCCATTTTGAACTGGATGAGCCGGAATTTTGCACCTATGGGCGAGAGCGAATTGCAGCACTGTTGATTAGACATGGGGCCGTGGATTACTAAGGGAAAAAAATCACTTACGGGTATCGATCCCGCTCAAAAATAAATTTGCTAGAACTCGAGCGCACCCGGTGGTATGGTATAGCAGATGTTGAAGGCTATAGCGACGAAGCTGACTGGGTAAAAAGAAGTCCGAGGGAAAGCCCAATCGACCGCTTAGGTTTCAGATATTAAGAACATCCTAACCGTCAGGGCTGTTGCTATATTACAAAACTTCCCTATCTTGAGAGTCAGTGGATTTGAGGTTCGAGACTGACTCCCCAGGGGCTATTTAGAGGCTTGAACTAACCTAAACCACTTGTTTGCTGTGGGCGACTCCTGCAGGAAAGTAAGTCTCCGTCTTTGTGTGATGTCATGTATCTACAGTTATTGATTGCCCTTTTTTTAGAAGGTCAGAGATTGACACAATCACCAAGATAGTGTATCTTCTCTAACTGGTAGTACACATCCAAGTTATGCAGTTAGTCGAAAGGCAAGTCATTAAACCAAATCACAGGTTTTACCCAGAAGCCGATCGATTGTCTTTGCTGTCCAAAAAACTTTACAACTGCGATAACTATATCATCTACGGTCAAAACTTTTTCTCAGGTCAACAAACCAATGCTCTGGCTGTCGATCGTGCACTCAACAAAAAGAGTCTAAAGGACAAAGCATTGCCCGCCCAAGTAACACACAAAACTCTCCCGTTACTGCTGAAAACACGGACTAGCTATCATAGTGTCAAATTGGCGGGCGCGATCACGATCGCCCCACTAAGTTTCAAGCAGCACCGAAAATCCCTGACTAAAAAAATCAGAAAAAAAGAGAGCAGGGGCGATAGGGAGTTGTATTTAACTGTGCATCTGTTAGCAAAAAATTAGCAAAAAATATTTTTCCAAAGAATATGTCAGTTTGTCTGGGACTAACATTTGGCGGCCTTGAAAAGTTACCTAAATCTTGGAAATCCGGATTGTTCCCGAGGTAAGTTGTTAAGTTATTGAGGTAGTTTAGGAAAAGTTAGAACAAAACGCAAGTGGAAAGCGGATTATAACCCTTGCCGTAACGAGCTTCGCCAACATTAAAGAGCTATGAAACCCCTCCCTGGAAGAACGGTAAAATTCTACCTTCTAACTTGTACCTTCTAACTTCAAGAAACACCTTGTTTCTTGCTCCTAAAAATAAATACCTTCCCTTGTGCCCACAATCTTTCAGTCTGCTTATAACCGATCGCCCCCAAGTATACGGGAAAATTCAAAAATGCCGGGATCTGGCATTTTGGAGCCTGTTAACACATAAAAAAGTCAATTTAGCCAACAACTGACGGCCCCCGTGCCCCCGGTCTGCTGGCGGCTAACTGCTGAAAGCCGATCGGGCAAGCAGCGCCCTTCCAGCTTTTGGCAGTAACGCAAACGAGGAAAAAACTGTCGTGAAATTCCACTGGCTACTACCGAGTTTCTTAAGTGTATTTTTGCTCGCCGGAGCCGCCGAAGCAGCTAGACTGCAATCTTGGCGGTTTGATGCTTCAGAGAACCGGCTTTACATTACAACAGACGGGGGAATACAACCCAAGGCTCAACTGATTTTCAACCCGATGCGGTTGGTAATCGACTTGCCGGGGACGAGTCTGGGTCGTCCCTCGGTCAGCAAACCGCTCTCAGGGGCGATCGAATCGGTGCGGGTAGGGCAGTTTGACAACGATACGACCAGAATTGTGGTTGAGATCAGAGACGGGTTTACTATAGACCCTGAGCAAGTAAAATTCCGGGGGATTTCTCCGAGCGAGTGGACAGTGGATTTGCCAACGCCGGTGCCGGGAGAAACTCAAAATCCGATTTCAGAGCCAGGGGGAGAAAGGTTATCGGTTGAACCTTCAGCATCCCAAGCCCAGTCGGCCGAGGCGACTGTAGTTCAGAACGTTCAGGCGACGGCGGACGGTTTTTTAGTCCGCACTGCGGGCGGTCGCCCCCAAATTAATTTTCAACAAAGTCGGGCTGGGGACATCGCCACCCTCGATATTGAAGGAGCTAGTGTAGCTCCTGGCCTAAGCAGCCAACAGCCTCAAACGAACGGTCAGCACGGGGTTGACAAGATTGAAGTCCGGCAACTGCCAACAGACCCGCCCGTTACCCGCGTGACTTTGCGGATGAAGAATTCTAATACTCAGTGGCGGGCATCTGTGAGCAATTTGGGCGGGGTTGTGCTATTGCCTGGAGGTGTAGTACGACAGCCCTCGGTTTCCCGCCGCCTGACTGTAGATCCTCCGGCTAGACAAGCTCAAGGAAATTTAGCGAGAGTTCAGTCAATTGATTTAGCCAGTAACGGCACGCAACTGGTGGTGAGAACTGACCGCCAAGTCTCCTATACCAGCGGGTGGGATCAGGGGTCGAGAGCTTACTGGATTAGGATCGCCTCTAGTTCACTGGCGGGGGAAATTCCTCAGCTCGATGCCAACAGTCCTGTATCGTTTACTGCCAGCCAAGAAGATGCGGAGACAGTGGTGATTTGGGTGCAGCCGCGATCGGGGGTAGAGGTAGGCAGGGTGACGAGACCGAACCCGCAGTTGCTGTCTTTGCAGTTGCGATCGAATGCTAGCGCGCAGCAGCCTTTGACTCGCACTCCGAATTTGCAGCCTTTGCCGAGAAGGACTTTCGGAAGCGACGATTTGCCCCAAGCTTCTAACCGCCGCGCCGTAGTAGCGATCGATCCTGGTCACGGTGGTCGCGATCCGGGGGCAGTCGGGATTCAGGGCATTCAGGAGAAGGAGATTGTTTTGGATATCTCGTTTCAGGTGGCGAGGCTGCTGGAACAGCAGGGCGTGCAGGTGGTGATGACTCGGACTGACGACAGCGAAATCGACCTGGAACCGAGAGTTTCTTTGGCGGAACGGGTGAATGCTACTTTGTTTGTCAGCATTCACGCTAATGCGATTAATATGAGTCGGCCGGATATTAGCGGGATTGAGACTTATTATTTCAATAACGGCCAAGATTTGGCCAGGGTGATTCACGCCAGTATTTTGGAGGGTACGGGGGCGACTGACCGCCGAGTGCGGCAGGCGAGATTTTACGTTTTGAGGAAGACTTCTATGCCTTCTGTTTTGCTGGAGGTAGGTTTTGTGACGGGTGCTGAAGATGCTGCTAGGCTTTCTGACCCAGCTTACCGCAGTCAAATGGCGGCTTCGATTGCTCGCGGCATTTTAGTTTATCTTCAACAAAGATAATATATTGCCGGAGGGATTGGTAATTGGTAATTGGTAATTCGGCATTGGTAATTGGTAATTGGTAATTGGGCATTGGTAATTTTTCCTGATGACTGATGACTGATGGCTGATGGCTGGTGCCTGCTGACTATTGACAACTGACTATTGACAATTAACAAATGACAACAGACTCTGGACAACAAAGAATCGGTATTTTTGACAGCGGCGTGGGCGGTTTGACTGTTTTGACCCAGTTGTACCGACAATTGCCCAACGAATCGATACTTTATTTTGGAGATACGGCGAGGCTGCCTTACGGCACTCGCACGCCGTCAGAAATTGTGGAGTTTGTCCGCGAAATTATGGCCTGGTTGGTGGAACAGGATGTGAAAATGGTGATTATGGCCTGCAACACCAGTTCTGCTTTGGCGATGGAGATGGTGCAGGCTGAATTTGATATCCCGGTGCTGGGAGTAATTCTGCCGGGGGCGCAGGCTGCGGTGCAGCAAGGCAAGCGGATCGGGGTCATCGCAACTCCTGCTACGGCTGCTAGCAATGCTTATCGAAATGCGATTTTGGAGATGGACGATTCTTGCTTGGTGTGGCAGGTTAGCTGTCCGGCTTTTGTGCCGCTGGTGGAGCAAAACCGGATTCACGACCCTTATACTTGTGAGGTGGCTCGGGAATATTTGGCTCCTTTGATTCAGCAGCGCATCGATACGCTGATTTACGGCTGCACTCATTATCCGCTGTTGGCTCCTGTGCTGCGCTCGCTTTTGCCTGCTGGGGTGACATTGATCGATCCTGCGGTACGGGTGGTGGCTGCTGCAGCCCGAGAATTGGAGCTTTTGGGGCTGCGGAATCCTGGTACTGCGCTACCGACTCGTTTTTGCGTGAGCGGCCCCCCGCAGCAGTTTGCGGAGTTGTCGGTGCAGTGGCTCGGTTGTACTCCTGCTGTTGAGAAAATATCCCTGCCGACAGTTGTACGATCGCCCGTATCGCTGGAATCTGCCGAATAAGCTGGAAAATTTATCGGTTAATCTAACCCCCCAAAACTCAGGTAAAGCTGGCTCTGGGGGGTTTAATTATTGCGATGTAACCTAGCAATTACACATCAATAGGTAATATTATTGAACAAAAGCTTTGATGAACAATGCAAATAATGTCCTATACGTGCTGGAGCTCTTCAGCCTTGAACCATGTCACCCTATGTATCACAAGCAGTTTTACTTGTAGACGGCTATAACATAATTGGACTTTGGCCTCGACTTCGAGAGAAGCGCGATCGCGATGAACTCGAAACAGCTCGCCGCGAGTTAATAGAGGTTTTAGTTAACTACAGCGCCGTTCAAGATTTTGAGGCCAGGCTGGTGTTTGACGCGCACTATCGAGATACTCCCGGCGTTAAAGAAATTATTACTAAAAATTTATCAGTGCACTACACTGACTTCGGTCAGACAGCAGATACCTATATTGAAAAATCTTGTGCTAGTTTGCGCTACGAGTTGCGATCGGTCAAAGGCAAAGGCCGCATGATTGTCGCCACCTCAGACCGAGCGCAGCAATTGACCGTAGTCGGCTACGGCGCCGAATGGATGTCCGCCGAACAACTAGCGGCTGACGTAGAATCCACCGCCCGCCGCAGCGAGCGCCGGCACAAATCCCGCAAACAAAATTCCAGTCGCTTTCTCGCCAGTTCCCTCGATCCAGAATCCCAGCAGCGCCTCGCCAAGTTGAGGATGGGGCTGCATTAGCTGCTGAAACCCGCTCGCTGTCTGACAAAAAAAAAGTTTATCAAAGGCCTTGCCAAATCGAGTAAGTTCAGCTATTGTTAGTAATTGTGGGTAACAAAAACCCCCAATCCTCGGTAGCTCAGTGGCAGAGCGGTCGGCTGTAATGAATGCAAGCCTTTGGCATCACCCAAAAGCCCTAGTGACATAGCAGCTCTATCCGGTAACGGATACTGAAAAATCGGGTGAATTCAAGGAAACCGCAGCACTTCGGGTGGCGGCAATCTTGAGCCAAGTCTGGCGAAAGGCAGCGGTTACGATCGCAAGTAGCCGGGAAGGTGCAGAGACTAGAGATGAGGAGCCTAACCAATAAATCTCATAGCGCCCGACATCCGACGACAGATCACAAACATGATTTGTAGGGATGATGAAATAGTCCGCCCCCTTCGGAAACGTTGGGATAAGTGTAACCGATTGGTCGTAGGTTCAAATCCTACCCGGGGAGTTAGTAAAAGTCTGAAGTTGGAATTTTCCAGCTTCAGACTTTTTGTTTTTACTTTTTGACTTAGGTGAAGTATTTGGCTGAGGCACTATACCGAATATTAAACATGGCGTTTTGTCCGCACCAGTTTATTCAATATGGTCCCGAAACGAGATTTTAGAGTTGCGTCAAGTATCTGAATGACTCACTCTACAAATACTAAACATCGCGTTCTGTCCGCACCCATTTAGTTTGCCGCTTGAGGAGAAAACCCAGATACAAAGGGATTTTCCACAGGATGTAAAAAGGTACAGATAACAAAGTGGAACCCGAAATATCGGCCCTCCCGAATTTTGCCCAAGCGCCGACAATGGAAACTAAAATCAGCAATCCTTGTAGTCCTAACAAGACGGCTGGAATTGGGGATGTTCCTAAGGTTGCTGCTAGTAAGGAGGTGGCAAAAGCCGCTAGCCAGATAGCTACTAACAGCGATAGGGGTGGGACGGATAAGTCGAGGGCGATCGCCAATAAGTCAAAACGTTTTTGCTCGACTGAAGCTGCTGTCAGGCGGGGAGTTTGAGTTAACAATGTCTGTATGTGACCGTGTTCCCATCGGGTTCTTTGACTTTTGGCTGCTTGCTGCTGCTGTGGCAAACACCCAGTGACGTTGGCTTCGGGGCAGAATACTGTTGGATGTCCGGCAATCGCCAAATCCAAACTCATCTGCATATCTTCAACAATATTGCTGCTAGCTAGGGAAACCGATCGAATTATCGACCAGGGAAAAGCCATGCCAGTACCTGTTAGTAATGATGGGAATCCTAACTTTTTTAAGCCGCTGGGACGGACTAAGTTTTTAACTAGAAATGCTAAAGCAGAAATAGAATCTTTCGGAGTAGGATTTGGTGGCTGTTCCATGAGATAAGTTGCTTGCACCGGTCTTTGTTGGGCAACTGCAACCCGGGCTAATTTTTCTATAGAGTCTGGCTGACAGATGCAGTCTGCGTCAACCATGATGACTACTTCGGGGGGGTCTGATTCGATCGACTCCAAGCCAAAATCCAGTGCGTATCCTTTGCCCTTGCGTTGTGTGTCTTGGCGCTCGATCGCACTTGCACCGCAGTTACGGGCGATTTCTGCCGTGGCGTCCGTGCAGTTGTCAGCAATCACTAACAGGCGGTCTTGAGGTGTTAGCTGCGGCAATATGGTGGAGATTGTCGCGGCAATTCCTGCTGCTTCGTTGTAAGCGGGAATTAAAACTGCTACTTTGGGGCGGGGCGCTTTAGTTTCGGCTGTCTCGCCCTGGCCGGACAAGAAAGCTGCACTGCATTCTAGAAATAGAACTGCAACGGGAATTAGAAGGATCAGGGCGATCGCCCATAGCCCAACATCAATCAATAGGAACAGTAGCTGATTAATTTCCACAATTCTAGTACCTTAATTTAATTTTATTTGTTGCGTTCATTGAGTTTATTTAATCTAATTGCACCTTTGTTAACTCACTGCGCCACGCTATCTCAAGTATCATTATATCATGTCCCTAAAAAATCACCATTCTCACATTTGTTGTGAGGACTTAAGTCCTCATAAAACTACTAGGACTAGCGTCCTCACTACAAATTAATTTGATTGCGGTTGTGCGGTCGCAAATAATATCATATCATGTCAATTCTGAAAATGTTAAGTCACTCAATTTAATTACACCTCAAACAAGCCCAGACTGAAGAAACCCGGGTTCTAAAAGAAACCAGGTTTCTGGGTGTTCTATTTTTAATCAACTAAACACTTAGTCGATGTTTAACATCAAATCCGGTTGCCTCGGAATAATAAAATCGAGTCAACAGTTAACAATCAATCATTCAGTTTTTCGCTCCCGAGTCAACAGTCAACAGTCAACAATCATTTCGCTCGTGCAACCGGAATTGATATAACTCATTTACCCCCTGTGGGTGGGCACTCAGGAAGCAATCTCCAAACTCAAAACTATGTTCAAGCTAGGCTGCATCCGGGATAGCAATAGGTTCAGATTTTTTGGTGGTGAACTGTGCGGGGGGTGCAAATTCTCTGAGATATCTCGACAGCGATCGCAAATATCCCACTTCTGCTTGAATCACATCCAGGGTAGAAAGACTCTCAACTAAGTCATCAAACTCATCTGCCGTAACTCCAGCACTGTGCAATACTTCTTGGCTAAGCCGCCCGCAGATTCCTTGCAGGAGGAGTTGGATAATCTCGCTATAGTCAGCGATTTCCGTTCCGTAACCTTGCAATTTCTTGGGATTGATTCCCCATTGCAAAATCTTCAACAACTCTTCAGGGGCACTCCACGCAAAAGAGGAAGCAATCACTTCTTTTTCCGCTGCGACAAGAGCGTGCTTGATTTGCACCTCGGGGAAATCTGGATCGATGATTAAGCTTTCTAGCTTCGACACTTGTTTATCTAAGACGGGCAAAGAAAAAGGAGCTAATTCAACACTCACCATGTCGCCCGTATCGTTAACACTTCTAAAAGGATCTTCCAAAACATTAATTAAGAGGTGAATGTCTGTAGGCTTTTTCCAGTCAAATTGTCCAAGAAAAAACGGTTCTTCATATCCCGGCAAAAGTCCTTGAAAATAAATCGGCAGATCTTTGCCACATTCAAGAATTTTATAAAGAGCTACTTCCAAAGTTTCTGTCGGCCACCCGAGATTACTCACGGCCACAAATTTCAGTTTTCCGGGAACGGACACTACCAGCGAATTCAGCAATAAATGTACGGCTTCGATAAGATTTTGAGCGGTTACGTAGCGGTGGGGAGCATGAACGTTCACAGTTTTACCTTGCTCTACTTTTTTGGACATTTGCTCGCAGAACAAGCTATTTTCCAACATATGAGTAAAGCGAACCATCCCGTAAGTGACATCTCCTTCTTGAGCTGCTTTGGCAAATTGCCATTCGGCCAACTTCTTCGAGGCGGCGTAAACTTCGGTTGTAAAATATCGAGATGTTTTGCCTGTGGAAGAGAAGATGCAGTGTTCTACGCCGTATTCTTCGCACAGTTGGATGACGTGTTTACATCCTAACAGGCTGGTTGTAACTGTTTCTCGGATTTTGATTTCAGCTAGTCCGGGTTGGCGTTGCGCTGCTAGGTGAAAAACAATTGCTGGTTTTTCTACTTCAAATATGTGTTTTAACGCCTCGCAGTTGCGAATGTCGGCGGCATAGAAAGTTACAGCACCTTCTCTGTTAAAAACCGGGAGATTTTCTTCGGGGTTTTGACATCGGGCGTTGTCTGCGGAAATGATTTTAGTTGCGCCTAATTCGAGGAGTTTTTTGATTAAGAAACTGCCGACACATCCTTCTCCACCGGTGATGAGGATGGTTTTTCCTTTGATTTGGCTGCTGACTGCGGATGCGTATAGGTGAATAGTGCGATCGCGCACGTCGCTAAAAGGTTCGCTTTCTAATTGTCCGTCCGCTTGATAGGCTGTGATTAGCTGTGCGGTGAGAGTTTTTAAGGCCGCGAGGATTTCAGGATCTTGCGGTTCCGGGGAACCCGGGGGAACTAGCTGCTGGATGCGCTCAATTATTTCCGCTTTGCTGGCACCTTCAAAAACTTCTCTTTGGTTAAATGCACTCTTCACTTTTTTTGCTCCTTTAAATTCTAGAAATACCGTTGCTGATAAGCCACTTGTTAAACAAATTTTCCAGGGACAGAATCTTTAAAAGCTGCTTGGTTTTAGAATTTTTTAGACTGAAAGCTACTTAATCCGAAAGACACGCGATGCTCTGCTTGTAGTTTTATTAAGCGCTTTTTTAACCTGCTTACTTCTGCCATCGGCAAATATCGGCAAAGTCCGAATGTTCTCTGTCCAAAATTTGTCACTACAACTATATACTTAAATTGCTGATTGTTGGCAATACTCCGAACATATCTTTACTATTTCTTTGCAATCACCTGCGAGTTTTCACGCAATTTTAAAGTTTATGTAAAGTAGGGTCTACGTTTAAAAAACTTAACACTACACTCGATATTGATTATAGCATTTTACTCTTTAATTTAAATGTATTTTTTGTTACCAAGTACATTGGAGATTTAAGTAAAAATACGCACAAAAGCCCTCATCAAATATTTCCGTCTGCTGAAAATCTAGTTACTTGATGGGTGGGGTAGTCCTGCGGTGCCTACCCCTGTATGTGTGCTGCTACTAGGCGCGAACAATGCGTTCTTTTTTGCTGCCTTCAAAGCCACGAGCGTCCCCAACATCGTAGCCTCCTGTTCGCAAGCGACGGTCTAAATCGCTGGCTTCGGGAGAAGTTTTGGCTGCTTCTTCGATCGTCACTCTGCCTTCAAGGACCAGTTTGTAAAGACCCTGGTTGATAATCTGCATTCCTTCGTAAGTATCATGTTCCATTAATCGGAAAGCTTCATCATCAGCACCTTTCATCAAGTAATCGTGCATGGCAGGTGTATTCACCAAAATATCGTGAACTGCTACCCGACGGTTGTCCACTGTTGGCAGCAAAAGTTGGGCAATTACCGCTACTAAAGAATCGCAAATTTGAATCCGCATCGCCTGTTGTTCCTCGGGCGGGTAGAGGTTCAACAACCGATTAATAGCGTTAATGGCGCTGCGAGTGTGGAGAGTTCCCAATACTAAGTGACCAGTTTGAGCTGCTTGCAACGCTGTATTGATGGTAACGCGATCGCGCATTTCCCCGATCAGAATTACATCTGGATCTTCCCGCAAAACAGCCCGCAAAGCCTGCTGAAACTCGTGGGTATGCAAGCCGACTTCCCGCTGGCTGACCAAGCATTTTTTAGAGGGGTGAATGAATTCGATCGGGTCTTCAATTGTAACTACGTGCTTTTGCTCCATCTGATTCAGGTGGTCGATCATCGCAGCTACGGTTGTCGATTTCCCCGAACCGGTAGGTCCCGTAACTAATATTAATCCCTGCGATCGCAAAATGATACTTTTGAAAACTTCTGGCAACCTCAAGGAATCGATAGTAGGTATTTCCAAACTAATCAACCGCAATACCATCGCACCGCCGCTGAGGGAATCAAAACAGTTTAGCCGACACCGCACGAAGCCAGGGTAAAAAATTGCTGAATCTAATTCCTTGGTAGTTGCAAACTGTTTTCGCTGTTCGGGGGTGAGAATTTCGGCTAGGTACTGTTCAAAAATTTCTGGCGTTACTTTGGGGTGGGTAGTTGCTACTTGCATCACGCCCCGAATCCGAAATCGAGGTACTTGGCCTACTCGAATGTGAATGTCGGAAGCCGAGGCGCTATGGGCATCTCTGACCATTTGTTCGATCGTACTGACGGGTGTCTCAACAGAAGACCGCTGCTGGGCCGGGGGGGGCGCACTCGGCGCGGGTGCAGGAGGCGGCGCGGGAGTTGCAGCCAAGGGCGGGGGCGGGGGAGGTGTTCGGCGGGCTTGAGCCTCTGGTCGAAGGGGTGTAGGATTGTTTAATGGGTTCATTTTTTTGTCTCCAGTCAATGTAGATTTATTGCGAAAAAATGCCCGATTTCTAATCTTATCGCTCGCAGCTAATTCGGTGTTAAATGCTGAGAATATTTTACAATTAGGCTTGAAGGGGCGATCAAGTAATTAACAATTTAAACTCCTATGAACATCGGTCATAAAATCGCCGACTGGCTCGAAAATCGCGCTGTTACCCCCGCCTACGCGGGTTGGCTGCTGTCGGGGATGACGGTTTTCTTTTTTGGGTCGGCGACTAATACAATGTCTGGGTGGCTGTACGTACTCAGCGGTGGGGGTTTGGCGCTGTTGGGGGTAGCGGCGGTTTTGCCTGGGAAATCGCTCCGTTCCTTGGAAGTCCGTCGCCGCCCGATCGAACCGGTGAGTGCGGGCGATCAAATCACCGTTGAACTAGAAATCGAAAATAGAGCCCGCCAACCTAAGACTCTGTTGCAAGTGGTAGACCTCTTGCCATTTGTATTGGGAGAACCCGTCGTCCGCCCGATCGAAGTCATAGAGCCTAACAGTATATACACGGATACATACTATTTAGAAGTGCGGCAGCGCGGGGTCTATCGGTGGCAAGAGGTAAACTTGAGGACGGCAGCACCTTTAGGGTTGTTTTGGTGCCGACGCAGCCGCCCAGCCAAAGCGGTGGCGGTTGTGTATCCACAAGTTTTGCCGTTGAGCACTTGTCCTTTGATTGATCGCATCGGTCAAGAAGACAGCCCGCAATTTTACAATCGCAGTCGATCGCAAACTGCTACCGAAGGCCTCACCCGCAACCTCAGACCTTACCGCCACGGAGACCCCACCCGCCTAATTCACTGGCGCACCAGCGCCCGCTACGGAGAACTGCGGGTGAGAGAGTTAGAAGTTGCAGCCGGCGGTCAAGAAATTATTATTGCTCTCGACAGCGCTGCGGCGTGGCAGCCAGAAGAATTTGAACGAGCCGTGACTGTAGCTGCGTCTCTTTACTTCTATGCTAGCAAGCGCCTGTTAAACGTCAAACTTTGGACTGCCGGGACTGGACTCGTTTCGGGCAACCGGGTAGTTTTGGAAACTTTAGCGGCGGTTAATGCTGGGGAAGAGGCGGTTGAGAATTTGCCGAAACTGCCGATAATTTGGTTGACTCAAAACTCTGCAAGTTTAAGCACTCTTTCCCTAGGCAGCCGCTGGGTGCTCTGGCGGTTGGCAACTGCTGAAACAGGCGAAAAAATGTTAGTCAAACATGAGTTACCTGGTTTAGAAATTCGCTCCGACCGACCCTTAGAACTTCAGTTACAAGATCCTCTGGAAAGAGCGATTAGTTATTAAAACAGTCCCCGCCAGCTTTTCTGGAAAGAGCGATTAGTTATAAAGATTAACTTCATGAGTTTTTAGGTATCAGAAACTTTTTCTCTTTTAAATCACATATTTTGGGCGGCCTAAGAGTGCCCACCACAATATTTTAATTCTAGAGAGATAGTTTAATTTAAATGGCGATCGAGCCGATCGAACTCTTTGCCTGACAATAAAATCTCAATCCCTATCACTCGCTAGTGTCGGGGAGAATTTCGACTACATACTCCGGTACATATTCGGGTCGATTCTCGGGCCGATTCGCGGGCAAATTCTGGGGCAAATTTTCCGGTGGATGTTCGAGCCTGACTCGCCGGATCGGGAGATTTGCAATCAGTGCTGTGGCCCGCTGGTCGCTCTCCAGCGAGAACTCAGACCCGGTGGTATCGATTTCCACGTAGCGAGATACCACCTCTAGAATTTCTCGGCGCATCGACTCAACCATTTCTGGGCTGAGTTCTGAGCGATCGTGGGCTAGAACCAGTTTTAGGCGCCGTTTCACCTCGTCGCGGCTGTTGTCAGGGGTGCGCGGGAAAAGTCGTTCGAGAAGTGTGTGTAGCATGGGTCTGGCGGGTTTGTCAAGGGTTAGACATAGAAAAGGTCATACCATTTTCGATTTTCGATTTTCGATTTTCGATTGGGGAATCACTAATTCCCTAAGGGTTTGGAGTTGACATACAGTTTCATTTTTTTGGGGAACTGGTATCACTCGGGGAAAATCTTGACCAGTTTTTGTGATGCACTTGCTGCGGTTGAAAACCGATCGCCAATGAGCACATCACATAATTTTAGTATTTAAGAACTTGCGGAGGCGAGTAAAGAAGTTTTCCCGACGGGGATTGAGATCTAGAAAATCAACTTTTTCGCCTTCTAAGCGGCGGGCAATATTGTCGAAGGCAGTTCCAGCTAAAGAGGCCGTTTCCGACAATACTAATGGTTCGCCTCGGTTGGTGGAAACAATGACGCGCTCGTCGTCGGGAACGACGCCTAACAGCGGAATGGCGAGGATTTCCCGCACGTCTTGTACCGACATCATATCATTTGCCAGCACCATTGCGGGTCGGATCCGGTTGACGATCAGGTTGATTTTCTTGACGTTGTTGGCTTCCAGCAGGCCGATGACTCGATCGGCATCGCGGACAGCAGCGATTTCGGGAGTGGTGACAATTATCCCTTCTTGAGCCGGCGCGATCGCATTTTGAAAACCTTGTTCAATTCCAGCAGGAGAGTCGATCAAAATATAGTCGTATTTTGCTCCCAACATCCCCACAAGCTGCTTCATTTGCTCAGCGCTGATGGCATCTTTCATCCGAGTTTGGGCAGCAGGCAACAGCACCAAGCGCGGCTGCCGCTTATCTTTCACCAAAGCTTGCTCTAATCGGCACTCTCCAGCGAGAACTTCTAATGCCGTGTAAACAATCCGATTTTCTAAGCCCAGCAGCAAGTCTAAATTTCTGAGACCGAAATCGGCATCAATTACGGCAACGTTCCGCCCCCGCTTAGCTAAAGCCATGCCGAGATTGGCTGTGGAGGTGGTTTTTCCTACCCCGCCTTTCCCTGATGTAACAACAATAATGCGAGCCATAAGCGATTTTAGATTTATTGGGAATTGGTGATTGGGAATTAGTAATTGGTAATTGGGAATGGTAATGGGTAATTGGTAATGGGTAATTGATCTTATTCTTGGTTGATAATTAGCAATTATTCTTTGGTAATTTGGCAGCAATCTGTAATTCACTGAATAACACCAGATTCCACGTTTATGAAGGACACCTGCTTATCGCTCCCCCGCCGTAGGGGCGCGGCGAAAGCCTTTGTCCCTACTTCATAAACTCACAACTCTCCTTGTTTTACTAATTCTCTAGGAATTTGCACTTGAATTTTAAATCGTCTTTTAGTGACTGATTTAGCCTAGGCAAAAATTATCAAGTGCAGGCTTAAAGAGAAATAGTATTACCAATTACTCATTACTAATTCCTAATTACCCATAACCAATTACCCATTATCAATTACTCATTACCCCCGACTAACTGCGATTTGTCAAAATCAGAGGCTCTACCGATCCGAATCCCTTGAGGCGTCACATAGGCGACTTCCGGGAAAAACTGAGCGGGTGAGGTTTCTGGGCCTCTGGCAACATACTTAGCAATCCTAATCACCATCGGTTCCATCTGCAAGGTCATAATCACGCTTTTGGTATTGCCACCGGCACCGGCGTGCACGACTCCCCGCAAACGGCCCCAAACTAGGATATCGCCTCCGGCGATGACTGAGCCGCCGGGATTTACGTCTCCCAAAAGTACGACGGTGCCCGGATGGCGAATTTCTACGCCCGATCGCACTGTCATCTGCAAATATAAAGGTTCCGCCAGCGATTGAGGTTTTTCAGCGGCGGCTTTATTCAGGGAAGAAACCGGAGGCTGCTGTTCTACACAATAGCCTGCCGTAGCAGCAGCAACGGCGGTTTGGCGGCGACTGGTGTGGACTCGTTTGAGTTGCAGTTCCACTTCGGAGAGAGCATCGGCGATTTCTTGCAGTTGGCGGATATCTAAAAGTCGATCGCTCCCCATCAATTGTACTTCTGCGTTTGGCTGCCAAAAGCGTTCTCCCGCATTCAGCCTGACTTTTAGCTGCTGCCAAAGTTCAGTCCAAGTCGAGGCGGAGGCTGTTGCGGGTTCGCTATTGGTTTCTGGGGGGAGTAGCAACAGTAGCTGTCCATCTTCTGTCTTGAGTCGGACTTGCAACTCTAAGCTGACTTCGGGTGTTGATTGAGGGGGGGCAGCAGCGGCTGCGGCGGAGGCATCGGGTGTCATGGGACTGTTTGATATCGGGTAGGGACAGGTTAACATCAATATTAGCCTGAGTCGTCTTTTGCCTCAGCATTTGGGGTGAAAAGTCTTGTTTTTTTATTTTTAACGGCAGTTATGGCAATTCTATTTCGTTTGTGAACAAGATTTTGTTTTAATGAACCACAGAGGGATCAGAGGACACAGAGAAAGAGAATTAAGAGTTCAGAAGAGAGAATGTGAGAAGTTCACAAACTTGGTATCGATTGTGAACGAGATTTTGTTTTAATGAACCGCAGAGGGCGCTCTTGACACAGAGAAAGAAAATTAACAGAAGAGATAAAGAGAGAACTTGACAAGTTGGGCATCGATTGTTATACACGCAGATAAGATACAGATAGAAATAATTTTGAAGTCTCTAGCGCTTACTAATTATTAATTTTCAATTACGGTTACGTTATGCAGCAAATAGAACGTTATCGCGGCAGTCTTCTTGGTTTAGCAGTTGGCGATGCTCTCGGAACAACTTTAGAGTTTTGTCGCCCTGGAACGTTTGCCCCTATTAACGATATGGTTGGCGGCGGCCCGTTTCGACTGCAACCGGGCGAGTGGACGGATGATACTTCGATGGCGCTTTGTTTGGCTGAAAGTTTGATTGAGAAACAAGGTTTCGATCCAGTCCATCAGTTAGAAACATATTTGCGGTGGAAGCGAGATGGACATTTGAGCAGCACTGGCGAATGTTTTGATATTGGCAATACGGTTCAACAAGCACTTGGGAAGTTTGAAGATACAAGAAAACCTTACTGCGGTTTTACCGATGCTCAGACTGCTGGCAATGGTTCGATTATGCGCTTGGCTCCCGTGCCTTTGTTTTATGCTACAAATCCTTTGGAAGTCATAGAAAAATCTGGACAAAGTTCGAGAACTACTCACGCTGCTGCTACTTGTGTGGATGCTTGCCGTTATTTTGGTGCTTTAATTGCGGGGGCTGTGAATGGAGTTGCTAAAGATGTGTTGCTTTCGGAAAGATATTGTCCGATTTCGGGATATTGGGCAGAAAATCCCCTGGTAGCAGAGATTGATGAGATTGCGGCGGGTTCTTTTAAACGGCGACAACCGCCTGAAATCAAAGGTACTGGTTATGTTGTCAAGTCTTTGGAGGCGGCACTTTGGGCGTTTTACAACAGTTCTTCTTTTGCTGAAGGCTGTTTGTTGGCTGTGAATTTGGGCGACGATGCGGATACAACTGGTGCGGTTTACGGACAGTTGGCGGGGGCTTTTTACGGAGAATCTGGTATACCGGAAAAATGGCGATCGCAATTAGTCGATCGCACTTTAATTGCATCTTTTGGCGATCGGCTTTTGACTTTATCTAGATCGCTCTGAATACTTCTATCAGTTTTCAACCTTCTTTGTTTTTACAATAACTCGCAACTTGAGTTAATATAGATAAATTTACACAAACATTTCTGGTTGAGGGTTAATACAATGGTACTCGAAGCCCCGTCTATCAAAGCCAAACCAACCGTCACTTGGGAACCCCTACCAGCTAACTTCGTATTACCCGACGATCCGGTGGAAAATATTCAACAACCTTCTCTCGCCGCTGCTCTCACCGATGCACTGGGAGCTGCAGGATGTATCCAGCCAGAAATGCTGATTGCCTCTAATTTGGGGTTAGTCGCCACAGTCAAGAAAAAGATTGTTGTCAAAGCTCCAGACTGGTTTTATGTGCCGCAAGTGCATCCTCTAGCAGAGGGGGTAATTCGCCGTAGTTATACTCCTCATACTGATGGTGCTAATGTGGCGATCGTGATGGAGTTTCTCTCAGAAGCCGAGGGAGGAGAACTATCGGTCAGAGCAACTCCGCCCTATGGAAAACTTCACTTTTACGAACAGATTGTTCAAGTACCTACTTATGTCACTTACGATCCCTACGAAGGTATTTTAGAAGTGCGCTATTTGCAAGATGGGCGGTATGTTTTACATTCAGCCAATGAGCAGGGGCGGGTGTGGATTCCCCAACTGGAACTATATCTCGGGATTTGGTCGGGGGAAAGGTTGGGACACACCATGAACTGGCTACGTTGGTGGGATGATCGAGGTAATTTGTTGCTGTGGAGTTCAGAACAAGCTGAGCAAGAAAGGCAAAGGGCTGAGCAAGAAAGTCAAAGGGCTGACCAGGAAAGGCAAAGGGCTGAACGATTGGCGGCTAAGTTGCGCGAATTGGGAGTTAATCCAGATTGAACGCTGATTGAAAGCTAATTTACGATCGCCCTTAATAGACAGGGCTTACGCAACCATCTACCAGAATACGCTCAATCCCAGCCAGATGGCACCTACAAAACGCTATATTTTGTTGTGCGTAAGTCCTGAATCGAAAATCAAAAATCGAAAATCAATTGACGTATGTAGCAATTCGTGATATCTTTCTCCGCATTTGTCTGGATATAAAAAATATTTATGAATAAATCTTAAGTTTTAATAAAATTTAGTATTATAATTTTGGTAACTTCCAACTAAGTATTTATTCTCACTATGGTAGCGGATCAATTTCCCTGGCTGACCGCAATTGTCATCCTACCCCTCCTCGCTTCCCTCGCCATCCCTTTTCTGCCGGATACCGACGGCAAAACCATTCGCTGGTATGCCCTAGGCGTAGGCATTGCAGATTTTGTATTAATGTGCTGGGTGTTTTGGACTCATTACGATCCAAGCATCTCTAGTTTCCAAATCGTAGAACAATATCCCTGGATACCTTCTTTAGGCCTCAACTGGTCTGTTTCCGTTGACGGACTGTCAGTTCCGTTGGTATTGTTGGCGGGATTGGTGACGACACTATCAATCTTTGCAGCCTGGGAAGTTGATCGCAAGCCACGGCTCTTCTACTTCCTAATGCTGGTGATGTACTCCGCACAAATAGGAGTTTTCGTCGCCCAAGACATCATGCTGCTGTTCATTGTGTGGGAACTAGAATTAATTCCGGTGTACCTGCTAATCTCGATTTGGGGCGGACAAAACCGCCGGTACGCAGCTACCAAATTCTTGATTTACACCGCAGGCGCTTCCATCTTTATTTTGATAGCTGCCTTAGCAATGGCATTCTACGGCGGAGGCACCCCCACCTTCGACATGGTAGAACTAGGCTTGAAGGACTACCCACTGGGTTTAGAATTACTGCTTTATGCGGGACTGTTAATTGCCTTCGGTGTGAAACTGGCGATTTTCCCCTTCCACACTTGGCTACCTGATGCCCACGGTGAAGCATCTTCTCCCGTGTCGATGATTCTGGCCGGCGTATTGCTGAAAATGGGCGGATACGGACTGATTCGCCTGAATTTGGAACTTCTTCCCCAAGCACACGTTTATTTTGCACCAATTATGGCGGTGCTCGGCGTGGTCAATATTATCTACGGCGCGCTGAATTCCTTCGGCCAGTCGAACATGAAGCGCCGCTTAGCGAATTCGTCGATTTCTCACATGGGATTCGTGTTGTTGGGTATTGCTTCCTTCACGGATTTGGGAATCAACGGGGCGCTGTTGCAAATGATTTCCCACGGTTTAATCGCCTCAGTATTGTTTTTCCTGGCTGGCGTTACTTACGATCGCACCCATACAATGATCATGGACGAGATGGGCGAGATTGGGAAAGTCATGCCGAAAGTGTTTGCCTTGTTTACCGCAGGCGCGATGGCATCTTTGGCACTCCCGGGAATGAGCGGTTTTGCTAGCGAATTGTCAGTGTTTGTGGGCGTCGCAACTAGCGATATGTACAGCGGTTCTTTCCGCGCGGTGACAGTGTTCCTGGCTGCTGTGGGACTGATTTTGACGCCGATTTATTTGCTCTCGATGCTGCGACAGTTATTTTACAACTGTGGAACACTAGCGGCTTGCGACCTAGAGGATCTAAATTTGCAGAATCAGAGAAACAATCTGGATGAAGCGGTTTGTTTTGGTAATAGTTGCGTTTTGCCTGGTGATGCACCGTTTATTGATGCTAAACCTCGGGAAGTGGCGATCGCATTTTGCTTTTTGATACCGATTGTCGGCATTGGTTTTTATCCCAACATGGCGATGCAAGTCTACGACGCGAAGACTGTGGCGGTGAACGCAGAAGTCCGACAATCTTACATCCAAATCGCTCAAGACAATCCTGAGATTTATGGGAAGGGCTTTTTGGTTCCCAAAATTGCCCAAGCTCAAAAAGTGCCGACTTTGGGCAAAATTACCGGGTCTGAATCTGCATCGGTTTTTGGCATCGTCAAATAATTTTATCGAATTCTGTTTGTGTTGAAAATTGGGCGATCGCTCTTGTCAAAGGGCGATCGCTTTTTTCTTATCGCTGAATTTCTGAAATAATTTGCGCCAGATTCTCCCTAGCATATCCCACCTCAAGAATCGATTTATCCTCCTGATCAGAGGCAACTTTCTTCAAGATATTTAGCGGTTCTTCAGAGCCTGTCGTCTTCACAAACAACACTTGCAACCGATTTTTTAATAATGCTAAAGTAGAGCTACTTGGTTCGCCTTTATCCCCTTTTGGTTTAGCAAGGTTGATTCTCAATTTGTGAGTTTTCAACAGCCGCATTCTTTCTATTCCTTGGGTCTTAACCGTCTCCAAAACCTCCGCTCGAATCTGATCGACTAATCTGTCGGTTACATATTGCCCGATCAAAGGCTGAAGCATAAAAACAGTTTCCCCGCCCTCACTAATTTTTTCAATCAGCGAACGACGACCCAGAGAATCGAGATTTTTTAGCAAATCTGAAAGCGATGAATTGGCCAACATCTGCTCTCGTAAAGTTGCCAGAGAAATCTGGCTTTGAGCAATAGCAATCCAGTAGGCAATATCTTGTTCGGAACTCGACATTCGATCGAACTGCTGCGCCAGCAAATTGCTGATATGTTCTTCAATAAATAACGCCGTTGCTTCCAAAAGCTTTAAAACATTTCCCTCGAAAAACTCATTAATTGTTGTCGCTACAATCTTTAATGCTAACAGATTGCCTCCGTACCGGGATAACAAGATTTCCAACTCTTTATCTTGAGCCGACAAACCTTTTTCTTGGAAAATTTCCCGCGCTATTTCCTCGGAAATAGCAGGTTTTAAAGACCGCACTTTTTCTCCCGCCAGCAAAGCCAGTTCCGTAGGTTCTTCCGAACTCACTAGCAGTAAACAGCTATTGTGATTGACCTCACACAGCCGTACAATTAAATCTCGATATCCTTCGTAGCCTTCCCGGTAGTGTCCCGCTAATTCTTCGGGTCTGAGAACTGCTTCAAAATCGTCTAAAATTACCAGACAGCGGTGTTTCCGCAGATACTCGACCAAGCGCGAAATTTTGCTGTTGAGGTCGATGGGTACATCGGGTTTTTGTTGGTTAGAAAAAAGTTGAATTAAGCTCCCTAGGAAGTCGGATGGTGCGGGTGTCGATCGCAGCGATCGCCAAATCACAAAATCAAACTCATTTTGTACCTGTTTTGCCAACTGCACCGACAGAGTTGTTTTGCCGCTACCAGCCAAACCCAGCAGCGCTACCAGGCGACAATTATCTGATACAATCCACTGCTTTAAAGTAGTTAATTCTTCAGTCCGTCCGTAAAAAACCGAAACATCCGGTGCTTGGCCCCAATCTTCCTGTCGGTGTCCGTTAGCGAAGCCCTCGGAGAGGATCGCCATCTTCAATAGAGAGCCTTTACCTCGACTAAAATCGCTCGTTCCCTGATCGGTGTGGTATGAAAACAGCAACTGATGCCTCAATTCCGAAAGCTTTCCAGGGCCGTTCCCCCCGATCTGAAACTTTTTGTAAACTTCGCCGAGTCTTTTGCGAACGGCGATGTCGCTAATGCCAAGCTTTGTGGCGATCGTCGCCGTAGATTGACCGTCGAGAGCCATAAACACAGTTTCTAACTCGGCATCTGTGACGCCGCGCTGTTTGGCGATCGTTTGCACAAAGTTTTGAGGAATCGGAGTAGTCAAGGTAGGAATCTCGCCTATACTAAAAAAATCTATCTTCTATTATATTGTGTGAGTTCTCGCGGGCGAGCAATTGAATCGAATCTACCAAAGTTCAGCTTGCTTTTTGTTGTTTGGGCAGTTTTAGATATTTATACCCAATTATAGATTGTGATACCAGTTAAAAAAAATGCAACTGTAGGCAAGCTCCAAATTAATACACAATCAGTCATTCCCAATTCTTCAATTCTTCAATTCTTCAATTCTTTAATTCTTTAATCTAAGATGGTATGACGAACGGGGAGTTGAGCGGCATTAATTGTTGCTATTTCCCTACCCGTAAAACCTATTGTAGAGTGGAGGCGCGGCGCTTAATTTATAGCACCAAACCATAAATCTCCAACCGCACCACAACCCACCGCCAACCAAAAACCGGGTAAATTTACAATTTTTGAAATCCGCGCTGTATCAGCCAAAAATTGTCGCACTAGCGCGGTATTCTTGGGCAGAAAGCAGCCGCCAACTCCCATCGCCCACAAGTTCCAAAACCTGCTGGTGATATTTCACTAAACTCACTCGGTGGCCGACACTCACAAACGTAGTTTTAGTGGCTTGCAACTGCTCGTATAAATGTTGCTCGTTCTTCAAATCCAAAGCACTTGTCGCCTCATCCAAAATAGCGTATCTCGGTTCCGTCAATAACAATCTAGCAAAAGCTAAACGTTGCTGTTCTCCCAGCGATAAAATCTCACTCCAATCTAAATCCGCATCAAAACCGCCCAATCTGTCTGGCAAATCTGCTAAATTTACTGATGCCAAAACGCGGCGCAAT
Organism: Microcoleus vaginatus PCC 9802; assembly: GCA_022701275.1. NCBI lineage: Bacteria > Bacillati > Cyanobacteriota > Cyanophyceae > Oscillatoriales > Microcoleaceae > Microcoleus > Microcoleus vaginatus. Next base: position 1,170,331 of record CP031740.1, read on the forward strand.
TTTTCCTCATCAACCTCGCTGCTGGTATTGGGATACAAAAGTTGCGATCGCAAACTACCCAAAATCATATAAGGACGCTGCGGCAAAAACAGCATTTCCCCCAATTCCGGCCGCGCCAAACGGCCCGTTCCCGACTCCCACAAACCCGCAATTGCCCGCAGCAAAGAACTCTTCCCAGCACCGCTTTGCCCGACAATTAACAGTCCTTCACCGGGCTGCACTGCTACCGACAAATCCCTAATCAAAGTCTTTTGATGTTTCGGAGTATCTAAAGTAACGTGTTCCAGTGTCAACTGAGAATCTACTACTACATCTATAGCAGTTCCTCCGGCACGAGATACCGCTTTTTCCGCTTCCAGAGTATCTGTAAATACAGTCAAACGATTGATACTAGCGGCAAAAGAACTCAGCGGCTCAATCTGAGTTACGATCACAGAAAAAGCACGCAAAACCTGACTGAAAGCAAAACCAGCTTGACTGATATCTCCAAACTCGATGGTACCACTTTGATCAGCAAAATAAGTTGGAGCCAGAAACAAAGCCGGAATAATCACAACAGCATATCCGTATCCAGTTGTGAAATAATCCAAGTTCCGCTGCCAACCAATTAGCAAATTAAAATTGCGGAATACTTCCACAAATCGCTGCTTTATTTGAAATGATTCTTGCTCCTCCCCTCCATAAAAAGCAATAGATTCGGCGTTGTCGCGAATGTGAACCAGTCCGTAGCGAAAATTTGCTTCTTTTTTAAGTTGCTCGAAATTCAGAGGTACTAATCTTTGACCAAAAACTAGAGTAGCGGTTGTGCCCACAATAGCATAGATAATCAGAAAAATCGAAAGTTCTTTTGAGATAGACCACAGGATACCAGTAAAAGATATAATATCAACTATTGAACCCAAGATGATCAGCATAAATGACAAACTTGTCCGGGTAAAAGAGCGCACATCTTCGGAAATTCGCTGGTCTGGATTGTCGATTTCCTTGTGGGAATTTATTTCGTAATAAGCCCTATTCTGAAAATACTTATCGAGGAACTTATTAGTCATCCACTCCCGCCAGTAGAGACCCAATTTATCTTGGGTATAGCGGTAAATTACCACAATGGGAGTGCCTACGACAAAAACGCTCGCATAGACAAAAAGATACTTCCAATAATTGAGCTGGTCTTTCTTTGCCAGTGCTGTATCAAAAAAGTTACTGACGTAGCTAATTATGACATTCAGACCGCTGACGGATAGGGACAATAACAGCAATAAAGCCAATAATGCCCATGATTGCCACTGCGGGATTAATCTGCCTTTGAAAAAGACAAAAGCGCTGAAAGGAAGAATTAACATTAAAGCCACGATCGCAATTGCGGGCGAATTAATAATTCCTTTCAATAAAGTAACTAAGCCTGCAGCAATACTATTGACAAATTCTGGAAATAAGACTTGAGTACCCAAACATACAGCGCTGACGAGCACAAACATCGCAGCGAAGAGAAATATCAACAACAGCGCAACTAATCCTAAAAAGATTCTGCCACCCCCAGGCTCTAAAGGATAAAAGTAAGGTTGAGCGATCGCAATAAATCTCTGCCACAACTGACGGTCAAATCGATTCATATTTGCTGTTTACAAAACTACTTTGACTGTTCTAACATATCAAGTCTTGTGACAAACTGCAGCAGTAATTTATTTCGGAGTTTAGCGAAAAAATTTGTCTCACCCACAGACGGAAACTTGTTTTCCCAGTTAACTGGTGGAGAGAAAAAAATTGGGAGCTTAGTTCAAGCTCTTTGATTCATCTGTGGAGTCAATCCTTTAATCTCAAATCTAAAATCTCAAATCGATGGGCTCAGAAGCAGTGGCGCTTTCGCCGGACAAATCTGACTGCATTTTGCTGCTGTAAAACCGCTGGCTAATTCCTAAAATTACTTGTTTCATTACCCAATACAAAACAGCAATTACTACAAAGGTTACAGCCATTACTAAAACCGGACGCTTGCCAATTAAATCGTTCATTACTGTGTTAACCAGGGCATCGGGGTTAGTAAGAATGTCCCAAGTGTTGAAGCGGATAAATCGCCCTAAATAAATTCCGATCGCCGAAAGTGCGTGTATAGTTATCTCCGTTGCCAGGATAAATTTACTCCAACCCTGTTGCTTCAAATAGTAACCCAAATTCATCACCGACAGCACGTAAGCCCCAAACCCGGCTAGCATAAACGTCAGATACTGCGGGATCAAAGCTAGAGTCACAATCCACACCGAGTGCCCCTCTTTAATCTGGCGAATCAGGTGAATGATATCAGTTAAAACGTAGGGCGCATTGGGTAAAAATGCTATAAACCAGAAAAAGCCGACCCACCACCGGAGAGAGCGAACTCCGCGCTGCCGCAGTACCCAGATGTCTAAAGCCATCAGTGCCAGCGTAATCGCGATCGCCCCCAAAACGTAAGTTTTGCCCACATCTTGCACTATGTGCTTCAGATAGGCAAAAACAGGGCGCGTACTGGACAAAAAAGTAGCGCCCAGGAGAAAGCCAGTACCCCACAGCAGCCAGCGCGATCGAGGTTTGCGGAACAGCCAAAAACTCAGACCCAGCGGTACTAAAGCCAAAAACAAATTCCAAGACATCCAGCGGACATTGTGTCCCATTGCTTGCAGGGCTTCCAGGATTAATCCCATCATGTCAATTTTTATACAATTAAAGGTTTGATGCAGCACCGCTTCATTCGCAGCTTCCGTCTATTTTAGTGTTTAAGTTGTAGGGTGGTCAGCTTATCGCTGCGCGCCTGAAAATCAAGAACTGCTGACGCATACTAGCACTGTGGAGTCAATCTCAAATCTCAAATCTCAAATCTCAAATCGACTGACGCATCCTACCACTGTGGAGTCAATCTCAAATCTCAAATCTCAAATCGACTGGTGTACCCTACTGTTTATACACTTTGTCGATCGGAATCTCAATCTTAAAAGTCGTTCCGCATCCTATGGAAGAAATGCACTCAATCTTACCTTTGTGCTTTTCCACCACAATCGAGTGCGCGATAGACATTCCCAACCCCGTACCTTTCCCCACAGCTTTGGTAGTAAAAAACGGGTTAAAAATTCGCTCAACTATCCCCTCGGGAATGCCCGTACCGTTGTCTGAAATTTCTACCCTAACAGTGTTCTGGGGGGTTACACCCGTGGAAATAGCAATTCGTCCACTCTTTGTCTCTGATTGTGGAACCGATAACTGGTGATATCGTTCTTCAATAGCATCAATTCCATTAGCAATAATATTCATAAACACCTGATTCAGTTGGCTCGCATAGCACTCCACCAGTGGCAGTTTTCCAAACTCCTTAATTACTTCAATTTCCGGGCGGCTGTCCCGACTCTTCAAGCGGTGCTGCAAAATTAACAAAGTGCTTTCAATTCCCACGTGAATATTGACCGGCTTCATTGCGGATTCATCCAGCCGGGAGAAATTTCTGAGGGACAACACAATTTGCCGGATGCGCTCGGTTCCTACCTGCATCGAACCCACAACTTTTCTTAAATCCTCAGCCATGAAATCCAAATCTATCTCTTGAATGCGAGCGACAATTTTTGAATTAGGTTCGGGATACTCATGTTCGTAAAGACTCACCAGATCGAGCAACTGTTTTGTATACTGGTTGAGATAATCAATATTAGCGTAAATGAAGTTAACGGGATTATTAATTTCGTGAGCAATCCCGGCAACTAATTGCCCCAAAGAAGACATTTTTTCAGTTTGAATGAGCTGAGTTTGAGTAGAGCGCAATTCCAGGATCGCTGACTCTAAATCTCGAGCTTTTTCTCTTTCTCGCGCCTCGCTTTGTCGCAGTGCTTCCTCTGCTTGCTTGCGAGTCGTAATATCCTGGGAAACTCCAATTATTACCTTAGCCTGACCATCCGAATTCCTACTAAAAATAGTATCCCGACTTTGCAGCCACAAAAATTGACCGTTTGCTGCCCGTATCCGGTACTCAATTTCCCTAGTTTCGCCATCTTCAATCCCTCCAAAGCTCGCGAAATGTTTCATTATTTTATGCAAATCTTCGGGGTGTATTAACTGAGGAATGAGTGACGAATCCATCGCTGTAATTTCGTCGCTGGTATAGCCCAAAAGCGCGAACATAGAAGTATTAGTGTAGATATTCCGCTGTTCTTCCAAGTCGTAGAGATATAAAATACCGGGAGTAGCCGATGCTACTTTTTGAATGAACTGCTGGCTTTCTTGCAAAGCTAACTCAGCTTGCTTGCGATCGGTAACATCAACGGCGATGCCGTCCCAAAGAATATCGCCATTTTCTTTAGCTTCAGGACGCGACATTATCTGCAACCAGCGAATCTTGCCTGAAGGTAGCACTATCCGTCCTTGCCACTGCCAAGGTTGCAAAGTCTGGGCAGAAATAGCACCCGATTCCTCATAATTTTGGCGGTCTTCGGGATGAATCAAATCTGTTACCAAAGCCGCATTTTGCAGAACATCTTCTGGTTCTAACTCAAAAAGTTCTCGGCAAGCAGCACTTATGTAATGAAAACAGAAAGAGCCATCTGGACACAACAAAAATTGATAAATGATTCCCGGCAAATTAGCAGACAGCTTTTGGTATCTTGCCTCGCTTTCCCGCAGTGCTTCCTCTGCTTGTTTGGGTTCCGTGATGTCAGTAATTGAACCAACCATGCGGACTGCTTTTCCAGATGCGTCCCACAAAGCTTGTCCCCGACTCAATATCCATTTGTAGGCGCTGTTGTAACACCACAAGCGGTATTCGGTGATGTAATGCGGCGTTTTTCTCTCCAAGTGTTCTTGAAGAAGTTGCTGAGAAATCGCTAAATCATCGGGATGTAAACTCGTATTCCATTTGTTATTGTAATCGCTAATGTCACTATCTTCGTAACCAGTGATTTCCTTAAAGCGCTCGGACACAAAAAGTTCCCCTGTTTGCAAGTCCCAGTCCCAAATGCCGTCATTGTTGCCTTTGAGCGCTAACTGCCAGCGTTCTTCAGTTTGCATCAATTGAGCAGTTCTCTGTTGGACTCTATTTTCTAATTCTTGATTGAGTTGTTGGAGACTTTCTTCTGCCTGGTTGCGTTCGATCGCAATTCCTGCTAAATTATTCGCGGCTTCTATTAATTGCAGATCAAAAAATTTGGGGTAGCACGGTTGGGAATAATACATTCCAAAAGTTCCCAAAACTTGACCCTGCGAGGAGAAAATAGGAGTAGACAAGCAAGCTCTGAGTCCAAAACTCAAGGCTAAATCTCGATAATTTTCCCACAAAGGATCGCTGGCAATATCTGTAACTATCACCTGTTGGCGGGTAAAGGCAGCAGTGCCGCAGGAGCCTACATCCGGGCCGATGGCTCTGCCATGAATAGCAGCATTGTAACTGTCGGGCAAATTGGGCGCGGCTCCATGTAGCAAATGTTTGCCGTCTGGTGCTAGAAGCAATATCGAACCGATGATATCTCTAGATTGCTGCTCGATAATTTCAACTAAGGTATTTAAAGTATCGCCAAGAGAAGCGCCCTTGGCAATCATTTCTAAAATTTGTTTTTGACCGGTCAACCAACTTTCAGCTTGCTTGCGCTCCGTAATGTCGCGGGCTACCCACAGAGCCGTGTTTTTTTTCATGGGCGAAATGGTAGCGGCAAACCACTTTTGTACGCTGGCAATTTCCAGGTTATATTCAAAAGTACAGGTTTGATTTGTAGCGAGGGCGGTGCGAATTTGCTCCAGAAAAAATTCTCCCTTTTCTGGGTCGAATAATTCGCTGATTTTTTTATCTGCCAATTCCGCCGATGGCTTGTACAATAATTGGGGATTTGTCGGGGCAATTTTCAGGCATCGTCCCTCAAGATCGACCTCGAAAATTACGTCGTTCATGGCAGCGAACAAAGCTCGAAGTTCCGCTTCAGAAGCTTGCAGGGCGATTTCAGCTTGTTTGCGATCGCTAATGTCGCGCCCCACTCCTTGACACTCAATCAAGCTGCCCGTACTGTCAAAAATCGCCCGATTCGTCCACTGCTGCCAGCGAGTTTCCCCTGTTTCGAGAACGACGCGGTGTTCACAGCTAACGACGGGGTTTTCTAGGCTTAGAGAACTGAAACTGCGGCTGATAATTTCTTGGTCTTCGGCCGGCATTAAGGGCATAAAAGTATGGCCCTCCAAATCCGATCGCGATTTATTGAAATAGCGGCAGTAGACATCGTTGACAAAAGTCAAAATTCCGCTCGGCAAGAAACGGCAAATCAGTTCGGTTTGGTCTTCAATAATTGCCCGATAGCGAGATTCGCTCTCAAGCAGCGCGGCTTCTGCTAAGACGCGATCGCTAATATCCGTCCCGATACAAAGCAGTCCTGCCAAATTTCCCTTCGCATCTAGTAAAGCTTTATTTGTCCACGCTATCCACACCCTTTCCCCATTGCTGCGGATGTTTTCATTTTCGTTTTGGAAGTATTTTTCCGGCTGTGTCAAACAGCCTCGAATCATTGCCGCCAGGTCACTTTCGGATAAATCTGTTTTCGGTATAATTGTGCCGATCGCACTTTTGCCCATGATTTCTGCTTCTGAATACCCGAAAAAAGTTTCAGCAAACTCGTTAAAAAAAGTAATCTTGCCTTCACTATCTAACTGCACAATCATGCTGTTAGCATTCTCAACTAATTGCCGATACTTAATTTCGCTGGAACGCAGTTTCGCACGACCGTACACCCAGCTAAAAACCGCCACCCCGCTGAAAACAGCCAGCAAGCCACCTCCAAAAACCAGCCAGCCCCGAAACGGCGAATTCGCAGACCATCCTCCCGCCGGAATTGCTGCCAACTGCCAGGAACCGTTGGGCAAAGTCACTTCCAGCATCACGGGATTGTGCTGAAAAATTGACCCGTCACCGAAAAACACTGGGCCGGATGCTCCAGTCCCGTCTTTGCCCCGCAGAGCGTATTGCAGCTTTGCTGAGGAGTCGTTGAGTCCTGCTTCCTCCATCAGGGAATTTTTGTCGATGATCAGGCCTGTCAAGCCCCAGTAAACTCCTGTTTCGGGCTCGGCACCGGAGGGTGTGAGAAAAATGGGCGATCGGCTGATGAACGTCTCGTCCCCCTCCAATAATTTCACTGGCCCGGCTAGCAAAGTTTTTCTGGTGTTGATGACCTCTTGGACCATTTGCCGCTGTTCGGGTAGCGCCGTCAAGTCAACCCCGATCACCGTTTCATTTCCCTCCCGTGGATAAATGTAAGCGACCGTCGTGCCTTTAACTAAAGTGATGGCGCGAATGCCCGGTTGCTGTGCCACCAGAATTCTCGCCGTCGCTGCAAACTCGGCTTCGGTGATGTTGGGGTTGTTGGAAAGGTAAGCCCCCAAACCCCGCATCAAAAACAGGCGGGAATTCAAAGAGCCTTCTAGCTTAGAACGGACTGTGCTGAGGCGATCGATGGTGCTAGCGCGGTTGTATTGAAAAAACCGCCGCTGTTCCGATCGATCTAAAATGCCAACTCCGACCAAAATTGCTATTGATGCCGAAATAGCTGCTAAATACGGTGAAATTTGGAATTTTTTAACCTTAAAGTATTCCATCTGCCGGGGGTTAAGGTATTTTTTTACGTCTTTAGATAGATTTAGTTTAGTTTGATTTCTCTCGCCAAAGGCAAGCTTTCGGGGATACCGGGCTTTTGGCAAGCGGGCGCGAGTTTTTTCTGTTCTAGGAGGCCCGTCGAACGTCGGCGATCTGTAAACCTCTAATCATCACTTCTCTGGACAAAGTTTTAAATCTCAAATCGACTGACCGAAAGTAATGTGGTCATAAGCCCCCGGATTCATTCCTCCGCAGACTCAGGACGGAGACTTTAAAAACCTCCCCATCCTTCCTAACAAGCCCCCGGATTCATTCGCAGGCTCAGGACGGGATCAATCTAAAATCTAAAATCTAAAATCTAAAATTGGTTGACTCGTCATTTATCGGGTAGGGCGCGCCATGCTCCCGCACCACAGCGGTGGGGGAGCGCGCACCCGAAAGACGGAAGTTATTAGCTAAAATAAGGTTAGCAATAATTTTTTTCAGCGCTACGGCTAATCATTCATAGGGGCAATTTGATGCAAGAACAGTTGATGGAAGCGATCGCACCTTACCGCGATCGCGTAGATTATCTAGAAGTTCGCCTCGAACAAAGCGAGTCAACTGCGATTAGTTTTCGCGGCCCTCAGTTAGATGCTGTCAACCGCAGTTTTAGTCTCGCCGGCGGCATCCGCGCCTGTCACAAAGGCGGCTGGAGTTTTGTAACTTTTAACGGTTTAGCAGAGTTAAAAAACCGCATTGAAGAAGCTGTAGTGCAGTCTCGTTTGGTTGGCAGCGAAAAAACTCTACTAGCAGATGTCACCCCGATTCAAGATTATGTAGCGGTGGAATTGGGCCGCGACCCGCGCTCTATTACTCTAGGCGAAAAGCGGAAATTGCTCGAATCTTACAATCAGTTGCTGTTAGATTATGACCCGCGAATTCAGACGACAATGGCAGGTTATAGCGACAGATTTGGGATTACTTATTTTGTGAATTCTCAAGGTACTTGCATCGCTCAAGAGCGCTTGGATGTGACCGGGCGTTTCGGAGCGATCGCCCGCGGGGAGGGCGGTGTCGTCCGCCAAGGGTTTGAGTCGATTCACTCGCGATCGGATTACGATGTATTGACAAATATTGAAGATCGTGTTAAAAGTGCTGCCGTTCGAGCTGTGGGCCAACTAGAGGCAAAATCGGTGAAAGGCGGTCAGTATCCGGTGATTTTAGACCCTTATTTGTCGGGGGTATTTATTCACGAAGCTTTCGGTCATTTGTCGGAAGCTGACGGGATTTACGAAAACCCGAAAATGCAGGAATTGCTGACTTTGGGTAAGCCTGTGGCGATCGAACAATTGAATGTAATAGACGACGCAACTGTGCCGGGATTGCCGGGAACTTTGAAATACGACGACGAAGGCGTGCCGGCTCAGTGCAAGCATTTAATTAAAAATGGAGTTTTAGCGGCTCGGATGCACAATCGCGAGACTGCGGGCAAAATGGGCGAAAGTCCGACGGGAAATGCCCGGGCTCTGAGCGCTACTTTTATGCCTTTGGTGCGGATGACTAATACTGCGATCGAGTCTGGGGAACATTCTTTTGACGAAATGGTTGCCGACATTGAGGAAGGAGTGTATGCAGTACGGATGTTGGGAGGACAAACCAACGGCGAAATGTTTACCTTTGCCGCGGCTCAAGGGTTCATGATTCGCGACGGCAAATTGGCCGAACCGGTCAGCGATGTCACTTTAAGTGGCAATGTATTTCAGACGTTAAAGGATATTGAGTCGATAGGAAATGACTCGGTTTATGCCTACGGCGGTTGCGGTAAAGGCGGCCAGAGCGGTCTACCCGTAAGCGTCGGCGGCCCCCATTTGCGGATTAAAAATGTCGTCGTCGGAGGAAGATAATCCTTAGTCATTAGTCATTAATTATTAGTTCAAAACTTACGCAACTGGCAGAGGGTGAAGGCGTGCTTACGCCCTCACCCTCTGCCAGTCCGGGGCACTGACAAGTTGACAAACCACTCACAATCTACCTACTATTGAGGGCTTCAGCTAGGTCGTTCGGTGTTTGCGAGACTTCAGAAATTACAGAGAAAGTGGGGAAGTGCGATCGCGATTAGAGACTTTACCCGACTTTGCTGATTTTTTGTTTAATTCCCCTTAAGTTGCCTTCATCTCTATCCGATTATTCTGCCTAATCGGAATCTCAATCACAAATTCTGCACCTTGATCTGGCTGCGAAAAACACTTCAAATCTCCGCCGTGCTTCTCCACCACAATCTGATAGCTGATCGATAATCCCAAGCCAGTGCCCTCACCCAGAGGTTTAGTTGTAAAAAAAGGATTAAACAGCCGATTTATTATATCGCTTGTCATCCCCGGCCCATTATCTTTAAAACTGATTCTTACCCACTCGCGATTCAGGATAGAAGTAGCAATCGTAATCGTCCTAGGCTCGTTTTTAATTTGCTCCGGGCTGCCTTTTTTATCATAGTGATTCAAGGCATAAATGCCATTGCTCAGGAGGTTCATAAATACCTGATTCAACTGACAGGCATAACATTCTATTTGTGGCAAATCTCCGTATTCTTTAATAACTTTAATAGACGAAGAATTCAGCTTAGCCTTGAGCTGACTCTGCAAAATTACTAGAGAGCTATCGATTCCCTCATGAATATTAACGGGTTTCATCTCAGCTTCGTCGAGGCGCGAGAAGTTCCGCAACGTTAGCACAATCTGACGGATACGTTCTGCCCCCAATTGCATCGAAGACAGCATTTTAGGCATATCCTCTTTGATAAATTCCAGCTCTATTTTCTCAATTAAAGCTTCGATTTCAGGGTATTTATGGGCATCGTGCTCCTGGTAAAGCGTGATTAAACTCAATAGCTGATGAGTGTAATCATTGACATAATTTAAGTTGCCATAGATGAAGTTAACAGGATTATTAATTTCGTGGGCAATCCCGGAAATTAGTTGTCCTAAGCTAGACATTTTCTCAGTCTGAATAAGCTGAGATTGGGTGCGCTGTAAATTTTGCAGTGCCCGTTCTAGTTGGATGGCTTTTTCTCGCTCTCGCGCTTCCGATTGCCGCAATTTCTCCTCTCTTTCTTGGCGGGAGCGCTCGTTTTCCTTTAGCTGCTGCACATGACATAAAGTTTTGTTAATGGTAATTTCTAAATCCTGAAAATTTATAGGCTTAATCAAAAAGTCAAAGGCCCCGCCATTCATCGCCTTTCTGATATTCCCCAAGTCGCCATAAGCAGATATAACTACTGTTTTGACCATAATAGTAACGAGCTCGTTAAGTTTCGCTAGCAAAGCCATACCATCCATGACTGGCATATTAATGTCTGTCAGGATAATATCTATATCCGGCTGCTCTCGCAACGTTGAAAGCGCTTCTACGCCATTGTGTGCAAAAAAAACTTGGTATTCTCCTGTGCGGATCTTTTGTCTAAATTTCTGGCAAATTAAAGATTCTAAATCTGGCTCGTCATCCACAAATAATATTTTGGCTGACATATTGCGAGCTATTTCGGTCGTAGGCGACATTTTGTTGACCCCTGGGGTTCATTAACTTATTCGACGAGTAATTTTTATCTACTTTACGTCCTATTATAGATGATTTCAGGAGTAATGAAAAGGCTGATTTCTACAATGGCAAACCCGATGGCTGGAATTGGCTCTGAGTTTGGTAAAAGTCGATGGATTAGCTAAGGTTGAGTGTCGCCCTCGTTTGTCTGATTGGAATTTCAATCCATAACTCTGTTCCCTGCCCCACCTCTGAAAAACAGTTCAATGCGCCTCCATGCTTCTCATGTACTATTTGGTAGCTTATATAGAGACCCAAACCAGTACCCTCACCTACAGGCTTAGTAGTAAAAAATGGTTCAAAAATACGGTCTTTCACCTCTGCCGTTATTCCCGGCCCATTGTCCCGAATTTGAATGACGACACGGGATTTTTCCTCTAGCAGAAAAGTGCGAATAGTAATGGTGAGGGGGCAAGCGAGGATGTCATCTAGTGACCGGTGTTTGTTGTACTCATTTAAAGCATCAATCGCATTAGAAAGGATGTTGATAAACACCTGGTTGAGTTCTCCAGCATAGCATTCCACTAAAGGCAGATTGCTGTACTCCTCGATCACTTGAATCTCTGGACGCGCTGCCCTTGCTTGAAATCGATTATGCAAAATCAGCAGGCTGCTTTTTATCCCCTCGTGAATGTCAACCGACTTTATGTTAGCTTCATCCAGTCTTGAGAAGTTACGCAAAGACAAAATAATCTTCTGAATGCGGTCAACACCCCCTTTCATCGACACCATAATTTGAGGTAAATCTACTATTATAAATTCCAAATCTATGGCTTCGATTTCAGCTTGAATCTCAGAATTGGGAGGGGCGTACTGCTGATAGAGATGCAGCAGGTGCAGTAGGTCTTGAATATAATCACTGACGTGGCTGATATTGCCGTAGATAAAGTTGACGGGGTTGTTGATTTCATGGGCAATCCCCGCAACCACTTGACCCAAAGAAGACATTTTTGCAGTCTGAATCAGTTGAGCTTGGGTCTTTTTTAGGTCTTGCATACAGTTCTGTAAATGCTGAGCTTCTTCTCTAGCGCGAGCTTCTGACTCCCGCAAGCGCTGATTTTCTTTTACCTGTTGCACCTCGCGCAGCGTTTTGTTGAGGGTAATTTCTAGATCCTGAAAATCTATAGGCTTGGTTAGAAAGTCAAAAGCACCGAAGTTCATCGCATTTCTTATATTTTTCATGTCGCCATAGGCTGATATAACTATTGTTTTGAAAGCCAGGTTTATCTGATTAAGTTTAGAGAGTAAAGTCAGGCCATCCATTTCAGGCATATTAAGATCGGTCACTATTATATCTATATCCGGATGTTGTTTCACTTTTTCCAGCGCTTGTACGCCATTGTGGGCAAAAAAAAGCTGCCATTTTTCGGCGCGGATTTTTTTTCTAAATCTCTGGGAAATTAGAGATTCTAAATCGGGTTCATCATCCACAAATAGTATTTTTGCTGACATATTAATTTTTCAGGGACTCTTAAAAGTCATAAAAATTTAGCGTTCCATAAGGACAGAAGTAAAATGCAATTGAGCACTTTTAACTCGACTGAGGTACTGCTTTCAATTACCAATTACCCATTAGCAATTACTAAATATGTTTCCTTGTGAATTTACTCCAAGTTGAGTATTTTATTTTTGAGTGTATCAAAATTAACAGGCTTAGTAATATAGTCATCAGCTCCATAAGCCATTGCGGTTTGGTAATTTCTATCATCTCCATAAGCCGTAATCATAAAAACTTTTAAATCGGGAAACTTTTCTTTGAGAATCCTGAGTAGTTCGAGTCCATTCATTCCTGGCATATTAATATCCGATAAAATCAAGACAATAGACGCTTCAGCCTGGTTTTCTAAGTAGTTCAAAGCTGCCTCTGCAGACAGGCAAAAATGAAATTGAATTTGCCCGGCTTTGATTTCTTTCCTAAATTTCTGCTTGAACAGTGACTGAATATCTTCCTCGTCGTCTACCACCATTACTTTCATTTTTTTTACTCCTTAACTTTCGCTACTTTTTTGGTAATGTGATTATAAACTCTGTGTATTTTCCTACTTCTGTTTCGACTTTTAGTTCTCCGCGATGTTGCTGGACGATAACATCCTGACTGATAGACAGACCTAGACCAGTACCTTCGGCTGGTGGTTTTGTAGTAAAAAAGGGATTGAAAATTTTATCGAGTACCTCTGGTTTTATACCTGAGCCATTATCGCGAATGCGGATTTCAATCGCCTCACCAAGATTTCGAGTTTTCACGTCAAGCAGCGGTGAAAATACTTCTCCGATTTCTTGTTTCTTTTTATAGGCTGCATAGCAAGCATTGCTAATAATGTTAAGAAAAACCCTGCCGATGTCTTGTGGCACGACATCTACTTCGCCAATGTCATTGTCATAGTCTGTTTCTATGGTAATGTTAAAAGCAGGTTCCTTCGCTCGCATCCCGTGATAGGCTAAATTGATATATTCGGCTAATAAACTATTTATATCTGTAGCTTCCCAGTGACCGCTTTGTCCGCGAGAATGCAAAAGCATATTGCCCACGATTTTGTCTGCTCTTTGACCGTGTTGATTGATTTTTTTAAGATTAGCTGTGAGATCGGTTAATAGCTCGGCAATATCCTCACTGGTTTCGGGATCTAAACGTTCTGCTTGATTTTCAATTTTTTCAAACAGTTCTTCTGTTAATTCAGCAGAAAGTTCTGAGAAATTGTTGACAAAGTTTAAGGGGTTTCTGATTTCATGGGCAATGCCTGCGGTTAAACTGCCCAGAGAAGCTAGTTTTTCTTGCACAACAATTTGATTTTGCATAGCTCTGAGATTTGCTTCTATCCGCTGGCGCTCTTCAATCTCATTCTGCAATTGCTGCACAGTATGGGTGAGTTCAGATGTACGATTCTCAACTTTGATTTCTAGTTCCTCATTCGCTTTTTGCAGGGATTCTTGGGCTTGCTTGCGCTCGCTGATATCGCGCAGAATCACCACATATTCTTGCATACCTTGATTGGAAAGCGAAGCATTTTGAGAAAATCGGTCGGAGATGGCAACTTCCAGGATGCGCGAGTCGCGATTGGGTAGGTTAAGAGCTTGTTCGCTGCGGCTGGGCCACCGATCGGGCTCAAAAGCTAATCCGGGCAGTAGTTTGTTCAGGGGATGCCCTAGGAGTCCAGTGGTGTCGATTCCGAAAACGCTTTCAGCAGCGGGATTAGTCTGACGAATTACACCTTTTTCATCCAGCACTACAATAGCATCTAGGGCAATGGTAAAGAGTTGTTCTGCTCCCTCTCGTGCTTCGTTCATGGAGACGACCTGGGGTAAGCTCGTCCAGCAGGCAACGGCCACGCCGACAAAGCCTATGGTCATCACCAGAACAATCAAAAGATTATTGGCAGCATCACCTGGAAGTCCGTCTAATGTGGCTCTAATCACCCAGGCGATCGCGGCAGTGCTACAGATCAAAAAGATCAGGATGCCTACCTGAAGCGCCACAAAATCCTTAGTTATCCTGTAGGACTGACCCCGATAAAGCTTAATCCACCATGCAGGATGGAATGGCGCAAAGGAAATGCGACGGATAGCCGCATCCACTGCCAAAATAGCCACAGGAAACAGCAAGCCGATCAGCAGGTCTTGCCAGTTCCAAGCCAAGCCTCCAACAATCAGGACAACTGTTTCCACCAGGAAAAAGCCTCCAGACCACCAAGGCCATAGCACTTCTGGCCTATCCCGACGCACCCATAGCCCCAAATGGACTGTCATAAAGGCGGTCAGCGAAGCAGTAGCGCCCACCATTACTAAACGCGCTATATCTCCCCAAGCGAGACAGATGAGACTGAGCAAGAACGTCAGCACCAGGGCTGGGCCGAGCACGCCCCGTGGGGAGACAACACCGAATACTGGCGATATGTGCCCGTCCAAGGCAAGTTGGTACAAAACGCGGGGAGTGTTGGAAACCGCTGTGGCGGAACTTAGGAGGCAGCCCGCGACGATCAAAAGCGTCACCATAAATGAGGCCCACGGCCCCCAGAAGAGTTTAGCTGCGGATAATAGGTTTAAGAATGTGTCGTCTTTTAATCCAGGTTCTGTTGCCAAGCGCATCAGTACCCAGGAACCGACCAGATAGGGAATAGGCATCAACCAAGCCGCAAAGGTCAGAAACCGCAAAGTCTCCCCCGGTCGTTGGCTATCAGCGACAAATGAGGCAGCAGTTTCACCGGCGTAAGTAGCGTAGGCGCCAAAAAAGAACCATTTTGCCCATTCAACCCAGGAAAAGCTAGGCCAACTGTCGGGAAAAAAGCCGGGGCTAGCTGGGGATAGTAATAACCAGCCGATGCCTTGAGTGCAAAAAACTAAGAGGAATCCTACAGCGGGTAGAACGAAACATAAATGCAGGATACTCAAGGCGCGGGTGCCACTAAACGCCACAATAAAGGCGAGTACCGTAAAGCCAATTTTCAGGGGTATCTCAGGACATGAAATCCCTAATGGTTTCAGGTTGGCTTGGATCAGGGCTGTGAGGATCAGGGCGTTGACGGTTGTCACCGATAACCAAGCAAAAAAGTATCCCATCGCCCCATACCTACCCAACCAGGGATAGTTACTTAGCAGCCGCGCCGTATAGTTGAGCGTTCCCCCTGCCATCTCTGGCCACTTCCTGCCCAAGCTTTGCATCTGAAAGTTCAGCAGCATCCCCACAATTGTTGCTGGTACCCAGACGAAGATAGCTTGAGGCCCAAGAGCAGCGTGTATAGCCGGTGCAGCGCTAATCCATAGCAGAGGACCCGTAAGGCCGAACCCCCAAGTTTCCAGTGTCGTTAGGGTGGGCTGGAGGCGCATGGGCGATCGCCTATTAAGATTTTCTGTTGGGGAAGGCTGAGTTGGTTCTGAATGGTAGCCGTTTGCTGGCTGGTGTCGGATGTCTGTCGCCATCAATTTTACCTAATTACATTTTATTTCTGACTTCTGACTTAAACTAATTTCGCGTTTTTTAGCCATATTGAATTTGCCCGGCTTTGATTTCTTTCCTAAATTTCTGCTTGAACAGTGACTGAATATCTTCCTCGTCGTCTACCACCATTACTTTCATTTTTTTTACTCCTTAACTTTCGCTACTTTTTTGGTAATGTGATTATAAACTCTGTGTATTTTCCTACTTCTGTTTCGACTTTTAGTTCTCCGCGATGTTGCTGGACGATAACATCCTGACTGATAGACAGACCTAGACCAGTACCTTCGGCTGGTGGTTTTGTAGTAAAAAAGGGATTGAAAATTTTATCGAGTACCTCTGGTTTTATACCTGAGCCATTATCGCGAATGCGGATTTCAATCGCCTCACCAAGATTTCGAGTTTTCACGTCAAGCAGCGGTGAAAATACTTCTCCGATTTCTTGTTTCTTTTTATAGGCTGCATAGCAAGCATTGCTAATAATGTTAAGAAAAACCCTGCCGATGTCTTGTGGCACGACATCTACTTCGCCAATGTCATTGTCATAGTCTGTTTCTATGGTAATGTTAAAAGCAGGTTCCTTCGCTCGCATCCCGTGATAGGCTAAATTGATATATTCGGCGAGTAAACTATTTATATCTGTAGCTTCCCAGTGACCGCTTTGTCCGCGAGAATGCAAAAGCATATTGCCCACGATTTTGTCTGCTCTTTGACCGTGTTGATTGATTTTTTTAAGATTAGCTGTGAGATCGGTTAATAGCTCGGCAATATCCTCACTGGTTTCGGGATCTAAACGTTCTGCTTGATTTTCAATTTTTTCAAACAGTTCTTCTGTTAATTCAGCAGAAAGTTCTGAGAAATTGTTGACAAAGTTTAAGGGGTTTCTGATTTCGTGGGCAATGCCTGCGGTTAAACTGCCCAGAGAAGCTAGTTTTTCTTGGACAACAATTTGATTTTGCATAGCTCTGAGATTTGCTTCTATCCGCTGGCGCTCTTCAATCTCATTTTGCAATTGCTGCACAGTATGGGTGAGTTCAGATGTACGATTCTCAACTTTGATTTCTAGTTCCTCATTCGCTTTTTGCAGTGCTTCTTGGGCTTGCTTGCGCTCGGTGATATCGCGCACGATCGCCACATATTCTTGGAGATCCTGATTGGAAAGAGAAGCTTGTTTAGAGAATCGGTTTGAGATGGCAACTTCGAGGATGCGCGAGTTTCCATCGGGTAAGTTGAGGGTTTGTTCGCTGCGACTGAGCCACTGCTCTGGCTGAGCCGCTAATCCGGGTAGTAATTTGTTCAGGTAAGACCCAATTAGCCTTGTAATATCTATTCCGAAGACGCTTTCAGCAGCGGGATTAGTCTGACGAATTACACCTTTTTCATCGAGCACTACAATAGCATCTAGGGCAATGGTAAAAAGCTGTTCTGCTCCCTCTCGTGCCTCGTCCATTAAGACAACCTGGGATATGCTCGTCCAACAGGCAACGGCTACCCCGACAAAGGTGATACTCAAGACTAGCACTACCAAAAGATTAGAGGCAAGACTTGAGTTAGCCTCTAAGGGGATACCAAACAACCAGCCGACCGTAACGGCGCTAGAAACCAGTAAAATCGCGACTACAACCTGAAACGCCACAAAATCTGGTATCAAGCTCTTGCGATCTTGCCGATAACACTGAATCCACCATTCTGGATGAAACGGTGCAAAGGGAATGCGACGGATAGCCGCATCCACTACGAAAACAACCACAGGAAACAGGAACCCAATCAGCACATCTTCCCGACTCCAAGCTAAGCCTCCAACCAGCAACAGCACACCATCAAAAATCAAGAAGCCTAATGCCAACCAAGGCCATCGCACTTCTGGAGATCGTCGCCGCAGCCAGAGTCCGAGATAGAGTGACATCAACGTTACCATGAAGGCAACAGAACCAATCACCAATAGCCGAGTTAGATCTATCCAAAATAAACCGATCAAATTAATTAAAACGCAAAATATCAAGCCCGGTTGCAGAACACCTCGTCGGGAAACGATCGCAAACACGGGTGCAACATATCCATCTAAAGCGAGTTGGTACAAAATTCGGGGAGAGTTAGAAACCGCAGTGGCGCAAGCTAGAAAACAGCTTGAAGCCAGCAACAGTGTCACGATTAATGAAGCTGACGGGCCCCAAAATGGTACGGCGGCTGCTAATAAATTCTTAAATGAGTCTTCCCCCAGTCCTTCAGCGGTGGCTAAGCGCATCAGTACCCAGGAGTTGGCTAGAAATATGGGAACAATTAGTGCAGCAGCTAAGTTCAGAAACCGCAAAGTTTCACTGGGACGACGGCTGTCGGCGACAAACGAAGAAGCGGTTTCGCAGGCGCAAGTAGCGTAGATCGCGAAACACGACCACTTAGCCCAGTCCACAAAGGTTAAGGTTGGCCAACTGCTGGGGAAAAGTCCGGGACTCTCTGGAGATAAAGCTAACCATCCCATCCCTTGAATGCCAAACACCAGTAGAAATCCAATTGCTGGGAACACGAAAAATGCGTGCAGTATTCCTAGAGCGCGAGTGCCGCTAAATGCCACAATATAAGCGATCAGTGTGAATCCAAGTATGAGAATTGTTCTGGGACACGGAATGCCCAATGGTTCCAGGTTAGCTTGGATGAGGTCTGTGATGACGATCGCATTCACTGAGGGATATACTACCCAACTCAGGAAGTAAGCGAATGCCGCATAGCGACCCAGAAAGGGATTGTTCCTCAGTAGCCTGGTGATATAGTTGGGCGTTCCCCCTGACATCTCTGGCCAATGTTCCCCTAAGCGTTTCACTTGTAGGTTGAGCATTACCCCCAACAGCACCGCGGGCAGCCAGACGAAAATTGCATTTGGGCCCAGAGCGGCGTACATTGGTGGTGCAATTGTTACCCATGCGATATGACCGCTCAGGCCAAAGCCCCAGGTTTCAATAGAACTCAGGCTTCTCTGGAGGCGCATGGGCGATCGGCTATTCAGATTTTCTGTTGGGGAAGGCTGAGTTGGTTCTGAATGGTAGCCGTTGGCTGGCTGCTGTCGGATGTCTGTGGCCATCAATTTTACCTATATATCATTTTGTGGATGTTGCAGTCGCTACCCGATGTTCCGCTTTATAGAGTGCAACTTTTTTGTGGGAAGTATTTTTGCTAGTCTTAAGTTTTGGCAAAGCTGCCTTCCCCAGTCAACCATTAAAATCTATCTCAATCCCTCTTCACTATTACATTATTACATTTTATTTCTGACGGATTTGGGCTACTTTCTGGTTATTTTAGCCATATTAAATTTCTTCTGCTTTGATTAATTTCCTATTTTTTTATTAACAGTGGCTGGATATTTTCTTCTTCGTCGTCTACCACCATTACTTTCATTTTTTTTACTCCTTAATTTCTGCTACTTTTTTTGGCAAGGTGATTATAAACTCTGTGTATTTTCCTACTTCTGTTTCGACTTTTAGTTCTCCTTGATGTTGCTGGACGATAACATCCTGACTGATAGACAGACCTAGACCAGTACCTTCCGCTGGTGGCTTTGTAGTAAAAAAGGGATTAAAAATTTTATCGAGTACCTCTGGTTTTATACCTGAGCCATTATCGCGAATGCGGATTTCAATCGCGTCACCAAGATTTCGAGTTCTCACGTCAAG
The DNA here is from genome assembly GCA_022701275.1 of Microcoleus vaginatus PCC 9802. NCBI lineage: Bacteria > Bacillati > Cyanobacteriota > Cyanophyceae > Oscillatoriales > Microcoleaceae > Microcoleus > Microcoleus vaginatus. Next base: position 1,190,081 of record CP031740.1, read on the forward strand.
CAGCGGTGAAAATACTTCTCCCATTTCTTGTTTCTTTTTATAGGTTGCATAGCAAGCATTGCTAATAATGTTAAGAAAAACCCTGCCGATGTCTTGTGGCACGACATCTACTTCGCCAATGTCATTGTCATAGTCTGTTTCTATGGTAATGTTAAAAGCAGCTTCCTTCGCTCGCATCCCGTGATAAGCTAGATTGATATATTCGGCGAGTAAACTATTTATATCTGTAGCTTCCCAGTGACCGCTTTGTCCGCGAGAATGCAAAAGCATATTACCAACGATTTTGTCTGCTCTTTGACCGTGTTGATTGATTTTTTTAAGATTAGCTGTGAGATCGGTTAACAGCTCGGCAATATATTCCTTTGTTTCGGGCGCTAAACGTTCTGCTTGATTTCCCAGTTCTTCAAACAGTTCTTCGGTTAATTCAGCAGAAAGTTCTGAGAAATTGTTGACAAAGTTTAAGGGGTTTCTGATTTCGTGGGCAATGCCTGCTGTTAAACTGCCCAGAGAAGCTAGTTTTTCTTGCACAACAATTTGATTTTGCATAGCTCTAAGATTTGCTTCAATCTGCTGGCGCTCTTCAATCTCGTTCTGCAATTGTTCTACAGTATAGCGGAGTTCAGATGTACGATTCTCAACTTTGATTTCTAGTTCCTCATTAGCTTTTTGTAGAGATTCTTGGGCTTGCTTGCGATCTGTTATGTCGCGCAGAATCACCACATATTCTTGTAGCTCCTGATTGAAAAGCGAAGCGTCTTGGGAAAATCGGTCGGAAATGGCAACTTCCAGGATACGTGAGTCTTCAGCGGGCAGGTTCAGGGTTTGTTCGCTCCGGCTGGGCCACCGTTCTGGCTGATTTGCCAATCCGGGGAGTAGTTTGTTCAAGTGACGCCCGATTAATTGACCAGTGCTTAACTCAAATAGACGTTCAGATGCTGGGTTAGCCTGACGGATCATCCCATTTTCATCCAGCACGACAATCGCGTCTATGGCAATTACAAACAGTTGTTCCGCCGCCTCTCGTGCCTCGTCCATCGAGACGACTTGGGGTAAGCTCGTCCAACAGGCAATGGCCACCCCGATAAAAGTGACTGTCAAGATCAGCACTACCAAGAGATTAGAGCCAACGCTAGAGTTACTATCTAATGTGGATCTAACAACCCAGCCAATACCGACGGCGCTACAGACTAGCAAAATCAGGACTACAACCTGAAACGCCACAAAATCTTCGATCTGGCTCTTGCGCCGGGCCCTGTAATGCCGAATCCACCAGGCCCGATGGAACGGAGCAAAGGAAATGCGACGGATAGCCGCATCCACTGCCAAAATAGCCACAGGAAACAGAACGCCGATCGTCAGGTCTTGCCAACCCCAGCCCAAGCCTCCGACCACCAAAACAACTCCATCGAAGACGAAAAAGCCTGCCCCCCACCAAGGCCATCGCACTTCTGGCGATCCTCGCCGCAGCCACATTCCTAGATAGAGCGCCATCAGCATAATCACGTAACTAGCAGAACACACCACCACGATCCTGGTTACATCTCCCCAAACCAGACCGATCAAACCGAGTAAAAGGGAAAATACCAGGGCCGGTTCCAGGACGCCCCGTCTGGAGATATAAGCGAAGACGGGTGAAACGTGACCGTCTAGAGCGAGTTGGTACAAGATGCGCGGAGAGTTGGAAACGCAAGTGGCGGAAGAAAGAAGACTGCTTGATGCCAGTAGGAGTGTGACGATCAATGAAGCTGACGGGCCCCAGAATGGTGATGCCGCAGCTAAGAGGTTATTAAACGAGTCTTCGCCCAGTTCTGGGGAGGTTGCTAAGCGCATCAGTATCCAGGAACTCCCCAGATACACGGGTGGAATCAGCCAAGCGGTTAAGCTCAGAACCCTCAAAGTTTCCCGTGGAAGGCGGCTGTCGGCGACAAACGAGGAAGCCGTTTCACAGGCGCAGGGACCGTAGATCGCAAAGAATGACCACTTGGCCCAGTCAATAAAGGTTAAAGTTGGCCAACTGCTGGGGAAAAGTCCGGGGCTATCTGGGGAGAAAGCTAACCATCCCATGCCTTGAATGCTAAACACCAGTAGGAATCCCATTGCCGGGATAATGAAAAATGCGTGCAGGATCGCTAAGGCGCGACTGCCGCTAAACGCCACAATGTAAGCGATTAATGTGAACCCAATTCTTAGCAACGTTTCTGGACAGGCAATGGCCAATGGTTCCAGGTTGGCTTTGATTAGTTCGGTGAGGATGATCGCGTTGACTGAGGGATATACAGCCCAGGCGAGGAAGTAGGCGATCGCCGCATAGCGACCCAGAAGCGGAAAGTTGCTCAGCAGCCTGGTTATATAGTTGGGCGTTCCGCCTGACATTTCTGGCCACTGTTCCCCTAAGCGTTTCACTTGCAGGTTCAGCATCACCCCCATCAATACGGTGGGCAGCCACACCAAAAAGGCATTTGGTCCGAGGGCCACGTGCATTGACGGTCCAATGGCAACGGCTGCGATAAGACCAGTCATCCCAAAGCCCCAAGTTTCAAGGGGACTTAGGGTTCTCGGCAGGCGCATGAGCGATCGCCTACTAAGATTTTCTGTTGGGGAAGGCTGAGTTGGTTCTGAGTAGTAGCCGTTTTCCGGCTGGTGTCGGATGTCTGTCGCCATCAATTTTACCTATTATTTTGGGGATTTTGCTGTCGCGACCCTGAGTTTCAGCTTTATAGCTTTTAACTTATTTCTGTTAAGCATTGTTGCTAGTTTTAAATTTTGGCAAAGCTGCCTTTCCCAATCCACCCTGAAAATCTATCTCAATGGATCTTCAATATTACCAGGACTTACGCAACTGTCACAGCTCGGTGTACCAGCACCAAAAAAATATACAATAAACATCGAACAAGAAGTTTTAGTTGCTCAATTAAATAACTTAATAGTAGCCCGTGTTTAATTTGATCTATTGTTTTACTATTTTTATCGGCTAAAGTTTTGAGCGCCTAAGCCACACAAGTTGATGACAAGCAATATGATTTGTTTGAATTCTAGCTTGACGGAAGTGGCAAGATTCTCTCCCGGTTAATTGCTTGAGTTCACTAGGAAATTGCTCCATTTTCCAACCAATAGCACACACATGAGTGTACGTTATTCGTGCGCTTATTGAGTTTGGTCGTTAGTCGCGACTGTCAAGTTGTCAGTGCTCGGGACTGGTGAAGGTGATGGGTGAGGGCGTGAGCACGCCCTCACCATGTGTCAGGGGCTTTAGTCTTGTAGTTATTAGTAGGGTGCGCCTCGGCGCAACTTACTACTACAGATAGTGTAAAAATAGAACGAATGCAGCGTAAATCTTGTTCTTTCCTCTTCCTTCTTCGTTCTGACTTCAGAACTTACGCAAAAAATGGTTCAATCGGCTATTGGTAGAGGCTCTGTGCGCCGAGGCGCACCCTACAAATAAAGTTTGTGCGTTCAGGAGTGTTTTTTCTTGCTTCTTTTTTCTTCCTTCTCAATAAAAAACCCCGGTTTCTTGAAGAAACGGGGGTTTTTCCTACCAACTAACAGAGGAGTCACAATTTAACAGGTAGCGGTTGCCGGAATTCTGCATTTCTCGCACAACCCTCTAAACCAAACTACTGGCAAATTCTAGTTGCAGCTTCTTTAAAGCTGTCTCATTTCCTCTTCAAGCACCCGAACCAAATCTTGATTCCCACTGGATCTCGCTACTTCGATGCGGTGAATCAGTTGCTTGTGAATGTTAGCGCGGTGGGTTTCTGCTACTTTTTTTACGTTTTGACGATTTGTGTTCATGGTGGACGTTCCTTATATTAATTTTGGTGTACCTGCTACTTCTCTAATATAGCGCTAAATTCCAAAAAGTATCTAAATTTACAAAAAATTTACAGTTGTTGACCGCTCGACCAAACTCCTGTATAAGATTGGTCATAAGTCAATAGCGAGGTCTTGACAATCAAAAAAAAAGGCAGAACGCTAGAGCTGCCGAAGGCAGAAAGCTAGAGCTGCAGAAGGCAGAAGGCAGAAGTAGAAATTCTCCCCATCTCACAACATTTACTCAAAGGGTAAGGTACTTATGACGTACCCAACATTTACTCAAAACTCACAACTTGCTTCAGCGCCTCTACCAACTGCTGAAGGTGTGCGATCTCGTGAGTTGCCATCAGCGAAATCCGAATTCGACTGACACTTACAGTCGGAGGCCGAATCGCCGGAGCAAAAATACCCATGTCCTTGAGTTTGCTCCCTACTGTTAAAGCTGCCGCTGCATTTTTTAACGGAAGACTGAAAATAGGCGAGAGGGAATTGCTAATTGGTAATTGGTGATTGGTAATCGCGCAATATTTGAAAGTTTCGATATTTTGTCGCAACCGAACTCGGCGTTCTGGTTCTTGCTGTACAATCCTCACAGCTTCCAAAGCAGCCGCCGCATCAGCAGGCGTCAATGCTGTAGTATAAATCCAAGTCGCAGCTCGATTACGCAGAAAATCAATTAAAGCAGCAGAGCCCGCAACGTAACCACCTAAACTTCCCAAAGCTTTGCTGAGTGTCCCCACTTGAATCAGTGGTGTTCCCGTACACCCGAAATGTTCTGCACAACCGGCACCGCTAGCACCGAAAACTCCTGTAGCGTGAGCTTCATCTACTAATACCATGCAGTTAAAGGTTTCGGCCACAGCCAACAACTGCGGTAGCGGACACAAGTCCCCATCCATGCTAAAGACGCTATCGGTAATAATTAAACACTTGCGGTATCTTGCGCGATTTTGCTCTAGCTTGACCTTTAAATCCTCAAGATTGCAGTGATTGTACTCTAGGGCAGTTGCACCACTGAGTGTGGCTCCGTTTTTCAGACTCGAATGGTTGTACTTGTCAGATAATATTAAATCGCGCTTGCCGACAACGGATGCGATCGCCCCTAGATTCGCCAAATATCCCGAACTGAATACTAAAGCATCTTCAGTTTGTTTTAAATTAGCAATAGCTTGTTCTAGCTGTCGGTGCAAATCGCGGTGTCCGCTGACCAACCTCGAACCCGTCGCACCCGTACCAAATTCCTTAGTTGCAGCCATAGCAGCTTGAATTAACCTGTCATGGCCGGCAAGTCCCAGATAATCGTTGCTGGCAAAGTTAATCAGCCTGTGGCTTGCTAACTTTACCACAGGCCCGGGGCAACTATCGATCGATTGTGGTGATCGATACCAATCGGCACGGCGAATTGTCTCCAGGGCCTTCTCTATCCAAGCGTAAGGGTCTGCGTTCATATTGGAAAGCGATCGGGTAATACGTTATATTAGCTGGTGATCAGTTCCTCCCTATCACAGAAGCATATGCCACTCACTAAAAAATACAGATTAGTCACCCGCAGCGATTTTGACGGTCTTGTCTGTGCCGTTTTGCTCAAAGAACTCGATATGATCGACGAGATTAAATTCGTGCATCCTAAAGATATGCAGGATGGAAAAATCGCAATAACAAATAACGATATTAGCACCAATTTACCCTATGTTGAGGGAGTTCATCTAGCTTTCGATCACCATTTCAGCGAAACTCTCAGACACGAGAAAATCAAAATTAACCACATCATCGATCCCTATGCAGCTTCTGCAGCTAGGGTACTGTACCAATATTATGGAGGCAAAGCAAAGTTTCCTGATATTTCTGAGGCGATGATGGCGGCCGTTGACAAATCAGATTCCGCTCAATTTGCCCAAGAAGAGGTTCTACATCCGCAAGAATGGGTGCTGTTAAACTTCATAATGGACGCCAGAACCGGGTTGGGAAGGTTTAAAGACTTTACCGTTTCCAATTATCAGTTAATGATGCAGTTAATCGATTACTGCAAAAATCATACCATCGATGAAATATTGCAGCTTCCTGATGTGAAAGAAAGAGTAGACCTCTATTTCGATCAAGAAGAAAAATTTAAAGAGCAAATACAGCGCTGCGCCCAAGTATATAATAATTTAGTTGTTTTGGATTTGCGTAACGAAGAGGTGATTTATGCGGGGAATCGTTTTGTAATTTATGCTTTGTTCCCCGAATGCAATATATCGATTCACGTACTTTGGGGACTGAAACAACAAAATACTGTTTTCGCAGTTGGCAAGTCAATCTTTAACAAAACTTCTAAAACTAATATTGGGGAGTTAATGTTAAGATATGGTGGCGGCGGACACCAGAATGCCGGAACTTGTCAGATTGAGAATGATAAAGCTAGCAAAGTTTTGACAGAGTTAATTGCCCAGATAGAGCAAAATGGTTAAATTGGCTTTATCTTTTTTGCAGTCAGGACTTGAGTCTTTGATTATTTTATTTTTCACGACTGAAGTCCTTACTACAAACGGAGATTTTCAGGACTGAAGTCCTTACTGCAAACGGGAGTTTAGTCCTCAAGGTTTTGAGCTGGCGGGTTCTGGGTATTGAGATTTTCTGAACTGTTGCCTTTGACTGGTGGCAAATGGTCTACCAAACCCATATCAAAAGCGATATCCGGCAACTCATCAGCGTTATATTTTCCTGGCTCAAACAATCGCCCCGGAGTAAAACAAGGCTGTTTCAATCGTACCACTTCCCCCGGTGAAAACATTCCCCTAAACATTTTGCGTTCGAGTCCCATAATTTCCGCTCCTAAAACAATTCTCGCATTAATCTTAGCAATTTTTGAGCGGCAGCTTCCCAATTAAACAAGTCCGCCGTCTCTCTAGCTTTTTGAGCTACCTGAAAACGCATCGGGTCTTCAACAATTTTTCGTAACTGTTCGCGAACAGACTGAACATTTGGCTCTGCCCAATGAGGAGCATTTGTAATTTTTAGATACTGAGTATCGTAACACTTTCCGACGGGAATTAGATCGTAAGCAATGGGATAGCAGTTATTAGCATTGGCGTACTCAGTCGGGCCGCCATACATAGTCATAGCCACAGGTAAACCGGCAGCAAAGGCATCCAAAATTTTAATCGCAAAACCCTCGCCGCGAAAAGGAGCTAAAAAAGCATCGGCTGACAAGTATAAATCAGCTAGTTCTGCTTTATTACAAAATTTAGGCATTATCCGAATTCTTGACTTGAACTTGCCGAATTGTTTTTCAATATTTACGAGATGTTCCACTATAACATCTGAATGTTTGCCGCCATCTTTGATTATTAACTCTACCTTAGAATCATCTCTAAACTCTTCCCAAAAAGCTTGAATGGCGAGATCCGTGCCAAATCTATACAAATCAAAAGAATTGGTCATGTGCAGAATATACTTTACATCTTTTTGGTCTTTTTGCGGTCGGGAAAAATAGAGTTGCGAGATTAAAGGATTGAAACCTAGAGGCATGACTGATACTTTGTCAGGCGGACATCCAGCTTTTATTAAGACGTTTTTAGAATATTGGCTGACGGCTAGTTTGTGGGATAAGTTATTGACAGCATCGTAAATCCAGTAATCATAATCATCAGTGTTTTTGGCGAATTCGTAATTAATAGCAAAAAGTTCTAAATTGAGATGTCCCTTGAGTTCTTTTAAAAAATAAGGTTTCCAGTAATGAGACCATTTTATCTGAAATAAGTCTGATGGTTCGGTGTTCATCCACTTTTCTAGCAGGTGGTTTTCTTCAGTTGTGGAATTGTCGCTGATCTGAGAGGCAATTGTTGAAGGTTCGACAGAAATTGGAATTCCCATTTTGTCTAAAGTTTGCGCCAGGGATAGCGTAATATCAGCGAAGGAGTTAAAGTGTTGAAAACCAACGTTAAAGTGAACCATATTTATTGGTTATTACTTATTAGTTATTGGAAACAAAGCCTCCGGGTATGTATTCCCAGACCGAGCCTGGGAACAAGACTAGAACACTAAAATACCACCATAAAAATTAATAAATAAAAAATAACAACTAACTAACTAATGACTAATTGGCCGATCGCACTAAAATGACTGTACAGTCGCACCCGCGCGCCACAGCTTCCGGGATGTTGCCGTGAATCACCTGCTTCAGCAGCCCTTCGCGGCTAGCTCCCAGGACGATCGCATCGCACTGATCGTTCTGAGCCAAATCAATTAAAGCATCAGAAACCGATTTAGCGCAAACCGAAGTCGCTATTATCGAACAGCTAACCCGGCGCTTGATAAACTCCGCCGCTTGCTTTAATTCACCGCGATCGGGTTCTGCACCAGAAGGCTGGTGAACCTGACACAATTTAATCTCCGGTACAGCACTCGCAGCCACTAAAGCAGGTAGCAGCCGCAAAGCCGCAGCTTGCTTGTAACCGCCGCGAATAGGCACCAACCAGCGGTGCAAACCCATCAGCGTGTGCAGTCCCAATTCTGGCCCTGGAATGTCTGAATTCGGCGGGGAAAGTTCAGTCTCAGGAGTCGCTGATGAATCTGAGGATCTCGCGAATGCGGGATTATCTGCGCCGTCAACTTTTTCGGGATTTAACTCCCATTCTATAGACGCATATTTCCGCCCGCTGAAAGTGGCGGAAAACTCATTTTTCTTGCGTTTTGCTAATAGTTTTTCGCTCCACTTCACCAAAACCACCTCGCAGCCTGCTTGCCTAATTACGGTATCGACAACATCCCCAAAAATGCGTCCTTTTGTGGAAAATTCGCCTTGCCAGCCCATCAAAATTAAATCGATATGTCGCTCCCTAATTGTCTCCAAAATCGCGTTAGGCACGTCGTGAGCTACCCGTATTTGGGTGTGTACCGGCAAGTTCCAATTGCGAACAATTCGCTCGGCTTGTTGCAGCAGGCGGCGGCTTTTGGTTGTCCGCACTGCGCTTTCTGAGGGGGAACTGTTGCGCGGTACTATGATGATTTGCAGGCATTCTAATTCGTAATTGCGATCGCGCGCAATCGCCGCGGCCAGCCGCAGCAAAGCGGGTGCTGTTTGGGGGTTGGAAAGCGGCACTAATAAGCGGCCGTTTCCGACTTGCGGAGCCCTGGTTTGATAGACAACATAGGAAGGTTCTGGATGCGGGCCCTGGGTTGTTTCTCCGCTGAGGCGATCGGATTCAACTCGGATAATGTCGCTGCGGGTAATAATTCCCACCAAACGGCGACCTTCTATGACTGGCAAACGGCTGATATTGTAGTTGTTGAGCCTGTACAATACCTCGCTTAAAGTATCCTTTGGTTTGACTGCGATCGGCTGTACAGTCATAAATTCTTTAAGCAGCGAGTTGCTGGATAAATTGCGCTCGCTGGCATTTGCCAAATCGGTTTGACTGACAATTCCGACTAATTTGCCATCTTCAACTACTGGAAATCCTCGGTGGTGCGATCGCGAAAATGCCTGCATCACTTCATCGAAAGTCAGCAGACTCGAAAGAGTTTCAACTCGGCGCTGCATCACGTCCTCTGCGTACAAGTCGCTCAAAGTATTGCTGGCAGCTTTTGCCTTTGTCAGTTGAATGCCGTTAAACTCCAAAAGGTGATTGTACAGCGAGCCGCTCTCTACCTTTTCTGCCATTAAATAAGCAACTACACAACAGATCATCAAAGGCAGCACTAATTTGAAATCCGCCGTAATTTCAAACACAATTACTACCGCAGTAATCGGCGCTCTAGTAACCGCGCAAAAAAACGCTCCCATTCCCGCCAAAGCGTAAGTTACCGGCGAACCGACGCCCAGGGAATCTGCCTGCACAATGCCCACCATGTGACCTAGTGCAGAACCCATAACTAGGGAAGGGGAAAACAATCCTCCCGGAGCCCCAGAAGCCGAGGCAATAATTGTTAGAAAAAAGTGAGCTATAAAAGCAATTAAACTCGTTATGCCACTTGCTTCGCCGGTCAGCATAAACTCCCGCAAACCCGTATTATCGCGGAAAGTTTCTGGGAGAAAACCTATTACTGCACCGCAGATTAGGCCAGCTATAGCAATTCGCGCTGGTAAGGGTAATTTGAGCGATCGCCTGTTAAATTGCAAGCTAGCAATAATCCCTTTCGTGAACAAAGCTCCCAGCAATCCAGCTAAAATTCCTAGCAGTATGTAGAAGGGAATTTCCTGAGCCTCAAAACTGCTTTGGTACTCGCGAAGGTTCAAATTTAAACTATCACCGCCCAAAAGCTGCGACACAACTGCACCGATAAATGAAGCGATAATCGCAGTCCCTAAAGTCAATCCCGAAACGTCGTACAGCAGTTCTTCAACTACAAACAAAACTCCTGCAATGGGAGCGTTGAAACCCGCAGCCAATCCCGCAGCAGCACCGCAAGCTATCAATTGTCGGCGGTAGTCTGGGGAAGTTGGCATCAAGTGACCTATCCAGCCGGCCAAAGATGCTCCTATTTGGACAGTTGGGCCTTGCCTGCCTAAAGTTAAACCGGAACCAACGGCTAAAATAGTGGTCAGAAGTTTGGCGACGGCTACTCGCAAATCTAAGGCAAGATTGACGCCGCCCAGAGCAGCTTTGACGTGAGGAATGCCACTGCCTGCAGTTTCGGGAGCAAAACGCTCAACCAAGAAACCTGTCAACAACCCACCCAATAAACCGACGCTGGGCAGTAATATCCAAGCTGGAATTACTGTCGAGGTAGCAACTCGCCAACTGCCGAGCCATCCGACTCCTGATTTGAGCAAAACGCCAGCCAGTCCTGAAATTAAACCGATCAGACAAGCTTCAAAAATAGCGAGGCGTTTCGGCCGTAAAAAAAGTTGAGATTTGATGACCCTGGAAGGTTCGCTAAATTGTTTAGGGATAGTTAGGTACGGCATAAATAGCGTAGATGGCCTGATAATGGTCTACTCGATCGCACTTTAGCGAAAAATCGTTCGACTTGGCAAAATATAACTAATTTTTAACCTGAGGTGCACCAAAATTAACGCAGATGAATTTTACTAATCGGCGTTATTCTGCCGTTGTTTACCCTATCATTTCCACCAATGTTTTCAAATCGGACACTTCCCAGTCTGGCTGGCCGCTGGCCGGCAGTGTCGCCCCAAATCCTGTTTTGTCGTGTCTGCGATTTACCCATTGTTTCTAGGGCTATTTCAGAGTGGCGAGTTGACGGTTTGTACGATCGCACTTGTTCCGCAGCAATCAACCAGTCGAATTCAACTTTTAAGTGGTGGGCTGTACCAACCAACAAGTCATCGTCAATATTGGAAATTACTGCCCGTTTGTATTTCTGCTTGAGTGCTGTTAAAGCTGCAACTGTATCGGGAAATGGTTGCCAATTTTCGAGGGAATCAAGCAAACAATTTATTTCAGTTCCTGATGCTGTTTCTGTCGGTTGAAAATTAAATCTGTGACTGAACTTGTTCACTATTTATTGCAAAATCTCCCGATATCTTATATAAGGATTATTTTGGTTTTCTAGTTGGGATTTAAATTTCGCAAAAATATCTAAAGTTCCTTCATCGCTGAAATCAATTTCCCGATTTAACAGCAAGTGTTTCAAGGCGGGTAATATCCCCCCTTTCCCAATCTATCAGAGTGCCGTAGCCGTCAAAACTAACTACTTCAAATTGATTAAATTCTAGCATAGTTCGCTCCTAGTTTAGGGTTGATATTCGGCAAATATCTCAATTTTACCCACAATGTTTTGATTGAATTGAGCCAATTCTTCGGCCGGAATCCAATATTCTTGGTGAATCGAACTGCCCACATTTTGAACCGGATAGTTTTTTAAGAATTCTGCCGCAACCCGAAAGCGAGTGGCATAGCCGAAATATCCCGATGCTGCATCTCTTGTATTCCAATCTCGCGCGATTTGTATGGCATAGGCTTTGTGAAGTACGGGATAAAAAGTAGGCTGAAAGGATAAGCGTGGCGGAAATGCCAGAAAATCGCTTTCTTTAATCAATTCCATTTCTTTTTTGCCGACGGCTCGGAACAGCGTTACTGTCTCTTGGTCTGAGATATTGATATTTTTAAACCAAGCTTTCCAACCGTCCCAATTGTGAACTATTTTCGCCAATTCAGCGTAACCGGCGGCGCCGGGATGGGAGCCATCGTTCTCGGTAAGTTCTTTTTGCCAAATTTCCGATTTTTGCAGCGGGGTGCAAACATCTAGATAAGGCACGTTTAACTCGCTGCAAACTTGAGAAAACTGTTCGGATAAGTTGGCAATCCGGCTTGTGCGATCGGCATCGATAACTGGCGGTGGCCCTACCATTAAAACTGGGACTCTTTCTTGAGCAGACTTGAGAATATATCGGGCATTTTCAATTGATTTCTCAACTTCTATGCGAATTTTTTCGTTTTCTAGGTAAGTGTCATTGACGCCAAAGGAAAATACTATTCTGCCGTCGCTGTAGTGAGGTAAGCGGCAAGAAACTTCGTTCAACCAACGAGTTTCTATATCGGCACTGGTTTCTCCCCTTATTCCTAAATTGTAGTAAGTAATATCGTGTCCTTGTCCGCAAGCGGCAGCGCAAATCCGTCCTGTCCAACCGAGACATTTTGGATCACAAGTACCGTTTACAAAAGAATCGCCGATAAAACAAATACGCATATTATGTGTGGGAATTGGGAATGGGGAATTGGTGACTGTTGACTGTTGACTGTTGACTGATGATTGATGACTACTAACAACTAACAACTGACAACTGACTACTAACAACTGCTAACTGCCAACTGTCAACTGACTTTAGTTTTTGCCGATGACGGACAATCCCTCTACAATTAGAGATGGTGTGTGGCAAGAACCGTTCCACTCGGAGTCTCCTCCCAATTCTACCAATTGTTTGAGGACGTTGTAGACGTTGCCAGCTACCATTGTGTCTTTGATCCTGCCGACTATTTGACCTTTTTTGACTCGGTAGCCGAGATCGACATTAATTGAAAAATCGCCGGAAATTCCCGCACTGCCGCCAAGCATTTGATCGACTACAATTCCGTCGTCTAATTTAGCGATTAAATCGATTAGCGAAAGCGAACCTGGTTTAATCAAAACATTGAACAAACTCGGCGTCGGATAGCTGCCCAAACCCGGGCGAAATCCGTTCCCGGTAGTGCCACTGCCCAAGGCTCGACCGGTGGTGCGATCGGTATAAAATAGCTGCAACACTCCGCTGTTGATAAAGACGATCGCCCGAGTCGGAGTGCCTTCGTCGTCAAAAGGACAGCTATAGGGCCCGATATCCGGCTGCTGGGAGAGGGTGACAAGCGGCGATGTCACTGGTTGGCCTAATCGATCGCTCCAAGGCGAAGCGCCTTCGATTACCTGTTTGCCGTTCAACGCCGCACAGACAGTCCCCCACAGCAAATCGGCGGCTTTGGCTGTAAACAGCACCGGCACGCGGCCCGTGGCGGGGGCTACATTGTCTTTCGCCCATTCCAAACGTTGCAAAACTCGCCTGGCGCTGGTGTTTAAGTCGAGGGTGCCGCGTTCGGTTTCGCCTTCCCAAATGTTGAGGAAATCTTCTCCCCGCACTAATTCTGCTGATAAGTAACCGCTGAGGGTGGTGTCGGTGTGACTGGAATCCAAGCCTCTGGTGTTCACCAAGCGGGTGCTCTCGATTTCGCAGTCGAGTTCGGCGGTGCAGAGGCTTTCTGGATAGGCTTCGCGGACGATCGCGATCGCCTCTTTGCCCCAGTTTACTAGCTGTTCCGCCGACACTGACACTCCGCGATCGGGATAAACAACTTTCTCACCGGTGCCGAGTTCGATGGTTTCCGGTTCGTTGAGTTGTGAAAGCGCGATCGCCCTGTCCACCAAAATTTGCAGTTCCACAGGCCCGTAGGCCACCGCCAAACCCGGCCGCCCATCCCGCCACAGCCGCAGTGCAATGCCTTCTGCTTGGGCGGTTTCTAGCTGTTTGAGGCGGTTTGCTTCAAAAAAGACCGGCCTTGACAGCGATTGCGATTCCAATACCTCAGCAGCTTCTGCACCTGCTTTGGTGGCTAGTTCTAACAGTTGTTCTGCTGATTGCTGGTTGGTCATTGTTCTCGGTGGTTAGTAATGGGCGATCGGTAATACCATTTTCGATTTTCGATTTTCGATTAAAGAATTGGCAATGACTTACGGGATATGGGTTGGGTTCACGGGCTTACATTTAGATTCTTTTGGGAAACGGGTGCAATGGGCGATAACAAGATTCTACGCATTTGTGATTGTTTGCATCCTGCCAAGGGCGTCAGTCGATTTTATATTTTAGATTTTAGATTTACTCCACAGATTAATCTGGGAGCTTTAACTATAATCTAAAACTATGAGCTCTCCACGACAGGATTACGTGGCACGGTATCCGTTTTTGGGCGGGGCCAGAAACCGACTTTTTTGCTGCGGTTCAGCTCTAAAAGCCGAGATTTTTCCTGAAAAAACCCGGTTGCTTAAATCTGATTGAGAATGCGGCCCGATATTAGTTATTGCCAAGCGAGCGACTAAATATTTAGTTCGTGCAGCAGCCAGAATCCTGCAAAAGATTCCGAGTCGGGATTCGACTGAATTGCTAAGAAATGTACTTGTTTTGCTTGTTTTTTCGCGGCTTCAAATCCTTTCGCTTCTCTCTCAGTTGCTGCGTCTCTGAGATTAGCTAAAATCCAGCGATCATTAGCTCCCGTATCTAATACCAGCCTAGCTGGTGGGCCGCTCTCAAATTTCAGAAAAGCCAACTCCAAGCCCGACATCCAACCTGCCAGGGCTGTTGCTCTCGACGAGTAGATAATTAGTCCCGGAATTTGCGTTTCAGGGGCGAGGCGTGTCATCGGTAGCCCGAAAGCTTCGCCAAATCCGATATCCCACTCGGACATTTCGTCAAAAGCGGCGATCGGCAAACTCACAAACGTCCATTTTTCGCCGATTAAAGCATCCGGCAGCGCAACTGGCGTTTCGGGTACAAATTGAACGCTCGGGTTCACAACCGCTTGATAGCCGGGTTCGGCGGGATAAACGTCTTGCATCCGTTCTTCCAGCCACAGGCTGAGGGCGAGGGTGCGGCGGCTGCAGGCGGCGGGAATGTCCAAGTCCTCGCAGGCTTTAGTAATCATGTTCGCCATTTGGCGGCGGAAAAAGCGGATTTTTTCGGGCCGTTTCGGTGCTGCGGCGATCGCCTCTTTAAGTGCACCCGCCAGCCACAGGGAATTCACGGTAGAACTGGAGCAGAATTGCGAGTAGCGAAACAGAGATTCGGCCTTGTCGCCTACATTCAGCGGGCTTTCGCAGATCAACACTTCCCATTTTTTTTTCTCTCGCTCGTCTAGGATTGGACGGCTGTAAAAGTCGAGTTCCCAAATAGTAGCCATGCCGCGCTGTTAAAAATTAATCCTTTCTCATGTTACCGGACAGCGGGCAAGTTTCTGATTTTGACAATTTAAGACTGATTTTCAATCGCGGGCGATCGCACTTTCCCAAAGATGGCCACTTTCCCTTGCAGCTTCCCGTGTAATTTTTGGCAGCAGTGCACAACCGGAAGCATTAGCAACTCCTCGGAGAACTGTTGCGGAGCAATCTCAACACGCGATCGTTTGTTAAACTTGTGCAAGCCCGGGAAAACAAACAATATAGCTTGATTCCATGAGACAAATCATTCTCGAAAAGATTGTTTCTACCTTACAACCTTTAGATTTTGTTCTCGCTTTGTGGCAAGGAGGTTCAGCAGCCCACGGATACACCGACGAGTGGTCCGACCTCGATATTGCGGTTGTGGTTGAAGATAACTGCGTGGAAGAAACATTTGAGATTGTTGAAAAAGCCCTCGCAGAAATTGCCGAAATCGAACTCAAATATCGAGTTCCCGAACCCGCTTGGCACGGTCAATCGCAGTGCTTCTGGCGGATCAAAGAAACCCCACCGTTTTTGCTAATTGATTTTGCCGTTTTTCGGCGCAGTAGCCGCAACGATTTTCTGGAAATAGAGAGACACGGACAAGTCCCGATCGCCTTTGACAAAGCTAATCTAATTCTACCCCCTCTTTTGAATAAAAACCAGCATTTATCCCAAATGCAAACCCGATTCAACGAAATTAAAGTCCGTTTCGATTTGCTGCAACCTCTGGTTAAAAAAGAGATTTATCGCGAACATTTAGTAGATGCGATCGGCAACTATCACAATTGGACGCTTCTCCCCTTAGTCGAACTGTTGGGCATGATTTACCGTCCCCACAGATACGACTTTGAACTAAAATATTTCACCCGAGATTTTCCGCCCCAAATAGTCGCTCGCATCGCACCACTTTTCTGCATTGCCCATCTTGAAGATTTGGCAGCCAAACAGCAAAGAGCTGAAGCTTTTTTTGCAGAAAGTTTACCGCTTGCAGAAGCTAATTTTTACTTTGATAACCCCCTAACACTACCGCAATAGGCTCAAGGTTTCGTACCGAAAGCGATTAATATAGTAGCATCAACCTTAAAGAGTAACATCCCATGACTAAACTCAGCGTTAACATCAACAGAATCGCCCTCCTCAGAAACTCTCGAAACATCGGTATCCCCAGCGTTACGGAAGCCGCAAAAACAGTAATTGCTGCCGGAGCTCATGGCGTTACAGTCCATCCCCGCCCGGACGAAAGGCACATCAAAGCTGCCGATGTTTACGAATTAGCTAAAATGCTAACCGTTGAGTTTAACATAGAAGGAAATCCGTTTCAGCCGCCATTTATGGATATAGTTTGCGACGTAAAACCGGCTCAGTGTACCTTGGTGCCCGACGCTCCGGACGTGCTAACATCGGATAGCGGTTGGAATATTCCCGAAAATCGCGATCGGCTCTTACCAATCATTGAAAAATTAAAAGACAACGGTATCAGAGTCAGCTTGTTTATGGACGCCGATGCTGCTCTCATGCCGCTAGCAAAAGAAGTTGGAGCAGACAGAGTGGAACTGTACACGGAACCCTACGCGACTGCTTTTCGCGAAGGTAGAGTTGAATTTGTGTTTCAACAATATGTCTTAGCAGCTCAAGCCGCTCAATCAGCAGGTTTGGGAGTGAATGCCGGACATGATTTAAATTTGCAAAACTTAGCTAAATTTTGCTCGATTCCTGATATACTAGAAGTATCGATAGGTCATGCTTTAATTGCGGAAGCGCTAGAAATGGGCTTGTCCCAAACAGTACAATTTTACCTAAAAATCCTGGCAGGTTCCTAATACGAATTAACCGCGTGTGGCAGGGCGCATTTGCCAGTGATAAGCTCATTTATATCAGAGATACTGACTAAATCTGCCCTAGAAAAATCCAGGATAAAAACTTACGAAAACAAGGGTTGGACGCGCTACAAATAGGGTAAGGTGAGGTTGGCAGCGCCCTACATAATTAGACGATCGTCAAAAATGAAGTAACACTACGGGCTGTGACCCCGTGGGGGTGCTAGCCGTTTTCTAGTAGCAAGGCAGAGCCAGAATCCCAGACACCGCGTTTTTTGGCTGGGGGCATTTCTTTAGCAAGATCCTCGGAAAAAGCTTTAATTTTCCTCGACCAAATTACTAATATTCTGTGATGATATTATACGTAAGTAGTATCATGAAAATGTCCCGAGAAACACAGGCTACTACTTCGCTCCCGCACTGCCAATTTGCTACCAGCAGGTTTTGTGCAAGTACGGGATATTTACGTGTATCCTATATCCTCCTGTAGCCTCTGTGCGATCGCCAGATTTAATCCGGTGAAAACAGGCAAACACAAGTAACCATATACAACTCCTTACCCCCCTTCGGAAGTGCGACATGAAAAAACTAATTTTACTGACTGGAATGCTACTCATGATGACGGCAAAATCAGTATTTGCCAGCCCAGTAGCCCAAAAAATTGCACCGAGCGAGCTGATGGCTGCCTCGGAAATTACAGAAACCGTTAACCAACCCGCTACATCTGGATCAGTTCCAAAGCTCGAACCCATTGAGCGAATGTCAACCTCGGAAATCCGAGAAACCATCAACCAACCCACCACCTATATTTTTGAAGGCGTCAAAGGGCGGGAACTCACTCTCTCCCTGTGGGCGGGACAACTGACAGCCGAACTGTACAGTCCCAACGGTGAAAATATGGGGGTTATTGAAAAAACAGATAATCAGTGGATTGGCCAGTTGCCAGAGTCCGGTATCTACCGCGTGCGAGTTACCCCGAAAGGTGAAACCACCAGCTTCGTACTGGGACGCGATTTTAACGCCAAGTGGACTTATAGGCCCGATCGCGCAATTCCCATAGCATTCAAGGAAAAACAAGCCACAATCAAACTCAAAATGTCCGGCTACCAAATCCAGCCCATCACGGTTCAAGGCAAGCAGGGGCAGACAATTAGGGTGACAGCTAACAAAAAAAATCTAGATCTGGCGATCGAATCTCCGTCGGGACAACTTCTGGATCAAGGCGAAGGTCAAACTTTTGCTCAACTCCCCGAGTCCGGAACCTACCGGGTAATCGTAGTTGCCAAGAGGCCGGTCAAGCCCTCAATCCGAGTTTCTCTGCAATAGCAAAGATTGCACAAATACTGTCGAGCGATCGAATTTGCGCCACCCAAAAAAACAGCTCCCCAATTGGGCGAGCTGTTTTTTGCGTAACATTAACCTTGGATCAGCGCTTCAAAACGTTCTTGTTTCCAAATGCAGCTTAAATCCGAGTCAGCTAAAGCTAGCTCTCGGTATAAATTAGGGATAAACTCAACAGCCCGCTGCAAATTGTCAAGGGCCAAATCAGCAAACCCCAGTAGCGCATAACAGCAAGCTTTATTGTAAAAAGCGTTAGCAAAATCAGGATTTATTTCTAAGACTGTTTCGTAGCAAGCAATCGCCTCAGAGTAGCAGCGTTTTCGCGCCAATTCCACACCCCGGTTGTACCAAATCAAATAATCTTCAAAGGGACGCTCAGATGTGGGAGTAAACTTGGCATTTCTCTGATTTAAACCTATTAATTTCTCCAAAGCAACTCTCCGTTCGCCCACCGCTTCGGCTCTGCCCGGTTGTAGAGCGATCGATCGGCTAAAACTAGCCACTGCTTGTTTGTAAAGTCCCATATAGTTCGCAGCTAGACCGCGATTGTACCAAGCCTTCGCGTCGTCAGGCTTAAACTCGATCGCCCGTTCAAAACTGTTGAGCGCCTGATAGTAAAGCTTGAGTTCCAACAAGGCATTACCTCGGTTGTACCACGCCCAAGCAGCCTCCGGGTGCAAATTTAAAGAGCGATCAAAACTCAGAACCGCCTTCTCGTACAGCCCCATATCGATCAGCGTCAGTCCCCGGTTGTGCCAAATACTTGCCGCGCACGGACTGAACTCCAGAGCCCGGTCAAAACTATTGAGAGCCTCCAACCACTGGCCCAACTTTCCTAAAGCAATAGCCCGGTTGTGCCAGCCAAAGCTCGCATTCGGCTCCACCGCCAAGGCCTCATCAAAACTCTTCAGCGCCTCTAAGTGCCGTTCTAATTTCCCCAGAGCCATACCTCGCCCGAACCAAGCCTTATAATGATCTGATTGCAACTTCAAAGCTCTGTTAAAGTTCGCCAGAGCACCATGATCATCGTTAGCTTCGAGGTGACGCGAACCCAGGTGGTAGTACCAAGCCGCTTCCAAGTTTTGAATTAAGTTCATAATATTTCGTATCTATCTTAAGGATGATTCTATCTCAAATCCTACTGGGAGTAAAACGGTAATTCCACTAAAAATCGGAAACTTTTGATACAGGGCGATCGCCGGTACAAACTGCCACTAACAACCTCAACAATTAGCCGTTGATCCTAACTATTTTTCTCTCGTAAAATGGTCTTTTACCTAATCGCACTCATCGCTTATTGAAGCTGCTGCGAATCTCAAATCAGCCTGAATCACGCCACTATTACCGCATCTCGAATTAGGTTTGCAGTTACACAAAGAGTCCTAGGGCGCCCCAAGTCTAACTGCAAATCTCATAGTGCGATCGAACTTCTGCTTGCCCTATTCAAGCAACCACAACCGCTGTTTTAGCATTCTCACTCAACAGCAACTGGCCTGTTGCATCAATACTAAAATCTTTGCCCAGCACAAAACCCTTGCCCATCAACCGCTGGCAAACAACCAGCGCAGTAATCCGGCGAATTTCTTCCATCACGTCAGCAGGAATCAAATAACTCAAACTCCAGAGGACGGACTCGCAGTCATACCAAATCAAACGCTCAATACTGACAATCATCAAAGCAGCTACACTGTCAACAGACAGCCGCCCTCTGAGATCTGCAATCAAATCTTTACCAATTAAGCTATTGCGACTCATCATCGCTCTAGCCATCTTCCCAATTTCTTGTTCGAGTTCTAAATGATTCATGCTTGGCACTGGCTTTTATTTTTTTAAAGCACTACTAAAAGTAAAAACAGTAGCCGCTACCAGGCTCTGCCCTAGCGTAGCTGACGCAGGCTCTACCGCAACTCTTTTAACAAAGTATACCTAAAGAAAGATCAAAAATATATCTAAAGGGAGATACCAAAATATTTTTTTTGAAACAAATTTGTCAACCAATTCCCACAAGAGTTTTTACGAGCAGTAAATTGAGTATTTATACTTAGTATGACCCGGAGTAAAGTCAATCGATTGAAGAATTGAAAAATTGAAGAATTGAAGAATTGGAGAAAGCGACCTCACGGAGGAATCCGGGGGGTTGTACCCAGGCTGCTTTTGGTCAAAAATGGGTAAATTCGATACATACTTAATAAAGTAGTTACTCCGGAGAAAAAACAGCAATGGCTGCAAACCAGGCAGACATCGATATTGCCCCCTTGATCGACTACGGCCTGATCGACCCCACCGCTACGCCAGAGCAAGTAGAAAACTGTTGCCAACAAGCAGAGAGATTTGGCTTTGTCACAGTTTGCGTGTATCCCGCCTACGTCAGACAAGCAGTTGAGTTGCTGCACGGCAAACGTCCCAAAGTCTGTACAGTTATAGGTTTTCCCACCGGTGCTTCAACTTCAACGGTGAAAGTTTACGAAGCTCTAGAAGCTGCAGATAATGGAGCCGTAGAGTTAGATGTCTCCGTTAACTTAGGATTGTTGAAAGCTGGAAGAATCGACGAATTCCACCGGGAATTAGCCCAAATTTGCGAAGAAACAAATCTCACCATCAAAGCAATTATCGAAAGTTCGCTTCTTTCCGATCCCGAAAAACAATTAGCGGCTGAGATTTGTATGGAAGCTGGTGTGGCTTATATCAAAACCAACACTGGCTTTTTTGGCCCGGCGAAAGTTGACGATGTGCGACTGCTGAAGGAAGTTACGAAGGGACGGATTGGGATTAAAGCGGCCGGCGGAATTCGTACTCATGAACAAGCTCTAGATTTGGTAGTAGCTGGGGCAACTCGTTTGGGGACTTCTCGTGGCCCCGAATTACTCCGCCAGCGCGATAATTTAGATAAAAGTCATTAGTCATTAGTCATTAGTCATTAGTTATTAGTTATTAGCAATGGCTAATTGGTCATGGCTAATTGGGAATTGGTGCGCCCTTACGCACCCTACAACTAAAAGTTCTGCCTATTGGACTGTTTTTGCTACTGTCTAGTAACAATACTTCGGACAGTTTTTGATTGCCAACAGTAGAATGACTGTTCCAGGTCGATCGACCAACGAGGAAAATGAAACTGTCCGAAGTAATGTAGTAAATCTAAAATCTAGAATTTAAAATCGAGTGACTCGAACTTACAAAGCAACTGGAATCAATCTCAAGAGTGCGCCGATCGGGGAATCTGATCGAGTGCTGACAGTTTTGACGCGGGAATTCGGCTTAATTCGAGCCGTAGCACCGGGTGTTCGCAAACAGCGATCGACCATCGGCGGTAGAAGCGAATTATTTGTCGTTAACGAATTGCTAATTGCCAAAGGCCGATCGCTCGACAAAATTACCCAAGCCGACACCGTACAATCCCATCCGGGTTTGAGCCGCAACCTCGGGAAACTCGCAGCCGCGCAATATCTGGCCGAATTGGCGATCGCCAGTGCTCTTTCCGACGAACCCCAAGAAGAACTCTTTTGGTTGCTGGGCGAACATTTGAGCCGTTTAGAGCGTTTGTCCGATCGCACAGAAATCCAATCCGCCGCCGTGCTTGTCGCCCACCTCAGCCACGGCATTTTTCACTTGCTAGCCTTAGCCGGCCTCGCGCCCCAAGTCCAAGTTTGCTGCGCCACCAGACAGCCGCTCATCCCCAATTTCACCGATCCGAACTGGCAAACCGGGTTTAGTATACCCTCTGGGGGAACCTTTAGCTTGTCCGAACTAGCTAACTTAGAGGCAGAACTCTCTTCAGAAACCGGTAGCTTGTACAAATCGGCCTCCCGTTCCCGCCAAATGAATAGCAGCAAACACTTGACAAATTTCGAGATTAATGCTAAGGAATTAGCAGCGCTGCAACAGTTGGCTAGTCCAGAACTAGGAGAGGGGATTGCCGATCAAACAACTTGGGTATCAGTAGAAAATATTTTGCGACAATATGCCCAGTATCATTTAGGTTGCACGATTCGCTCGGGAAGCTCGATCGACACCTACCTAGAGAGTTTTGAGTTTTAAATTTTGAGTGTTGATTTAAATAGGTGAACGGGCGATCGTACATCGCACCCCCAGCCTGCCGGATACCCGAACCAGCCGGCCATTTCAGATAAATTCTCAAGGTTGTTGCGACATCAGATAATAGATAGAGATAAAGTTACGAGATTATTAATAAACTTAGGGGTTAACACCTCAATTTGAAATTCCCATCCCCCCAACCTCCACCATCCCAGGCGATCCCCCCCAAATCCTATGATGCGACTGTCCGATTCTGATTTGACAATATCTGTTTTAGCTGTGACCCACCACAAAATGGAAGAACGAGAAAATTTTCCCGATTTTCGCTCCGATCCCGTCTTGGCCGATCGACAATGGAGCAACGTCCAACCCCCAGAAATGGATAAATATCCCACAACTCCCGAAACAGAGTCCAGCAACGGCAAAAGCCAACAACCCGAAGCACTCCCCCCGGTCCCCACACCAGAGCTAGCAGCCGAACTCTCCGAAGCAGTAGCCGAAACTCCCGAAAAAGAAACAGGATTTCTGCCAGTGCTCAAAAACCCAAATTTTCTAGCATTGTGGAGCGGGCAAGTTTTTTCCCAACTAGCAGATAAAGTTTATCTCGTACTGACGATCGCCCTCGTGGCCAGCCGCTTTCAAGCGCCAGATCAAACCATCAGCAGGTGGGTATCAGCAATCATGATCGCCTTTACCATTCCCGCAGTGCTGTTCGGGGCTGCCGCAGGCGTGTATGTCGATCGCTGGTCGAAAAAAGCTGTGCTGGTCGCCACAAACCTCCTGCGGGGAGGCTTTGTTTTAACATTGCCCGTACTGCTGTGGCTCTCTGACGGGTGGGAACTCGGTCAACTGCCACTGGGATTCTGCTTGCTGCTGCTAGTAACATTCCTAGTCTCGACCCTAACTCAATTTTTCGCCCCAGCAGAACAGTCAGTGATTCCCCTAATTGTGGAACGTCGCCACCTGCTATCGGCAAACTCCCTCTACACCACAACCATGATGGGTTCGGTGATTATTGGCTTTGCAGTCGGAGAACCTTTACTAGCTTTAGCCGACACCCTATTTTCCAACCTCGGCGGCGGACTCGGAATCGGCAAAGAATTAGTAGTAGGCGGAAGTTACGCCTTCGCCGGAGTGCTGTTGCTGTCGATGAAAACAGGCGAAAAAAACGAAGCCGAACACGAAGCGCCACACCCCCTAGCAGATTTGCAAGACGGTCTGCGTTACATCAACGATCAACCGAAAGTCCGCAATGCTTTAATTCAACTAATTATTCTCTTTTCCATTTTTGCAGCCTTGGCAGTTCTAGCGGTGCGGCTGGCAGAAATCCTCCCCGGTATGAAAGCGTCGCAATTTGGCTTTTTGCTGGCTGCGGTGGGCGTCGGAATGGCTTGTGGGGCGGCGACAGTCGGCTATCTCGGCCATAAATTGTCTCACTCCCAACTGAGTTTAATCGGATCGATCGGCATGGCACTTGCTTTGATGGGCCTTTCTGCATTTACACACCATTTGTGGCTCTCGGTGCTGTTCATTACCCTGTTGGGTTTATTTGCCTCATTGGTGGGAGTGCCGATGCAGACTACAATTCAAGCAGAAACCCCAGAAGAAATGCGGGGAAAAGTCTTCGGGCTGCAAAACAATGCCACTAATATCGCTTTGAGTTTACCCTTGGCTTTGGCCGGGGTAGCCGAAACATTTCTGGGTTTGCCCACAGTATTTTTGGCTTTAGCAGGATTAGCGATCGCTGGCGGTATCTTAACCTGGTATATTTCCCGTAGCAGTAATAGCAAAGTCGATCGAAGCTAAAAAATAACAAACTCTGATTTACTCGAATGCACATCGCTTGGCTAGGAAAAAAATCACCTTTTTGCGGTAACGTCACTTACTCCAGGGAAGTCACCAACGCACTATTAGACCGGGGATACCAGGTCAGTTTCCTGCACTTCGCCCAAGAAGCGGGCCCACTGGACAGGAACACTACGGGGTGGAACATGGCAAATGGTTCATGGGGAAAGGGAATTGCTCAAACCTCATATACCAATTCACTATCGCCCGCTAGTTGCAACGAAGTGTCTTTACCCTGTCACTACAAGTCGCAAATTTATACGATTCCCACTCTCAAGTCGCGCACAGTGCTGATGAAATCTCTGCGGCGGCTGAAACCCGATGTTGTTCACGCTTCCCTGACGCTTTCGCCTCTAGACTTTCTGCTGCCGGAAATTTGTCAAGAATTGAATTTGCCTCTGGTGGCGACTTTTCACCCGCCCTTCGATCGCAAATTGCGGAATTTGACATCGGGAACTCAACACCTGATGTATCAACTTTACGCTCCGTTTTTGGCGAACTACGACTCGACGATCGTATTTTCTTACATTCAGCGGGATATTTTGGTGCGCTTGGGAGTGCCGGAAGAACGGGTGGCTGTGATTCCCAACGGCGTGGATGCTGTTAAATATTCTCCAGGGCCTTCGGGGTTGAAGTCGGAATTAAAGGCCGATCGAATTTTTGTTTACCAAGGCCGCATTGCCCAGGAGAAAAATGTCGAGGCTTTGCTCAAGGCATGGAAACAGTGCAATTTTGGCCCTGGGAACGTATTGGCGATCGTAGGCGACGGGCCCCTAGCAGCCTCGCTGCAACTGTTTTTCGGCGAAGATGATGGCATTGTGTGGCTCGGATTTGTTGCCGAGGAGGAACGCCGGATCGAAATTCTGCGGGGGGCAGATGTATTTATTTTGCCTTCTTTGGTGGAGGGACTGTCGCTGTCGTTGCTGGAAGCGATGGCCTGCGGTTTAGCTTGTTTGGCAACCGATGCCGGTGCTGACGGCGAGGCCTTGGAGGAAGGCGCGGGGATAGTTTTGAACACTCAGCGGGTACGGAGTCAGTTGCAAACCTTGCTGCCGCTGTTTTGCGATCATCCTGAGTTGGGAATGCTGCTTGGTCAAAAAGCACGCCAACGGGCGATGGAGCGATACACTCTCAGTCAGAATATTACTGAGTTGGAAAAGCTGTACTCAGAGGTTTTGCAAAAGCAGCGCGTACCAATTCGCGGTTTAGCATAATTCAGCAGGAAGAAGGAACTCCTAACCAGTTGAAATTAATCCGTGTATCCGTGTCAAAATTCGTGTCGTGCCTTCCTTCTTCCTTTGCAAATGACTTACCGAAATCCTGCTCCTACAGTTGATATTATCATCGAATTAGCCGATCGCCCCCATCGGCCGATCATACTCATCGAACGCCGCAATATTCCCTACGGCTGGGCACTTCCCGGCGGTTTTGTCGATTACGGGGAAGCGGTAGAAACGGCGGCCAAACGCGAAGCTTTAGAAGAAACAAGCTTGAATGTAGAATTAATTGAGCAATTTTACGTTTATTCTGACCCCAATCGCGACGCCCGCGAACACACTATCAGTATTGTATTTTTAGCCTCTGCAACGGGCGAACCTCAAGCCGCCGACGATGCTAAAAATTTACAGATTTTTGAATCTTGGCAGATTCCCCATCAATTATGTTTTGATCACGATCGCATTTTGCGCGATTATTGGCGTTACCGTCATTATGGATTGCGTCCGCGTTTGTAGGTTGAGGATTTTTTAACCGCAGATGCACGCGGATTAACGCAGATTGATTACTATGATTTATCTGTAATTTATCTGTGTTAATCTGCGGTTAAATTCATTAAACTAAATTCTATGCCAAACTTGACAATATTAGGCGGAGGTGCTTGGGGTTCGGCACTGGCAAATCTGGGAGGCAAAAAAGGATCTCGAGTTAATTTGTGGTCGCGCAGCAGTTCTTTTAATCTAGAATCAGTTATAACAGGTGCGGATGTTGTTGTTTCCGCAGTTTCGATGAAAGGAGTTGGAGCAACAGTCGATCGGCTGCTGGCGTTAGAGTTAAGTCCCAGTACAATTATAGTTACTGTTACTAAAGGTTTAGACCCCGCGAGTACGCGCACTCCATCTCAAATTTGGCAAAATGCCTTTCCTAACAATTCAATAGTGGTACTTTCTGGCCCCAATCTTTCGGAAGAAGTTCAGCAGGGATTGCCGGCTGCAACGGTAGCGGCGAGTTCGGATTTAGCGGCGGCCAAACAAGTCCAAAATATTTACAGTTCTGATATTTTTCGGGTTTATGTGAATGAAGACCCGCTGGGGACTGAGTTAGGTGGAACTTTGAAAAATGTATTTGCGATCGCCGCTGGTGTTTGCGACGGTTTACAATTAGGAACTAATGCTAAATCTGCTTTGCTGACTCGCGCTTTGCCGGAAATGATTAGGGTGGGAGTTCGCTTGGGAGCTCGCGCAGAAACTTTTTATGGTTTGTCTGGTTTGGGAGATTTACTGGCTACTTGCAACAGTCCTTTATCGCGCAATTATCGGGTTGGTTTCGGATTAGCTAAAGGCAAATCTTTGGAGCAAATATTGCACGAATTGCAGAGTACGGCTGAGGGAGTTAATACTACTAATGTGTTGATTGATTTGGCTAATCAACGCGAAATTGAAGTTCCCGTTTCTCGTCAAGTTTATCGCTTATTAAATGGTGAAATTACTCCCGAACAAGCTGTTTTATCGCTGATGGAACGAGCTTTGAAACCGGAGATTTTATAACCTGTACGACTAGACAGGTAAGGACTTAAGCAAAGCCTAAGTCCCTACGGGTAACTGAAGTTCAAAAAGTGGTGTCACGAGTTGCTAGTTATGAATTAAGAGTTCTAAGCGACATTGGTTGAGCGGTCAGATTGAGGTTTTGAGCGCTCGGTAGAGAAAGAGTTTAAGGAATTGAAGATGAGTTGTGAATTCAAAACTCTTTATTTAACTCATAGCTGCCACTTAACTTATAACTCATAGCTTGCAGAGCTAGTGGAACCAGCTTTACATCTTGCCTTGCTGCATTACCTGTTGAAGGTGCTGCCGAATTTCCTGCGCGTGTTCCATGTCAGCTTGCTGCAATTTTTGAAACAGCTCAGCACAAGGCTGAGAACCCATTTCCTGAGCATCTTTCATGTAAGTGTCGTAGGCTTTCAAAGCTTCAGACTTGTTTTGCAAAACTGTTAACAAATCATACTCGAGGTTGCTGATGACGGAATTTCCGTTGGTGCTCATAAACTGACCCTCTGCTAGGATTTGTCCCAAGTTTGACCGATCCGGGGATGACTGTTCATCTGTCTAGAAGGGTAGATAATTTTTACTTTCCGCCGTAATAAAACGCAACTTCTTTATCTTTCAGTGGTGCGAAGTCAGCAGCAACGAGCATTTTATCGAGCTCGTTTTGAGGCAGATGTTTGACACCGATTCGGACAATGCGCGATCGCATTGTATTTGACACGCCACTGCGCTGTCTGCCGGCTTCTAATCCCATCACTTGCTTGTAGAGGTCTAATTTTGCTTGCGGAATCGGAGTACCGTCAAAGTCGATTCCGGAGGCGATCGCCACATCGATCGCATCTGCACCAGTTGTAGATTGAGCCGCTGAGTTTGTTTCTGAAGACATTGTGCTATTAAACCGAAGTTTGTTGTGGAAGCATTTTATCAGATCACTCTTTAATTTTGTCACATTTGTCAATATTTTGGGTTTGCATGAATATTTGACGTTTGCATGAATATTTGGCGTTTGCGCGAAAGTCCCCGGGGGTTTTAACCCCCGTCTCACAAAGCAAGTCCACTTCAGTGGACTAAATATAAAAATAAAAAATCCTTTGCAGTCGTTTTTAGAGGACTTTTGCTATTAGACACAGGTTTAAACGCCGGGGGACTTTCGGACTGACGAACTAACAAAGTGGCAGACTTAATTATAGTGAAAAAACCTATCTACTTCGCTCAAATCCACATTTCCCCCACTAACAATCACGCCAATCCTCGCATCTTCAGCCTTCACAACACCTGACAACAAAGCCGCCGCCGCTAACACTCCCGTCGGTTCCGCAACTATCTTCATGCGTTCCCACATAAAAAACATTGCCTGGCGAATTGCGTCTTCGGAAACTGTTACCATATCGTCCACATAATGGAGCACCAAAGGAAAGGTTAATTTCCCCAAAGATGGCGTGCGCGCACCATCAGCAATCGTATCCGGGTTAGTAACAGTTTGCAGCGTTTTCGTGCGGAACGATCGCGCCGCATCGTCTGCTTGCTCGGGTTCTACTCCTATTACTTTACACTGCGGAGACAAAGTTTTTGTCGCGATCGCACACCCGGAAAGCAAACCCCCGCCACCGCAGCAAACCAGCAGCAAATCCAACTCCCCAACTTCTGCGATTAATTCCAGCGCCGCCGTACCTTGTCCCGCAATCACCCACGCATGGTCATAAGGAGGAATAATTGTCAAGTGGCGTTCTGTGGCAATTTTAGCAGCTAACTCTTCGCGGGAAACTTGAGTGCGATCGTACAAAATAATCTCTGCACCGTAGCCGCGAGTCGCCTCTTGCTTGACTTTTGGCGCATCTGCCGGCATGACAACAGTAGCAGGAATTTCTAGCAACCGTGCCGCAAGGGCGATCGCCTGCCCGTGATTTCCCGAAGAAAAAGTCAGCACTCCCCGCTGTTTTTCGGCTTCAGATAGCTGCATCAAAGCATTGCAAGCACCCCGAAATTTAAACGAACCCGTGCGCTGAAAGTTCTCGCACTTGAAAAATACCTGAGAATTCGTCTGTTTGTTGAAAGTTTCCGAAGTCAGCACCGGCGTCTTGAAAGTTTTGCCCTGCAAGCGATTTGCCGCCGCCTCCACATCGGCGAAACTTACTGACAAGGAATTGTGGGCCCAGAAGTCGGCACTCATAGATTTTATATTTGGGCGATCGAGGACTCTATTTGTAGGCGGGGGATTGCCCGCTTCACTCCTACCATTAAACTATAAATTTTTATCATAAGCTTATTAATAATTATCATTAGCTGTGACGCTTAATTGTTAAAAAAGCTGTTGACTAAAATCAAAGTTATGACAATTTACTATCAAAAAGTAAAGGGTCATTTGTACTTGCACAGGAGAGGAATTAATGAATACAAATTTAACCACCGCCCGATTAATTGTAGGGAAACGGCACGGCGCCGTGTGCTGATTTTGGGTAATATCAAATTCCTTGGCATCGGAATTATTCATCTCTCTATTCCCTTTGTCTGTGCCCTCGGTGTCCTGTGCGGTTTAATCATTCCCATACAACCGGAATCGATATAACGGGTAAAATAAACCGGATTGGATGGTGAAATTGCCTTCAGAGTGCGATCGGCTCCAACCATCGACAACAAGGGAAAAGAAGACACGGCAATGCCATTTCCCTACTTAAAAAATAGCGACTAAATTGTTTAACAATTACCAAAAAAAAGGACACAGCATGCCTGTGTCCTTAACTCTGTATTGTAGGGACACAGCATAGCTGTGTCCCTAACCGTACCGATATCCCGATTAGGATTCTTGCCGTTTAGAACAAGAACAATTCAGTATTACCGGTCGGTCCCAAATTGACATCCACAGTGGCAAACAAACTGTTACCACCAACCGTAGAACCGTTGCTATCGTAATACAGTTTAGTAGACAAACCGTCGTAGATAGCCATGATGGACGGCCCGGTTAAAGTTGCTTCAAACACAGTTACATCAGACACTGTGCTGCTGTAAGCGTAGAAACTCGAACCCAAAGGCCCAGATCCGGTTGTAAAGGCTGCAAAACCAGTGCTGTCGAGGTTAATTACATCATCAGTAATGCTGTAATTGGTAATGAAATCCCCGCCGTCAGCAGTAGTTCCGCTGAACACAAACACATCCAAACCAGCACCGCCGTTGAGAACATTGGTTCCTACACCGCCGATTAAAGTGTCATTCCCCTCGTCGCCGAAGAGACTGTCGCTACCTGCGCCGCCGAAGAGACTGTCGTTACCCAAACCGCCGGAAATGCTGTCGTTACCCAAACCGCCGTCGAAAATGTCGGCACCAGAACCGCCGCTGAAGATGTCAGCAAACTCAGTACCCGTGACGCTGTTATCAGTCGCATCTCCGGTAAACAAGACAGGAGTGGTGAAGTTGTAACCGCCAGCACCTGAACCGAAATTGTTAAAGGCGATGGGGAAAGTATTTCCAGCCGTAGTTAAATCAGCAACGCTGCCTGAGTTGGTAGTAGTACCAGTAACAGTAGTGCCATTGGCAGAAGCGGCGATCGTACCTGTGAATACAAAGTCCGCCGTTCCCAGATTGGTAGCAGCAGTACCCAAATTCGCAATCAAGGTAGAACCATCGGCTGCGGTACCGTTCGAGTCAAAATACAACACAGTCTCGTTCGAGGCATTCGTAAATGCGAAGAAACCAGCCGTTGTAGAATTGCCCAGGGCTTTAGCTTGTGCATCTTGCAAAGAGGCATAACTTCCGCCTGTGAAAATCACTAACTCTTGGCCAGTAATGTCAGGATTTGAACCCGTCACACCGTCAAAGTTAGTCGTAGTCAAATTGCCGAATTCGCTCGCGGTAAACTGGAATTTGTCACTTCCAGAGGTAAAGTCGGCAATTGTATCACCGCCTTCGCCTGCTGCTTTGTAAACAAACAGATCCCCACCAGCACCGCCAGTCAGAATATCTGCACCGCTGCCGCCGCTAAAGATGTCAGCAAACTCAGTACCCGTGACGCTGTTAGCACTCGCATCTCCGGTAAACAAGACAGGAGTGGTGAAGTTGTAACCGCCAGCACCTGAACCGAAATTGTTAAAGGCGACGGGGAAAGTGTTCCCAGCAGCAGTTAAATCAGCAACGCTGCCTGAGTTGGTAGTAGTACCAGTCACAGTAGTGCCATTGGCAGAAGCGGCGATCGTACCTGTGAATACAAAGTCCGCCGTTCCCAGATTGGTAGCAGCCGTACCCAAATTCGCAATCAAGGTAGAACCATCGGCTGCGGTACCGTTCGAGTCAAAATACAACACAGTCTCGTTCGAGGCATTCGTAAATGCGAAGAAACCAGCCGTTGTAGAATTGCCCAGGGCTTTAGCTTGTGCATCTTGCAAAGAGGCATAACTTCCGCCTGTGAAAATCACTAACTCTTGGCCAGTAATGTCAGGATTTGAACCCGTCACACCGTCAAAGTTAGTCGTAGTCAAATTGCCGAATTCGCTCGCGGTAAACTGGAATTTGTCACTTCCAGAGGTAAAGTCGGCAATTGTATCACCGCCTTCGCCTGCTGCTTTGTAAACAAACAGATCCCCACCAGCACCGCCAGTCAGAATATCTGCACCGCTGCCGCCGCTAAAGATGTCAGCAAACTCAGTACCCGTGACGCTGTTAGCACTCGCATCTCCGGTAAACAAGACAGGAGTGGTGAAGTTGTAACCGCCAGCACCTGAACCGAAATTGTTAAAGGCGACGGGGAAAGTGTTCCCAGCAGCAGTTAAATCAGCAACGCTGCCTGAGTTGGTAGTAGTACCAGTCACAGTAGTGCCATTGGCAGAAGCGGCGATCGTACCTGTGAATACAAAGTCCGCCGTTCCCAGATTGGTAGCAGCCGTACCCAAATTCGCAATCAAGGTAGAACCATCGGCTGCGGTACCGTTCGAGTCAAAATACAACACCGTCTCGTTCGAGGCATTCGTAAATGCGAAGAAACCAGCCGTTGTAGAATTGCCCAGGGCTTTAGCTTGTGCATCTTGCAAAGAGGCATAACTTCCGCCTGTGAAAATCACTAACTCTTGACCAGTAATGTCAGGATTTGAACCCGTCACACCGTCAAAGTTAGTCGTAGTCAAATTGCCGAATTCGCTCGCGGTAAACTGGAATTTGTCACTTCCAGAGGTAAAGTCGGTAATTGTATCACCGCCTTCGCCTGTTGCTTTGTAAACAAACAGATCCGCACCAGCACCGCCAGTCAGAACATCTGCACCAGAACCGCCGCTGAAGATGTCAGCAAACTCAGTACCAGTGACGCTGTTAGCACTCGCATCTCCGGTAAACAAGACAGGAGTGGTGAAGTTGTAACCGCCAGCACCTGAACCGAAATTGTTAAAGGCGATGGGGAAAGTGTTCCCAGCAGCAGTTAAATCAACAATGCTGCCTGAGTTGGTTGTAGTACCAGTAGGAGAAGAGGCGATGGTACCTGTAAATACAAAGTCCGCCGTTCCCAGATTGCTAGCAGCAGTACCCAGATTCGCAATCAAGGTAGAACCACCTGCTGCGGTCCCGTTCGAGTCAAAATACAACACCGTCTCGTTCGAGGCATTCGTAAATGCGAAGAAACCAGCAGTTGTAGAATTGCCCACGGCTTTAGCTTGTGCAGCTTCCAAAGAGGCATAACTGCCGCCTGTGAAAATCACTAACTCTTTGCCAGTAATGTCAGGAGAGACCCCGGTAACACCGTCAAAGTTAGTCGTAGTCAAATTGCCGAAAGCGCTCGCGCTAAACTCGAATTTGTCTACCCCAACAGTAAAGTCGGAAATTTTATCGCCGCCTTCTTTAGTTGTCCTGTAAACAAACAGATCCGTACCACTGCCACCGCTGATGCCATCCAAACCGAGGCCGCCGGTGATGGTATCGTTGCCGTCGCCGCCCTTGAGGCTATCGTTAAAGTTGCTGCCGACAATCTTGTCATCGCCTGCTAAACCATCGTAATTAACTGGGGCCGGAGAAGTGGTGAAATCCACATTGTCAGGGCCGGCAGTACCGATAGGAATATTTAGTGGCGGGCCCGTGAAGACAAAGTTACTGACTTGCAGGCGAATGTTCAGCGCGAAACTGGCCACAATTTCAAAGCGCGCCCCAACAGCAAATACCAGTACAGAACGGCCGGTAGCGGCATCTGTAAACTGACAGAAAATAGGCGCCTCTGGGTTGCCACCCAACTGTGCAAACCGGGCTTGCAAAGTCGCGATGCTGGTAACACTGGTATCCAGAGTGAAGTCGAGCAAATTAGCGCTGCCGATCGACCCAGGAGCAGAATTAAGAGTAATGTCCAGTCGGGTCAAGCTAGAAACGCTGAGATTACCAAAAGCTGCCGTAGAAAGCTCTAAAACATCGTCAGTGACATTAAAGTCAGTAATAAAGTCAGCTTCTGCAACTGTTTGAATCTCTTGGCGGGAAGTGCGGTAAATAAAGCTATCCTTTCCAGCACCCCCAGTGAGAATATTGGTTCCTAGACCACCTTCGATCGAGTCATCATCATCGCCACCTTTAATTTTGTCGTTGCCCAAGCCTCCTTTTATTTTGTTTTTGCCTTTACCGACTTCGATATCGTCATCGTCATCGCCACTGTCGATATCGTTATCGCCATCGCCGACTTTAATTTTGTCCTTGCCTTTGCCGCTGATGATTTTGTTTTTGCCTTTACCGACTACGATATCGTCATCGTCATCGCCGCTGTCGATATCGTTATCGCCATCGCCTGCTTTAATTTTGTCCTTGCCTTTGCCACCGATGATTTTGTCCTTACCTGTGCCGGCTGTAATGTCATCGTCACCATCGCTGCCTTCGATGTCGTTATCGAGCGTCGCAGAACCGACAATAACTTGAGGTTCTGTAGTGCCAGCAAAGTTAAAGACATTTTGCTCGACATTGACGCTAAAACGCTGGCTGGGGAACTCTGCTCTGCCGTTGCTAACTTTAAAGCCAAAACCAGCCTTACCCTTATAACCTAATGTCGCTTTGAAACTTACGAAGCCTGCGTTAATGTCTGCTTGAGTGAAGGTCGAACCGGGTTGTACGGCGACTCCCTTAAAGAATAGTTGGCCGGTTGTAGGATCGGGCAGCTCGGTTACCGTGTAGGTTATGCCGCTAGGACCTTGCTGGTCATCGACAAACTCCAACAACTCACGACTAATAGTTTGCTCGCCGCCGCTGGAACCAGCAACGCCGTTCTTATTAGCTCCGACTCGCGGAGGGTTAAAAATCGGGTTCGCAGTTGGAGTTGGAGTTTGAGTTGGAGTTTGATTTGGAGTTTGAGTTTGAGGATCAACTCCTAAAAAGTCGCTAGCATCGATCTGCGTTGCGTTGACATTCGACAATTGCACCAGCGTCTTGTTATTGACCCGAATTTCGGTATTGGCCTGGACTTGTACAAAGCTCAAGCTGTTAAAGTTTAAGCCGCCAGTCAGCATAAACTTGTCTTTGCCGTC
Organism: Microcoleus vaginatus PCC 9802; assembly: GCA_022701275.1. NCBI lineage: Bacteria > Bacillati > Cyanobacteriota > Cyanophyceae > Oscillatoriales > Microcoleaceae > Microcoleus > Microcoleus vaginatus. Next base: position 1,224,545 of record CP031740.1, read on the forward strand.
TTCGTAGTCACTGATGACTGCACTTGCCCCAGAGTTACTGTCACTCAGGCCATAAACGTCATTTCCACCACCGCCGATACAGGTATGGTTGCCAGTACCGCCCATCAGCGTATCGTTGCCGTCGCCGCCCATCAGCGTATCCTCGCCGTCGCCGCCGCCGCTAACGCTGTCGTCGCCGTCGCCGCCGTCTGCCACGTCATTGCCGTCGCCAGTCACCAGGGTATCGGTGCCGCCACCGCCCATCACACTGTCGTCGCCAGCACCGCCCATCACGCTGTCGTCGCCGTCGTTGCCTTCACACTTGTCGTTGCCGTCGCCGCCCATCAGGGTATCGTCGCCGATGCCGCCGCTAACGCTGTCGTCGCCGTCGTCGCCGCTAACCTGGTCGCTGCCGCCACCGCCACTCACGGTATCGTTGCCGGTGCCGCCGCTAACGCTGTCGTCGCCGTCGTCGCCTTCACACTTGTCGCTGTCGGCACCGCCGCTCACGGTATCGTTACCGGTGCCGCCGCTAACGTTGTCGTTGCCATCGTCGCCACTGCAAACGTCGCTGTCGGCATCGCCGCGCACGATATCGTTATCTTTGCCGCCGTTAACGGTATCGTTGCCAGCGCCGCCGCTAACGTTGTCGTTGCCTCGATCGCCGCGCACGATATCGTTGCCTTCGTCGCCCCCGCAATCGTCGTCGTCTTTGCCACCGTAGATGCTATCGTTGCCGGCGCCGCCCTTAACGTTATCCTTTCCTTCGTTGCCGTGGGCCCAGTCATCGCCGTCATCGCCTTGGCAGGTGTCGTTGCCTTCGCCGCCCATCACGGTATCGTTATCTTTACCGCCGTTAAGGGTGTCGTTGCCTTTGCCGCCCTTAACCTTGTCGTTGCCACGATCGCCCCTTACTTCATCGTCCTCATCGCCGCCCTCGCAATCGTCGTCACCTTTACCCGCGTAGATTTTATTTTTGTTGCGACGGTTTCCTTTGATTTCGTCCTTGCCTTCTTTGCCGTATATCTCATCCTGATTGCCGGTGGCGACAATTAAGTCATCGTCATTGCTACCGACGACTCGGCGGCGCGGTTCCATGCCGTTGCCATCATCTAAGTCCTCGTCATCATCGTCATCAGTACCTCCAAAAGTCTGGAAAGCGATGCCGCTGTCATCAGCGTCGTCGCCCGCACCTTCTTCGGGTACGGCGTTAAACTCAGTCGTAAATTGGTCGTTATCGGCCACGATGCCAAGGCCAAGCTCTCTTTCGAGCGCTTCATTAATTAAGTTGGTTGAGTCCTCTGCGGAAATTGTAGGGGTGTTAGTGTCTAAACCCCCGACAGAATTTTGTGTTTCATCTGGCTTGGGAAAAAGTGTTCCCGATTCATTTTCTAACGCCAATCGTTCTTCCATCGTTGATATTTCCCAAAAAATGGTAAGCTTCTTACAATCACTTTATCACTAAGCAGGAGGCAGCAGAAGAAAAAATCTAACTTCATACTTTCGCCTACTAGAGGAGCTTATCTCCTCATCTTTACTATTATAGATGCCACTTAAACTGCAAGGGTTTTTTTCACTGTATTGCGAGTTTTATCTTCTGCCCTTGCCAACCAAAATTAATTGATCCGCCACCTACACCGTAAGCGCTGCGCCGAAGCGCCGAGCTGTTTAGATGTTCTCCGTAGTTTCTACAGTAAGCTGCGCCGAAGGGCTCTTGATTGTAGATTTTCTACGTAATTTCTACAGTGAAAGAGCTTAATTTAAACTCGCAACTTACAACTCCCAAATAACTACCCAAAACCTGTATCCCCAAAATTTTCCCCTTGCTTTTCTTGCGAACTCGGCTGAGTGCATTGAATTTTTCTAACACTCCCAGCTTTGACAAATCCTTCCCTGACTTAGGATTTGAATCTCTTGACTAAACGACTGCACGCTTCTAATTTTAGTTCCCGATGAGTAATTAGAAATTTAGATAATTCCCCCCTGCAAATATTTGTTCTAATTTTTAGTTGCACAATTTTCTCTCGATTCGAGGAAACCTCGGGAACTGAGAAAAAAAAATTTTTTCGGATCAATACTAAGACTTAAACCAAAATATATCTATCTCAAGACAGATTGCCAAATGTGGAATTAAGTAGTATAAGGTAAAGTCATTTTTGGTGAAAGTTGCAAGCTCGATCGGCATTTTGAGCGGGAATGACCCACGGCGAGGCTGCGAAACCCTATTGTTTTGTAGAGGCTTCGCTACCAAATCCAATAATTCTCCGAGAAACCGGCCTGATGAGGCGTAATCCTCTAGATGCCAAAAATGATGGTTGCTTGAGAGTACCGGAATAATTTGATGGCCGTTGTATTGTTGAGAGTTCTTGGCTGGTTACGTTTATTTTTGCTGCTTAACTTTAACTAGATTAAGAGAGTTAAATAAAAAGTTTTCTATATCATGAAAGCGGTAAATTAGCAATAAGTTATTAGCAATTATTGATGGTCAACAATCGATTACCCATCGCCACTGAGGTCTTAAGGATGAGGGCGGAGGGCTTACGGATGAGAACCCAGGGCTGACCAATTAATTAATTGACACAAAATCAAGATTACACATGGGGGGTTGGTGGTATAGGATAAGCGGTAAAGACCGATCGACCGATCGCCAAAAAAAATAAAATACTCAACTTTGCCTGCGATATTGCCCTGAAACCGGTTGGCGTGAGCTGAAGTAATTTTAATAAGAACTAGAGATCCGCCTGGTAAAGTGCCTCCAATTTAACTTTACTCAGCAATGAGAAACTCAAGTTCACGACGAATCTAAAGGGGTCTGCGGTAGAGGTGCAAAATGTTAAAGATAGGAAGATTGGAGAAAATTCGGCTTTCACCGAGCCACAGGGCAATCAAAACTAATAAACTGTTATTAAAGTACAACTTTTATATTCTCAAAGTGTTTGAACAAATATATATGACCCTAGCGATCGCCCGATCGGGGGAAGCGCATTCAGAAACTTTGATAGAAAGAGTAAAAAATATGTTGCCGAGTGCTATTGCTAGCCACAAAAACGCAGGCAAATTCAGAATTAAGGCGGGAGGGCGCTAAATCCGTGAGCCAGGAATTTCAACTCTCAGTCACCCCTGTTGGGGACGACGAATATCTAGTGCGGACAGAAAGGGTTGCACCCGGTGTACCCTTAGCCGAACAACAAGTCCGCTGGCCGATCGACGAATGGCTTGCACTGTCTGCTCAACTGATGAACGACCCGCTGGTGGGCTTGCTCCAGGGAAAAGTAGTACAGGGAAGCAATTTGGCTGGTCGCGGCCTCTCCCGTTCGGGAAACAACTCAGCGCCCAATTTAGTAGCTCTGGGGCAACAATTATACAGCGGGCTGTTTCAAGGAAACTTGCGCGATAGCTGGACTTGCGCTCAAGGCATCGCCCAGCACCGCCGAGAAGTGCTGCAACTGCGACTCGGACTCAAAGGCCGGCGCTTGCCGCGGCTGCCGTGGGAAGTTCTGCACGCCGGCGATCGCCCTTTGGCAACCGGCACCGATGTCGTGTTTTCTCGCTACCAACCAGGTACAAGTTTGTTCAAACAAACCCGGATACTGCCTAGTAGCGGGCCACTAAAAATTTTAATGGCGATCGCCTCTCCGAGCGATCGAGACAGCTTGCAGCTCAAGCGAGAAGTGCTCCACCTGCAACAAGAACTCCAAAACCGCACCGCTAATCCTCTCAAAAACAGCCCGCATTCCCCGGAAATTCAACTGACTATTCTCGAACAGCCCGATCGAGAACAACTTACTCAAGCCTTAGAACAAGGACACTACCAAGTCCTGCACTACGCAGGCCACAGCAACTTAGGTTCCAGAGGTGGCGAACTCTACTTAGTCAGCAGCCGCACCGGCTTAACCGAAACCCTCAGTGGCGACGACTTAGCTGGATTGCTTGTTAACAACGGTATTCAGATGGCCGTGTTCAACTCCTGCCGTGGCGCCTACGGCGACCCATCAGACCTCGCGGACGACAGCCCGGAACGGAACTTAACCGAAGCTCTAGTGAAGCGGGGCATTCCGGCAGTGCTAGCAATGGCAGAAAGCATCCCCGACGATGTAGCCCTAACTCTGACCCGGTTGTTTTACCGCAACCTCAATCAAGGCTATCCAGTCGATCTCAGCCTGAGCCGGGCCAGAGCTGGGCTAATTTCTGCCTACGGTTCTCACCAGCTATACTGGGCTTTGCCCATTCTCTACCAGCACCCGGACTTTGACGGCTATCTGATCGGCGGCCCAGCCCACAGCGCGACATCCGGGTCTCGGGTGCAAATAATCGCGTCGGGAACGCCGCCGGCTCTGGCGGGTACAGAATGGAGTGCGCCACCTTCACTCTCGGCGATCGCCCAATACCCCCCAATCCCAGCCAATCGATCGCATGAGTCAGACAGTTCTGACGGCGAAGTCTGGGAATACTTTCCCGACCAATTAAAAGATCGCAGGGATTGGGTTCACCAGAACGATCGATTCGATGCTACTAATTCACCGAACTCACCGACGGCTTCGCCGTCCTCTATTCCTAATTCTGAGTCTTCGGCGATCCAAGCAACTCGCGCCGCTGCACCGACTCAGAAACCCTTAAAAAAACCGGGGTTGAAAAAATCTGTCGCTCTAATGCTTTGCTTATTGCCCGTGGCTTTGAGTGCTGGCTTTTTTGGGTGGCGCTACTCGCACCAGCGAGACACGAAACCTGAAGAGTTACTACCGGCGGTACGGACTCCCCTGTCGCAAAATTACCTGCAACAACGTCACTAAAAGCGATCGCCCACTGCAATGCGGAATTTAGACCCTCTTGGCATGGCTCCAAACTGGGTGGGGTTTTTGCTGGCCATTCGCGATCGGCTGTCGGTGGAACAGTGATCAAAAGTATGCTGCTCGATCGAATCTCGGACTTACCTTCATCAAGCCGGTTTTTACCGAAAATAAGCAGCAGCGCAACCAAGCATCTAGCAAGAAACCGGGTTTCTCGTCGAGAGAGTAAGTCCGGGACTGCTTGATATAGAATTCGTCAGTCGATTGTAGATTTTAGACTTCGGCTTGAGCCCTGAGTCGAACGATTTGAGATCTTAGATTTACTCCACAGATGAATCTGGAAGCTTGAACAAGAGTCTAAAATTTTGATCTCTCCACGACAGGAGTCGGTGGCTTGTATGCGTTTTTGGGCGGGCTGATTCGGCAGCAGGAGCATTCGTCATTCGGCACAAGACAATAAAAGCCAGAGTTGCAACAATTAAGAACGTCCTCACCGTCAGTGCGGTTGGTATATTTCACAATAATTAATTATGGAAGCGGCTGTGAGTTTGACGCGCCCCTCCAGTTGGTGCATAAATTTTGAGAGTCTGGCAGTTTACAGGCCATGAGTGGAAACCAATACATTTCCATCGAAACTCCCTGTTGGGAACCGCTGCTAATTTGTAGTGCATCAAACATTTAAGCAGTTGTGCATTTAACTCGGTCTTTTTCAATTCCCCTGTGGAAATAACCTCAAATTCTTTGGCTTGGGGCCGTAGGAGGAAGATTTTCCCGAGTTCCCCCGAGACATCTACTGATTCGTAGCGAAGTGTTAAGAGTCGCGAAGCAATCTCGCCCGATCAAAACTATTCCCCTCTTAGTGGCTGCCCGATGTTTCTGCCGCCCCCATTGAGTCGGGTTTTAGCTTAAACCCGTTCACCGAAGAGGTGAAATTTCCTTCAATTTTTAGCGGATTGCCTTCCCCAGACTGCGTTCTGTGCAAGTTATATGCCCAACACCTTAATAGAAGATTGCTCGTTGGTATTTGGGGTTTTGAGGGGATTTCGATCCCGAAAAATCGGGTTTATACCATTTTAGATTTTAGATTTTAGATTTTAGATTGAAGAATTGGGAATGACTTATTCCATAAGGGTTTGGAGCACGGGCCTACCGTTGGATTCTTTTTGTAAACTGGTTTTGTAAGTAGCTGGCAGGGGCATCGAGAACAAGTGCTGCCTCCCCTTGTTGAGGTAAAAGTTAACCCCGGCAGGTAAATGCTGTCGGCAGATTTGCAGCGGCTGCGCTCTAGGTATTTCGATTCATGGCTGTCTTGTTTTTACCTTGACCACAGACTCGATCAGGGATTGGTGAATGCAGGGAACAGACTTTACTGTAAAAAAGTAAAGCATTTAATTTGCGACAATAATTTCCCGCGCGATCGCTCCGAGGCTTACACAAGCATGTGGGCCACAAGCAGCAAATTGATCGCCCTTCGAGCATCCTTACTTCTACCCCCCGTCTTGAGACCGCAGAAATTTATCCAGAATTTTAAATATTGAGAATTATTAGTATTGACAGTGAAACAAAGTTAATCTAATGTGTTGTAATTGATATAAGTAAAGTCCAATAAGCGAGGTACGGTCAATGGCAGAAACAGCTACAGCACCCTTAACAGGAAAAGGTCTGCTTCAAAAAATCAAAGGCAGTGATTTGCCACGCAGAGAACTTGCAAAGCTTTGCGGCTACTTCACTGTCAGCAAAAGTGGAGAAACCCGGATTAATCTGGCTGAGTTTTACGATGCAGTGTTAGCTGCTAAGGGCATTGAGCTAGAGAAGTCGAAAGCAGACGGACGCGGGCGAGAAGCGAGTTATCGAGCTAGCGTTCACAAGAATGGCTCGATCGTGATCGGCGCAAATTATACCCAAGAAATGGGATTAAAGCCGGGAGACGAGTTTGAAATTAAGCTCGGATACAAGCACATTCGCTTGATTCAGATCGATATGGACAGACCGGATGTGGAATTGGATGATGAAGAGGAGGATACAGAAGAATAGAGGCGATCGCGGTGCAGTCAGCCGATAGCAAGGCGACTGGATTTGGCATTCGCTACACGAGTATTTGCGCGCCACCCTTCGATTGAACTGATGAGCTGTCTTGACTATTTCTATTTTCTCTTGTCCCGCAAAGACTACAGTGCCTCTGAACTTCGCAAAAAGGGGCAAGAGAAAGGTTTTGGCAATGAGGAAATATTGGAGGCGATCGCGCAAATTCAAGACCGCGGCTATCAGTCCGACACTCGCTTGGTGGCAAACTCGATCGCCTCTGCAGCAGGCAAATACGGGAAGTCGGCCATCAAGCGCAAGTGCCTGCAAAAAGGAATTACCAACGATTTGTTCGAGCAAGTCTGGGAAGAAGAAATTGCCGAAAATCAGGACTCCGAAGCAGAAAAACTGGCCGAATTAAAAGCCAAAGTCATGCGGAAATACAAGATCGATACTTGGGGTAAAGCAGATCCGAAAACCAAGGGCAAAGTCTTGAATTACCTGCAATACAGGGGCTTTAATGCCTTTGAAATTTGGCGACAGTGGCAAACAGAAGAAGATGACGAGTAAATAGTAGGGCCACGCAAATAGGTGCGGCCCAGATAGGCAAGCACAACTACACTGCTGCCGACGGGGCTAAAGTGTAAGTTCTGAGTTTTTGTAAATGTATGTCAATCCTCAGCGTTGACTAAATAAGATTCGTACATCTGTCGGTGTCTGGCTAAAAGCTCGAGATATTTCTCGTTGATTTTGGCCAGCATCCATTTTTCAAGAAAAATGGCGGCGGATTCTGCTTTCAGCGGATCTGCTTGTAGGGGCAAAATATCTTTTCGAGCTGCGGTTTGCTCTGCAACAGACTTCAGCTTCTGAGGGTTTTGCTGGTATTTTCGACCGCTTTTGTGGTTGGCGTAGCGACGCGATCGAGTATACCCCATCTGCAAGAACTTGCGGGCCATGTCGGCTCCCACAAAATCTTCGCGATCGAGATACTCTAAAAACAAGGAGTAAATTTTGCTGCTGGACTCCCTGGCAATTTCAGGAGTCTTAAATCTCCAGAAAGGCAGAATTTCTCCTTTGTAAGGTTCCACCAACAGCACTCCCTGTTCTCCCCTCCCTACCCGATAGAGTTCCGGGTGCTGTCGAAAGTCAATATTCTTAAAATCCAAAGAGTAGTCGAACTGCTTCATTGGGTCTTTTCTGTTCTATCGGGAACTATAGAAGCCCGGGGTTTACCTTCGTCTGGTTGGGTATAAACCCAGGCCCAAGCAATGAAGACAGCTTGAAAAGGCAGCCTGAACCAATACAGTAATTGGTTGTGGGGAATCCCTTCTATCGGAATGTTGTTGACGGCTTGATTGATATTAGCTGGAAACACGGCAATAAACAAGGCAATTAATCCCCATGCCGCCGCCCTGCTGACAGGAGGAACTAACAGCCCAATGCCACCCAAAATCTCGAAAAAACCGCTGATATAAACCAAGGCTTCTGGGTAAGGAAGCTGGGGCGGCACGATTCGGATAAAAGGTGTCGGCACTGCAAAGTGCAGCACGCCTACAATACAGAGAGCTACTGCGAGGATAACTCGCCAAATTTCTTTTTGACTTTTCATGGGCAATGGGTAATTAATAATTGTTAAATTGCTGCGAGAATACTTGCAAAAATTTGCTATGTGCGATCGAGATGACAAGAAAACTGAGATCCAAAAATTCCAGCTTTCCGGGTTTGTCTGCTCTTGCTGGTAGCTGTAACGATTTTATTTCGTAGAAAAATCAGGTTTATGGGTAACTCCCAGACAAGTTTTCACCGCCCCAAACTGGAGGAAGCGAGAACTGGAATCGAAGGCCTGCGCGTTGACTGCCGGCAACAGAGAGCGCGCATTTTGATAAAAAGATTTTAATGTCTAGTTCCCTGCTGCGGTCTCTATCTTCGGGTAGTAAAACATGATTTTTGGTTCGGGCTCTGGCTCGGTTAGTGACCAAACCAGCGGGGGATTTTCTTGAGCGACAAATGCGCCACAGCCTAACATTAAATAAATCATCGCGGGAATTGATGAGTGCGATTACTGTTAATTTTGACCTTGCCTTGCAGGCGATTCCCTACCCTTCACCGAAGGCACGCGCATTCGGGATAGCTTCGCTCGCGCGTACTTTGATTAAACTAAATAATGCGAGTAATTTGTCAAGAAGTTTTAGAATTATTTAAGATTTGCGCTTTAAGAATTATTGGGAGAGGCAATTCGAGAACGCTCTGTAATTAAAATTACCGTCTAAAGTAAGGGTTTTGTCAACTTCCCACAGATGTTAGAATCGATGAAATTATCGAATTTGCTAAAAAGTCGATCGTCGTAGCAACTTCCAAACCATCCTGCTGGAATTCAAAATTGTCACCAACGGCAGGAACTTTTTAGCCGCCACATGATTCAAAAAGATTGAGCCTCCAAGCGCTGTGTCATTTTTATCTACACGCAAGCAATCACCGACGACCATGAACACCTCACTTAACACCTCTAAATTTGCCCTCAACCGGATGCTGCGACAATCGCTGTTGCTTGGCATCTTTTCTGCAGCAGCTTTAGCTAGCGGATGGGCACCCGGTTTGTATGGACAATCCCCAAACCTCGTTTTCGGAGCAGCAGCCCAAGCTCAAGAGATTAGCAGCGAGGAAATTACTAGCTACGCTCGCGCTGTGTTGGCAATAGAACCTAGACGGGTGGAAGCTTTTAACGAAATTAAAGGAATGGCTGGGGGCTCGGTTCCCAGAGTCGTGTGCAACGAAACTCAGCAAATTAATAGGTTGTCTGGAAGTGTTCGCGGCATCGCGGTGAATTACTGCCAACAAGCTAAAAAAGTTATCGAAACCAATGGTTTGACAGTTAGTCGCTTCAACCAGCTCACTTTGCTCCAGCAAGCGGATCCGGCAGTCAAACAGCGAATTCAAGCCGAGCTGCTGCGACTGCAACAAGCGGGCAATCAATAAGCTTGATGGTTTGAGTCTTTCTTCCTCTCCCGTTCTATTAGACTTCTCCATAAAAGTAGGTTTTGGGCAGGCAGGATGCCTAACCCCTATTTCCCACAACAATTATTGGAGATTTAAATTGTTCGAGTGACTAGACGGTATGCAAATTTTTTTTAAAAAAAAGCGATCGTCTGTAATAAAGTGCTTGACAAAATAATATAAATTTGGTTAAAAAGCCCGAACGGGAGGGGTTCAGAAAGATGAATATTTTTCCACTTGCTATAAATCGCAATGAGAAATAGCCATCGCCGACACGATTAAGACGTTTTTAATTTCTGAAACATGAGCTGAAGATTGGAACTTGAGTCTTCCTTATTCCTTCGGCTATAAAAAAAATATATTCCTCAAAAACTCAAGTTCAAGTGAATTGCTCTGAGGAATAGAATATAAAAATGCTAACCCTCACAAAACATTTACCTGCAAATCCCGATGCTATTGTCAGCTTTACTTTACAAATGACATCGGACGATCGCACTCGCAGCCGTCACCGATTCGAGACGGATACGGGGGAAAAGCTGCACCTGAGTTTGCCCAGAGGTACGGTACTGCGCGATCGAGATTTATTGCAGTCGGAAGACGGTACCTGTTTGGTACTGGTAAGTGCAAAACCCGAACTGGTACTGACAGCGCGGGCATCAAGTCCGCTGCTACTGATGCGGGCGGCTTATCATTTAGGAAACCGTCACGTAGCTTTAGAAATTGCGGATAATTATTTAAGATTTTCTCCCGACTCTGTGTTGCAGGGAATGCTCGAAAAAATGGGTTTGGAAGTAACAGAGGAAATTGTGCCGTTTCAGCCGGAAATGGGGGCTTACGGGCACAACCATTAGATTTTTGATTTTAGATTTTAGATTTTAGATTTACTCCCACCCTGGAATCCGAGGGCTTATAACCAAATTAGTTTCGCTCATTCAAGAAGGAAGAAGTCAACACTCAACAGTCAACAGTCAACAGTGAACAATCAACTTTTATGTTTGTTACAGCTAGCTTTTGCACCTGTGGGAGCTTATAGTTATTCTGAGGGAATCGAAAGTCTGGTAGAAACCGGTGCGATCGACAGCGAGATTACTTTGAGAAATTGGTTAGAAAATTCGCTGCAATTCGGGGCTGTTCGAGTAGAAGCCGCTGTGGTGGTAAGGGCTTTGAGGGCGGCACAGATAGGGGATTTGACGGCTTTGAATTACTGGAATGCTTGGGCGACTGCTACTAAGGAGACAGAAGAATTGCGCTTGCAAAGTTGGCAAATGGGGCGGACTTTGGTCAGGTTGCTGCTGGATTTGCGATCGCCCGTTGCTTCTGGGTTAACAACAATTGTAAAAGAATTCGTGGAATCTGGCACCAATCAGTGCAATTTTGCGATCGGCTTTGGCATTGCCGCCGCAAGTTGGCAGATTGAAGAGGAAGTGGCTGTGTTAGGATATTTGTACAGTTGGGCTGCTAATTTGGCGAGTGCAGGCGTGAAACTGATTCCCCTCGGTCAAACAGTCGGTCAACAGTTACTGTTAGATTTGCAGTCTCAAATTAGCTGCACGGCGCAAGAAGTTTTACACTTAGAAGATGATGACCTTGGTAGTTGCAGTTGGGGGTTAGCCCTAGCTAGTATGGCGCACGAAACTCAGTACACTCGGTTATTTCGGAGTTGAAAATCAGAAAATCTAAAATCTAAAATCTAAAATCGCTATGGGTGCTTTTCGTGTAGGAATTGCTGGGCCGGTTGGTTCAGGGAAAACTGCTTTACTTGATGCTTTGTGCAAGGCGCTGCGGCAGCAATACCAGATTGCGGTTGTTACTAATGATATCTATACTCAGGAAGATGCACAGTTTTTGGTTCGGAGTCAAGCTTTGGACAGCGATCGCATTTTGGGCGTAGAAACGGGAGGCTGTCCCCACACAGCCATCCGCGAAGATGCTTCCATTAACTTAGTAGCTATAGAAGAGTTAGAACAAAAATTCACTGAGTTAGATTTAGTGTTTGTTGAAAGCGGTGGCGATAATTTGGCGGCAACATTTAGCCCGGAGTTAGTAGATTTAACAATTTACGTAATCGATGTCGCTGCCGGCGATAAAATTCCGCGCAAAGGCGGGCCAGGAATTACTAAATCAGATTTATTAGTAATAAATAAAACAGACCTCGCACCTTATGTAGGAGCAGATTTAGGCGTGATGGAACGGGATACGAAAAAAATGCGAGGCGATAAACCTTTTGTTTTTACTAACTTGAAGACCAAAGAAGGATTAGAATCAGTAGTTAAATTCATCCACTCCCATATTATGTAAAACATTAGCCTTCATCTGGGTTTATCAAGGTTTATCTGCCTTCATCTGCGGTTAAAACTCCTAAAAACTATCACCGCACCACCAATTCCCTCACCAAATTAGCCAAACGTTCTGTACTGTCTGTCACCGCTAATTGAGCAGCAGCTTTAGACATTTTTTCCAAATATTCGGAATCTCTTAACAAATACAACACTTTGCTTTGCAACACATCTGCTGTCAGTTCGCTTTGACGGAATACCACGGCGGCGCCGGCTTTAGCAAATACTTCCGCATTAAATCTTTGGTGGTCGTCAGCGGCGTGAGGAAAAGGAATTAAAATAGAAGGTACTCCCGTCACTGCTAATTCTGTCAGAGCACTGGCGCCCGATCGACTAATTGCTAAATTTGCTCGCTGCAACAAACTCGCCACATTGTCGTAAAAGGGCATCGACAAATATTGCTCATGTTTCAAACTCTCAGCATCCGGGTCATTATTTCCGGTGAGGTGAACCACCCAAGCACCCGCATCAAACCAAGCCGGAGCACACTCGCGCACTAACTTATTGACTGCGACAGCACCTTGAGAGCCACCCATGACTAAAATTACAGGTACACTGTCAGGAATTGGCAAATTTAGAGGTTGGCGGGCGAGGAATTGCGATCGCACCGGTGTACCAGCAACCACGGTTTTCGCGCGGGGTAAATGCTGGGCTGCGGCTTCAAATCCGATCGCCACAGCAGTGCACAAAGGACTAAACCAGCGTGTCACCTTTCCGGGAATTGCATTAGATTCATGGAGAATTACCGGCAAACCCAAAGAACGGGCCGCTAGAATTGCCGGTGCTGCGATGTAACCGCCGGTAGTAAAGACTCCCTGAAAATTTCCCGCTTTGAGCAACTTCCGCACCTGAAGGATCGAGCCGGCGAGTCCGCCCAAAATTCGCAGTGTACCGAGTCCCAATCCCTGCTGAAAGCCTTCAACGGCAATCGTGTGGAGGGGGTAAAGGGATGAAACTAACTGGGTTTCCATGCGGTCTGGGACTCCTAGCCATTCGATCTGACAGTCGTTCAACTGCCCAGCGGTGGCGATCGCGGGAAATAAATGTCCACCAGTGCCGCTAGCTGCAACCAACAACCGGAGGGGGGCTTTTGTCAAGGTATTTGTTTCTTTTTTTACAAGTACAAGTTCCACAGGTCGATCAATTTTCTATTTGAGGTTTTAGATTATTATGCTTATTATTCCGGCAGTTTCAGCCAATTTTGAATCAGCCATCTAAAATTAGATTGTGCCGTGTCCCTGCTTCCGTTGTCAGTTTTCGTTGCAGGCGAACAGTTGCCCAAGCTACGACCCCTGACAAATAACCAAATTATCATCTAATGCGTAATTTTTTGAATTTAGTGCCAAGTGCATCTCAGTATTTTTCCAGCCGTCGGGACAAAAAACCCGATCGGGCGATCGTTTTTGGCTTTAACTGCGGGCAGTCGATCGCTCAAATGTTGTTATGTTTAACAGTGGTAAGTGCTGGCGTGCTGCATCCTAGTGCGGCAAGAGCGATCGGTGCGATCGCGGCGACTCCCCGAACGATCGCCCAAACCCCTGCAAATGCGCCTGCCCCACTCACAAAAGTGCTAACAGAAATTGACGCAGCGGCCAACCGGCGTGATGTCAAAGCAGTCATGGCATTTTACAGCCCGAGTTTCACTCATTCTGACGGCTTAAACAGCCAAAGCATGGAAAAAGCCCTCACCCAACTCTGGGCTCGATATCCGAGTTTAAATTACCGCACCGAGCTCAAATCTTGGAAAACCGAAGGTAACGCGATTCTCGCAGAAACCATAACTACAATAGCGGGCACTCAAAAAAAGGATGGCAGAGAATTAAATCTCAAAGCTACAATCCGTTCCCAACAGCGTTTTGAAGGTGAAAAGATAGTTAAGCAAGAAATTTTAGCCGAACAAACTCAGCTTAGTTCTGGTCAAAATCCTCCCACAATTCAAGTGAATTTTCCGGATCAAGTTAAGGTGGGCGAAGAGTACCATTTTGATGCCATTGTTCGAGAGCCGATCGGCGATGATATTTTAATAGGGACTGTTTTGGAGGAACCCATTACCGAAAAAACATTTTTTAATCCCTCAGAAGTCGAGCTGGAGTTGCTAAATTCCGGGGGGATTTTTAAAGTAGGTAAAGCTCCGGCTACGCCGGAAAATCGGTGGGTTTCAGCAGTTTTGATGCGACAAGGTGGAATTGCAACAGTTAGTGTGCGATTGCGGGTGGTCAAATAATAAAATAGGTGTTATGGGTTATTTGGGTAATTTCTGTAGTGGCGGTTTAAGTAAAATCTCTAATAAAAAAGAGAGAACCAGCTAAACCTGCCTCTACAATAATTATGGTTAATTGACCCGACTTAATCTTATACCAAGTTAAAAAATCCTCTTTCCTCTTCCCTCTTCCTTCTGATTATTAAAAATGATTTCTATCCAAAACCAAATTGTTTTCATTACAGGTGCCAGTAGCGGTATCGGAGCAGCCTGTGCCAAGATCTTCGCCAAAGGAGGAGCAAAACTAATTTTAGCAGCCCGCCGCCTTGAAAAGCTGGAGCGACTGGCAAACGAACTTGTAGAAACAAAATCGATCGCATCGGCGAACGAGATTTATTTGCTCGAATTGGACGTGCGCGATCGCCCGCAAGTGGAATCGGCGATAACTGCGCTTCCCGATGCCTGGAAAAGCATCGATATTCTGATTAACAATGCGGGATTGAGCCGTGGTTTAGACAAACTGCACGAAGGCAACTTTCAAGATTGGGAAGAAATGATTGATACCAATGTTAAAGGCTTGCTTTACATGACTCGCGCGATCGTGCCGGGAATGGTAAGCCGAGACCGCGGCCACGTAGTGAATATCGGCTCCATAGCAGGCCGCCAAGCTTATCCGAAAGGTAATGTTTATTGCGCTTCCAAAGCAGCAGTGAGAGCTATTTCCGAAGGGTTGAAACAAGACCTTTTGGGAACACCCGTGCGGGTGACGGAAATAGAGCCGGGTTTGGTGGAAACAGAATTTAGCAATGTCCGGTTTCACGGCGATGCAGAAAAAGCCAAAAATGTCTATCAAGGATTGACACCGCTGACTGCGGACGATGTAGCCGATGTCGTGTATTTTTGCGCGACGCGATCGCCCCACGTCAATATTAGCGAAGTCTTGCTAGTTCCGACAGACCAAGCTAGTGCAACTCTGGTTCACCGAAAAGAGTTGTGAGTTTTTAGTGGTAAGTGTCCGGATTGCGCTGGAATTCTCAGGAAGCTTAATTGGTAGATGCACCCTGATTAATTAACTCCCGACCAATTTTGGTTCGGGGTTTTTTTTTGCGCTCACGCGCCCTCGCCACAAATTCTCCTAAATTCGGCCAAAGTGTCCTGAAAGAGCTGCTGTGAGACGGGAGACTAAATTAGTAGATGCACCCTGATTAATTAACTCCCGACCAATTTTGGCCGGGTTTTTTTTTGCGATCACGCGCCCTCGCCACAAATTATCGCAAATTCTGCCAAAGTGTCCTGAAAGAGGTGTTTTGAGGCGGGAGATTAAATTAGTAGATGCACCCTGATTAATTAACTCCCGACCAATTTTGGCCGGGTTTTTTTTTGCGATCACGCGCCCTCGCCACAAATTATCGCAAATTCTGCCAAAGTGTCCTGAAAGAGGTGTTTTGAGGCGGGAGATTAAATTAGTAGATGCACCCTGATTAAATAACTCCCGACCAATTTTGGTTTGGGGTTTTTTTTTGCGGTATCGACGGTGATGCTGAAAAAGTTTGAGGTTGTCCGGATTGCGCCTCGAATTCTCAGGAAGCTTAATTGGTAGATGCACCCTGATTAATTAACTCCCGACCAATTTTGGTTTGGGGTTTTTTTTTGCGGTATCAAGGGTGATGCTGAAAAAGTTTGAGGTTATCCGGATTGCGCTCGAATTCTCAGGAAGCTTAATTGGTAGATGCACCCTGATTAATCAACTCCCGACCAATTTTGGCCGGGTTTTTTTTTTGATATCGCCACCCAAACCACAAATTTTCGCAAATTGTCCCAAACTGCCCGGAACAGGTGCACCTCGAACCGGAGACTAAATTAGTAG
The DNA here is from genome assembly GCA_022701275.1 of Microcoleus vaginatus PCC 9802. NCBI lineage: Bacteria > Bacillati > Cyanobacteriota > Cyanophyceae > Oscillatoriales > Microcoleaceae > Microcoleus > Microcoleus vaginatus. Next base: position 1,240,730 of record CP031740.1, read on the forward strand.
ATGCACCCTGATTAATTAACTCCCGACCAATTTTGGCCGGGTTTTTTTTTGCCATCGCCACCCAAACCACAAATTTTCGCAAATTGTCCCAAACTGTCCGGAACAGGTACACCTTGAACCGGAGACTAAATTAGTAGATGCACCCTGATTAATTAACTCCCGACCAATTTTGGCCGGGTTTTTTTTTTGATCTCGCACGCCGTCGCCACAAATTTCCGCAAAGTCTACCAAAGTGTCCTGAAAGAGGTGGTGTGAAGCCGGAGACTAAATTAGTAGATGCACCCTGATTAATTAACTCCCGACCAATTTTGGTTTGGGGTTTTTTTTTGCCGATCGCACGCCGTCGCCGCCAATTTTCGCAAATTCTGCCAAAGTGTCCTGAAAGAGGTGTTTTGAGGCGGGAGATTAAATTAGTAGATGCACCCTGATTAATAAACCCCAGCCAATTTTGGCCGGGGTTTTTTTTGCTCAAAAGCTGCATTAACCAATTAGGCTAATTCGCCTCAAAAGACTGCACCTCAAGAACCGGGCCGATCATAGCAAAAGTCATCACATCCTTACGCACTTCACCTTTAACACTGACTTTCAAACCAGCTTTTTTCAAATCAGAAGGAGCATCCTTAAGTTCGTAAGTTTCCCCATCTTCGCCGACCAAAGCCCAAGTACCGGGACCCAATCCTTTGCGTTCAATTACACCTTTGACAGTAATACTCATGCCGATCGCACCTCTGTTTTAATTGCTAAACGCGCCAGTCCGAAACACAGTAAAGCATTGACAATCAAAAATGTTTGTGATACCAAACCTGTGCCCAATCCCCAGACTGTGGGAGACACAAAAGCATTCACCGCTAAACTGCTGGCAAAACCGATCGAAATTGCGATCGCGATCCACTTCCACTGTTGATGTCCCAACAGCAAAGCAATCAAAATCCCAGGAATCAAAACGCTAGCAAAAAAGGGATTCAGCATACTGCTGCCATTAATTGCACCGCCGAGTTCGGGAATAGAACTGCCCATCACCCGCATCGGCCACTGTGGCAAGTCAAATACAAACAAGTTCCGCAGGAAAAAGAACCCAGAACTCCCAGCCATCAAGCCGCCGGAAAAGCCCCAAGTCCACTGGAACGGAAAATAATTCCGCAAAAAGAAAGCCAGCAGGTAAGAACCGAGCACCATTGCAATTTTAGGCAACAGGGCGACTGCACCGCCGTCAATCCAAAAGCGGGGGTTGAGATAGCCGTTATCGCGCAGCCAGCGGAAGAAATCGCGGAAGTTGATTTGTCCGCGCTGGGCTAGCTGAACTGCTGCGGCTGCGTCTAGGTGTCCTGAACCAAAATGGTTTAACGGATCTTCAGTGACAGTTCGCGAGGACTGCAAGAGTACGCTGCGAATTTCGTCTGGTTCTGTGATGCCGGAAGCCTTGACAAGGGCTGCAACGGCTGCAACGTGGGGAGAAGCCATGCTAGTGCCTTGGTAGCCTTCAAAGACTTCGGCGCCTGTTTCCGGGTCGATCGTACTTTGCAGGATCTTGCCCATTTCAGAACCGCCGGGGGCTGCAATGTCAACCCCTGCGCCGAAATTCGAGTAAGTGGCTTTTTCGTCGTCGGGGCCCAGGGCCGAAACGCCGATGACGTGGGGATAGCGGGCGGGATAGGAAGCGGAACTGTCGCCGGAGTTGCCGGCGGCTGCGATGACGACAACGCCTTTAGAGTGCGCGTAGTCGATCGCCTCTTCCATTAACTGACTTTCGCCGCCACCGCCTAAACTCATGTTGATGACATCTGCGCCGTTGTCAGCAGCAAATTTAATTGCTTCGGCGATGTCGGAAACCGTGCCGCCACCGCTGCCGCTTAACACTTTTAGCGGCATTAAAGCTGCTTCGTAGGCAATGCCCGCAACGCCGTAATTGTTGTTAGTTGATTGGGCGACTGTACCGGCGACGTGAGTACCGTGGCCGTTGTCATCGTAGGCTTCGGCGCGATCGTTTACAAAGTCGTAGCCCGGTACAAATTTGGTTTCTTTTAAGTCAGCGACTGGAGTAATACCCGTGTCAATTATCGCTACTGTTGTGCCGCTGCCTTTGGTTTCGTTCCAGGCAGATTCTACGTTGATACTGCGGAGATTCCACTGCTTGGTATACATGGGGTCGTTGGGAATCTCGAAAGCGCTGTAGACGTAGTTCGGTTCAATGTATTCGGTATCTTTAGCCAAATTTGATTTTCTCAGGGCGTTTAGCAAAGTGCGATCGCCCTTAACTACATATACATTGTCGCCCCCTGAGAATTCGCTGTTGAGTTGCGGTGCGATTTGGTACTGTTGGGCGATCGCATTTACTTCTTTCGCAATCTCAGCAGCACCCAAATCTTCGCGGAAATCAAGCACAATCGAGTCGTAAGTGCCTTGAGTAGCAAGTCCTGGGAAATTAGAAATCGCCCAGCCGAGCCCGATTAAAAATAAGCACAGAAGGAAAAACTTTTTCATTGCCGATCGTCCGTTTAGGGAAGGCGTGTTCACCACAATAACCCAATTTTCACCGCCAGCGCCAGTTTTCCTTGCTGTGGCTTGTGGATATCTCGCACGCGGGCGTTTGGTAGTTTTCGGCGGTGGCTGTTGCTCGAACAAAAATTGCTCTAATTTCTCGTTTAAATTGCAGAGCAAGTTGTAGGAGTTCAATTAATTGTATCATGAGAGAAGATGACCAACAGAACAAGCGAGTATTTTCAACAAGGGTATTGCATGGAAAGAGGTTTAATGTGGCTGCCGCTGCTGGCAATTTTTATTTCTCTGGCTTGGGCTGGATGGAACGAGTATCAAAAGCTTGAAGCCTATCGTGTCTGGGCCGAACAATTCGCTAAAGCCAAGTACGATATTTATGCTGTACTCGGTCAGCAAGAAGACAGTTTAACGTGGGGAAAACCTACTCGCAGCGGGCCGATAAATTTGCAAACTTTTTCTTTAAAAGACGTGGAGTCGCTGCGGTTGTTAGTCAACTCTCAGGCAGTTGATTTAGAGTCGCCGCCGAGTTCTGGAAGCCCAATCGCCCTCGAATTTTTGTTGAAAGATGGTGCTGCGGTGCAGGTTCCCTTTACAGAAATTCCTCTAGCGACTAAATGGGGAAAATACTTGCAGCAAGAATTGCAGCGCTTTAGGTAAAAACACTCTCCGGCGGGGCAGCGTATAGGGAGCATCTCAATGAAAGCAACCAACCTAGAAATTCGAGTTTTGAGGCAGGAGACAGGAGGCAGGAGGCAGGAGGAAATAGGGAGAAGGAAAGAGCCAGAAGAAGTGTTTTTACCACTATGAGATGCTCCCAGCGTATAAGATGTTAACTCTGCTGCTTTAAGTTACAAAAGTTTTTAAAACTGGTAGTAGAAATAGAACTTACGCAACAAATCCTTTGAACTGCCATCTATAGGGTAAAGTACCCAGGGATCGCCCGGAGGACATGAGTTCTTGCAGTAAGTAGTAAGAGTAGTGTCCCCGTGCGCCCGCTCGTGTTCCGTGCGTACCTTCCAGTTAAAGTTATTGACCAGCGCGTCCTAAAACAGCTAAATTGCCAGCCCCCCAATCAGCGGAATGCAAACACAAGAATTTTTACAGCGCTATCAACAGGGAGAGCGCAACTTTGGTCACATTGACCTCAGCGGCGCTAGTTTAAGCGGTGTTAACCTGCGAGAAATAGACCTCACTGGTGCTAACTTGACCGGTGCTAATTTGAGCTGGTCTTTTTTGAGCAATGCCAAGTTGATAGGGGCTTGTTTGCGGCGCGCGGATCTCCGCAGTGCGGGGCTGAGTGGGGCCAATTTGAGCGGGGCAAATTTGAGCGGGGCAAATCTTGCTAAAGCGGATTTGCGCCTTGCTTGTTTGGCAGCAGCAGAACTCAATTGGGCCGCGTTTCCCGAAGCGGATTTGGGCGGTGCTAATCTTCAAGGAGTTAAATCTGACCAAATTAATTTTGCCGGGGCTAAACTCGACGGCGCGAAGTTGATGGCGGCGGAATTGATGGAGGCCAATCTCAACCGCGCCAGTCTTGTTGGTGCTAATTTAACGGGCGCTAATTTGCGGGAAGCGCATTTAGTGGAAGCGAATTTGCGATCGGCAATTTTAATCGGTGTAAATTTGATTGAATCTGACTTAAATGGCGCTCAAATGCGATCGGCAAATCTGACGGGCGCTGACTTGCACCGAGCTGTGCTGGCGGGGGCGGATTTGACTGAGGCGGTGCTGGATAACGCTGATTTGAGTCGAGCTAATCTGGCGGGTTCTTATTTATTGAAAGCGAGTTTTAAGAAGGCACTTTTGCTGCGAGCTAACCTGCAAGGAGTGTATTTGCTGCGGGCGGATTTGAGCGAAGCTAATTTACGCAGTGCAGATTTGCGGAAAGCTGATTTGAGCGGCGCTTATTTGATGGATGCGATGTTGGGTGAGGCGGATTTAAGAGAAGCTTGTTTGATTGAGTGCCGTTTGATTCGGACGAATTTGGAGGCGGCCCAGCTTACGGGTTGCTGCATTCAAAATTGGCAAGTTCAAGATGTCGATCTGTCGAGAGTTGACTGCAGCTATGTTTTTACTCAGTTTGATTATAGTGCGAAAGTTGCGGCAAATCGCTTGCCGATCGATCGCGATTTTGAGTCTGGGGAATTGGGGCGGCAGCATCAAGAGGACAGTTCTATTGTAAAGGTGTGTTTTGCCCAATCTCCTAATTGGGAGGCTTTGGTTTTTACGATGCGTCGGGTGGAGTTGGAGAGCCGCGAACTTAAGTTGAACGTTCAATTTTTTGAGTCGGCGGGAGAACAAAGTTTACTGAGGCTGAGTGCGAACCGTTTGGTGAACGGCAAGATTTTGGGCGATCGCATTTTGGAGCTTTATCCAGATATGTTGGAAAAGGTTTTAGCCAAGGACGCTGAAATTTTGAGTTTGCTCGACTTGGCTATTCCTAGTAACAGTGTGGAGCCGAGTCACAAGGAAATATTGCTCAGAAGACAGGAAATCTACCAGCGGATGGTCCGCCAAATTTCGTTTATTTTGATGTCTCAGACGCCGGATAAATTCTCCGAAAGCGTGCAGCGGCTGTTGGAGTATTTGAAGCAGCAAGGTATCCCGACAGAGCAGATTCAAAAGAAAGTCATCAGTCAGGCGATCGTACAGCGGGCAAAGCAAGATCCGGCTTTTCGGGAACAGTTGCTCAGGTGGGAGAAAACGGCGTCCGATCGCGTTCGTTGTTCGATGATGGGGGAAGCGGTGCGGTATGCGATCGCCCTTTTAATCGATGATTAACAGTTAAGTGTTAACCCTTGAAGCCGCAGAGTGGCTAATACCCGCACTGGCCCTTCTGCGTCGGAAACTGCAAGCATGGTGCAGCGGGCCAAGCAATACCAAGTTTTTGGGGAACAGTTGCTCAAGTGGGAGAAAACGGCTTCGGATTGCGATCGTTGTTCGCTAATGGGGGAAGCGGTGCGGTATGCGATCGCCCTTTTGGGGGAATGAATAGACATAGAAGTCAAAAGCCAGTCCAGGGAGGGCCGGATGCCTGTCCCACAATAATTATTGGAGATGTATAGTGATAAGATTCTGGAGGTTTTACCCAAAAGAAGGCTGCGTGAGTTATAACGATAATTTAGGAATTGAACAACAGCGACTTAGACATTATGAGGACAGTGATTATCCATGTGTCAGTTTTGTAAAAATTCTCGAAGTTAGCAGAGTTTGGGGTGGAGAATTTGAAACTGCGGTGAGGGGCGTAGATTTTGAGGAAATAGAAGTTGTTAAACAAAGTACCTAAAAATGGCTAAATCAAAAAGTAAGTATGACAGCTAAAACCTCATAAATGTTAGTTAGTTTCCCTAAAAGCGCCCTTCTTCCCTCTTTCTTTCCTCCTATATAGGCCGTCACGATAGCAATCAACCCGTTTTAGCAATAGCATAGGCAAAATATACAATTGCCACCGAAATGATGAGTTTGAGCCAGAAGGCCAAACTGTCCCACGCAAAACCCTGAAGAATCCACCAAATCCATAGAAATACAATGCACAAGGCTAACAACAACAGCAATGGCGCTAAGTAGGGGGCCATTCGCGAAATCAATTTAAACTTGGCTGAAACTTGCTCGATTGTGAGGAGATTCGGGGGATAAGAGCGATCTCCATCCAATATGAATGCAAGAATACTGGTATGGTTTTCCTGATCAAGAGGCTCTCCATGCCCTCCGTTGTAATAGCAGACCTCTTGTGTACGATCATCATCGAAATAGAAACCGTCAAATCCACCAGTACCAATATCTTTCATTCCAAGTCCACGTAAACCACTGCACAGAATTCCCACTGGCCAATCCCAACAACTTCTGTCATTCCGAAACTCCCTAAGCTGACCTAAATCAAAGCGCTCTTGCCAAGGATACTCACGAGGTCAAACACTACCTGCCAAGTAGATTCGATTAAATCTCATAGCTGACACTCTTTTCAAACTTTCTCCAAGAATGTATGTACCGTTGCTATGACCAATGAAAAGGAATTCTGTCTTGGGATTTAAGGCAAAGCGATAACTGTACTGATCTTGAAACCAGCGAATATTCTGCCGCCTGAGCCAGGGAAAGAAAAAATTAAAAGCAGAAAAATAACCATATGTAGAGCGCACTACTGTAATTTTTCCCTGGGTAAGATTCCTAATCTTATCTTCCAACTGGCTAGCCCAACCACTGTTACTATCGCGTATACCATGTATGACAAAAACAGTTGTGGTTTCAAATGCGCTTTCTGTAGGGTTAACCATAACACCATCCCTGAGTTCAGAGGGAATTTGCTCGGGTTTTTGAGGCTCGCATTGTAAAATGGCCCACTTCAGGAATTTATAGCGTAGATTCCATTCTTCACTTGCTTCACTATTGCGTCCTTTAGGACGGTAAAGATTGTCATGGTTTACATCAGCAATATCAAACTGAACACCGTTAGGAAATTGCTGAATATCAATGCTATCTTCTCTCTGGACAATACCATCTTCAGTGCCAAGAATCTGAATCATCATTATCGGTTCTGCACCCTGGAAGCTTGAAAAATAGCGAATCCAAGCGATCCGTAAGTTGGTAACAAAAGCAGATCCCTGAACGGTATCGCGTAAATTTGGGAACCAGCCCGTTGCGCTTGACCAATCTACGACTGCTGATACCAAGAAATTATTAGCTTTAAATCCTCGGTTGGTCGATGCAAGTAGAACAAAGCGACTAACTTTTCCCACCCAAGGAATTGCACTTTTGACACTTCCGGGGTAAGCTCCAGCCGCTACTAAATAAGCTTGTCTTACAATTAGCCCGCCAATGCTATGACCAATGCAAATAATATCGTCAAAAGGTTCACCGCTAACAACGGCTGCCTGCCAATGCTGCTCAATTTTAGATTTCAATTCAAGCGATAGTGTTTCAATTGATTTAGTAAAGAACTTACTAAAGGCATGAAAATTCCAAAATCCACAATGATTAAAAGTTAACCACTTGCTGCCGGCTATTAAATCTTCTTCATGTAGTTGGTTTAGTAGAGGTCGCCATTTTTGAGGCGATCCATCAGTCCCAGTGGCCAATACAATTAATCGCTTCATATGCTCAGCTTCTAATTAAGTAAGGTTAATTACATTACATAACAAGTTCTAACACCCGTTTACAGTGTATAAAACTGTAAACATTCGATCCATAAACTTACGCTTTTCTACAGGCTATACCGCTTCCCGGCGCCAACCCTCTTGGCTACCAAAGTAAACCCATCCATCCCATCAAAGCACCGACACCCAACGTCGTCAATAGGATACCCGTTACAACCGCCAAAGAACGTGCAGATGTCGCCACCCTTCTCATTTTCGTCGGACGCACTAAAGAATTCACAGCCTGAGCAATCTGCCCCTTTTGTTTCTCAACTGCCACCCGTTCGTAAGTCGCCAGAGTCTTATTAATCCGCGCTAAAAAGCGAGCATCGCACGCTAACTCTTGAGCAAGGGTGGAAGAGCAGGCATGATTAATTTTCCGAGGTGTCTAAAGGATTGTTTCCACTTACCAGTCTTGGCTGCGGAGCCGGCGATCGGCTAAGGCCCGGATTTGCTCGTCGGCGTCGGAAACGGAAAGCGATCGCAACAAAGGCACAACTCCGGGATTTTCGGGATAATGTTCGATAATCGCTTCAAGTGCTGTAAATCGGGGATTGTAAGGAAAAGAACCGTTTTGATTGTCAACATCGCTCAAAGCTCGATCGCGCAAAAATTCAAACATTCCCGGCTCGTCTTTCCATCCCCGCATTAACTCTACCAGGGCGATCGCCCGCACCTGCGAATCTTCATCTTTTTGAGCTCTACTTTTGACCCACTCGAAAGTTTGAGACTGATTTGTCCACCCACGCGCTAACTTTTGCAAAGCCATTTGCCTGACAGCCGGAGTCTCATCGCCCTCTGCTTTAGCCTCCAGCAGCATCCAAGTTTCAGGATTGTCTGGCCAGTTGTAAGCAAGTTCAAGCACCGCCGCTTGCCGCACCAGCGCTTCCCCAGAATCGAGCTCAATTTTCAGCCAAGGCAAGGTTTCTGGGTGGTCGGGCCAGCGCCGCACGATCGCCCGTACTAGCACGCTCAGCAGGTGAGAATCATACTCACACTCTACCCGGCTTTTGAGGAAAGGCAGTGTCTCGCCGCGGTGAGACCAGCGTTTTGCGATCTCTTCCACGGCAGTTTCTCGGACGTTGAGGTGTCTGTCTGACTCGGCGAGATTTTGCAACCAAGCAAAGACTTCGAGACTGGCTGACCCCAGTGCGGCGACAGCTTCCACTACTACTTGCCGCACAGTCCAGTAATCCTCGGAATCAGCTATTTTTTGCAGCAGGGGCAGGGTTTCTGGGTGGTCGGGCCAACCTGCGGCTATCTGTTTTAGGGCTATTTCGCGCAGGTCGGCGTCGCTATCGCCCAATGCTATATTTTTCAAAAAAGTCAGAGTTTCGGGGTTCCCCGGCCAGCCAAAGGCAATTGCTTGGACTGCTGCGCGCCGGACGCTCGAACTCGGGTCGGACTCGGCTTTAGTTTTCAGCAGCGGGTAAATGTCGGGCTCGCCGGGCCAGTGCGAGGCCAATTCTTCTAAGGCTGCTGTCCGCACTTCTTTGCTGCTGTCGGATTCAGCTAGGGTTTTCAGTAAGAGGCAAACGTCTGCCGCGGCGGGCCAGCGCGCTGCCAACTCCCGCACCGCTACTGTTCGCAGGATAGAACTTCCTGTCTGGGCAAGGTTTTTGAGCAGGGAGGCCGTGCCTAAAAGGCTGTGCCAACCTTTGGCTATTCCTTGCCACGCTGCGACTCGCACTCCCAAATTTTCGTCGGATTCGGCGGCGGTTCTCAGCATCAGCAAGGTATCTGTGCGATCGGGCCAATTAGAGGCCAACTGTTCGAGTGCTGCGGTGCGGACTGCGGGACTTTGATCAAACTGAGCCAGGGCAGCCAGCAGCGGCCAGGTATCGCTCGTGTCTGGCCAACCAGAAGCCATTTCTCGCACACAGGTCGATCGCACTGCCCAGCTTCCATCGGATTTGACGAGGTTTTTGAGCATCAGGTAAATTTCTGGCTGGTCTGGCCAACCACGGGCTATTGCTTCGACTGCTGTGGCTCGGACTTCGCCGCAGTCACTGGAGTGAGCGAGTATTTTCAGCCAAGGTAGGGTTTGCGGGTCGTTTTTCCAAGTTTGGGCGATCGCCGCGATCGATCGATTGCGAATTTGATAAGTTTCCTGCAATTCTTGAGCGCTTTGATAAAGAATCAGGAAACCCGTACCGTATTGCGATAACTTTTTTAAAGCGTTTAACAGTTTTTTTTCGGTTTTTTTATTAACATCATTTTTAACTTTTAACAGGCATTGCGCTGCTAAAAACAAATTAATAAATTTTTCTTGTTGACCGTTTTGAGCTGTGAGATATTCAATAATTTTGCTGGCTGTTTCTTTGTCGAGCTTAGCTGCAATTTCTCTGAGGACTTCGTGCAAAGATTCGTCCCGCCAGTGCTGGCCGAAAACTTCTATGTTGAGATCGCCCCAAGTCAGTTGACCGATTGTGAGTTGGGTATAAATTAACTCTGCTACAGTCTGGGGATTATTTTCGGAAACAAGTTTTTTTAACAACATACCGATACCCTGCCCCTGAAGTTTGTTTGTATTGACAATCCTCGCCTCAGCTCCGATATTAGTGGAGATTTTTTTGAGCGAGCCGCGAGTATGGAACCAATCGACTCTATTTTAGACGAAAAATACGGAGTCGGGAGGGCCCCAATGCAAAATCCGCCAGCACCCGCAGGAATGTTAGGTGGTGGCGGATGGCGATCGAATAATTAAGCCAGTGAATCTAACTAACAGCTACTTGGACGCGATCGGCTACAACCCGAACCGCAAAAGTAGGAATCTTTACCGTTTCATCGTCCAGACATTGCCCGGTAGTCAGACTAAAGTTTTGTTTGTAAATGGGAGAAGCAACTTTGAGAGTGCCGTTGCGATCGCCCACAATTCCCCGCGACAAAACAAAAGCTTTGCTAAACGGGTCGTAATTGCTAAGCGCATAAACTTCCTGCCCGTTTCCCACTCGGAAAATCGCCACTTGTTCGCCTTTAACTAAAGCGCAAACTCCAGTATAAGGGGCGATCGCATGCAGAGAACACACATCTACCCAAGTTGTTACTGTATCGGAAACCGATAATGATTGAACCATTTTGTTTTCCTGTTAATTTACTTCAATCTCGTTCCCAGCCGGAGACTGGAAACCTAGGTTTTGAGGCTATGCCTCACGGTTCGAGGATGCCTCGCCTCGCGGAAGGAGGCAGAGCCTCCCGGAATTCATTCCCAGGAAGAGCCTGGGAAGAGGTGATCTTGCTGCCTCCCCTTAGCAAGGGGAGGGCTGGGGAGAAGTTATTCCGAAACTCCCGCCAGAGCCTTTTCATGTTCGTTAGCCGGCCGCGTTTGTCCTCGTTCTGCAACACGAACAATACTCGGATCGGGCAAATCGGAATTCACAAAATGCTGGAACCGCTGCACCTTGTGTGGGTCTTCAATCGTCGTTTTCCACTCACATTGATAAGTATTCACTAAATGTTCCATCTGCCCTTCTAATTCCGCACAAATGCCCAGAGAATCCTCAATTATCACCTGTTTCAAGTATTCAATCCCGCCCTCAAGTTTGTTCAACCAAGTAGCAGTGCGTTCTAATCTGTCGGCGGTGCGGATGTAAAAAACCAAGAATCGATCGATATACTTAATCAGCGTTTCCTTATCGATATCCGTCGCCAGCAAAACCGCGTGCTGTGGCTTAATTCCCCCGTTGCCGCACACGTACAAATTCCAACCATTCTCTGTCGCAATTATCCCAAAATCCTTGCTTTGAGCTTCCGCGCATTCGCGAGTGCAGCCAGAGACAGCAGATTTGAGCTTGTGGGGCGATCGCAAACCACGATACCGCAATTCAACCTCGATCGCCAAACTCGTTGAATCCTGCACCCCAAAGCGGCACCAAGTGCTGCCAACACAAGATTTTACAGTACGCAGAGCCTTACCGTAAGCGTGTCCCGACTCAAATCCCGCATCAATCAACCGACGCCAAATATGGGGCAATTGATCCACGCGAGCTCCAAACAAATCAATCCGTTGCCCGCCAGTAATCTTAGTATAAAGCCCAAAATCCCTGGCAACTTCTCCCAAAACAATCAACTTATCGGGAGTAATTTCTCCCCCCGGTATTCGGGGCACCACCGAATAAGTACCGTCGCGCTGAATGTTTGCCAAAAAGTAATCGTTTGTATCTTGCAAAGCGACGTGAGACTTCTCTAAAATATGGTCATTCCAAGTAGAAGCCAGCATCGAAGAAACAGTGGGTTTGCAAATTTCACAGCCCTTACCTTTGCCGTGTCTTTCAATCAACTCCTCAAAGGTTTTAATTTCTTGAGAGCGCACCAAATGGTACAATTCTTGACGCGAATATTCAAAATGTTCGCAGAGATGATTTTTGACGGCGAACCCAGCTTTTTTCATCTCCGCCTTGAAGATATCCGTCACCAAAGGCACGCAGCCACCGCAGCCCGTCCCAGCTTGAGTGCATTTCTTGACGCTGGCAACATCGGTTAAATTGCGATCGCGAATCGCTTCACAAATCTGCCCTTTGGTAACATTATTGCAAGAACAAATTTGAGCCGAATCCGGCAAACTGTCTACTCCGAAGCCTGCCACTGCTCCCCCTTCTCGCGGCGGCATTAACAAATCTTCAGGATGCGGCGGCAGAGCAATTTCATTTTGCATGAATTGCAGCAAAGTTCCGTAAGCCGAAGCATCTCCCACGAGAATTCCGCCTAAAATTCGGCTGCCGTCTTGATTTAAAACTAATTTTTTGTAAATGCCTTGGAAGGTGTCAGCAACAACAATTTCTTTAGCATCGCCCGACTTGGGAAAAGGATCTCCAAAACTAGCGACATCCACCCCTAATAATTTGAGTTTAGTGGACATATCCGCACCTGTAAAAGTGCTTGTAGTAGAGGGGGCATCCTGCCGGCAATCGGCTGCACGGCTCAAAATATCTGCTGCTACGCTTGCCATTGTATACCCAGGCGCAACTAAGCCGTAGATGCGATTTTGATACAGCGCGCATTCTCCGATCGCATAAATGTCAGGATCGGAGGTTTGGCAGCTATCATTAATCACAATGCCACCGCGTTCTCCTACTTCTATACCGGAACTTCTGGCAATTTCGTCGCGGGGGCGAATGCCCGCAGAAAACACTATCATATCTGTTGCCAATTCCGAACCGTCAGCAAACAGCATTTTAGTAACTTTGCCATCTTCGCTGACAATTTCTGTGGTAGATTTGCTGGTATGAACCGAAACCCCCAACTCTTCTATTTTGCTGCGGAGAATTGCACCGCCAATTTCGTCAACTTGCACGGGCATCAGCCGCGATGCAAACTCAACAACGTGAGTTTTTAAACCCATATTTTGCAGAGCATTAGCACACTCTAGACCTAACAAACCGCCGCCAATTACTACTCCTGTTTGGCAATTTTTAGCGTAATCTAACATCGCTTCTAGGTCGTCAATTGTCCGGTAAACAAAAGTTCCTGTAGCGTCTTTGCCTTTAATTGATGGCACAAATGGATAGGAACCGGTCGCGAGAACAATTTTGTCGTAGGGAACTTCTAAACCGTTGGCTGAAGAGACTATTTTGTGTTCCCGGTTAATGGCGACTGCTTTGTCGCCGATGTAAATTTGGATGCCGTTTTCTTGATAAAATCCCGGTGCAACTAAAGATAAATCTCCCGCTGTTTTGCCCGAGAAAAATCCGCTGAGGTTTACGCGATCGTAAGCAACGCGCGGTTCTTCACAAAAAGTAATTAAATTCCAGTGTTTGGCAGCATCTGAGCTGACCATTAACTCTAGGAACTTGTGACCTACCATGCCATTGCCGATTACAATGAGGTTTTTTTTGGCTGTCATTAGAATCTCTTTTATCCCGTTTATCAGTCGTTGGGTTTATTAATATAAGACTTTATTGTAAACTTTTGTACTTATATATACCAAAAATGGATGTTTATGCAATTGTCGAATACTCCCGATTGCATTTTTGCATGGCATGATGTGTGCGATCGACTTAAGTAGGTGCGTCAGTCGATTTTAGATTTTAGATTTACTCGACAGTTAAGTATGGTGCGTCAGCTAAGTGTTTTTGACAAAACGATTAATATTTTTACTGTGACGCACCTTACAGTTTTCTAATTTTTAATTATTATTTAAGCGCCCATGCCCGAATACTGCTTCAAGCCCTGCCGCCAAAGCCAGCGATTCCACACAAAAAACACCGCACTCCAACCCAACATTACCAACAAACCGCGGCCTACATCTACGGGCAATCCTATCAAGATTGAAGCAGGAAAATGAATCAAATAAGGAAAAGGCGTCCACAAAACTACTTCGCGCACGGGTGCGGGAAACACTTCTAGCGGCGCGATAAGTCCCGATAAAAACAGGTAAATTAGAAACCAGAATTGCTCGATCGCACTTGCCCTTTCCAGCCAAAAAGCAAACAGCGCAAAGGTATACTGTATCAAGAAGCGCAAGCAAAAAGCCAAGACGACAACCAACAAAAACAGCAAAAACCTGCCCAAACTCGGCAGCCAAAAAGACTGCGGGTAAAGTGCAAAAAACAGCAGCGCTAATCCGCATACAAACGGCAGCCTCGCAAACCTTTCGGAAACGTGAGATGCGAAGTGGTGCCATACGGGATCGAGAGGCTGCAACAATCTATTAGATAGCCGGCCTTGCACTACTTCCTTTTCAAACTCCCAAATCACCCACACTACATTTGTTTGCCTGACAATGAAAGCGGCTAAGAAATAACGGGCAAAGTCGATCGAATTCAGCCCAAATTGACCAGTTTCGGCCGCCTGCATCCAGACACCCATCAAGATAAACGGCAAAGCTCCCGACAGGGCCCACAAAAACAATTCGGCCCGGTATTCGAGCATATAAGCGTAGTAGGTAACTAGCAAAGTTTTAGCAATTTTGATGGATTTTGTCATATCAATTTTAGATTTAATTTTTCGGTGTTAGCAACGGGCAAGATGCCCGTTCCACAAAACATTAAAACTTTAGCGGAACAGATATCTTGCCTGTTATGGAGAATGAACCCAGCCAAAAACGTTACACTTTTCCCGTGCGAAAAACGCGACCGATTACCTCTTCAATGGGCGGATCGGTAACTGTCAAATCTATCACTTCCAACTCCGCCAAAATCTTCGCCACACTCATCGTCAACTCTTCCCTTTTCACCAAAAACCGCACCGATTGTCCCTCAATAGATTCTACCTCCCCGTAAGCAAAAGCACTATCTTTTGCCAGCGGCTTAGCTAATTTTACCTGAACTTCCCGATAAGGTGCAAACCTGTCGAGCAATCCGTCTAAACTGCCATCATAAACTAATTGCCCTTCATGGATTAACAAAACGCGCTTGCACAAAGCAGTAATGTCAGCCATGTAGTGGCTCGTCAACAGCACTGTTGCTTGATAGCGCTCGTTATATTCTCGCAGAAATTGCCTGACGCTAAACTGTGCGTTTATATCCAAACCTAAAGTCGGTTCATCTAAAAATAATACTTCCGGCTGGTGCAGCAGCGCCGCCATCAATTCAGCTTTCATGCGTTCGCCTAAAGAAAGCTTTCGTACCGCCTGATTTAACTTGCCTTCTAGTGACAGCATCTCTGTCAATTCTCCGACTCGCCGCCGATAATCTGTGTCGGGAATGCCGTAGACAGCGGCATTGATTCGCAGAGAGTCAAGCACTGGTAAATCCCAAATTAACTGTTGTTTCTGCCCCATCACTAAGGTGATTCTTTGGAGAAAATCTGCTTCGCGACGAAAAGGAGTGCGATCGCACACTCTCACAGTACCAGCCGAGGGATAAATCAAACCAGTCAGCATTTTCAGCGTAGTAGTTTTGCCCGCACCGTTAGCACCGAGAAACCCCACCACTTCCCCCGGTTCAATACTGAAAGAAACGCCCTCAACTGCTTTGATATTGCGGTAAGTGCGACTAAAAAAGTGTCGCACTGTTCCTTTAAGCCCCGGTTCTTTAATCGCTACCGGATAAACTTTGCTCAAGTCTTCAACTAAGATAATTGGCATCGGCTCAAATTTTAACTTTTATTTTAATCTAGGGTATTTCCATCAGGCTTGTGCCAAGATGGAGCGATCGAGCTGTCTAGTAGGATGCGCCAGCGATTGCTCGATCGCTCGGAGAAAGTAACTGTGTTCTGGCGCACCCTAATAAGCTGTAGAATATTGCACAATATCCAGGCTCACATCGCACCAAGTTTACAAATATGGTACTCACCCCAGATAATTCAGGCATCTCTCGTTTGGTAGGAGACAATTCTCCTGAAAATATTACACTTGCACCAGGACAACTTGCTAGTTTTCCTGGGGGACTTTGGATGCTGGGCGGCAATGATACTGTCAGGGGCTCGTCAGAGGCAGAACGGATTTTCGGCAACGATGGTAAAGACAGTCTGTTAGGCGGTGTCGGCAATGATTCTATTTACGCGGGCAAAGAGGATGACGATGTTTTGGGAGAAACTGGCGACGATTTCTTGACAGGAGATAGAAATAGCGATTTCCTTGATGGGGGTGCGGCAAATGATTTGCTGCGCGGAGGACAAGGTGTTGATTTGTTAGTGGGCGGTGACGGTAATGATACTTTAATTGGCGACAGAGAGGTGGATATTTACCAAGGTGGTGCAGGGAGCGATGTATTTGTTTTGAGAGTCGATCAAGCGGGAAGCAGAGTAGTTGGAATTGAAGTTCCTGACGCGGTAATTGTGGATTTTGAGAAGTCGAGCGATTCGATTGGAATTAGTGTGGCATTTACCAGCAGCAATATTTCCTTGGAAGAGGTAAGTTATAGCTTGAACGATCCGAGACTGCTGCTGATCGATCCTGCAACTGTAACGGGGGGAACGAGTTTGTTAGCCAAGGGTGGCATCTCGCGGCAAAGTCTCGATCCCGATGGCAACGGCCGTGTGGAAGCTACTAATATTAGATTCGGTTTTACTAATGCTTTGTTGGGTACTGTTTTGAATGTGACCCCAGCCGATTTAAACGGTCGTTTTATTAATGCTATTTCTTTGCTTTAATTCGTTGCTTATATAGGGCTTGCTGAATAAGCGATCGCATATTGCGTGGCCTGGGTTTTCGATCGCGTGATCGAGAATAAAGTGCAAGATAAACAGGTAAAATAGGTCAAAACCCGTGCATCACCATCTGCGCTCGTGTACAAAAAAGCTGAGTTTGCTTCCCTCTCACCCTCCGACTTTGAACTGCCCTCATGCGGAAAATTGTCAGCTTCTAACCGTTGGGTAAAGATGGCCCAAGTAATACCGTGGTCAGAATTTGAATCAGAATATGCTGAAAACTTCCCCACAGAAATGGGTGCACCAGCCAAATCATGGAGGATGGCATTAGGGGCATTAATTATCAAAGAAAAACTGGGAATTAGCGATCGCGAAACGGTAGAACAAATCCGTGAAAACCCCTATTTGCAATACTTTATCGGTCAATCAAGCTACAGTAACGAGCTGCCATTTGACCCATCACTATTAGTTCACTTTCGGCAACGAATTAGTCCCAACCTAATTAATAAACTGAACGAACGAATGGTCGAAAAAATGCGCGAAATCACCCATGTAAAAACCGAAAAAAAAAAGGATTCGGACGCCAAAAATGAGTCACCCAATCGCGGTAAACTAATCATAGATGCGACCTGCGCTCCAGCCGACATTAGTTATCCGACCGACTTAGGACTATTAAACGGAGCCAGAGTTCACACTGAAAAAATCATAGATATCCTGTATAAACCGCTCAAAGGTCAAATCCCGAAAAAACCAAGAACCTACCGTAATCTCGCAAGAATTGATTACTTATTAATAGCCAAACAAAGACGACCCACCCGCAACAAAAGAAGACAGGCAATTAAAAAACAACTTCAATATATCAAAAGAAACTTAGCTCATATTGAACAGCTAATTGATGGGGGTGCGAGCCTAAAAGATCTGAATAAAAAGCAATATAAAACCTTGCTAGTCCTCACAGAAGTCTATCGCCAACAACAGTGGTTATTTGACAACGATAAACAGAGTATTGAGGATAGAATAGTAAGTTTAAGTCAACCCCATATTCGTCCCATTGTAAGAGGAAAAGCAGGGAAAAGCGTAGAGTTTGGAGCCAAACTATCAGCCAGTTGTTTTGAAGGATATGTATTTTTAGACCGGATGAGCTGGGATAACTTTAACGAATCAGGGGACTTAAAAGCACAAGTAGAAGCATATCATAGGTTCACAGGATATTACCCAGAGTCCGTTCATGCCGATCGCATTTATCGAACAAGATCAAATCGAGCATGGTGTAAAGAAAGAGGAATTAGAATCAGTGGACCTCCTTTAGGAAGACCTCCAGCAAATGTGAGTAAAGAAAAAAAGAAGCAAGCCGCATATGATGAGAGAATTCGCAATGCGATTGAGGGCAAATTTGGACAAGCTAAACGAAGATTCGGTCTCAATCGAGTGATGGCAAAACTTGATAATACATCTGGTACAGTTATTGCAATTACTTTTTTGGTAATGAACCTTGCTACCTGGTGGCGTCGGGTTTTTTGTATGTTTTTATGTCTATTTGGAAAAAGAACACCTATTTTTGGGTGGAAGATAATCTACTATTATAATTGGGGGCAAGCGATACAGAAAAAACTTATCTTTAACCGAGATTGAATATATCGATCGCTCTTGTTATTGATTTGTGATCGATTATTCAGCAAGCCCTATATATCTTTAGTAGGGTGCGCTAGGCGCACCTTACCCATTACGCATTATCTAACTCACCGTCAAAACTGCGCGATAGCGCACTTGATTATCCCGGACTTTCTGCATTGCTTCATTCGCTTGTGCGATCGCAAAAACTTCGACAATCGGCTCAATCCCAAACTTCTCTGCAATTGATAGCATTTCATTAATCATAGCGCGACCGCCGATCGGCGAAGCCATAATTCGGCGTCGCTTTGTCAGCAACGGAAACAAGGGAATGCTCAAAGGTGCATCCGGGACTCCGACGAAGGCAAGCGCACCGTCAGAATCGAGAAAATCAATGTACGGAACCCAATCTAAAGCAGCAGGAACTGTACTCAACAAAATATCTAATTTGTTGCTGGGGGCTTGAGGAATTTCGCCTTTTCCTACTACAATAGCTTCGTCCGCCCCCATTTTCTGTGCAAATTCTGCCTTATCTTGGGAAGTAGTAAAAACTGTAACGCGGTTGCCTAATTTTTTCGCAAATTGCACCGCCATGTGTCCCAATCCGCCGATGCCGAGAATGCCAATTTCTTGCCCGGAACTCATCCCCGCATTCCGCAAACCGGCGTAAACCGTAATTCCGCCGCACAACAGCGGCCCCGCTATTTTGGAATCGATGCCTTTGGGAATAGGAAAAGCAAAGCGGGAATCTACCATCAAATAATCGGCAAAACCGCCCGGGCCTGTAACAATTAATCCCTGGTTTTCATCGCAGAGATTTTCGTTACCGCGCAAGCAGTCGCGGCACTGCAAACAAGACGACCTTTGCCAGCCGACACCAACGCGATCTCCCACTTTTAAATGAGTCACTTGCGGGCCTATTTCTGCCACTTCTCCGATAACTTCGTGGCCCGGAACGAGGGGATATTTTGATTGACCCCAATCGTTGTCAATCATGTGCAAGTCAGAGTGACAAATGCCGCAAGTTAACACTTTTATCAGACATTCATGTACTTTGGGAGGTTCGACATCGAATTTGTATTCTTCAAGCAATCCCCCGGTTTTTTTAACTGCCAGTGCTTTGATTTGCATGGTGGTGTTTCCTGGTTTGTTTGCCATTATAGGGTTCGGGGCGGGTTTAACAGTCTCTTTCTTTAGTTGTATATATTCAAGGGAATCGGCCCCGAGGACTCAGGCGCGTTACTAATAATTTGTCTGGTGCTTATGGCGCACCTTACCAATTACCAATTACCAATTACCAATTACCCATTACCCATTACCCCTTAGGATTATAACTTGCCCTTTTCCATTGCCCACTGCATCAAACCGGGGAACAAACGATAAGCTTCCGATGCCAAAAAAGCAGGACCTACAGTAACTTCTGCACGCTGATCTTTCACAGCATCCCAAATAGCTTTAGCAATATCTTTGGGCTGAGTTGCCCAGTCAGATTTTAGCATTTGGCTCATTTTCTGGCGGCGCAATTCGACTCCGGGTTCGTCTCGATCGCGAAATTGAGCTCTTTCTAAAAAATCGCTGTTAATCAAGCCCGGATGCACCGCGCAAACGTGAATGCCTTGAGGCGCTAATTCTAATCGCAAAGTTTCTGTTAAACCGGTTACTGCATATTTGCTGGCACAATAAGCAGTCATTTGAGGCAAAGGCATTTTGCCGCCAATGGAACCAACATTGACTATTGTCCCTGTTTTTCGTTCCAAAAAATGTGGCAACATTTCTTGAATTGTGTTAACGCAGCCCCAAAAATTGGTATTCATTAATTGCTGCCAGTCTTCGGAGGTAGTTTGTTCCATCGCCCCCGTGAGACAAATGCCAGCATTGTTAACTAAAACATCGATGTTGCCGCAGGTATCTAGGGCTTTTTGGACGATCGCGCGCACTTGGTTAATGTCGCCCACATCCCCCGGAATAGCTACAGCGGAAGTGCCTTCTCGCTGCACTTGAACCGCTGCTGCTGCCAATCTCTCTGGCTGGCGAGCTACCATAACTACATCGTAGCCTTTACTTGCAAATAAAATTGCTGTTGCTTTGCCACTTCCTTGAGAAGCGCCTGTAATCAAAACTGTAGGAGCCATAGATAGTTATAAATTGTAAGTGGGTAATTTGTTTGTTGCGATAGTGAAACTATAACAGAGGTCAGGTAATTTTAGACGCCCTATACATTTAGAAGTATTGAGTATAGGATTTTTTTGTGTTTCGCGAGCGGGCTTTTTTTAACGAACCGCGAAGGCGCGAAGGACACGAAGGAAGAGAGGAGAAGAGAAGAGAAAGAGTTCAGATTTGTGCAAAAATTTCTATGTATATCTTACTTTAGGTAGTTACCAATTACCAATTGTCGCAAAAATGAATGTTCCGAAACAAGCACCTAA
This sequence comes from Microcoleus vaginatus PCC 9802, assembly GCA_022701275.1. Classification (NCBI taxonomy): domain Bacteria; kingdom Bacillati; phylum Cyanobacteriota; class Cyanophyceae; order Oscillatoriales; family Microcoleaceae; genus Microcoleus; species Microcoleus vaginatus. The sequence continues at coordinate 1,261,422 of CP031740.1, forward strand.
TTGGTCGATCGCTCTAGTGTTAATTATCGGGGTTTTAGCCGTCTCAACTTCCTCAATCTTAATTCGGCTGGCTAACTTGAAAGCAGGCGCCGGCGGCTTTGGTTTCAGTCTGGTACTTGCGGCTTCTCGCCTGACTTTATCTGCTTTAATTCTGCTTCCTGCTTGGCGGAAAATTCAGTGGAACGCCCTGCAACCGGGAGCTCGGCGCTATGCTGCTGCTGCGGGTTTGTGTCTCGCGCTGCACTTTGCGCTGTGGATTACCTCACTTTCTTATACTTCGATCGCCGCCTCGACTGCTCTTGTCACCACTAATCCTGTCTGGGTAGCGCTTTTGTCGCGCTTCTGGTTCGGTGAAAAACTCAGCAAAATGTCGATCGCGGGCATTACTATAGCTCTTGCTGGGGGAATGGCGATCGCCCTTGGAAGTGCGGGCGCAGCCGATGCTGGCAGCAGCCAACTGCTGGGCGATTTCCTGGCTCTGGCTGGTTCCTGGGCTGTCAGCTTGTATTTGCTGCTGGGCCGGGAAGCTCAGCGGCGGGGACTGGGAATTGGTGGCTATATCGCGATCGCCTATACTGTGGCTGCGATCGTCCTGCTGCCTCTCCCCTTCGCCTTCGGCACTACTTATACTAATTACCCAGACATTGTATATTTTTATATTTTGTTAACGGCCGCTTTGCCTCAGTTAGTAGGCCACACCATTTTGAACTGGGCCGTAGTGCAGATTTCCCCAACTCTGGTAACTCTTGCCATCTTGTTTGAACCGGTTGGGGCGAGTTGGTTTGGTTATTTGCTGTTTGGGGAAGTGCCCGCGCCGGCGGTACTCACAGGTGCTGCGGTGCTGCTGTTGGGGGTAGCAACCGCTACCTTCGGAGCAAAAAAAATCAGTGTCAACAGTTAAGAGTTAACCGTTTTCGACATTGCCACTACAGTTGCCGTGAGTCAGAATAAAACAAATTAGGGCTTAAAAACCCCAATAACTCATCAGTGAAATATCGATTCAAAACTATCAAAGGTCTGAGTAATGACTAATAATACTCGGCTGCCTTTAGGAGAATAAAATTATGCTGCCAGAACAACTACAGCGGATCATCGGCTACTTTCTCGAAGAAGCCACAGAACAGATCCAAGTTATCGAACAAGGCTTGCAAGATCTGCAAAATACCCTGCCAGCTCCCCCAAGAATACACCAGCTCATCCGAGCCTCGCACTCGATTAAAGGGGGAGCAGCTATGCTGGGATTTAGCAGCATTCAGCGCATTGCTCATCGGTTGGAGGATTATTTAAAGCTGCTCAGAGAATGTCCGATCGCCATTGATAGCAGGCTACAATCGCTCTTAACCGAAGTTTTTGATATTTTAGCAGCCCTCGTGTCAAAGGTTTCTAAGGGTTTTGGGCTCAACCACGAAGACGCAAACCAAATGCTCTCCCTCGCCGAACCGGTTTTTGACGAACTCGACGCTTACCTGAGATTGCGAATTCCCACTCGCCTGACTGTGAGAGCTACTACGGACGAACATATTCACGTTTTCTCCGGTTACTGCACCTCCCTGAGCGAATTTTCCTCGGCTATTGCTTCGCGCGTCGGTTTGCTCGGAGGCACTATTACCCGCCACGATCAGGATAGCCAGGGCATACGCCTTTGTATTGACATTTACCTACCGCCTTACACCAGGATCGAAAACATCCGCCAAGCTGTCGAACTCTCCGGCGCTATTATCGGGAATGTTCAGACGCAGCGGGACTTTTCGCTGCTGGCGACTGCGGATTATCCGGTTTACCAAAGTGCGATCGAGCCTCCGGCAATTTGCATCGGATGCCGCTACTATTACGGTAGAAGTGACGGCGGCTACCTGCTCAACTGCACGATCCATCCCCGCGGCCCGGAAACAGAAGATTGTCGCGATCGGGAACCGGAATAAGCAGTAGAAAATCTGGACTCTGATCCCCGATTTGCAACCAGGGAAAAATTTCTTCTGAAACCAATATTCTCCCTGACATCTTTGACATTACGCCGACCAACTTATTTTTGAGTTCCTAGATAATTACATCCTTCTCTCCAAGATAACTAAATCCTTCTTCCTCTGGAGAGATCCCCTAACAACTGATACTGCAACTCGAATTAATTGCATCATGCTTGCAGGATGAGCGATCGCCCAGACATTGATTGTCAGACAAGTGATTCCCATAACTAACAAGATGTATGTCGGAGGCATTACTACCCCGATCGCGAACCAGCAAAAAACGTGAAATATCATTGCTGTAGCCCAAAGGCTGGCGACAACCACAGACGCCCAAATTTGTATTCGAGGTCGGTTTAGTGCTGTCAAAATCACTGTCACCAAAGTAGTCAGCAAGTTTGCCGGAACTAAAAAGGCACAGATAGCTATGCAGTAGGTATGAGAAAATTCAGTAACTGTATTGAAGTCGATCATCAGTCTAATTGTCGGGCCTGTTGGATATACTTAAAGAGCTTAGCGTGACTTGACTTTCAGATCTTGTCACCCTTACTTTAACTTAATATTTCCGTAAGTAGGCCGCTCTGGAGACGCATTTCTCTCCCCCTTTTCCAGCAGGCAAAATTCTACCACACATATTAAAGTTTTGGGGAATTATTAAACATACTTGAAGAATGGCAAAAATTGCTGTGATAATTAACATCGGGAAGCGATAGTATAGAAGAGCCAAGTCTGTAAAATATCTAGAAGGCTGAGGCGGGTCGAACAGCAACACATACGGCAGGCTGATTTCCGACTCAATCATTTTTGATTCCCTGATTCTCGGATGATGGATTCTCAGCGTCCATCAAGGGATCGAGCCGTTATGCGATCGAACAATATGAGATTATTATAAAACAGCCAATTTGCTCTCACATCTCAAATCATTAGAACCCTCTCGAAATTATACAGCGGAAGGCAAAGCAAATGGATCAACAAATCACCATTCCCGCACTCGAAGAAGTTGACTTGACCAACTGCGACAGAGAACCCATTCACCTATCGGGGCACATTCAGCCACACGGGGTGCTACTTGTTGTACGAGAACCTGAACTAGAAATAGTGCAAGTCAGCGAAAATACGCAAGATTTGTTAGGAATTGATGCAGAAAGTGCGATCGGTCAAGATTTAAGCTTATTATTCGATAAAATTCAACTAGAAAAACTCAAGGCCTGTTTGCGGAAGGAAAACTTAAAAACCGTCAATCCCATTAAACTCTCTGTCGAAAGAGCAGGTAAATATTTAGAATTTGACTGCATTCTTCACCGAGAAGAAGAAGTTTTGATGGTCGAGTTAGAATTAGCCACCAGCCCCGAAAATCTTTCGGTTTTTAGCTTTTATCATTCAGTGAGAGCGACGGTCAGCAAAATTCAAAGCGCCCCGAATCTCAAGGAATTATGTCAACTGACTGTAGAAGAAATCAGGAAAATATCGGGATTTGATAGAGTTATGGTCTATCAATTTGACCCCGAGGGCAACGGCGCTGTCATCGCTGAAGCTAAAGCAGAAAAGCTGAGTCCTTTCTTAGGATTAAACTACCCCAGCTCAGATATTCCCAAACAAGCCAGACAACTGTATTCGTTAAATTGGTTGAGGTTAATCCCCGATATTAATTATCAACCAGTACCCCTTGTTTCAGGCAAGAATGCGGCTTCCATCCAGCCCCTAGACCTCAGTTTCACCGTGTTGAGAAGCGTTTCTCCCATTCACATAGAATACCTGCAAAATATGGGCGTTGCAGCTTCGATGTCCATTTCTTTAATCAAAGACAAAAAGCTGTGGGGATTGATTGCTTGTCATAACTATACACCAAAATACCTCAACTATGAATTGCGCGCCGCCTGCGAATTTATCGGGCAAGTAATGTCGTTAGAACTGCAATCAAAAGAAGGAAACGAAGACTACGACTATAAACTACACTTAAAATCTATTCTCACCAAGATTTTTGAAGACATATCCACCTCCGAAAACTTGTCACAAGTGTTAGTTAAATGTCAGCATAATTTGCTGGAAGCAGTCAACGCCCAGGGAGCAGCAATAGTATTTGGAGACAATTGCTATCGAGTCGGGGAAACACCTCCGGGAGAAGCGCTCAAATACTTAACTCAGTGGGTGCAAAATAACCTAAACAAAGAAATTTTTTATACAGACTCGCTGACCAAATGCTATCCCGAAGCTGAGGAATTTAAAGACACGGCCAGCGGGTGTTTGGCTATAGCAATATCGCCGACTCAGAAAATATACGTTTTGTGGTTTCGCCCGGAAGTAATTAAGACCGTAAATTGGGCGGGCAACCCCAACAAACCAGTTGAAAAAGATGAAGATGGCAACCCTCGACTGTCTCCTAGGAAATCCTTCGAGCTGTGGAAAGAAAATGTGAGGTACAAATCGTTGCCTTGGAAACAATGCGAAATAGACGCTGCATTGGAACTGAAAAAAGCAATGATTAATATAGTGCTTTGCCAAGTAGATAAACTAGAAAAATTAAATACAGCACTAGAAGCATCCGTCGCCCGAGAACGCGAAAAAACTGCTCATTTAAAAACAGCGATGTCCGAGCTTAAGCGGGCTCAAACTCAATTGGTGCAAAGCGAAAGAATGTCAAGTTTGGGACAGTTGGTGGCGGCGGTAGCTTATGAAGTCACTAACCCGATTAACTTCATCTACGGAAATCTTAGCTATGCTAACGAATACAGTCAAAAAATGATCAATTTATTGCAGCTTTACGAGCAGCAATATCCGTCACCTTCGCCAGAAATTCAAGCACAAATTGAAGCAGTTGAATTAGAGTTTATAGCTGAAGACTTACCGAAGTTGCTGGGTTCAATGAAAGTAGGAGCTAACCGCATCCGCGAGATAGTTCAGTCGTTGCGAAACTTCTCTAGAATTGACGAAGCAGAGATTAAACCAGTTGACATTCACGACGGATTGGACAGCGCTTTGCTGATTTTGAGCAACCGACTCAAACCGAAGCCCGATCGCCCAGCAATTCATCTCATCAAAGAATATGGCTCTCTGCCTTTGGTTGAGTGTTACGCCGTTCAAATCAACCAAGTATTTATGAATGTACTGACAAATGCAATTGATGCTCTCGAAGATGGCTTTGTCAACAATAATTTATCGTCGCACTGCGGGGACGAAGAAGAGTCACTCAAGTGCGGACAAATTCGGATTGTGACTGAACTTTGTCCCGGACAAAAAGCCGTAGCAGTTCGGATCAAGGACAACGGTTGGGGCATGGAACAAAAAGTTCGCCAGAAAATTTTTGAGCCGTTTTTTACCACAAAACAGGTGGGCAAAGGTGCGGGGATAGGTTTGGCGATTAGTCACGAAATTGCGGTAGAACAACACGGGGGCAAATTGACTTGCATTTCAGCCCCCGGAGAGGGAACCGAGTTGATTATTGAGATTCCCTTGAGCCAAACTCATCCCACACCCATTGTCAAGTGAAAAAAAGTCCGCGCTAGCGAAGCTATCCCGAACGCGCGCGCCTTCGGTGAAGGGTGGCGAATCGCCCAAATTCAAAAATCGAAAATTCAATTAAAATACAAAAGTAGCTAAGTAGATTTGAGCCAATTCTGAGGAAGCGACTGTGACTGAAAAAAATACCGCCCAATGGGATGCCGGCAGGTTTCTCAAAACCTTGGCTTATTTCGGCGTCATTCCCTTCATTGGCAGCATGAGCTGGCTGCAACAACTCTTTGCAAGCAGCAGCAACAGTAAAAAAGACCAACCCAAACTGGTACTGGTAGCCGGTGCTACCGGCGGCCTCGGGAAGCGAGTTGTCAAGCGGCTGCAACAGCGGGGATATAGAGTGCGAGCCCTCGTCAGAGATACCAAAAGAGCGACAGAAATTCTCGGTCAAAATGTCGAATTAGTCGAAGGAGATATCACTCTCCCAGAAACCCTAACACCGCTAGTAACCGAGGGCATAGAAGCAGTTATCTGCTGCACCGGCACTAAAGTTCAACCGATAGAAGGAGACACCCCAACCAGGGAAAAATACTATCAAGGCATCAAATTTTATATGCCGGAAGTGGTCGATGTTCCCGAAATCGTGGAATACAAAGGCATCAATAATTTAGTGCAAGCTGTTCGCCGCCAGCTAATTCAAGCAGGCGAAAAAACAATTTTTGACTTCACAAAACCCAGCCAAGATTTAAAAGAAACTTGGGGTGCGCTCGACGACATCGTGATGGGTGGCACCAGCGAAAGTTCGATCCGGCTGACAGACAATACAGCTATATTCACAGGCAATGTTTCTACTGCCAACTCGGGCGGCTTTGCTTCGGTGCGTACCCGCAACTTCGATACTCCGCTCAATCTCGCAGGATTTAGCGGCCTCCAACTGCGTGTCAAAGGCGACGGCAAGCGCTACAAATTGATTGTTCGCAACGAAGCTAAATGGGATGGAATTGGCTATTGCTATTCGTTTGATACTGTTTACAATATCTGGATTACTGTCACCGTTCCCTTTGATGAGTTAATCCCAGTATTCCGCGCGAAAACTGTTAAGGATGGCTCTAAATTTGATGCCAGCAGTATTTTTTCTTTTCAGTTAATGTTGAGCAAGTTTGAATATGACGGCGGGCTCAACCCGAAATTTACACCGGGTATTTTTCAACTGGAGTTAGAATCTCTTAAAGCTGATGGGGGACAGACTTTGCCGCGATTTGTGATGGTGAGTTCGGCAGGAGTTACCCGCCCGGGCCGCCCGGGAATTAACTTGGAAGAAGAACCGCCGGCAGTCAGGATGAATGATATGTTGGGGGGGATTTTGACTTGGAAGTTGAAAGGGGAAGATTGTGTGCGATCGAGCCGCATACCTTATACTATTGTCAGACCCTGCGCTTTGACTGAAGAACCGGGAGGCAAAGCTTTAATATTTGAGCAAGGAGACAATATTAGGGGCAAAGTCAGTCGGGAAGATATTGCAGAATTGTGCGTGGAGGCTTTGGCACAACCTCAAGCTTGCAACGTTACTTTTGAGGTGAAAGAGGGGGAAAATGGCAGTTCTCCCGGAGACTGGCAGGCTTTGTTTTCGGGAGTTAAATAACATATCCCACTTCTTAGTAAAATGAGGTAGGCTGGGTGATTGGTAGGTGGTAATTGCTAATTGAGAAAAAGGAGCGCGCCTGTCAGCATACCTCATTTATTTGAGAAATGCCATGTGACAATTAAGATTGAGTAAGATTAAATGAACCGCGAAGACGCAAAGGACGCGAAGGAATAGAAAGAAGAAGATGCAGTTCTTCCTTCGCGCTCTTGGCGTCTTCGCGGTTTAATCATTTCGATGTAACTGGATTTGGTATGATGAGTAAAACAATCACCAATAATTAATAACCAATAACTAATAACTAATTTATGTCTGTGACTTTTTCCCGACGCTCCTTGACGCCTTATTTGTTTTTGTTTCCGGCTTTATTTATTTTGAGCTTGACTGTTTTGTGGCCTGCGGTGCAAGCTTTTTATTTGAGTTTTACCAACTACGAATATGATTTAACTCAAATGCCACAGTGGGTGGGGTTGAAGAATTTTAACAGGTTGTGGGGCGATCGCACATTCTGGCAAACTTTGACGAATACGCTGCTGTATCTCGCCTGCGTTGTGCCTGTATTGGTTGTTCTACCGTTGGGAATGGCGATTTTGTGCAACCAAAAACTTAGGGGGATGAACTGGTTTCGAGCCGCATACTACACGCCGGCGGTGATTTCAATGGTTGTCGCCGGGATTGCTTGGAAGTGGCTGTTTGCTGAGACTGGACTGCTGAATCAGTTGGGGGAATTGTTGGGTTTACCTCCTGTTTCTTGGCTGGCTAATCCGAAGTTAGCAATCTTTAGCGTCATGGCGGTTACTATCTGGAAAGGATTGGGCTATTACATGGTGATTTATTTGGCAGGGCTGCAAGCTATTCCGGCAGAACTTTATGAGGCGGCTGCTATTGATGGTTCTGATGGTTTGGGAAAGCACTGGGATATTACTGTGCCGCTGATGAAGCCTTATTTAGTTTTAGTTGCGGTGATTTCGGCGATTTCTGCTACTAAGGTTTTTGAAGAAGTTTATATTATGACTCAGGGCGGGCCTCGCAATAGTTCTAAGACTGTTGTTTATTATCTTTACGAACGAGCGTTTAATGATTTGGAAATTGGCTATGCTTGTACGATCGGGCTGGTTTTGTTTTTGCTAATTTTGGGTTTGTCGATTTTGCAAGTTAGCCTTCAGGGTTTGACTCGCAATGATTAAGGTTTATGACTGACGCGATCCGGGCCTCATAAACTTTGTTTCTCGTTCTCGTTCCTGTGATTACCAGGACTTTTTTATATTCAGAAACCGGGTTTATTGGTCTAATTTCTACTAATTTTAGACGGGAATCTCGAAGTAATGCGATCGCTCACGGCTTTGGACAGGTCTTATTGGTGAAATCACAGCTATAAATATAGGGTTTCTGCCAGTTCAGAGGAATTTCTAATAAATCCCTGCTTCCGGTCATTCCCCCTCCCAGAAAGAGCAGCACGGCGATCGAGCTCAAGATGACATGGATAGTGCGCCAGCGATTTGAGCGGTCTTTGTAAATGTCTTCAATGATGGCAAGGGAAAAAACCATAATTAGCGCAGCGGTGATGCCAATGTAGTAGTGAGACCAATACCATTCATTGGTTCGCCGATAAACGCCCTCTTGAGTGCCAAGAATCACCAAACCAGTACCTGTTAGGGTCGCAAATATGCCGCGCCATAAAGCGGGTGTCGCTCGATATAGCATGACCAAAGAGCCGACAGTTGCAACAAACATCAGCACAATGAAAATGACCTGAAAGGAGTTTTTGCTCCAAACATCCTTGCTCCAAATATGCTCAAAAATCGGGTAGGCTAGACCCAACAACGTCACTCCTACCACCGAACCTGACAGGATGCGACCTGCTTTGACGTGTTCGGGACCGACTACAGGTGGAATTTTGCTCTTGGTGTCGATCGCAATTTGCTTGCGACGCTGCATGGTTTGCCACCCCATATTGAGAACAATACCAAGCATAGGAAAAACAATCGCTACAGCTAAAATAGGATGCAGCAAAGCCAGAAAATCTTTAAATTCCATAGATCACCTTTTTGTTGAAGAGGGTTGGCTTCATCAACCCGGTTTTTGCGATACATAATATCATACCCGGTGATCTAAGCACAGTAAGTTTGTAGTCAGGACTAATAGTTATTATTTACCCCCATATAAAGGGCTAAAGTCCTGACTACAAACACGCTTTATGAGGGGTAATTCACCGGAGAAGTTGATAAATCCGAAGATATATAGCCATCCTAAATAATTTGTGAATTTCTTACTCCCTCCCCTTGATAAGGGGAGGGTTGGGGTGGGGTAAAAAATTTACAACTCATTTAAGATTGCTATAGCAGTTGTCTATTGGGTGAGGTACAGCTTTCTCAATTACGCAATGGAGCAATTACAATTACCTTGTTCTCTGGGAAATGAAAACTGCTCGCGGTAATGTCAGTGCCGGTTAGCCACTAATTCCCTGCATCACTTTGAGCCTATATGTTACTAGCCTTTCAGTATTGAAGAACTCCTAGCGGGAGTGAAATCACGTCTGCGCCGAACTCAACCAAATGACCCGGATAAGTTATAACTTGAAGACCTAATGTGGAACGGTTTAACCCCTGAAGTTTAGGAAGGCAATCAATAAATTTAACTCACTGCCAAAGAGTTAAATTTGTTAGAATTTATGCTGTAAAATCCCCGTCAAGTGATTACCCGCGACCGAATTCTAGAAAAAGTCTGGGGTGACGATTTTATGGGCGAGTCAAACATTATTGAAGTGTATATTCGTGCGTTACGGAGTAAGTTAGAAGCAAGTAACTCCAAACGCCTGCTGCCTACTGTACGGGGAGTTGGAGACGAGTTACGAGAGCAAAAGTGATGAGGGGCGGATTTACAAATACTTCGCAGATAAAGTATGGATACTGGTGAACCCGCTCCTATTATGCTAGCTATTTTTTTTGTAAAAAATAGACCTAGAAATCCGGTCGTTCCTGATAATCTTCCGCAGAACTCGGGTCTAATTCCCAGCGACTTTCATCTCGATGTTCAAGCATATTTGTTGTGTTCAAAATAGCGCCATCGGGCATTTCTATGCCCGCAGCGGCTCCGAGTTCGTCAACAATATCCAGGTCGGGAGTAGGTGCGGTTCCGCCCACCGATTGCTCGCCAGTGGCACTTTCTTGTTCTGCAGCCGGATCGCCATCCTCGCCGCCGATTTGGGCACTGGTGGAAGAGTAGTCCGAACTGCTGTCCTGCAGGGTTGTTATGTCGTCTTGGCTCAATCCCGGTTGATCGATGATGCCGGTACCGTAAGATTCGGTAATTTCTTGAGGTAATTCGCCCAAATTATCGCGTTCTGTTGGGGTTTTTGCGTTGTGTTTTTTTTGCTGTGCCACGATAGTTGCTCCTGTTTACTTTTGAACTCAATTAAATTAAAAATGTCCGAATTTGGCTTTAAATGAATTGTTTTTAGTAATTGCCGATGGATATAATTAAGTGGTATAATAATTTTTATTTAAGCTTTTAGCTTCTATCCGAGGAAATATATTGATTCGGCTCAGCTATTTCATTGGGAATACAAAAAGCGATCGCCCTTTTGAAAATGGCGATCGCTTTTTAATTCGGAGGCTAATGCTATTCGGGAAAATCAGGGATTACCCATTTGGGGGGTTCCGTCCGTTTCCTTCTCACCGCTTCCTCTGCTATTTCTAGCATTTTATCCAGAGAAGTATTTTCAATAAAGTTGGACGTTGCTTCTGCGTATTCCCGCTTCGGGCACTTGTCGCCCAGAACGCAGCCATTGACGCAAGCCACAGCACAATCGACAGTGTTCTCCACCATAACTTTTTTCCTTTCACGGTTCCAACAACTAGCAGGCAGATGCTCTGGGTTAATTTGTCAAGAGACTGCCCTCTATGTTTATTTTACTTTACAAACTGGCATCAAAGGTCGATCGCCAGGGCAAAACTGTTATAAAATCAAAGCAACCTACCTAATCGGCCGATCGTGAGTAATTTTCTTCGGCGCTTAAAGCTTTTACCTTGGCGAGAAATGCTGCAAATTGCCGCCCTCGTCAACTCAATCGTGATTGGACTGGAGCTATTTTTAGCCTGGGGTTTCACGCAATCGCGGCCAATCCGCAACGTCGTGACGCTTCTTTACGGCTCCTCCCTCGGGACATTGATACCTTTCGCTGCTGCAGTGGGAATGGGAGCTTTAGCAGTGTACTTTTTAGAGTATTGGCAACAACAATTTTTGCTCAACCGAATTAGTTTGTGGGTTTTAGTTTTCTGCGTGCTCTTGGGTTTGGTGTTAAAGTCATTCCTACCCATACCTCCTTTATTAGCAAGTTTATCTGAAGCTGCACTAATCGGAGTTACGGTGGGAGTTTTTTGGAAGGGCCGGCCTTATTGGCGATAGTCATGCCATTTTATATTTGAGATTTTAGATTGGCAATGACTGATGAATATTCTGGTTTCGAGCTTGTCTACACTTGCAGTTTTTTGTGAAGATAGTATCATTAGTCATGGGTCATTGGTTATTAGTCTATATGTAGGGTGCGCCGAGGCGCACCTTACCGCTTAAATCAAGAAATTCCCTCTTCCTTCTCCCCTCTTCCTTCTTCGTGACATCCGTTAAATGCGTTACCGAATCCGTTGCCGAACTTCCTTCTTCTTATGGCAGCCAAAAATCGGGAATGAATGTTTTAGTCAAACTGCGAGTAAACTGATTAATCTTTCTCCCGATTTGAATATGCGGTTCGTCAGCTTCCACGGGAATAATTACCGCTTTGTTTCCGATTCCGAAACGCGAAATTACCAAATTTGCCGCCTCCAAACCAGTAACATAAGCCTTTTCCTGCGACCAAGAACCGTGACGAGTAACAACCCAATCGCCGCTCATGAATACATTATCATAACTTGTTACTGCCGGCAACAAATACTGATAGCTGCCAGGGGCAAAATGCGTCACCGCCCGCGACAGCCGAATCGCGCTGCTGTCAATTACTTTTGCCTCCCGAAAAGCCGGAATGCAAGTCGCTAAATCCCGCTGAACTAAGGAAACAATTTCCTCATCTTTCAGGGGAATTAATTGATTTGCGTGATAAAAGTCAGCTTCGACAACTGTTCCCGGTTCGTCTCGAAATTCGTCGTGCAAAGCATTCAAATCAAAAAACGTCCAACCTGTAGTTGAACTAAACCCAAAACAGGCATTAGAAGGCAGCGGAATGTCAATTTGTCGGTCAAACCACAGGCGAACAGCTAACACGTCAACTGCACCCAGATTCATTGCGTCCCGAAACTCTTGGCGACTTTGCAAAGCGGGGCTACTGCTGATAATTTTTTGCATTCCCGTGACGCCAACAGCAAAAATAACTGCATCTGCATCGAAGGTTTCTTCGCCGCAAACAACGCCTGTTGCTCGGTTGTTGCTGTCAACTATTAAGTCAGTAACTCGCTGCTTTGTCAATACTTTGGCACCGAGTTTTTCCAGGATATCGACCCAGGGGCGAAAGATTTTTTCTCCCACAGTTCCGCGACACCAAACTACATCAAAATCCGGTTGGTGTGCTAAGATGAAATAATAAAGCATTCCCAAAGCGGCGGCGGCAGAACATTGTTCTCCGGGTGCAAATAAACCTACTAATAACATCGGTTCAAAAGCATCGCGGTAGAGTCTTGCAGAAACGCCAAACTGTTTGAATAGTTCGCGGGCAGTGACGCGATCGTACCTGCGCCACGCTTCGTCGGAATTGTCGAAATCTAGGACGGCGTAGAGTAAGGGCAAGGCTGAAAGCCGATCCACTAATGGCAGCCTTTTAAATTTGGTATAAAGAAATGTTCCTAACGGTGTGGGAAGCCACGGTTCGTCCTGAAAAATCGGCGATTCTACTTCCAATCCGGCAGGTGAATACTGACAAGAACGAGTCCAAGGCGTGAAGGGAGCGAGTCCTAATTCCTTGACTAAGGAAAAGATATTTTTGTAGGGATACCAGAAGCCATGAATGCCTGCTTCTACGGAACGCCCGCCGGCGGTTTTCCACCCTGCAACTAAGCCACCCGGATAAGGGCCTGCTTCTAACAAAGTTACGTCATAGCCTTGCTGGGCTAGGTGATAGGTAGCGCCTAAACCGGCCCATCCTGCACCGACGACGACTATTTTTGGGGTTGACGATTCTGCTGACATTGCGTACCTCTTGATAATTTATTAATGATGACATAATTCATAAAACCCGGATTTGATATAAAATGTGTTGAATTATGTGCTAAATTTCGCTTGAGTGAATAATGAGTGTCAAAAACCGCCAGCAGACTAACCTGTTGCTGCTCTTATTTCCCGCTACGGCCTGGCTGATGGTTTTCTTCATTTTGCCCGTGCTAATTGTACTTTTGTACAGTTTCTTAGAACGCGGTACATACGGTGGCGTTACTTGGATATTTACTCTCAGCAACTACCAGCGTTTGTTCAGCGGACTTTTCTTAGGAGTAATTGGGCGATCGCTCTGGCTGGCTTTTCTGACAACAGTCGCTTGCCTATTAGCTGGCTATCCCCTCGCATTCTTCATCGCCACCCGTTCTCCCCGCTGGCGAAATGCTTTGCTTTTGCTGGTAATTATTCCATTTTGGACTAATTTTTTAGTGAGAACCTACGCCTGGATCATACTCCTACGTAGCGAAGGAGTAGTTAACACAGCCTTGCAAAGCCTGCAAATTATTAGTGAACCGTTAAACTTGCTTTTTACGCCTTTCGCTGTGGCGATCGGTCTTATTTACGGCTATTTACCTTTCATGGTGCTGCCTTTATATTCTAGCATAGAACGCTTCAACTTTTCCTTGGTAGAAGCCGCTCACGATTTAGGTGCCAATGACATCCGTACTTTTTGGCGCGTATTTTTACCATTAACAAGTCGCGGCATTGTTGCAGGCTCTATTTTAGTTTTTGTTCCCGCCGTCGGCGCTTTCATCACACCGGATATATTGGGGGGTTCTAAAACAGTTATGGTGGGAAATTTGATTCAAAATCAGTTTATGAAAGCCCGCGATTGGCCTTTTGGGTCGGCGCTTTCTATGCTGTTGACGGTAATCATATTGATTCCGGTTTTAATTTACTTCCGCGTGTCTGATGAAACTCAATAAGGTAAGGTAGACACGAATCGTTGCACCCTGCGTTTAGGTGAAGATGCCCTAATGACTAATGACTACTGAATAATGACTACTGACTAATGACTAAAACAAAACTAGATTTACTCGTGCGGGCGATCGGCAAAAAGTGGCTTTGGGTACAAGCTGCACTAGCATTTGCCTTTCTTTACTTGCCAATTCTCATCTTAATTATTTACTCCTTTAACGCCTCCAGATTCAATGCCGTTTGGCGGGGCTTTACCCTCGATTGGTACCGCAGTTTGTTTAGCAATGCAGGCGCGACGATTGCTACGAGTAGCAGCGCCGGAATCTGGACAGCGCTCAACAACAGCTTGCTAATTGCAGCTATTTCGACTGTGTTAGCAACCGTTTTTGGTACAATGATCGCGCTAGCACTGGAACGCTTTCATTTCCCGGGGCGCAAAGCCGTAGAAGCTTTACTGTTTTTGCCCATTATTATGCCCGAAATTACGATCGGCATTTCGCTGCTAGTTTTCTTTACCCTAGTATTTCGGATCGTAGAAAATCTCACGGGAATTCGCCTCAATCTCGGCTTACCTACTGTAATTATTGGTCACGTTGTCTTTAATATTTCCTTTGTGACTATTACTGTCAGGGCGCGTTTGGCGGAACTAGATCCTCAATTAGAACAAGCAGCTTTTGACTTGGGCGCTAACGAGTGGCGGACTTTTTGGCGCATCACTCTCCCTCTGATTTGGCCCGCTATTTTCAGCGCGGCACTGCTGGCTTTAACTCTGTCGCTAGACGATTTTGTCGTGACATTTTTTACCACCGGTGTCGGTTCCATGACGCTACCTTTATTTGTTTACGGTCTGATAAAATTCTCAGTGACACCAGCGATTAATGCCATTTCAACTTTGATGTTATTGGCTTCTTTGTTGCTGGTTGTATCATCGTTAAAAGTTCAGAAAAATTAAAAAGTTTACTTTTATGTGTCATAATTATTGTTGTCTGCAACTAACACAACCTATGAAACGCCTGCTGACTTTCCTACTTTTGTTTGTGATGAGTGCAACGGTGGTTTTCGGCTGTAGCCCCACAGGTGGCAACCAACAGCAAGTGCTCAGCATTTACAACTATGCAAGTTATATCGCCCCAGAAGCGATCGCCCAATTCGAGAAAGAGAACAATGTTAAAATTCAATACGACACTTTCGAGAACAGCGACGCACTCTATGCCAAACTCAAACAGGGAAACCCAGGTTACGACTTAATATTTCCCGCCGATTACATGGTGAAAATTATGATCGCAGAAAATATAATTGAGCCTCTGAATTTAAACAATATTCCCAACCAAAAAAACCTCGAACCTAAGTTTATTAATCAAGCTTTTGATCCGGGAAATAAATATTCCCTGCCCTACCAGTGGGGAACGATGGGAATTGGCTACAACTTGAAAGCAACCACGGGCGATATCAACAGTTGGGCGGCGATGTTCGACCCGAAATATACCGGAAAAGTCGCGTGGCAAGACGATGCCAGATACACATTTGCAGGAGTTTTAATGTATTTAGGATTTGATCCAAATACAACCAATCCCGAAGAGATTAACAAAGCCCGCGATTTGCTGATTAAAAGTAAAAATATCATTGCAGCTTTTGTCCCTGACACCGGGCAAAATATGCTAGATCAAGGAGAAGTAAATTTGACAATGGAATGGAGCGGCGATATTTTCCAAGTGATGAGAGAAAATCCTAATATTCGTTACGCTATTCCCAAAGAAGGAACAATCATTTTTTCTGACAACATGGCAATTCCCAAAGGTGCGCCCCAGAAAGAGTTAGCGGAGAAATTTATTAACTTTATTTTGCAGCCAGAAGTAGGCGCCCAAATTTCCAATTTTACCCACTTCGGATCGCCCAACAAAGCAGCAATCGATCAAGGTTTAATAGACCCGAACGATTTGAAAAATCCTCAAATTTACCCGCCGGCTGAGGTGTTTGGCAAAATGAAATTGTTGCAGGATGTCGGGAAAGCAACTGCATTGTACGATCGAGCTTGGACGGAAGTTAAAGCAGGGGCCGGAAAGTAGATATAACACAGGTCACGGCCGGGGCGGGTTTACTTAAATTTTTAGTTTGTATTGGAGTTGCACCATCGTCAAGAACGGGCAAGATGCCCGTTCCACAAGAAAATTAAGTTTTGTGGAACGGGCATCTTGCCCGTTCCTAAACAAGTAATTGAGAATGGTGCAAAATATCAGTTGAACCGGACTCGAACTCAGATTTTTATCAATCATACATACTAACACAATGCACGCTGTCGAAGTTTTAGACGTTTCCAAAGTATTTAAAAGTGTCCGCAGTCAAGATTTCTTAGCTGTCGATAACATCAACCTCCAAATTTACGATCGAGAATTCTTTTCTTTACTCGGCCCTTCTGGCTGCGGCAAAACTACAACTTTGCGAATGATCGCTGGTTTTGAAATTCCCACAGCGGGCGAAATTTACCTTCACGGCCAACCGATGCAAAATCGCCCGCCATTTCACCGCCCAGTAAATACGGTATTTCAAAACTATGCTTTATTTCCGCACATGACAGTAGCACAAAATGCCGCTTTTGGGTTGGAAATGGAGAATTTGCCTCAGAAAACAATTCGCGATCGCGTTGCTGAAGCCTTAGCATTAGTACAGTTAACCGAGGTAGAAAAACGCTATCCCCGCCAACTGTCAGGGGGACAGCAGCAACGAGTAGCGCTAGCAAGAGCATTAGTCAAACAGCCGTCTGTTTTGCTGTTGGATGAACCCCTAGGAGCGCTGGATTTAAAATTGCGTAAAGAGATGCAATTAGAATTAAAAAAAATGCAGCGAAAATTGGGAATTACATTTATTTATGTAACTCACGACCAAGAAGAAGCACTAACGATGTCGGACAGAATTGCAGTAATGGATGGAGGAAAACTGCAACAAGTCGGCACGCCAGTTGATATTTATGAATATCCTAAAACTCGGTTTGTTGCTGATTTTATTGGCGATAGCAATTTTTTAAGCGGGCAAGTAGTAGAAAAGCAACACGGTCAAATAATCGTGTTGGTTGACCAGCAGTTGCCCGTGTTAGTTGCGACAGCAGAATATCTGCCCGCTGGTAAAGTTGTTACCCTAGTGTTGCGGCCAGAAAAAGCTGCTATTTACCCGGCTAATTATGATGTTGAAAATAGCTGGCCGGGAATAGTAGAAGAGGCTATTTATATTGGCACTGACACGCGCTATACGGTGCGGTTGACGGCTAAAAGTTCGATCGCCATTCGCCGACAAAACTTGCACAGAGATGACTTGCAGCGACACAAAGTCGGCGACAGCGTTCGACTTGCCGTGCCGCCGGAAAGTATCTGCATTTTATGAAAAATTCTGCTTAATTCAATCTCCCTTACTCCCGTGATTGCGAAGGAGGTTCCGCTTCTTCAGGCGAGGGAATCTCCGAAGGACTCGATTCCGGCGACGGCGAAGAAGTTTCCGCTTCGGGCGGCGGAATTTCCGAAGGAGTCGATTCGGGCGACGGCGAGAGACTCTCGGCCCCGCGCGAGGGAATTTCCGAAGGAGTCGATTCGGGCGACGGCGAGGCACTCTCGGCACCGGGCGAGGGAATCTCGGAAGGACTTGGGGCGGAAGTTTCCGGCGGTGGCGGAAGTTGTTCGGTTTGGGGCTGGGGGCTTTGGAGGCTTTGCACCCACAAACCTAAACTGCCGCCGGCTAATATCAGCCCCAACAGCCCCAGTAGGGACAGCGGAAGCTTGGACCGCCGTTTTTGAACGGGTTCCGGGGCGGGGGAAGTTTCGGGGTACAACAACTGTTTGGACGATTCAGAAAGCTGAGATTCTGGAATCCTCCCGGACTTCTTGAGGGAGGCCGGGAGCGACGGTGGCAGGGACACCGAGGCTGACGCCGGCGCTGAGGCCACCGCCGGATCAAACAGTACCAATCTCTCCGGCGACATTCGACAGTGAGTCACCACCACAGAGGTGTTGTCGTAACCATTTTTCTCGTTGGCGAGACGAATCCAAGACTGAACCGCGGCTTCCAAAGACATTTTGCCTTCGAGCACCTCTGGGCCGTAATTCTCCCAAGACTGCTCTACCCAGTCGTTGTCGCTCAAACCGTCGGAACACAGCAGCAGTAAGCCTTCCTCTTCGACAATAAATCGCTGAATCGTCGGGCGCAGGAAATCGCCGTCCCGCGTGCCCAAAGCTTGAGTCAAGGCTCCTGCATCCGATCGCAGTTGAGTTTCCCAGTATAAACAGTGTCCTAGCTGGACTTCCCTTGAGGCTACGTCGTCGTCCACAGTCAGCCGGTGACAGTAATTTTTGCCAATCCAATAAGCCCGGCTGTCTCCAACATTGACTAAATAAAGTTCGTGACTGTTATTCGAGGGCAACTCCTCGGAAATTTTCACTTTTTGAGGCAACTGGAGGGCCATCACCAAAGTTGTCCCCATCCGCTGTCGCAACTCTTTTCCCTGCTCGTTATTTTGAGCGGAAATCACATTATTCACAACTCTCACTATTTCTTCGAGTTGCTTGATGACCATTGCTGGCGTCATCAACTCTTCTTGTTCAGCAATTTCTGCGAGCAAATTTTGGATTAAAGCTTTCAGGGACTGCACGGCTAATTGACTGGCAACTTCTCCCCCTTCGTGGCCTCCAACCCCGTCGCAAACCATTGTCAAGTAAGGAATTAGTTTGTCGTTCCCTGAAGTTTTGCTAGATTGAAAATCCGTAGCAACCGGATAGCAACTGTCTTCATTTTGGGAGCGCTGCGGCCCGGTATCGGTCATGCCGACTACTTCTAAGTGCAGAGGCAATTTAGCGGCTTGTTCTAATAGTAAATCGTTGAGTTCCAGGGCGATCGCCTCGAAATTCATGCTGCTGCGGCGCATAAACTGACAAATCTCTCCGAGTCTCGACTGCACCTCGGGTTGCGCTGATTCCACCAAACCTGACCACACATCTCCCAAATCCCGCAGCGTCGGTACAAAATTGCCCCGGTGCAGTTCCAGCAGGCGTACCCGCCAACCTTCCACCCGCAAATTTTGCGGTACCAGCAAACTCGAAGCGACTCCTTGTTCCGACAGCGGCGCCCACATTTGGAGCATTTGCCACAGCCAGTAAACTTGGCGCGCGCCGCTTGTCCCCGACCAAGATTCTAAAATAGAAGGATACAGGCGACCGAAATTATTGATGGGCACATTTTCCAACAACAGCACCTCTGTCGCTTCCGGTGCTTCCCCTAGCGAACAAAAACCGTATACTTCCGGCGTATGCAGCCGTTGGGGATACAAATGCAGGTAAGGCATAATGCTATCCGGCAGTTGTTCCGGGACGCTGGGAGGCAGAACAGGACGGCTGTCGAGCCAGATTTGGGGTGCAATGACAAAGTATCGATCGGCTATTACCTTACCCGTCGGCACTTCCTCGGCTGCTTGCCCCACCACCCACACATAGCGATAAATTAAATCCGTTTCGCACGCTGCACAGTGCTGGCGGCCAAAGGTATTACGGGGATCTGGACAGCTAAGATTCGGGCAATAAATGGGTTCGGAGAAACTGCTGATCATATCGAAATAGTTTGTGTAATAAAAACATTCTGAAGATATATGATTCGCAAGCCCAAATTCATGAGCTTGAGAATAAACTGATTTTAGCCCCTATCAATTTCTTAACTGCCTTTGGGCCCGTAGAAATTGTAGTTTCTGCCAGTCTGCACCGGCTTAAATTGTAATTTAAGTTACTAAACTCAGACTTGGAGTACGATGGAAGCCTCAACCTGGTACCGCTGCGCGAAAAAGCGCTCTGAGGGCTTGCAAGTGGCAAACCCTTGCAGAGTCAGTTGTTTGCATTTCTTAAATTTTAAATTTCAAATCTAAGATCTAAATAGTATCACCTATTCTTTTTATGATCTGGACTCCGACGCTCCTTTGGCTGCTAGCTGGGTCTTTGCTGTGTTTGGCAGAGCTATTTCTCCCGACTGCTTTTGTCGCTTTTCTGATGGGACTGAGCGCCTTCGCCGTAGCTGGATGCTCTCTAGTTCTACCTTACGTTAATTTACAAATATTCCTCTGGATGGTATTTTCGACAGTTTTTGTGCTGCTGTCTCGGGGGTTGATACCAAAAGGCACGGCAAGGGCGATCGCAGATTCTCAGGAAGCAAAAACTTTAACAGAAATTCCCCCCGGAGAAGCCGGCCGAGTCATTTATGAGGGGAATTCTTGGCAAGCTCGCTGCGAAGACACGAAGGCGACTATCCCCCCCAACCAAAACGTAATTGTCGTCGGACGGAAAGGCACTACTCTGATAGTTTTGCCAGAAAATCTCTTGCATTCTTAAACAAAATGCGTAATTAATCACAGCCAATTAGTAGTTAGTCATCAGTCATTAGTCAACATTTAACAGTCAACAGTCAACACTCTATATTGATAGGAGGCGACCGTGGAACAATTTTTTTTACTTGTATTTTTAGCACTCGGCGGCTCAGCCCTCGCAGGTTCAGTCAAGATTATCAATCAGGGAAATGAAGCGCTGGTGGAAACTTTAGGTAAATACAGCGGCAAGAAACTGGAACCCGGTTTGAATTTTGTCACGCCGTTTTTCGATCGCGTCGTGTACGAGCAAACAATTCGGGAAAAAGTCTTAGATATTCCTCCGCAAGCTTGTATCACCCGCGATAACGTTTCCTTCACGGTTGATGCTGTGGTTTACTGGCGCATTGTAGACTTGGAAAAAGCTTGTTACAAAGTAGAAAATCTCCAGTCAGCAATGGTAAATATGGTGCTGACTCAAATTCGCGCCGAAATGGGTCAACTGGATCTAGAACAAACCTTTACTGCTCGTTCTCAAATTAATGAAATCTTGCTCAGAGATTTAGATATTGTTACTGATCCTTGGGGAGTTAAAGTAACGCGGGTAGAATTGCGCGATATTATCCCTTCTAAAACTGTACAGGAATCGATGGAATTGCAAATGGCCGCCGATCGACGGAAGCGGGCGGCAATTCTGACATCCGAGGGCGAACGCGAGTCAGCAGTTAACAGCGCCAAAGGTAAAGCAGAAGCGCAAGTTCTGGACGCAGAAGCGCGCCAAAAAGCGACTATTTTGGAAGCGGAAGCTCAACAAAAGGCGATCGTCCTGAAAGCTCAAGCAGAACGCCAAAGTCAGGTTTTGAAAGCTCAAGCTACTTCCGAGGCCTTGCAAATTATTGGCAAAACTCTGCAAAATGACCCCAATGCTCGTGAAGCTTTACAATTTTTGTTAGCTCAAAACTATCTGGATATGGGCTTAAAAATTGGCACCAGCGACAGCAGCAAGGTGATGTTTATGGACCCGCGTAGCATTCCCGCTACGCTCGAAGGAATGCGATCTATCGTTGGGGAAGGTAATAATAATGAGGTGAAAAAGTAGTCTTAGCTAGAATGGGCAATTGAAAGAGACTGGCAACTCTGTATGAGGGGTTTTATCCCTCATACAGAGTTACCATGAATAGCAAAAATGATTGTGTAATCACACAGCAAATTGTTAAATAATCGGCGTTGCTGAATTAAGATATGATTGATTCTAATAACAATTCACAAAAAACAATTCAACACAAGTCATCTTCTAGGGAATGTCCTAAATGTAAGTCAACCCATATCAATAAAAATGGGCGAAAAAAAGGTAAGCAGAACTACCTGTGTGTTAACTGTGGAAAACAATTTATAGACTGCTATCAACCTCACAGAAGTTATCCTCAAGAAGTTAAAGACGAATGCCTAAAAATGTATGTTAATGGCATGGGGTTAAGGGAGATTGAGAGAGTCAAAGGTGTACATCATACGACAATTATGAATTGGATCAAACAACTAGGATAACTCCTGCCCAATTTTTATGAGGGACAGACAATTACCGAAATTGGAGAATTAGAAACATTTGTCGGCTCACAAAAAACAAAGTTTGCCTGTAGACAGCGGTATATCAGTTAAAAACAAGTATTGGAGGATGGGTACTAGGAGAGCATAGTAACAAAACATTTAAACCTTTATGGGACGTAGTTAGTAAAGGTAAAGGCTATTTTTCTGTGACGGATAACCCGAAAGTTTACCCGATGTTTATTCCCGATGGAAACCAGATTAATCCGAGGTTTGGTTTGACTCACGCCCATAGTACCATTCTCCTTTAACAAGCTTTGGGGCCTGTTCCACAAAGAATGAATTTCTTGTGGGTGGGATCTTATAGCCAGCCCATAAAAGCCTGATTGAGAATGATGCAAAATCTCAGGTTTCACCCTTTTTAAATTGGCTAACTCTATCTTGAAATCGCCTGGTATCTATTTAAACATCGATATTCAGGCAACTTCTCTTCGCCGTTAACCTAATAACTCGACACAGTTAAAACGATCGCCTCCCTATCTCCCAACACCAAACCATACTCCAAACCCTCAACAACCGCTTGATAAGAAGCATCCAAAATATTACCAGAAACCCCCACAGTCGTCCAGCGGTCTTGACCGTTACTAAACTCAACCAACACGCGAGTTTTAGCAGAAGTTCCCGCACCGGAGTCCAGAATCCGCACCTTGTAATCTGTCAGGTAAAAATGGGCGATCGCCGGATAAAAATTCACCAAAGCTTTCCGCAAAGCCGCATCCAAAGCCGAAACCGGGCCGTTTCCTTCGGCAGCTTCCAAAATATTTGTACCGTTTACTGACAATTTGACCGTGGCCAAAGCCGTACAATCTTCGCCAACCTTATCGCAGTGGACTTGAAATCCCTTAATTTCAAACCACGGCGGCCGTTGTTCCAAGGCTTCCCGCATTAACAATTCAAAAGACGCCTCAGCACCCTCAAATTGATATCCCTGACTTTCCAAATCTTTCAATTTTTCTAGAATTTGGCGACAAGCAGGATTTTTGCGATCGAGATCCATTCCAAAAGTGCGCGCTTTTGCCAAAACATTGCTCAAACCCGCTTGATCCGAAATCACAATTCGCCGCCTGTTGCCAATTTTTTCCGGTTCCAAATGTTCGTAAGTTAACGGATTTTTCTCAACAGCCGATACGTGGATTCCGCCTTTGTGAGCAAAAGCCGAAAGACCTACAAAAGGAGCATGGTCATCGGGGGCAAGATTAACAATTTCACTAATCGATCGACTTACTTGAGTTAATTTAACTAATTGCTCGTCTTGAATGCAATCATAACCCAACTTTAGCTGAAAATTAGGAATTAAGGAACATAAATCGGCATTGCCGCAGCGTTCGCCGTAACCGTTAATAGTTCCCTGTACCATCGTCACCCCTTCCTGCACCGCAGTCAAAGCATTAGCAACTGCAACTCCCGAGTCGTTGTGAGTGTGAATTCCTAACTGCACAGGTACTTCGCGATTGGTTCCTAAAGCTGCTAAAACATCGCGAACAACCTGACTGACTTCGTGAGGTAAAGTACCCCCGTTAGTATCGCACAGCACCAGCCATTCTGCACCGGCATCGGCGGCAGCTTCTAAAGTTTTAATAGCATAATCTCGATTGTGCTTGTAGCCGTCAAACCAGTGTTCGGCATCGTAAATAACGCGCCTTCCCTGACTCCGCAAATATTCAATTGTATCTCGAATCATCGCCAGATTTTCTTCTAGCGTCGTCTTCAAACTTTCAATAACGTGCAAATCCCACGACTTGCCAAACAGTGTTACCCAGCGAGTACCGGCGGACAAAATAGCCTGCAACATTTCATCATTAGCTGCCGTAGTTCCCGGCCGCCTAGTCGAACAAAAAGCTACAACTTCTGCTTGAGTTAGGGGCTGTTCTTTGAGACGCCAAAAAAATTGTACGTCTTTAGGATTCGCCCCCGGCCAGCCGCCTTCAATAAAGGGAATTCCTAAACTGTCTAACTGCCGAGCAATTCGCAGTTTGTCTTCGAGAGATAAGGAGAGTCCCTCACACTGAGCACCGTCTCGCAGCGTGGTATCGTAGATCCAGAGCCGATTTGTCATGGGAAATTGCGATTGAGAAATTGGTAATATATCACTTACCATATTAGATGAATTTATTTGAATTTAATGCGATAATATATAGGAAAATTAACATAAATCTAACTGGGGTAAATTGCTGTGGTCAAGGTACAAGCGCAAGGAAAAACATTTGAGTGCGATCGCGGAGCGAATCTCCGTGAAGTTTTGCTCAAAAACGGCATCGATGTCTACAACGGCAACGCCAAAGTCATCAACTGCCACGGCCTCGGCACTTGCGGCACCTGCGCCGTCACCGTCGAGGGCGAAGTTTCCGAGTCCCAGTGGCGCGAAAAAGCCCGACTTTCGGTTCCTCCCCATTCTCCCGCCTCCAACCGCCGTTTGTCCTGCCACACGAAGGTTTTAGGCGATATTAAGGTGACAAAATATGATGGTTTCTGGGGTCAAGGTTCTGAAACTGTCTGGAAACCCCAAGCATAGATTTTTTGTTAAGGAAGGCAGATAGGACGATCGCCTTGCCAGATAATCTGTAAGACTTGTGCAAGAATTCTAACTGTAAGGTGCAGACGGGGCACCTTACCCTAAAGAAACCCGAGAGGTCAAAAAAGCCAGAAAGTCCATAGAAAAGTTAATGAATTCATCTAAAGATATTCTGATTATTGGCGGCGGAATAATTGGCCTTTCGCTAGCAGTAGAACTGAAATTGCGAGGGGCATCTGTCGCGGTTCTCACCGCCGATTCTAAAC
The DNA here is from genome assembly GCA_022701275.1 of Microcoleus vaginatus PCC 9802. Classification (NCBI taxonomy): domain Bacteria; kingdom Bacillati; phylum Cyanobacteriota; class Cyanophyceae; order Oscillatoriales; family Microcoleaceae; genus Microcoleus; species Microcoleus vaginatus. The sequence goes on from CP031740.1 coordinate 1,286,296, forward strand.
AACCGACGGCCCGGGCTGCTGCTGGAATGCTTGCCCCGCAAGCCGAACGAATTCCCCCCAGTCCGATGCTGGATTTGTGCTTGCAAAGCCGCACACTGTATCCCGCCTGGGTAGAACAGCTAGAGAATATTACCGGATTGAAAACGGGGTATTGGCGATCGGGAATTCTCGCACCAGTTTGTCAAAATGAGCCTCCAGAAAAGCCACTTTTGTCAGACCTTAATTATCAATGGTTGGACAGAGATACTGTTCGCCAGCACCAGTTTGGATTAGGTCAAGAAGTAATTGGCGGTTGGTGGTATCCTGACGACGCTCAAGTAGACAACCGCGCTTTATTTCGGACGCTTCAGGCCGCAACTAAAGAATTGCAGATTGAGATTATTCAAGGCAATGCCGGGGAAATTATTCGGCAGGGAAACCGAGTTGTTGGCATTGAAACAACAGCAGGAAAATTCCAAGCAGACCGTTATGTTTTGGCTGCAGGTCCTTGGTCTGAGAAATTATTAGATATTCCTGTTTTTCCCAGAAAGGGGCAAATGCTGTCAGTATGTGTACCAGAAGATTGTGGAGTTATCCAGCCCCTGCAAACTGTTCTATTCGGGACTGGCATTTATATTGTGCCACGTCAAGATGGCAGAATTATTATTGGTGCAACTAGCGAAAATGTGGATTTTAGACCGGGAAATACGCCTGCGGGAATGCAAAGTTTGCTAGCCGGAGCGATTAAGTTATATCCCGAATTACAAAACTATCCAATTGTGGAGTTTTGGTGGGGATTTCGGCCGGCTACTCCTGATGAATGGCCGATTTTAGGTGCTAGTGCTTGGGAGAATTTGACATGGGCTACGGGGCATTACCGCAATGGCATTTTGTTGGCTCCGGTGACGGCTAAATTATTGGCTGATTTGATTGGGAATCAGGACTCACATCCGTTATTGGCTGCTTTTCATTATTCGAGGTTTGGAGCTTCAGCACTGACTTGAACCTCTATAGGTGAGGTGCAGCACACCTTACCACTGTAAGTAGCGCGCCAAACCATTTTTTGGTAAGTCTTGAATTAGTTCACATCCTGTTTTTTGGGTTGGTTTAATTCCCTGCATTTAGCGGCAGCCAAATCGTAAGCATTTTGGTAATCGCTACCGCCTAACATCAAATCGCCGTAATATTCATAAGGTTGATTGCCATAAATCGGCAGGGGGTCATCTTCCGGATAATCTTCTTTTGATTCTTCTAGGATTGCTTTGAGTTTCTTGACGCTGAAGCGCTGGACGGGGAAGTAATGAATGTCTTGAGCGATGAAACCCAGATGGGGAAAGGTTGGGTCAACAATTCGCTCGTCGAGTTCAATCCAGCTATACTCGATGGGTTTATATGGCACTCCCGGCACGGCTAAAAAGCCTTGAACATAAATCGCGCCCTCGGTGGCTAACGCTGCTTTACAGGCGTTGTCAAAGCAGTTTTTACGGTTGCTTTTGATGCGAGCCGCCATTTCAATAGAAAGCGTCTCATCTAATAGTTCGGTCATAACCCATTTCTAGTCGCATGTGCGATTAGATTGTAGCAAATCCGAGCTATCTCCGAGCACAAAAAACGCAGGCATTTGCGATCGCTCCTCAAATTCTATTTTCAAGGAATTGAGCCAAAATCCTCTGCGGTTCTGGATGTTGTGTCAGCTTTGGTTTCCGAGATGAGCCGTTTGTCGATCGCCCCTATAGCCCGCCCATAAAAAGTTTTTGCCAGTAGCCAAAATTTTGAACCTGCGCTCGAGTCGGCGTAGAACCCGGTACAGTAAAGTGTGGCACAGACGATGCAAGCAAAAATAGCGGCATACATCACCCAATGCCGATCGTCCAACCAACAATCATATTAATGCCTTCGGGTGCAGCAATTGCTCGGCGGCTGACAGGCTTCACAGTTTTTTCTGCAAACAACGTTGAGTTATGACGATTCTCGCTGAGACATGGGAATATCCTCGGATTTGTAACAACCGGGAAATAAATAAAGCCCTGAAAGCATTTTTTACTGGGAAATTAGAGACAGATTCTTTATTGCAGACTGTTCCCGCGCTGAAAAATATGGTAAAGTCTGCTACAGTGCTGCAGCAAGCAAGAAACCAATGCGAGTTGAAAATAACAAGCGGCAAGGTAGCTTTGGGTATTGACAGAATCTGTTCATTCACCAAAATATGCTGACCATTGGATACACTGCTTGAAATGGATTTTTCATGCCTGGTTGATGCCTGGTGATTTGTCATGTAAATCTGCCTATCAATACACCTGTGAAGTGGCAGGTTGATACGGTTCTCCATCACTTACCATTCCTAACTGAATTAATTGTCTAGCAAAGATGCTCATCTGCAACGACGGTTAATAGAGCCATCCCCTATCTCACATTTGCTTGAAATCATGGCGACCTAAAATTCCACCCAATAAATTCTTATTCTCCTAACAGGTAAGGATAAAATACAACTCAATTTGCGGCAATGATTAGCAATTAGTACCGCAGTTTGTTATGATTAAGTACGTCAAATCGGGGATAACCTTGAGCTTGGCGAAACCACAAAAAGGAGGAGCTAATGGACTAAATATTATCAGCAATTTTGTAAAGTAGGGGTCAATTTTAAACCGAATTCACCCAATTACCTGCAATAAAACCATGCCAAAAATAGCCAGCCTCTCCTGATGCTAAGCTAAGCACTTCTCCATACATCATAGATATACTGAATGAAAAACGCGATCAAAAAGTCGGATTTTGTGCTAGCTCCTTATATGAAGAGCAACAACTTGAAAGCTAGTTGCCAAATACTCAATACAGTGATTCCTTATACATTCTTATGGTTTTTAGCCTTTAAAGCTGCTGCCATTTCTGTATTTTTGCTCCCGCCGATAATGGTGTTGATGACACTTTTTTCAGGACGTTGTTTCTCTTTGATGCACGATTGCGGACACTATTCTCTTTTTAGTTCCAAAAAAGTCAATCGCATGATGGGTTTTCTGCTAGGTATTATCAATGCGATTCCTCAGTACCCCTGGTCGAGGGGACACGCTTATCACCACAAACATAATGGTAATTGGGATATGTACCGAGGCCCTTCGGCATTGATATCCACCGAAAAATTTGCGGCGCTAAGCCCCTTTAGTCAAAAGATGTATCAGTTACTCAGACACCCCTTGATGCTGTTTCCCGGTGGTTTTTTCTATCTAATTATTAAGCCAAGACTCGCGCTCCTATTGGGAATTACTGGTTTTATCCGACATATTTTTGCTTGTCTCAATCAAGATTTTGGCATGGGTTTATCTGCCATCATTGGTTCTTATAAATCCAAACATTGGTATACGACGGCTGAATTTTGGGATTTACTGTTCAACAATATTTGTGTTGTTGGTAGCTGGATTTATCTGAGCAACTTACTGGGGTTTGGCTTTTTCTGGAGTGTTTACTCAATTGTCATGACCTGTTCAGCAGCGATATTTATCTGTATTTTCTTTGTTCAGCATAATTTTGACGGTTCCTACGCTCATAAAGCCGAGGGTTGGGACTATCTTCTTGGCGCAATTGAAGGTAGTAGTTACCTAAAATTACCCAATCTTCTCAATTGGTTTTCGGCTGATATTGCTTACCACAATATTCATCATCTCTCGGAGCGAATACCTAACTATAATCTTCAGGCCTGTCACAATGCTAATATTCACCTGCTGGCCAACTCAAAATCACTGACACTTCGCGATATTCCTGACTGCTTCAAATTCATTCTTTGGGATGCTGCTTCAGATAGTCTGCAATCGATTAAATTATTGCAACAACAAGAAATCCCCTTCAGTAAGGTAGCTAATTAAAATCGGTTGCAGTAAATGTGGTTGCTTTTTTAGCACCAAAATCCTATGATTAGGAATGCAGTTAGTGGGATAAATTTCAACCCTAACTTTCCTAGTTAAGTAGGTGGTTACAAATAAACATTAGATGGATCGGGCTGGTTTAACCGAGAGCTATACTAGCAGCCCGTTTATTCTGACAAACCCCGCCCTTTTCGTCACCAGTTTATTTGCACGTACCTATTTATCTAGGGTCTAACTCTCGATAACTCAAAGTATCGGTCACTGGTCAATGCAGCAATTCCTCTAATTTTTGCTGGTTCCACAAATACTGATAAAGCCCTGTTTGCCCTACCAATTCAACGTGAGAGCCACTCTGAACTATTTCTCCTCTCTCCATCACAAAAATGCGATGGGCACTAGCGGCTGCTGACATTTGATGCGAGATAAAAATTACCGTTTTGCGATCGGTTCCCGTTGCTAAGTTTCGCAAAATGTCGGTAGCAGTTTGATTGTCAACGCTGGAAAGAGCGTCATCCAAAATTAACACCGGGGCGTCAACTAACAAAGCACGAGCAAGTGCCGTCCGCTGCCGCTGTCCGCCGGATAAAGTAATGCCACGCTCGCCGACCACTGTTTTGTACTGCTGCGGAAAGTTGAGGATTTCGGCGTGAATTTGCGCTTGTTTTGCCGCGGCTTCAATCTGCGGCTGTTCCGCTAAAGGGTTTCCGTAGCGGATGTTATTCTTGATGGTAGTACCGAACAGAAAACTTTCTTGCGGAACGTAGGCGATCGCCCCGCGCAATTCGGTCAATTTTACCTCGGTAATATCCTGCCCGTCTAAAAATAACTGACCCGGAGCGATGTCCAGCAGTCTGGGCAGCGCATTAGCTAAAGTTGATTTTCCCGAGCCTATCGCCCCAACAATTGCGACAGTTTCTCCCGGTTTTATGGTAAAATCAACATCTTTAAGCGCGGGTGTCTTAGCACCGAGATAAGTATAATTTAGATGGCGGGCGACAATTTCGCCTTTGACTGGCATTTTCAGTTCACCTGCATCGGCAGCATCCTTAATTTGCGGTTCCACAGTCAGAATTGATTCGATGCGATCGACACTCACTTCTCCCCGCTGGTAAGCAGTAATGGTGAAACCCAACAGGGCCGTCGGAAACACCAAACGCTCGACATAAATCAGCAACGCCACAAAATCGCCAATGCTAATTTGACCATTAGCAATTGCCCCGCCACCAGCAGAAAGCAGCACCAACAAACTGATACTTGCCAAACCGCCCAGCAGCGGAAAAATAAAGTTTCTAGTTTTTGCTAATTCCAAATTGGCTGATAGCAACTGCGCGTTGCAATTGCGAAAAGCTCGGCGTTCGTTCTCTTCTTGAGCGTAAATTTTAATTACGGAAATCCCGCTCATATCCTCCTGAATCAAATCGCTCATCGCCGACAATTCCTCTTGCACGGCTAACTGTTGGATGCGAAGTTTGTCGCTAAATAACTGCACCAAAACCAGCATTAAAGGATAAACGGCGATCGCAAACAACGTCAGCCTTACATTTATCCCCAACATCACCGGCAAAGTCAAAGCATAAGCAAATGCCGTATTCGCCAAACTGAGTACCGCAAACCCCACCAAGCGCCGAATATTGTCCAAATCGGAAGTAGCGCGGTTAATTAAATCTCCTACCGTATTGGCGGCAAAATAAGACGGTTCTAATGTTAATAAATGGTTAAAAATTTGCTGTTTGAGGTCAAATTCTACTTGACGCCCCACGCCAAACAGCAGAATCCGCGACACCATCCGAATGACCCACATAATTGAGGCGAGGATCAGAATTAGTGCCACGAAGTTGAAAACTTCGTCAAATTTAGTCGCAACTTGGAGAGTGTCAACTGAATTCCGAATCAGCAGGGGAATGTAAACGCCCACAGCATTGACAATTAACAGCGAAAAAATGCCCCAGAATGTTGGCTTCCAGTGCGGGCGCATATAAGAGCCGAGTTTTTGCAGTCGAGAATAACGAGCCATTTGTTAGTGCGTAATTTGAGATTGATTGAGGAAAGGAAGAAGGAAGAGGGAAGAAGGAAGAACGAAGAAGGAAGAAGGAAGAAGGAAGAAGGAAGAAGGAAGAGGGAAGAAGGAAGAAGGAAGAAGGAAGAAGGAAGAAGGAAGAAGGAAGAAGGAAGGCGCAATCTTCAGCTCACGTTTTCAGCAATTAAGAACGTCCTAATAGTCTTGGCGGTTGCTATAGAAGGTAGAAGTTTGAAAAAAGAAGAGAAGCTCTATCGAAAGGTAGATGACCGGAAACACAAGTTAAGAAAATTTTAATAAAAATTCTGCTTTGGGATAACGTGCCATCAAAATTAGGTTTTGGTATTAACTAAAACCTGATTATATCGATATGTAACAAACCACATTATATCTGTGGGAACACGAGATCTGTGGGGACACGGCAATGCCCTGTCCTTAGCCACCCGGAACGAGCTCGCCCAAATCTCCCATCCGCCCCCGCAATCCCCCCCAGCGTTGAGTCGCGCTACAATCAAAAATCGATCAACTTAGCACTCAGCCTCAGAGAGTGCTAAATTTGCTAATGTAAGCGATTGGAGACAAACATGACCAAAATAGTTGCATTTAGCGACAAATCTCGGCGGGCACTAGAACGCGGCGTCAATCAACTCGCCGATGCTGTCCGCATCACCTTGGGTCCGAAAGGCCGGAACGTCCTATTGGAAAAGAAATACGGCGCTCCCCAAATCGTTAACGACGGTATCACCGTTGCTAGGGAGATCGAACTCGAAGACCCCCTGGAAAATGCCGGCGCTCGCTTAATTCAAGAAGTCGCCTCCAAAACTAAAGATATCGCAGGCGACGGCACAACAACCGCAACGGTTCTAGCTCAATCCCTCATCCGCGAAGGTTTGAAGAATGTAGCCGCGGGCGCGAACCCAGTCGCGCTGCGCCGGGGTATTGAAAAAACGATCGCCCACTTGGTGCTGGAAATCGAGAAATTGGCGAAACCCGTCGAAGGGGCTGCAATTGCTCAAGTCGCCACTGTCTCCGCCGGTAACGACGAAGAAGTCGGCGCCATGATTGCCCAAGCCATGGAAAAAGTCACCAAAGACGGCGTAATTACTGTTGAAGAGTCGAAATCTCTGACAACAGAATTGGAAGTTGTCGAAGGGATGCAGTACGATCGCGGATATCTTTCTCCGTATTTCGTCACTAACGGCGATCGCATGGAAGTTGAGTACGAAAACGCTCGCATCCTGATTACCGACAAAAAAATTAGCTCGATTCAAGAACTAATTCCAGTTCTCGAAAAAATCGCCCGCACCGGTCAACCGCTGCTAATTATCGCCGAAGATATTGAAGGCGAAGCTTTGGCAACTCTGGTAGTCAACAAAGCCCGCGGCGTATTGAACATCGCAGCAACGAAATCTCCTGGTTTTGGGGAGCGGCGCAAAGCTATGCTTCAAGATATCGCCGTGCTCACTGGCGGTCAACTAATCTCCGAAGAAGTCGGACTCAGCATCGATACCGCAACCCTAGAAATGCTCGGTACCGCCCGCAAAATTACGATCGACAAAGAAAACACGATCATTGTTGCTGGCGAAGAACACAAAGCTGACGTGCTAAAACGGATCGAGCAAATCCGCAAGCAGCTAGAAGCGACGGATTCCGACTACGACAAGGAAAAGCTAACCGAACGCATCGCCAAACTCGCCGGCGGCATCGCTGTAATTAAAGTCGGCGCAGCTACCGAAACCGAGCTTAAAGACCGTAAACTGCGTATTGAAGACGCTTTGAACGCTACGAAAGCTGCTGTGGAAGAAGGTATCGTTGCCGGAGGTGGCACGACGCTAATTCACCTGATTACAAAAATAGATGCGATCGCACATACTTTAGACGCCGAAGAACAAGTAGGCGCTGACTTGGTGAAGAAAGCTTTGGAAGCACCATTGCGTCAAATCGCTGATAATGCCGGTGTTGAAGGTTCTATCGTCATCGAGCGAGTGCGCGCGAGCGAGTTCAACATTGGCTACAACGCACTCACCGACGTGTACGAAGATATGATTGCCGCCGGGATTATTGACCCGGCTAAGGTGGTGCGATCGGCTTTGCAAAATGCCGGTTCCATTGCTGGTATGGTGCTAACCACTGAAGCTGTGATTGTCGAAAAACCCGAGAAGAAAAAAGCCGGCGGCGACATGGGCGACATGGGCGGCATGGGCGGCATGGGCGGCATGGGCGGCATGGGTGGCATGGGCGGCATGGGCGGCATGGGCGGCATGGGCGGCATGGGCATGATGTAGTCTTCAGCCATTAGTTTGTAGTCTGTAGAGTGCGCCATAAGCACTATGGGTGCAAACAAGCGCGTCTTATGTACTACCCGTCTACTGTTTGACGATTAAGGCAGCTTCTCCCCCCGGCGTCCCCTGAGAGGCCGGGGGGACTTGAAGCTATCCAAGTCCCCTTCTTAAGAGAGATGCAATGGCGATCGGCCTTAAGCTAGAAGCGATAGTTCTCAGGGATTTTAAGCTTAAGTTGACACCTATGCAGTGCGCGCCCTCTCGGTCAACTAAAATCCTTCCCAGAAACCGCGTCTCCCCCTCTGCCCTTATCCTTTAAGACGACGGAGTTACATTGTTGCTGTGCAAGTCTTGAGGAGATTGAAACAGAGTTTCGAGATAAACTCTCGCAGCTTGGCGATAACTGCGCGAAGCTTCAGGCGTACCGCTATCGGCATTCTGCAACAAAAACAGCGACAGGGCCGCGCAAAATACTCGGTCTAGATCCCATTCGGGATGGGTTTCCAGGTAAGTTTTGAGAGAATCGTGCAGCGTTTCGGGAATTTCAGCAAAAATACTGACTGTTGGGTTCATCATTTTTTTTAGTCTCGCTAATAAATTGAAAACAGAACCCCCCCTTCGGCCGGATACAGGTGCAGGCACAGCCGAAATCAGAGCGCTTTTTTTTAGGTCGGTCGCATCATTGTGCGCTATGAGGGGGTGGGTTTGTCAATGTTGCGAAATATTACAAAGTCCTTTAGATAAAAAAAAGGTTTACCAAAGAATCAGCTTTTTAGGGCATTTTTTGTTACATATCTTTATGTGTTGGGCGGTTTATGAGGGATTGGGCAGCAAGTTAAGGAAATCCCCAATTCCGCAGCAAGATGCTACAGTGCCGTTAATTTCTGTGGAAAACTTTGTCGAATCTGTGGAAAACCTCAGACTTGCCTGGGGAAACGCTGTGGAATGTTTAGGGAAAAGTCAGGGAAAAAATAAGAATTGCAAAGGGCATGGGGCATGGGGCATGGGGCATGGGGCATGGGGCATGGGTAGCAAATAACAAATGATTAATGACTACTGACTGCTGACTGCTGACTACTGACTAATGACTTCCTAAGTGCCACTCTGCCGCTTTTTGGCGGATGGTTGGCAATTCAGCCGGCGGCCTTTTGTCGAGATTGGCTAAGATAAAGCTCATGCGACCGATCGACTGAAGTGTGTCGCGGTGGCGCGGTAGGAAATCCCAGTAGGGAAAATTTATCATCTGTGCGGTTGATAGCAGCTTGGTTCTGCCAAAGTTGATCGCCTAATATCCAAACGCCAACAGTCATTTTATTTGTTTCACCATTTCACCATAAAAGTTATCTTTTACTTTTCATGAGGGCTGGTCGTTTATTCAGAAAAATTAATTGGCTGAAAAATTACAACTCAAAACTCATAATTTCTCCGCTTGTGGCGAGAACGTACTAGAGCATAACATTGATTTCCAAAGATAGGGACACCGACCAGCAAATTTAAATTTTATGTCGGTGTATCCTTCAGATGTTAATAACTTGGTCAGCGTCTCTACGGAAAAAATTTTAATGTGACCGTTATCCCAAAGAACGGTAAAATGTTTATCTAGTTTGCCAGAAACCGCTAAAACCAGATTTTTAAAATAGCCGTGATAGGGTGTGGAAATAATTAGTCTTCCTCCCGGAGCGAGGCATCTTTTGGCAGTTTTTGCTAGTTCTTTAGGATAAAGCAAGTGTTCGATTACTTCAATAGCTAAGACAACATCAAATGAGTTCAGAATATCGGTATCTGGGAGGTCGTAAATATCTGCTTGGATAAACTGACACTCGGGGAAACTTTGACGGGAGATGGCAATTCCGGGTCCAGAAGTGTCAACGCCGACAACTTCGCAGCCGTGCTCTGCGATAACGTGACTGAGGCTGCCATTGCCGCAGCCGAGATCCAAAACTCGGAGTTTTGTCTTGCTGGTCTGCTGAAGTGTCGCCAGCATTTCTAAAAGGGGAGATATCAAATAAGCGTGATGATATCTCGGACGGTTGTTTGTGTAATAATACGTATAATTGCTAAAGTTTTTTTTCATCGATTAAGCTATGGAGATTATTGCCGAGACCGCGAATTTACAAAGCGTGGGTGCACTGTTTGGGCTAGGGTTCCCCACATTAGGGTTGTCAGAGTCGATCGGCAGCTCGATCGTCTCATTCTTTTTGTTTGACAGGTGAATTATTGTCACCGAATCAATCGGATGGCAAAAGAAATCTTTGACAGGGTGCAAAATCTTGCATCGCCCATCTTTGACCCATCTCTCGAAGGCATTCGGAAAGAAAAAGTCCGATCAAGCAGAATTCTCTCTGTGCACTAGCCGGAGACAGAACTTTTTGCCCGTTAATTTGGGTTCAAGAGTGCATCCATGCGATTCTAGCTTCAAGCAACTGCGGTATGTCCACCCGAGGCTTTTTTGCAGCCTGAAAACTTGGCCCCTGGGCGATGAGGTGCCAGTCGCTCCGAGAATTCAGAAGGGAAGTGTGACCGAAATCACAGGCAGTTGCGAAACAAATTGCTGAGCATATTTGGGTCCACACACTTAGAATCGAGATTACTACAGTGGCTTCTATAATTGTGTTTAAATGTTGTTCGGAAGCTGTGTTGTCCCGGCAGCAGAGTACCCTAGACAGATTCACACTTTCGGTCTGGTTTATTTCACTTTAATGGTCGCTGTTGGGTGTTGCACCTTAATTTAGATATGTCCTATGGTTAAGTTAGGTCAATCCTCCTTTCGCCGTATTTTACTGTCGCGGATTTTGTTGCTCAGCGTACCGGTTCTACTGGTGGGGGAGTATGTTACCTATCGCAAGGCACGCTCGACGCTTCTGGAAACTGCTCGTCTAAACTTGACAGAAAGTGCAGCCAGAAAAGCAGAAACTATTGAACAGTGGGCGAAATCGCTGAAGTCGAATCTGATCGGCGCTTCGGAAAGCTCGATGTTGCAGTCTGTAAATCCGAAGGATTATCAAAAGTTTATCGCGCAATTAGGGCAGCGGTTGCCAGCAGCGCAGGTTGATTGCTTGCAACTGACTAATTTAAAGACAAATCAAGTGATAGCAAGCACTTGCGGGCAGCAGCCGATTCAGTCGCTGCCGGCAAAATTTTGGCCGCCCGTACAGCAGCAGCAAACGCTGCTGGACGACAAGAGCGTTTACATTCGTCTGTCCTTACCTCCGCAGCGACAGGGGACAGCAAACGACCAGAAGGTGGCTTGGGGTGGTGAGGATTTTCCAGAGGCGGGTAAAGAAGGCCGCGATACCCAAGCGAGTTTGGTGTTGAGCGCTCCTGTTTACATTCGTCGGGGCAATACCCTGCAGTTGAGTTATGCTTTGAGTTTGCAGTCGGCCTTGCCTGTGCAAACCAGCGCTCCCAAGGGTTCTCTAGCCGGCTATACGGTGGCGATCGACCAAGATGGGAAGATTTTGGCGCACCCGAATATCAACCGCGTGGGCCGCAATATCGACCAAGAGGCAGATGCCGCTCGACTAAAAAGTATTGTCAGAAGGGCGATCGCAGGCGGAAAAGATTTTCTCCATCTATTTTCCTTTGAAAGAAATGGTGTAGAGTTGCTAGCAGGATACGCTGCTATCCCGAGTCCTTCAACTAAACAGGAGAACAGCAAATGGATTATTTTAGCTGTCTCTCGTTTAGATTACGCTCTGTCAGGTTTAGAAGAAATTCAGCAAGTTTTATTTAATTTAATTGTAGGTTTGGTTGCTGCTAGTATCATCGCGACTTTATATCTGTCTCGCGACTTGGCGCGTCCTGTGGAAAAACTGAGAGACTACGCGATGAAAGTAGATACGGAAGCGTCGCAGACAGTACCCCAAGATTTCCAAATTAGGGAATTTAATCAACTATCAGAAGCACTCAACAGCATGGTGCAGCGCCTCAGATCCTGGGCCAGAGAATTGGAAGTCGCAACCAAAGAAGCGCAAGTTGCCAATCAATTAAAAAATGAATTTTTGGGGAATATTTCTCACGAATTGAGAACGCCGCTTAACGGGATTATTGGTTTTATTCAAATTGTGCGGGACGGCTACTGCGATGACCGAGATGAAGAAATGGAATTTTTACAACGGGCCCACGACTCGTCCATGCAATTGCTCAATATTATTAATGATATTTTGGACATTGCTAAAATAGAATCTGGCACCTTTTCCATGATGTTAGAAGTAGTTGATATTACCCAGGTACTTGAAGACGCGATTGATTTGCAAACGACTCAAATTGAGGAAAAAGGCTTGAAGTTAAGTTTGCCAGCTCCTCACGATCCGATTATTGTTCACGCCGATCCCGAGAAGCTAAAACAGGTGTTTTTAAACGTGTTAAGCAATGCCGTTAAGTTTACAGAGTCGGGCAGCATTAATATATTTGTGCGGCTAGAATCGAGGACTAATTCTGGTAGTTTTAACGGCAGTGCTGACAGTACGACTAGCCCCAGCGGTCAAAGTGATTGGGTGGTGGTGACAATTAAAGATACGGGAATTGGTATCGATCCCGAGCACCAGCAGAAATTGTTTCAACCTTTTGTGATGGCTGATGGTTCTACAACTCGCAAGTTTGGCGGTAACGGTTTGGGCTTGGCTATCTCGCGAAGGATAATGGAATCTATGATCGGAAGCATTACCCTGCACAGTGCGGGCGTGAATCAAGGTACTACAGTGATGATTTCTTTGCCTGTCAATCAGCAGTCAAGTTTTTATTTTCAGAGCCCGGACTTAGTAACGGAAAAGGGAAATTTCAAAAGTTGAGGAGTGATTTTCTCCACCTAAACTCTAAAATGGTATTAGGGGTTGTCCGCCGAGTTCGAGGGATTTGCTCAAAGTGCTGAGAATGCGGATTAATTCGACGGAAGCCGCGCCCGAAGAGGTAAGAGAGGGGGTATTTGTTTGCACGCAGTTGAGGAAGCGATCGCACACTCGCCTCAACGGTTCTACTTGTTCTAAACTCAACACTTCGCGGTGTCTGATGCTTGTTGGCTGCGGCGCGATCCTCTTCGAGGGCTTCGCTAACGCACTTTCAAAAGAGTTATTCTCTTCGCCCCGGTAATCTGAAGGGCCGCGCTGCAAAATCAGGGGAGTTTCTGGCGACATTTCATCAAAAATCAAGGTTCCCAAACTGCCAACAACTGTTAAGCGCCGCTGTTTGTCGGGATTTAGCCAGCACAGGTGAATAAATGCTTGAAATCCGTCGGGATAGGTGAGCGTTACCCAAACTAAATCTGCTAGTTTTTCTGCAGAATTAGTAGCCAGCAGTGAAGGAGCCAATTGATTTTCAATTGCTGCTGCTTCTTTATTTATTCCTTCTTCCTTCTTCCCTTTTCCTGGTTCCTTCGGAAATACAGTGCCCATCGCCCTTACTTCAATTGGCATTTGTTCCAGCCAAGTATTGAAAATAGCGATATCGTGAATAGCCAAGTCCCAAAGGGCATCAACGTCATGGCGTACCGGTTTAAAATGGGTGCGCTGGGCGTAACCGTAGCGCAATTTTCCGAGTTGATGCTGTTGAATAATTCTTTGGCCTCGATCGACTGCTGGATGAAACAGATAAGTGTGGTCAACGAAGAGTTGTCGCTGCTGTTTTTCGGCTAATTGACAGAGTTGTATTGCTTCAGTGAGGTTGAGGGCGAGGGGTTTTTCTGCTAAGACGTGGTAACCTTCTTTCAGCGCTGCTGCGGCGAGGGTGTAGTGTGTGGAAGCTGGAGTAGCGATCGCCACAGCTTGCAGTCCCGGCAAGGCTTGCACTTGAGACCAATCGGTAGCTAGAATCACCGAGGCATCGAGATTAAACTGTTTTTGAACGGCCGCTAATGAATCTCGATTCGGGTCTACCACCGCTAAAACTTGGCTGTTGGGATGTTCGAGAAAGTTGCGAATTAGGTTAACTCCCCAGCGACCTGCACCCAATACAGCTATTCCGATTTTCATTGATAATAATTTCAAAAATCGCACAGTAATTATAGCATATTTTCTTATTATTATCTATGTTTTAATTGAAAAAAATTATTGTTGACTGTTGACTGTTGGCAGTAGTTATTGGTTATTGGTTATTGGTAGCAGCTAACAAATAACAAATAACTGATAACACCACTCAACAGTCAACAGTCAACAGTCAACAGTCAGCAGTCCACTAACTACTGACTATCAACTAATTTATTGAAAGCTACCTGAGCCGCTGCTTGTTCGGCCGCTTTGATCGATCGACCTTTTCCCTCTGCTACCAACTTTCCCTGAATGAGAACTTCTGCGGTAAAACGATCTTCCCCGCCCTGCACTGTCCCGGTTTCTTGGACGCTATATTTGGGCAAAGTTTTGTATTTGCCTTGAGTCAACTCTTGGAGAGCAGCTTTGTAGTTTTGGCGGGCAGGATCGCTGCGGATTTCCGCCGCTAGGCGTTGAAAGTGAGAATCTAGCCAAGGGCGAATTAATTCTAACGTCTGGGTACTCAAATAAAGCGCAGCCAGTACCGCTTCCAAAGCATCTGCCAGCCGGGGTTCAGCGCCTGTTTTGTCCGAGGCGGCACTGCTGGAAACAATTAAATAGCGATCGAACCCGTAACTTTCAGCGATTTTAGCAAGAATGCGATCGCTCACCAAGATCGATCGAATAGCAGCAAATTCCCCCACTGTACAGTCAGGATAAATCTCAAACAACAATTCCGACGCCGCCAGCCGCACAACTGCATCCCCGACAAACTCTAGTTGCTCGTAATTTGCCTTAGCTGACGCGCTCGCATGAGTCAAAGCTAAATCGAGGAGATGCCATTTTATCGAAGCATCCTTCGTCAGTCCCAATTTTTGAATTAATGTTTCAAGTTGCTTTTGGCGACCCGGATAAATCATACCATTTGAGATTTGAGATTTGAGATTTGAGATTTGAGAATGACGGATGACTATCCGGGTTGCGAGCTTGTCAAAAGTTGCATTATTTTTTTAAACTTGTATCAGATTCATATTAATAAATTTTTTTTACTTGAAAAAATAAATATTTCTCCGGGTGCTTATGGTGCACCTTACCCAAAATCATTCTTCGGGTGGGCAGTGCCCAGATTTCCCAACATAAAACAGGTCGAAAGGATTTGTGGACATTATTCCCAAGCGGGAATTTTAATTAAATGGGGGGGAAAAAGTCGGACATAAGCCGGGTTCTGTTCTCTCAACTGCAAGCAGTTTTCGAGGGCAGTTATCTATCTGGGACGCCTGTTACCAGACGCCTCAAGCGGTACCAAAAAACGGAACTGGTAAAAAACCAACCATAGTCCCTCCGACCTTGCTCCCAACTGGGGTTTACCGAGCCAGCACCTCTCGATGCTGCTGGTGCGCTCTTACCGCACCTTTGCACCCTTACCCCCTAACACTTTGCGATTTTCGATGCTTGATTTTTGATTCAATCTCCAATCTCCAATCTCAAATCTCAAATCGGGGGGCGGTATCTTTCTGTGGCACTATCCTCACGATCGCTCGCACTGGGCGTTACCCAGCAAGTTTGGTTTTTCGGGAGCCCGGACTTTCCTCAGACAAGCTTTCGCTAATCCGCAACCGCCTGCGCCTACTTTTTCCCCAGATTTATTGTACGCGATCGTTCGTCAATCAATTTAAGATTTGAGATTGAAGATTTTAACTTGTCGCCCACTTAATTTGGACATTTGTGTTTATTCAAACTCTTGTACGGTGGGCCCGAAAGCCCGCCCAACAATTAAATTTCCATGCAACTCCCCTTAAATTCACTCACGGATGAATCAGGGGGCTGAAAAGTTGGGAATTATCAGGCAAGGATTTATGGCACGGATTCAACTAGGGGCCGGAAACCTTTTTACCTCACATAATTTTTAATTATTCAATCTTTAATCCCAAATCTCAAATCTTTAATTCGGTTACTTTAATGAATCATCTTTCACAGTAGAAAAATTATCAAACCAGCCGCGTCGCCAGAAGAAGTAAACTAAACCAGAGGCGATCCCTAGCATAATTGCCCAACAAAGCGGATAGCCAAAATACCAGTTCAGTTCCGGCATATTCCAGGGCGATTTCTCTGTATTGAAATTCATCCCGTATACTCCCGCAACAAAAGTTAGAGGAATAAAAATACTCGAAATCACCGTCAGCAACTTCATGATTTCATTCATTTTATTACCAACAGAAGACAAGTAAACATCCATCAAACCCGAAGACAACTCTCGATAGGTTTCCACCATATCCATCACCTGCACCGTATGATCGTAACAGTCGCGCAGGTAAATTCGCACCTCGGGACTAATCAAATCACTGCTATCTCGAATTAAAACATTAATTGCATCCCGCTGCGGCCAAATGGCGCGGCGCAGAGTCAGCAATTCTCGCCGGATTTTATAGATTTTTTCCAGGGTTTTGCGGGTGGGGTTCACCACCACTTCATCCTCTAATTCTTCAATGCGCTCTCCGTAAACTTCTAATACAGGGAAGAATCCATCTATAATCGAATCTAACAGAGTATAAGCCAGATAATCAGCTCCGTGTTTGCGAATTACTCCTTGTCCTTTACGAATGCGCTCGCGCACTGGTTCAAAACAATCATAGTCCGGTTCTTCCTGAACAGTTAACAGGTAATGCTTGCCCAAAATCAAACTTACTTGCTCTTTATGAAAAGTATCTAATTCTGGATGGAGCATCACCATCCAAGCAATGATTAAAATGTGTTCTTCATAGTCTACTACTTTCGGTCGCTGGGGAACATTAACTACATCTTCCTGAGCCATTAGGTGTAAATTAAACACTTCGCCCATTTGCCGCCAAGTTTCTTTGTTTCCCAATCCCAACATATCAACCCAAGAAACAGATGCTGTATCTAAATACGCAGCAGCTTTTTGAGGATTTGCCAATTTGGCGCGACTTGCGGCTGTTTCGCAATAGTCAATTAATACAATCTCCGGAGGTGGCGCATCTGGTTCTAAGTCCAGAGTTCCCGGCGGAGCCCCCGGATCGTCATAAAAATAGTCAACATAGGAATCATCATCATCTTCTTCTTTAATTGGTTTTGCAACGGCACTAGAAGTATGTATGCTTTTGTATACCATGCTAATATTCCTGACTGTTAGAACCTTTAATTAGATTATCATTTTTCGGGTGTAACTACCAATTACCAATGACTAATTACCTCTGCCGAATGGGAATCTCGATCGCAAATTCAGTTCCCTCTCCCGGCGCGGAAATGCACCGCAGCGTTCCCCCGTGTCTTTCCACCACAATCTGATAAGATATAGACAGTCCCAAACCTGTACCTTTACCTACGGGTTTAGTAGTAAAAAACGGGTCAAATACCCGAGATTTAACAGACTCTGCCATTCCCGATCCGTTATCTGAAATTACGATCGCAACCCGATTGTTCTTCAACACCTCCGTGCGAATCCGAATCCAAGGCAATGCGTCGCAACTTAAAGGTAAAGTCGGAAAATCTTGCCCTTCCTCTTCCGAATAACTCGCCAAGTCTAACTTCCTATGCCTGACATCCGCTAAAGCATCAATAGCATTATTTAAAATATTCATAAAAACTTGATTTAACTGTCCAACGTAGCACTGTATCGGCGGCAATTTTCCATATTCTTTAACTATTTCAATCTGGCGATTCCTGCCATTTTCTTTAATTTTGTGTTGTAAAATTAACAGAGCGCTGTCTATGCCTTCGTGGATATCAACACGCTTGATATCTGATTCTTCCAGCCGGGAAAAGTTGCGTAAAGACAGAACAATTTGGCGAATGCGATCGGCTCCATTTTGAATTGAATTCAGGAGGTGCGGGAAATCCTCTTTCATAAATTCCACTTCTATTTCTTCAGCAAACTCTGCGATAACAGCAACAGGTTTCGGGTAATGTGTTTGGTACAAACTGCACAGTGCCAGCAAGTTTTTGGCATACTCACTAGCGTAAGTGATATTACCGTAAATAAAACTGACAGGATTATTGATTTCGTGAGCAATTCCCGCGACTAGCTGTCCCAAACCCGACATTTTTTCCGCTTGAATTAGTTGAGCTTGAGTCCTGCCTAATTGTTTCAATGTTTGCTCTAGCTGGCGATTTTTATGTTTTAATTGAGCTTCGGCTTGTTTGCGCTTGGTAATATTACGGGCGATAGCGATCGCTTGATTCGAGTTAAAAGGCAGCAATCTCGCTTCATAAGTTTCTTCTCCTGCCGGCATAGGTAGCGAATACTCGATATTAATTGGAGTTCGTTTTTCGGAAACTTCAAGCATTGCCATCTCGAATTCGCTGGCGGCGTTTGTCGGCAAGATATCGGTCATTCGTTTGCCCACAAAATACTCGGGACTCAGGTACAAATCCGAGGAATTTCCTGACAAGCAATCCAAAATAATGCCGTCAGCGTTGAGACGGAAATACAAATCTGGCAAGGCCAGGAAAACAGATTCCAACTCGGAAGTTTTTTGGCGCAATGCTTCTTGGGCGCAGTAGCGATCGCTAATATCAAAAATCACCCCGTCCAAATAGCAAACGTTTCCATCTGCGTCGAACACAGGAGAACCTTTATCCCACACCCATTTAACCGTGCCGTCTGCTGCTAGCAAGCGGTATTCCAAGTTATAAGACTCTTTGTTTTCTATGCCTTGCCGAATAGTTGCTTCTACTTTTGCCAAATCTTGGGGGTAAATAATGCTAGCAAAAGTCCGGCCTATCCTCTCCATAAGCCAAATAAAATCTGCCGCAGGGTAGCCGGTTAATAAGTAAACGGCATCGCTAATAAAATTAGTCGAAAAATCGCACTTCCAGCGATAAACCACTCCGGGAATATTAGCTACCAAAGACCTAAATCTTGATTCACTTCTACGCAAAGCTGCTTCCGATTCATGTCGTCCGGTAATATCGTGAGCGAAAGCTAGCACTGCAAATACATTACCTTCAGCGTCGCGCAGGGGAAGTTTTTGGGTATCAAAAATATGTACTGAACCGTCAGCAATGGTTGCCGCATCGCAGGGATTGTGGATGATGTCCCCGGCCAGTACAGCAGAGTCGTCTGTGCGGAAGCCTCGGATATTTTGGGCGGAATTCCCAAACACTATATCTTCGGAAAATCCTAATTCTAAATCGCATTTGCCAATTATTTCTTCGACTGTTTTGCCGATCGCTTGAGCGAAACTCCTGTTTGCCAAAATATAGCGAAAATTTTTGTCTTTGGCAAAAATCCAGTCGCTGGTTTTGTCTATTACTGTGCGTAGAAGTTGTTCGGAACGTTCGGTTTTTTCCAAAGATGCCTGCAGTTGTAATTCCAGGCACTTGCGAGCAGTAATGTTTTCCAAAGCAACACCGACGCAGTTGTTGGGTAATGGAAAAGCTTTAATAGAAAAAGCGCGAGTTATTCGGCCGCCTTCATCGCAGTCAATATCTTCAAGTTCTACGGCTTTCTGGGTGCGAATTACCGAAGCAAATGCTTGGGGAATGTTTTTCGAGCGCAGGTGGGGAAAAATCTCGTCGATTGTCATTCCCAGAACATCAGCCATTTCTAATCCGGTAAACAGGGTAGCCGCGGGATTCGATGCGATCGCCCTGAGAGTGCTGTCATCGTCTATATTTTCTAAATGATAGACGTACAAACCAATTTGCATATTCTCGACAATTTGGTCGTAGAGGCGGACGCTTTCGTCTACCTGCCTGCGTTCGGTAATATCTTCAGTAATCCCCAAAACGTACTGAGGACGGCCTGCGGCGTCGAGAATTGGCACTTTGCGGGTGTGCAGTATTCTCATACCTTTGTGGCGAGTTTGGATCGGCTCTTCGGCTATGTCTTTAACAGTAGGTTGGTTGTGATCGGCGGTCAATATTTCCCTGTCTTGAGCCGTGAAAACATCAGCTTGCTCTTTGGGGTAAATATCGTAGTCATTTTTGCCGATCGCCTCTTGAGAGGTAACACCTGCGATCGTTTCTCCCGCTTTATTCCACAGCACAAATTTCAGCGAAGAAGCATCTTTAGCAAAAACTCCCACCGGCAGATTTTCTACTACGGAATCGAAGAAACCTCTAGCTGATTTTAATTCAGCTTCTGCACGCTTGCGTTCGATGCCTAAAGCGATGACATCAGCAACCGATGCTAAAGTTTCCTGAAAAGGTGCTGTCAGGGGCTGGCGGCTGATAATTACCATGACTCCCACCAGCCGTTCTTCGACTATCAAAGGGTAGCCGGCGAAGGTGAGAATTTGCTTCGGTATTGGGCAATTTGTCGGCTTTTGGCTGGTGTTGATAATCGCTACTTCGGAACTGTGTACCTCTTTTGATTTCGCGGATTCTTCCTCTGGGAACCCAAAATTATTCAGTTCAAATCCGCAGTCAAATTCCGGTTTTTGCTGTTTGGCGATCGAGTTAACCTTACTTTCAATAAAGCTAGCCCGATCCTCTGTGCGACTGTATATTCCCGAGGCTGCTTGCAATTGCCAAAGATTATGTTGAGAGTTGAAAGTCCAAATTTCAGCAGAAGCGACATCAAGATTCCGCACCATTGCCTCGCAGCAGGGAAGCAGGATATCTTGAGGGTGTTTGGTGAGGGCAATACCCACATCGGCTACCATTGCTGTGAGGCGAGAAGCTTGGGCTTTTTCTGCTTCCAATCGTTTGCGATCCGTGATATCTTCCACCAAAGAAAGCACAGTAAAAGTGTCGCCGCTGCCAATAATCGAGTTGAACCAGCGACACCAAATTACCTGTCCGCTTTTAGTATAGTTGCGGTTAATTGAAGTATTGCCGTTGCCAGTGGCTAGTTCAAGCTCGATCGCGCTTATAGCCTCTCTATCTTCCTGGCAAACCAAAGCCAAATCGCCGAAGTGCTTGCCCATCATATCATCGGATGTCCAGCCAAAGATTTCCTCGGCGCGTTTCGACCACTGAACGATCCGAAAATCTTCATCCCAGCCTACCATTGCCAGCGGACTGTTAGCTGCATTTAACCACAGTAAATGGTTCGATCGGCGTAACTGTTGAGCTTTCTGCTGCTGCCAGCGGTAGTGCCTCGTGATATCTCTACCGATGCCCAAAACCCGCATCTGCTTGCTAGAGGCATCCACCGCTGGCGTGTAAGCTGTTTCGTAAATTTTAATCCCGCCGTCTGCCGCCGTCACCTCATGAATTGCCAGCCGTTTTTCCCCGGTTATAAATACTTGTTGCAGGCAAGAATCAATCTGCGAAATTATACTTTTGACAGCAGCATTATTGGGATATAATTTTAATAATTCCTGATTAGTTTGGTTGACTATTTCAGTAGGCTCCAATCCCATCCAAGCAGCAGCGACAGGATTGATCGATAGGTACTTTTGCTGTCGATCGCACTCTAGGAAAGCATCAACAGAGTTAGAGAAAAAAGACTGAAACGAGTTGATAACTTCCTGCATGGGTATTTTTTCATGAGAAAAGCTTAGTATTAGGGAAACCTCGTGTCTTTAGACTGATCGAGGAAACACTCATCAAGCAGTTTTCACCGCCTTGAATATTAATTATTGCGACAGGGGGATACTTGGTCGATTGGTACTTTTGTGATCTATTTTCAAGGGAACAATTACCGTTTCAAACATTTCACCCCCGATCGGATAGCAGCTTGGGCTTACACGCATATTTTTGATAACGTAATCAGTTAAGACGATAGCTAGTCAACTCTCTCTTTTGATTAGGGCATAAAGCCCCATCTCTTCCGAGGGGGGTGCTGACTTGCTTAAGCTCTAAAATTTTCCTAAAGTTAGTTTAACCCACTCAAATCTTTTTGGGCACTGTACTGCTGCGTTTCCGGGTGCAATTTTCGGTGCTGTTCCCTATAATACAAAAATTTTAAAGAAATAGTATTTTTGGGAATATAGCTTAATTACAGCAGATGCTCTTTTTTTAAACCAGACCCAGCGGATACAAAAGCGAGATGGAGAGACCGGGAAATGGGGAGGTGGGCAGAGGTTAATCCACAACCTGCGAGAAAAATGCTTCAGAAATGCTCGACAGCTTACCGATTCCCACTTCCCGATTCCCACTTCCCGATTGCCAATTCCCAATTCCCAATTCGGTAATCTGAAAGCGGTTTGGCAGTACGCGAAGCAAAGAACGCAAGCCGTGCAAAGCCATGTAACATAAAGATTGCGATATTTTTCTATGTAATATGGAACTATTAGATACCTTGATTGTGGGTGCGGGTATTAGCGGTTTGAGTTTGGCGCACGCACTTCACAAGGAAGCAACGAGTCCATCCTCGCTGAAGATTTTAGTCGCTGAGAGTCAAGGACGTGTGGGCGGGAACATCACCACTGTGACAGCGGAAGGGTTTCTCTGGGAGGAGGGCCCGAACAGTTTTTCGCCGACGCCAGAATTGATGAAGTTGGCTGTGGATGTGGGATTGAAGCAGGAGTTGATTTTTGCCGATCGCAAATTGCCTCGTTTTGTTTATTGGCAAAATAAGCTGCAACCGGTGCCGATGACTCCACCGGCGATGATTCAGTCTCAGTTGCTGAGTTTTCCAGGGAAACTGCGGGCGTTGTTCGGGGCTTTGGGGTTTGTCGCGCCGGCAATCGGTTCTGGACTTTCGCAGCAGGGTGACGAGGAAACTGTTTCTCAATTTTTCCGCCGTCATCTCGGTACGGAAGTGATGCAGCGGTTGGTGGAACCTTTTGTTTCGGGGGTTTATGCCGGCGATCCGCAACAACTTAGCGCGGCGGCGGCTTTCGGCCGGGTAACGAAGATGGCTGATGTTGGTGGCGGGCTGATGGCGGGGGCGCTGCTTTCTGCTAGGAAAAGACCGAAGCAAATGCCTGCAGACCCGAATGTTCCGTCTACTAGACCGGGGGAGTTGGGTTCGTTCAAACAGGGGTTGAAGGCTCTGCCAGAGGCGATCGCTGCTCAATTGGGCGATCGAGTGAAAGTCAACTGGCACTTGACTCGCCTCCAGCGTACAGAACGCGAAACTTACATTGCTGTATTCTCGACGCCCGACGGACAGCAGGAAGTTGAGGCGCGCACCGTGGTTTTGACAACGCCGGCTTACATTACAGCCGAGTTGTTACAGCCTCTGCAACCGAAAGTTAGCAGTGCTTTACAAGCTTTTACTTATCCTACGGTTGCCTGCGTTGTCTTAGCATATCCGCAGTCTGATGTCAAGGATAAATTAGTAGGTTTTGGAAATTTAATTCCGAGGGGGCAGGGAATTCGCACTCTGGGGACGATTTGGACATCGAGTTTATTTGCCGATCGCGCGCCTGCAGGGTGGCAAACTCTCAGCAGTTACATCGGCGGGGCTACTGATTCGGAAATTGGCAATCTCGACTCAGAACAAATCGTTCGCGAGGTGCACCGAGATTTGTCTCGGATTTTGCTGAAACCAGATGTGCCACAGCCAAAAGTTTTAGCGGTGAATGTGTGGAAGCGGGCGATTCCTCAGTACAATTTGGGGCATTTCGATCGCCTGCAACAAATCGATGAGGGCTTAAAGTCTTTGCCTGGGGTGTATTTGTGCAGCAACTACGTTGGCGGAGTGGCTTTGGGAGATTGCGTGCGAAGGGGTTTTGAGCGTGCACGAGAAGTGGGCGAGTATTTGCAGAACAAACAATCAGATACTCGATCGATCTGAATTATTGTGTGGGGAGGGCGGGTGTACAAATATCGAGTATGTTAATCCGAGATATTGGTGAACCCGCACCTACAACAGCCTTCTGCCTTCATATCCGCTGCCCAATGCCGAATGTTACTAGGTTGTGGGTTCAAATTTGTAACCCACCCCCCTGACGGTTTGAATCATCGAAATTTGATTGGCATCTGGTTCAATTTTGCGGCGAATTTGACCGATATGGACATCCACCACGCGATCGGCTCCTACATACTCGTAGTCCCACACTTCATGCAGCAATTCTGATCGCCTCCACACGCGACCGGGTTTGCTTGCCAAACAGTACAGCAGGTCGAATTCTAAAGCAGTCAAAGCAACTATCTGAGTGCCGAGAATTACCTCGCGGCGAACCGGATCTATTAGTAGCTCTCCAAAAGTAAGAGTTTGTTGTTCGGCGGGAGTAACAATGCGTTTGCGCTTCAAAATTGCTGCAACGCGAGCTCCAATCTCTACAAGACTAAAAGGTTTAGTAATGTAGTCGTCAGCACCTTCGGCAAACCCTTTCATTTTGTCAGCTTCATCGGTTCGGGCAGTCAGCATCAACACAAACACGCCCGTGCGTCTTTGCATTTCTTGACACAGTTTGTAGCCAGTTGTATCAGGTAAATTTACATCTAGAACTACTAAGTCAGGATTGAGTTGCTCAAATAATTCCAGACCAGTCTGACCGTCCTCGCCAGACTCAACTTGATAACCTTGCTGGCTCAAAAAACGGTGAATTAAATTTCGGATTGCCGGGTCGTCATCAACCACAAGGATTTTTACAGGGGCCATGACCACAAGTTTGCTTGAAGAATTAGGCAAGAATATTCAGCCATAATAATAGAAAACTGGATACAAATCTCGAAAAAATTGAGCTTTTAATAGTTATAGCCCTATTTATAACCTACGCAAAATTTCAGGCAATAAATCTCCAGGAACTTTGGATAAGGCTAAATTTTGGCCTGGCAGCCCACATTCACTATAGAAAGCTCTAATCGTTTTGACAATATAGCTCAATGCTGTTTGCCGGGAATCAGCAGCTTGGGAGTTTGCCGCGGCTTGCAAGTTGAGTTTATCCCCATATGTTAACCCTTTGTCATTGAGATATTGTCCCCATTCGGCACACACTTGCAACTGGTGGTGCAGTGCTGCTTCTAGATGGCTTGTCTGGGCGACTTTATTAGTGGCGAAATCGGGGTCGGTGGCTAGTTGATAGTGGGCTAGTCCGAGATTGTTGCGGGCGGCCAAGGCGTCAAAGGTGAGTTGGGTTCGATCGAGCTCTCCGGCGATATCCAGGGCGGTTTCGTAGGCGGTAATCGCCTGCTGCAATGATTCCGTCCGCGCCTGTTTCTGCTGAAACTGGTTCGCCAAATGCCAATAAGCGGTACCGAGATTATTGTAGGTGGCGGCTGCTGCTGCGGGTACTAATTCTCGGGTGCGGTATTTCAATGCTTCGCGGTAGGCGGAAATCGCCCTGACTAGCAGGGGTTCTGAGGGTTCGTGCTGGGCGAGGTTCCAGCAGGCGGTACCCAGGTTGTTTTGCACTCCGGCATAGTTGAGGGGTTCTCGTTCGGGACTGTAGCAGGAGAGGGCTTGGGTGTAAGCTGCGATCGCGCTTTTGAGATATACGATCGGCTCACCATCTTGGGCTAAATTCCAGTATGCTGTCGCCAAATTATTCTGAGCAGCAGCGTACTGCTGGGGCTCCACGGCGGGGTCTAGATCCAGCAGCGCTTGTTGGTAAGCTGCAACTGCGTGCTGCAAGTTCTCTGTCTTGTCTCGGTAGCGGGCTAAATCGGCCGAGGCGATTCCCAAATTTTTGTTTAATCTAACGCGGGTTTGGGGTACGGTTTCGCCATCTGTTCGGTTCAAACCTTCAAGGTAGAGGGCGATGCTGCGTTCAAGGCTGGATACTGGATCTGAGGCGTTGAGGGCATTGGTGCGATCGCGCGATAGCATCCAGTAGAGAGTGCCGAGATCGTTGAGCAGATCGGAAATTGGCGGTAGGCTGTTGGACTCCTGGGCGTACTGAGTTAAATTTTGTGTCAATTGGGCAATCAGCCGCGCGCATTCATCAGTTAGTGGTTGATTTGGCTGCGAGTTGGTGTCAACTTCGAGATACGCAATCACTTGTTCGATCGCGCGAATGGCGATTGTCAGGTTTTGCTCTGAAACGTCTCCGCCCAGAATGCGATCGCGGTAGTAATTCCCCAAACTGTGATAAGCCAAAGCCAAGGCTTCGCAAGAACACTGATGTTCTTGCAGCAGTTCGATGTATTGCAGAGTTTGCAGCGGCAGAAAATTGTCCTCCGATGTGGCATTATTTTCTGCTTCCAACTCCTCAGAAGCCGCTGCTAGCACCAAATCTGCCAGTTGGACGGATTTAGAATCTGGCGCTGGGGACGAGGGATGGGAAATTGGGGATTGTTCGTCCTCTGTGAGTTGGACGGATTTAGAATCTGGCGCTGGGGAAGGGGGAGAGGAAATTGGGGATTGTTGATCGGGAATTGGGGATTGTTCGTCGGGAATGGGGGATTGTCCAGACAAAGAAGGTATTAAAAGTTGGTTGCCAAAGTCTCTGTTGTCCCGTAAGTTTCGCAAGTCTCCGGAGTTCCCGAAGTCATCAAAGTGCCCGAAGTCTCCCTTAGCTGGAGTTGGTTCGCCTTCAAACTCAAATACTCCGGTTCGCCAGTGCCAAAATTCCGGGGCCGATTGCTCGATCGAACTTAGCCAGGGGCGCGACACCCACAGCAACAGAGTAGACTCGCACATTTGCAGGTTTGCTTCGATGTCTCTCAAATAGCTCAGGAACGACCACTGCACTGCTGCTGACTGCCTGGTCAGGTGTTCTGCCCCAAGAATTTGAAATCCCGGCAAAGGGCTGTAGCTGCCCCTGTTTTGCGGCGGTGGGTGTTGGGTCAGCCACGCGGCGATCGAACCCCAAGGATTTGGATCGCTCAAGTCGAGTTCCAAACTGACAAATCGGGGGTAGTTGATCGGGGAGCGAGGATCTGAGCCTGCGCTCTCTGCGGCTAATTCTGTGTGCAAGCGGGCTGCCAGACAGTCCCGCAAGCACAAGTCGTCACAGGCGGCAATAAAAATTTGACGGCGTAAATTGAGGTCGATCGCCTGTTTCAAGCGTTGGTAGATCAGCTTGTTCGAGCTAGAAACTTTTTGGGAAGGAATAGACATCAGGAGCAGCCGATTTTAGATTTTAGATTTTAGGTTTTAGGTTTTAGATTTTGGATTGTAGATTTTAGATTGTAGAGTTGAGAGTTGAAATCTCGATCGCTCATAACTCCCAACTAAGCCCCGAAGGCAGTCAATCGCACCGGTGATGACTAAAGGATTGTAGACTTTCAATTGGCAATTTTATGTGGGTGATGAACCAGTGTGATTAAGTGCAACCCAAGTCCCTGAAGCTGACAGCCGAGAGCAAAGAACCAAATTTGTGCTGGTCTTATATCGTTTCCGGTTGGATGGGAATGATCAAGTCAAGGTCAATAATTCCACATTCTGCCACTCCCCACTCCCCACTCCGCACTTTCCATCATTCCGGTGTTACCGGAATTGATATTATTTAGCTTTCCAGCTCGCTCGGCACGCTTCAGGACTGTCGCAACTACCTGCTTTGTATTGAAACACAAAAACCATGTTTCCATTGGTTGGAAAACATGGTTTGTTGAATGATTATTTAAAATTGCGATTTGAATCAGCTTTGAGTGTAAGCCCAGCTTTTAGACGGAAGCAGCCACAAACACCAAACCCGCGACCAACATGACTGCAGCAATACCCATGATGAGATAGTTCCGCTGCTGGTTCTGGTTGGGAGGTTCGGCGCCGTACATTTTCGGCTCTTTAGCAAAGTTGTTCAGGCGTCCATCGTCATCTTTGATGTAAGGCATCAGTCACAATCCTTAATATTTTTGATGTTTACAACTGTACCAAAAAAGCGCCCAGGAAAATTCGGCCATTTATTTGGAGGTAACAGTGCCTGTTTGGGGGGAAGAGGCGATCGCGTAATCTTTGATCGGCATTCTTCCTGCTAAGTACGCCAGCCGCCCCGCTTCTGCTGCCATTCCCATTGCTTTTGCCATTGCCGGGGAATTTTGGGCATTGGCGATCGCGGAATTAATCAACAGTGCATCGGCTCCCATTTCCATTGCTCGCGCCGCTTCGCTGGGAGTTCCGATACCCGCATCGACAACCACAGGAACATTTACCGTGTCAATAATTATTTGAATGTTGGCGGCATTGTTGATCCCTTGTCCTGAACCGATGGGCGAACCTAAAGGCATGACTGTCACACAACCGACTTCTTCTAGGCGTTTTGCCAGCAAGGGATCGGCATTGATGTAGGGCAAAACGGCAAAACCTTCTTTGACTAATTGTTCTGCAGCTTCCAAAGTGCCGATCGGATCTGGCAGCAAATATTTAGCATCAGGAATCACTTCTAATTTGACAAAATTATTGTCTTCTTGCCCTAAAAGCTTCGCCATTTCCCGGCCCAAACGAGCTACTCTAATCGCCTCATCGGCAGTTTGACAACCGGCAGTATTTGGCAGCATCCAAATTTTAGTCCAATCAAGAGCTTCTGCCAATCCTTCATGACCGGGAGCATTTGTTTGCACTCGCCGCACAGCTACAGTCACAATTTCGCACCTACTAGCGTTGACACTTTGCTGCATTTCTGCAATGCTGCGATATTTTCCCGTACCCGTCATCAAACGAGAATGAAAAGTTTTGCCGGCAATAACCAGAGGTTTGTCTAAAGATTTAGTGGCTGTATCTACTGGATAGCCAAAAATGCTGTTCTCAAGTGCCTCTTCCCGGTGTACTGTGCCACCCATCATCTCTTCAAGCTGCCGACCTTCTTCTATGGTTAGATCGTCGCGGGTAACAGCATATAAAATTTGCCCAACTGTCATCAATTTGGCATCTCGCGACATATTATTTTTTAAGCTGGTTTGTATAAGTTCTTCAAACTCCTTAAAAACGTCTTTCATTTTCCCATTCCTCCCTAGTAAGTTTTTGATTTTTTTCGCTTGCGAATACTAATATAATGGTTTCAATCAGTTGCATTTCGTCCCTATAAAAAGCTTTTCTGATGCCGCCGTTTATCTTCCAAAACTTGTAAGTTTTTCGAGTGACATGAATAATTACGACTGCCACACCTTGACTTTTTGCCCTGCTGATTCGTTCTTGAACTCGATATGTGATGTTTTAAGTCTCTTCTGTCAACTCCTTAAATTCGCAAATCTGACTGTCTCTCTTAGCATCGGGCGTTGTCACACCCTCTGCTGCTTGCTCGCTCAGCATTTAAACTCTCATCCCTATTTTAGCCAAAACTTCAGCAAGAAAGAATTCCGAATTATTAAGATTTTTGTGGCGTTGGATTAGCACAAATCCGCCAGCTATCTCATCACAATAATATCGCTGATATTGGAATTCTGCATTTTCGTAGATGGCTCTACTTGTCTCGATATATTCTGAATGTACCTTTATTATACTGTCAATGGGCTCCTATCGGGTAGAGTTAAATGTATGAAAGCAACTGTTGAGCAACTGGCTAAAATTGGAATATTTGCCAGCTTAAACCCAACTGAATTAGAGCGATTGCAAGAACACACAGCAATTCGGACTTACCGACAGGGAGAAGTTGTGATGTATGAGGGCGATCGCATCCCCGAAAAATTATACACTCTTTTGAGCGGTTCTCTGCGGGTTGCAAAAACAGCGGCGGCGGGCAAAGAAACAATTCTCCGCACTTTATTTCAGGGAGATATTTTTGCCGCACCTGCTTTGCTAGGCAAGGGCATTGCCCCCGCAACGGTGACAGCAGAAACTGAGGTGGAAGTTCTTACCACAGAACGGGAAGTTTTGCTAGCAGCAATTCGGGAAAATCCCGAGATTGCTTTGCGAATATTGGCGGTTTTCAACCAGCGGTTGCAGCAACTGCACGATACCGTGCACGGTTTGGTGTCGGAAAGGGCGATCGTGCGGCTGGCCCGATTTATTCATTACTTTGGCGTCGAGCAAGGTACGAAGATTGCGAATAATAGTGTATGTTTAGAAAAACATTTTCCCTACTATCAAATTGCTCGCAGTATTGGAATTACCTACGAAGAATGCGTGCGGTTGTTTAAGAAACTCAAGCCGTTTGTATCCTACAGTCGAGGCGGTAAAATTACTGTATTGGACTGGAAAAAATTGGAGGATATCGCCTCTGGAGAGGAAATAGATTAAATGTTAAAATCCCAATTCTGGTAAGGGCGGGTTTCACAAACAATATTTGATTGCCACTCACTATCTATATAAACCAGCCCCCCACAACCCGTGAATCGGGGCGGGTTTATCAGATTATTGATTTTCGGCGGCAACTATGGTTGGTAAAACCCGCTACTACCGAATAATGATGGCATTAATGAGGCTCGGAAAGTGTCAAGATAAATGCCAAATTTTGTTCAGCTTTCAAAGCGTGGAGGGCGCGGGCGGGCAGAAAAACAAACACCCCCGGTTCCAAGACAATATCTTTGCCTTCTAGAGTCAAAATCCCCTTTCCTTCGATGACATTAACTGTGGCATTGCGCGGCGAAGAGTGTTCGGAAACCTCGCTACCAGCAGCCAGACAAAGTAAATTGTACTGACAATTCTTGTCTTTGATTAAAACTTTGCTCGACACTCCCGCGGCGGGATATTCAATTGCGTCTCGGAGTTGGATAGCTGAAGATTGTAGCGCTAAAAGAGTAGTAGTCATAGTTTTTGGCAATTAATTAATTTGGTCACAAGCCCCGAATTTATCAGTGGCTTCACTTTCTTCCCTCGAAAATCGAAAATCTATTGAGTCGGTTAAGATTGTTTTTTGGCAGAGATAACGATGTAGCCTAGATCTTGTTGATAATGCTGGAAAACTCGACGCATTGCTAAGATACGATCGCGAATTTGCGATCGACTTAATATATTCCACACAATCCGCACAGTACCCACAACCCCTTCATCTTGCAGCATTCGCGGTAAGTTGAGGAGTCCCATCGCCCCGGTTTGACACTTTTCTACTTGCAAACCCGCGTTTTGGCAAACAGCAATCCAGGCAGACTCAGACAAAGGCGTTGAGTTAGCCCGAGTCACTTCTGATAAAGCTTTGTGAATTTCAGATTCTCGGTTTCTCGCTAAAAGTTCGTGAGAGAGAAACTTGCCACCTGGTTTTAAACGATCGCAAATTCCCGATACAATTTTAGCTTTCCCCGACGGCGACTGCATTGTCAGGATAGCTTCAGCCAACACCCAATCAAACTGTTGGGAAATCCGCTCCAAGTGAAAAATATCTCCTTCCACAATTTCCACTCGATCGCTCAAACCGACTGCTGCAACATTAGCACGAGCGCGAGCCACACTCTCGGGATTTTTCTCAACTCCCACTACTTTTACACCAAAACGTTTAGCAAGGGCGATCGAACTATATCCAAAACTAGCAGCCAACTCCAAAACAGTCTCGCCCGGTTGAAAATCCGCCCATTCAAATAACTGTTCCGTAGCAAGTTTCCCCCCCGGCCTCAGCATTTTCTTGCCAGCCGCCGCCAGAACTTCATGTCCGGGTGCAGTCTTAAAATTGAGAGCAGTATTGGTCATTAAATTGACCTCCTATTTAACCTTACTCTCAGTTTGCCAAATTCTCCCAAATCTTTCTATGATCTAGCTCATATTCAAATTATCGTAGGGTGCGTCAGCCTCCTCAATTTTTACAGTTTTAGATTTTAGATTTTAAATTTACTCTACAAATTTTAGATTTTAGATTTTAGATTTACTTTACAGATGAATCTGGGAGATTAAATAAGAGTCTAAAATTTGGGCTGCTCACGAGAAGAGTCGCGGGTTTGTATCCGTCGGCAGGTGCGATCAAAAACAATCAAAATCCCCGCCAGCAAGTTTTCGAGGATGTCCCGGAACTCTAAAGCAATTGCCACGCCACTAATACCCAGCAGTTGAATCAAATCCCCTGCCTTGAATGACGGAATGGCGATGAATGACGCGATCGGCAATAATTGATTTATAATCAAGATATCTACTCCACCCCAATAATACCGAATCATGCTTGCAGAAGCAAACGCGACACTTTGGCCTAGTCTAATTACTGTTTCCGCATTAATTCTCTACTTCGTTGTTACCATCAACGTCGGTAGAGCTAGATTCAAACACAAAGTTTCTCCCCCGCAGATGACAGGAAACCCAGACTTTGAGCGAGTGGTGCGAGTTCAGCAAAATACCTTAGAGCAAATGATTCTATTTTTGCCCTCGCTGTGGCTGTTCTCGCAATTTATCAGCCCAATTTGGGGCGCTGGTATCGGCGCAATTTGGATAGTTGGACGCATTTTGTTTGCTTGGGGTTACTATCAAGCTGCCGAAAAAAGAGCGGCAGGATTTGGCATTAGTACCTTAGCTACTTTAGCTTTGCTTGGGGGTTCATTAACAGGCATAATTATGTCGCTGCTGAAGGTTTGAGCCTAGCTTCCGATCCACATAATTGTTTGTTTTTCTAGTCGTTTCCAGGCTCTGCCTGGGAACCAGTTAAATGTAATAAATTTTAGGAGTCAATATGTCAGAAACCAACAAACCCGTATTTGAAATTAACCCGAAACTTTTTCACCAGCTTGTGGAGTGGCAAGAAAAACTTGAACGAGAAGATGAATTAGCAAGCGAGTCAGAAAACGAAAAACCAACTGAGGTAATAACTCTTCCCGACAGTGATGAACAGCATTCTCAAACAGATAATTTATAGCTGGTGGCTAGCAGCATCTTTTGGATTTCCGGCTGCTGTCTCGGCTCAATCGCTGACACCTAGCCAAATTCAGCAAGTCAATAGCGGTTTGTTTCGTTCTAACTCTCAAGATTTCTTTCAGCAAGGCTATCGCCAACTGGAAAGAGAAATCGCAATTTTGTTGCAAAGAAATGTCACTTCGGAAGGCAAGATTCTGGAGATTGATGAAAAATTGCTTTCTCAGCTTTGCAGGCAAGAATTTACAATATCCTCGCGCAATTTTGACACCGTAAATACTGCTCAGATTGCTAATCTTAAGGCAAAATTAACAGATATTTGCCGTCCCAATTAAAATAAAAGTGAGGTAAAAATCAAAGTTTTAGTGTTGATGGATACAGAAGCAATGACAAAATTGAAACTAGCCATGCTGGAAGCGGAAACTGCCGCTCAATTGGCGGCGATCATTATTGAGTACACTCATGAGGAAATGATGTTAGTTTTTCAGGCGCTAGAAGGGGAACAACAGGATAGGATTAAGACTGTTTGGAAGACTGGTAGTTAAAGTAGATTAGCGGAAATCAGAGGTTTTAATTTTTAACCGCAGATGTAAGCCGATAGACGCCGATAAACGCAGATTGAATTTTGTTAGTGCTCGCTGTGTATAACAATCTTACTTTGTACACAGCGAACAAAGACATATCTAAACTAGGGATTCGAGGCATAATTGGCGGAAATGATCGCCGCGTTGCTCGAAGTTTTGGTATTGATCGAAGCTAGCACAGGCTGGGGAAAGCAGCACTACTTTAGCATGATTTTGTTGGGCTAATTCTGCCGATCGCGGGATTGCTCGTTCCATTGTTTCGACAATTTCCCAAGCGTTGTAATTTGCTTGTTCGAGCCGCGAGGCAAAAAGACTCGCCGCATCCCCAATGAGCAACACCGCAGCAGCTTTCGCCTTGATTGTATCAATCCAAGCGCGATCGTCCCCTTCTTTGGCGTCGCCGCCCGCAATTAAAATCGCCGGTGCGCTGACAGAAGCCAACCCGACTTGGGCGGCGTCGTAATTAGTAGCTTTGCTGTCGTTGATGAAATCTATGCCTTCCCAAGTGCAGATGTGTTCTAGGCGGTGCGAAACTCCGGGGAATTTAGCGATCGCCCGGGCGATCGCACTTTTATCTATCCCCGCCAAATTAGCCGCCGCCACCGCCATTAACAAATTCTGCAAATTGTGTTCTCCCACCATCCGCAAAGAATCAGCAGGCAGAATTTTCTCGCTTTGAGCTATTACCCAACCATCTTGAATATAGGCTCCAAAATCTGTATTCCCCAACAGTTCTTTTTCACCTTTCACACTCGTCCAACACGCATCCGGCCAAACTTCAACTCCTTGCTGCCGCAAATAAGGATCGTCGCCATTGATTACTTGCAATTCAGACTTTTTCAGCAAATGCGCTTTAATGTTGTAGTAATTTTCCAAAGTTTTGTGGCGGCTGAGATGATCCGGCGTCAAAGTCGTCAAAACTCCGATTCGTGGCGCTACAAACGGCGAGGATTCTATCTGATAGCTGCTGATTTCTGCGATTACCCAATCCGGCGGTTTTTCGGCTAAAGCTAATTCACACGCAGCATAGCCAATATTGCCGCAAGCGGGAGCGTAAAGCCCGGCTTCTGCAAAAATAGCAGCAATTAAAGCAGTAGTAGTAGTTTTGCCGTTAGTGCCGGTAATTCCCACCCAAGGAGATTTGAGGTAACGCCACGCGAGAGCCATTTCTCCGATTGTTTCAATGCCTAACTCTCTGGCGCGCACTAATGCTGGACTGTCCCAGGGAACGCCCGGGCTTACTACTATTAATTCTATAGATTCGACTGGTTCAAAAGATTTACCTAACTCCACATGAATTCCTTCGTTAGCGAATTCCTGTTGCTGTTCAAGCAAATTTGGGGAAGATGAGCGATCGCTCAGCGTGACTTCCCATCCTTCGCGTTTTAGGAGTCTGGCGGCGGCAATTCCTGATTTTCCTAGTCCAATGATATGAGCGATCGGCATAAGTTGTGTGTGTGATGGAGCGAACTTCCCTGGTTTTATAAGTTTATATCTTAACCTTCCATTGGTTTTTGGCTATTGGCCATTCGGCTTAGTTTTAGGCGCGAAATCGATCATTCTTAGCGTCAGATGCTTATGGCGCACCTACAAATAGAATCGATGCGTCAGTCGTATAATCGTCAAGATAATACCGGGTCATTTCTAACTTTTCACGATCGCCCCAAAGTCAGCCAACACCCGCGCGTGATTCCGCAATAACCCCAGTAGATTCAACCGATTTCGCTTAATTTCCGGGTCGGGGTCCATCACCAAAACGCTTTCTGGCCCGTCGAAAAAGCCGCTGACAGCAGGAGCAATTTCAGTCAAACTATCTACCAACTGCTGGTAATTGCGAGTTTGCTTGGATAGCTGGGTTTGCGGCACTAACTGCACGACTGCATCGTAAAAAGCTTGTTCAGACGACTTTTGAAATAAATCTGGTTTCACCGCTGTTTTCGGTTCCAATTCTACTTTATCCAAATCTCCTTGAGCCGCCAAACGAGTTGAACGGTTGACTGTTTCGTAAATTAGATCCAAAGTCTGGTTATTGCGGATTTGTTGCAGAAAAAGCGCTCTTTCCAGTGCGTCCAACAAATCTCTCAATGCTCGTTCAGTATATTCTGGGTCGTTTTCTCCCAAAACTGCATTTACCAAATCGTAATCTACATTTTTTTCTTCTTGCAACAAAGTCCGAATTCTTTGCAAGAAAAACTCGTATAACTGATCCAGCAACTCCGCCGGTGTTTCCGGGCGCGCTGCGGTAAATTCGGCAACAACTTCTGTGAGCAACTGGTGCAAATTGATTGGCAACTGAGCCGCCCAAATAATGTTAATTATTGCATTAGCGGCGCGGCGCAAAGCGAAGGGGTCGGATGAACCAGTCGGCAACATTCCCAAGCCGAAGATGCTGACTAAAGTATCTAATTTGTCGGCTATTCCGACAACTTGACCAGTCAGAGTTTGGGGCAAATTGTCGCCCGCACCTTTGGGCAAATAATGTTCAAAAATTGCTGTGGCTACTTCTTCCGATTCGCCACTTGCTAAGGCGTATTTCTGCCCCATGATTCCTTGCATTTCGGGAAGTTCGTAAACCATTTGGGTTACGAGGTCGGCTTTACAAAGTAAGGCTGCTCTTGCTATATAAGCTTGTTCTTCGTCTGTGATTTGCAGTTGAGTGGCGATGAGGCTGGCAATTTTGCACAGACGATCGACTTTTGCCCGCACTGTCCCCAAATCTTCCTGGAAAGTAACTGTTGCCAACTTGGGCAAATAATCCTCTAGAGGCTTTACCAAGTCTGCTTTGTAGAAAAACTGACCGTCTGCCAATCTCGCCCGCACTACTCGCTCGTTACCTGCAGCAATAATCGCGGCTTTAGCCGGGTCGCCGTTGGAAATTGTAATGAAATAGGGCAGAAGTTCGGGATAATCTGGGCTTTTGAGAATTGGAAAATACCGCTGGTTTGTAACAATAATTGTGGTGATTACTTCCGGCGGCAATATCAAAAATTCCTCATCAAATTTGCCGACAACTGCGTTCGGCCATTCTACTAAGTCGGTGACTTCTTCTAACAAATCTTCGGTAATGTCGGCGTAACCGCCTTGTTTTGTCGCTGCGGCTTCTACTTGTGCTTTAATTTGATTTTTGCGCTGGGTTCGATCGACCTCCACGCAAGCAGCCCGCAGACACTCGACATAATCCTCGGCTTGCGGAATCGAGACCCCCCCCGTCCCCCCCTTGCCAAGGGGGGGTGTAGGAAGCGATGTCCCCCCCTCGCCAAGGGGGGGTGTAGGGGGGGTGTATAACACCCGGTGTCCTTGGGAAATTCGATCGCTCTTGACCGTATCCGAACCGCTCACCAATGTAATGGGCAGTACACTATCATCTAACAGTGCCACCATCCATCGAATCGGGCGCGGAAACTTCAAATCTCCGTCTGCCCACCGCATAAATCTTTTGCCTTCTAACTTATTAATCCACTGCGGCACAAGTTCTGTCAAAATATCCGCTGTCATCCGCCCCGGAATCTTTTTGAGCACAAACACAAAATCGCCTTTATCGGTAGCGCGAACTTCCAAAGCATCAATTTCGACACCCTGCTTTTTCGCAAAACCTTCGGCTGCTTTCGTCGGTTTGCCATCTTTAAAAGCCGAACTCGCGGGTGGCCCTTTTACCTCTTCTTCTCTATCTAATTGCTGAACTGGCAGTCCTTTCACGAGAACGGCCAAACGCCTCGGAGTAGCGTATACATTAATAGAGTCATTTGTCAAGGATTCTTCTGCCAGCGTTGCAGGTACAAGTCGCTGCCACTGCTGGGCGCTGCCTGCGACAAAAGATGCCGGCAATTCTTCTGTACCGAGTTCTAATAAAAAGTTAGGCATATCGCACCGTAATGGAATTTTGTTTAGGGTAATTTAAGGTAATTTATCCGATCGCGTGATCGTATATCTGAAAAATACTCAAAAATCCAGGATACCACGTAAAATCGGGGGTGAAAGACAATATTCTCGACAGCCCATGACCTTGGCGGAAAGACTAGGACAAGATTGGAAGTCTCGACTCGAACAAGATTGCCCGCAGGAGAGTTCTAGCACTCACGAGAGTGTTGTCCGCTGGCTGTTGGGAGACAAGCCCGAAAGATTTGACACTCTTAGCCCAACTCAATTGTCTGTCGCCTCTGGGGCGATCGACTTTTTATATCGAATTTTGCTTTCTCGGTATCTGGGAGTACCGCCTGAAAAAGCTTACCGCAACTTGATCGGCCGGCTCGGTGGCTTAGTTGTGCTCCGACAAAAAATCCAAGCGTGGGTTTCCCTGAGTCGCGACAGACAGCGGAGTGCGGTGGAGGTACTACAAGAAGTGATTCAGGAAATGCTCAATTCCGATCGCTATCTGCAGCAGCAAGTCGCCTGGATTGCCGAATGCACCTCAGACAGACGCCTGCGAAATGCTTTGCTGCTAGCGAGCACAGAAGAATACTGCTTGCGACCGATCCGCAACCAGCCCCTGCTGGTGTACCGTTTTGTCAACTACCTGCGGCGTGCCCAGCGGGGCGGGTTGACGCAAGTGCCTGCTGGAGACTGGGTGCGGCTGGTGTCGGAACAGGTTCTACCCGACGATACCGACGAACCGCTCAGCCTGCTAGACGAACAGGCAATGTCCGAGTATCGAGAAAATCAAGCTTGGGAAGAGCAGCAAACTCAGCGGCAGATTGTCCAACAAGAATTTGAGAATTACTTAGCCGCTGAAGTCGATCCGCTGGCTTCCCGGTGGCTGCAGCTTTACCTGCAAGGTCGTTCCCAAGAGGCAATTGCCGAGGATTTGAAGGTTCCGATCAAGCAAATTTACCGCTTGCGAGAAAAAGTCAGTTACCACGCGATTCGCGTTTTTGCGGTCAAACAAGCACCGGAATTAGTCGCCAACTGGCTGGAAACTTCGCTCAAAGAACACAGTTTGGGCTTGACTCCGGCTCAGTGGCAGCAATATTTACAAAACCTCACACCTGTTCAGCGGCAGTTGGTAGAATCGCTGAAAGCAGGGAAAAGTGTAGAGACGATCGCATCTGAATTAAAGTTGAAAACCAATCAAGTCATCGGCGAGTGGAGCAAACTCTATTTAGCAGCTCAATCCCTCCGCAACGAGTAGATTGGTAATGGGTGGCGGGCAATTGCTAATTGTTAATTGGCGGTAGCATTTTTCAGAATCCGCGCTACAAATCAATTCCCCAACAGCCACAGACTGCTGCGAGTTTCCCCCTGGAAAACCCCGCGATGCCCCTTGTATCAAATCAGGTTAGATCGATCGGGATGTTGTAGCGCTGCCGTGACGATCGCGCTCCGAGACGATCACAGTCAACTCTCTGAGGTAAGATACTAGCAGCACGATCGACTTTTCAGGATTTTTTAACCAATCCTAAATTCAGCGGTTGCCCGTAAATCATCGGTTGTGGTGCATCTCTAATACTTGTGCATTAAAGACATAATTCTATTGTTGCCAGCCACGGGCATCAATCTCGGGCGATCGATGATAGTGGGTCTAGACTGCGCTAGTCATCATCTAGTTCTCAATCTTTTGGTAGAATTTGAGGCTGCAATACAGAAGAAAGAAAATTCTGGGACTAAAGATTTTTCTTTAATAAAAGCTTC
This sequence comes from Microcoleus vaginatus PCC 9802, assembly GCA_022701275.1. Lineage (NCBI taxonomy): Bacteria > Bacillati > Cyanobacteriota > Cyanophyceae > Oscillatoriales > Microcoleaceae > Microcoleus > Microcoleus vaginatus. The sequence continues at coordinate 1,325,042 of CP031740.1, forward strand.
CGGTTGTTAAGCCAATTCCTCCGTCAGGGAAGTTGCAGCATTTAATTTTATCGCATCAGGTTGGTGCGTCGCGCTCGATCGCGCTTCCAACTACAAAGCAGCTAATGGTACATACATCTTCAACAGACTCGGCAGCTACAATGGACTCCGATCGAATATTTCACCTAATCGATACAGTTGTCCCCTTTGAAGCTTGCCTTTACTATCAAGTTTTGCCTTTATCTCTAGAAGGTAATCTGTTTAAATTGGGCGTAGTCGATGCCCAAGATGACTCCGCCTTGGACTACGTGCAGCGGATTTTAGCTTACATGAATTGCTCAGTCACAACAGAGCAAATTACCTCAGAAACTCAGCGCTCGATGCTCTCAGCTTACTTGCTGCACGGGAGCCAGCTCAAAGTACCCAGCCAGACAGAAACCGCAGCAGCCCCAACACCCAAAAATCCCACATCAGCAACTCCAGGCCCCAATGCAGAAACGCTGCTGTCTGTGCCAGAACCCTCGATGCCCGCTCCTGAGCGGTTTAAACCTGCTGGCACTGAGGTTCCCCCGACACCGACACAGCTATCGGTTTTGAATGTCGAGGCCTTGCACTTGTCAAGCCGAGTGGAAGTTTTGGCGACTTTGCCCGCGCCCCAACTCCTACAAGAATTGCTCGGTAGAGTGCTGCGAGAGGGTATCGGCCGCCTGTTTTTTGAGCGGCACCAGTCCCAAGGTCGCATTCTTTGGAGTCAAGATGGCGTTTTGAAATCGATGCTCGAAGGTATCGATATCGTCCTTTTCCAAGAGGTCATCGACGAGTTGAAGCGACTGACAGATATGCCTGTTTGCCCGGTGGAACAGCCCAAACAAGTCGAAGTTGAGCGCATATATCAAAACACTCATTTGCTGTTGCGCTTGCGGGTAATGACGGTGGGTGGCAAGGAAGAAGCCACCCTGCAAGTTTTGCGGGGGGCAGCTTTGAGGTTTTACCAGCAGCAGCAGTTGTCTAATTTGAGTCGGGACGCACTGCGGCTGGCCGAAGAATTGCAGCGGAAAGTGAATCAAATTCGCGATCGAACTCGGCTTTCTCCTGTGCATTTAGAGGGGTTGCCCGCTTTGGAACAGGTGATTAGAAATGTTGACGACCAAATTGAAGCTTTGCTGCACGAACACAATCCCGACCAGCCCTAATCAGCCATAGATCACTGTTTTGAATTTTTTTTAACTCACATCAAGTCCGGTCAAATAATAATAATTACGTTTGTAGTGAGGACTAAAGTCCGAGCGAGTTTTATGATAACTCAAGTCTTCACTACAAACCAATTTGATGGCACTTCTGCGAGGTGACATAATATTATACCGAGGCAAAAAAATGAAATTGTATGCCCGTGTTCTAAACCCTGGTAGTCATCAGTCATTCCCCATCTAAAATCTAAAATCTAAAATCTAAAATGGTATTAGCCGTGCTCGAAAACATCCTTGTACTGCAATAAATCCAAACTCACAAAAACGGGTAAACACTGAAAACATTGCTGTGCAATTTCCCAGCGTTCTTCTCGCTGCAACATAGCAGTCAACGTTTGTTTGGCGCTCAGCAAATAGCGGACATCGTTAGCAGCGTAGCTGAGTTGCTCGTCTGAAAGATGCTCAGAATTTCCCCAGTCAGAACTTTGAGAAGTTTTGTTGAGTTCTACTTTTTCCACTTCTTGGATTAAATCTTTAAGTCCGTGTTTGTTGGTGTAAGTTCTCGCAAGTTTGCTCGCTATTTTTGTGCAGAAAACAGGTGCAATGTCAATACTTAAATTGTAACGCATTGTTGCCATATCGAAGCGCGCAAAGTGAAATACCTTCTCAATATTTTCAGATTCCATTAACTTGTTTAAATTCGGTGCTGCTGTCTGGCCTTTGGCAATCCGCACCACTGCAACTTTACCTTCGGGATCGCACAACTGAACCAAACACAAGCGATCGCGCCAAGGTAGCAAACCCATTGTTTCCGTATCAACGGCGATCGCCGGCGCAGTCAAATAATAAGATAAGAGAGAATCGGGAATATCACCATCGCACACTTGAAAATCTGCAAATTCCATTATTGGTAACTGTTGACTGTTGACTGTTGACTGTTGACTGCCTTCTTCCCTCTTCCTTCTTCCTTCTTCCTTCTTCCTTCAAATTACCGACTGCGAATAAAAAGCTGAGTAAAATAATACTCGCCTTTGGCATTTTTTGCAACCCCAATACCGGTCACATTAAACTGACCTTCCATATTTTTGCGGTGGCCGTCACTTTTAATCCAACCCTCAACAGCATTGCGTACCGGGTCGTTGTAGCCAAAATTGTAAGCAAGATTTTCAGCTACACTTTTATAAGGAATCGTAATTGCTTCCGCCCGCCCTTCAAATCCATCGTGGCTGAAAGTGACTTTACCGTTAGCCATATTTTCGCTGTGAATTCTTGCTATCTGACTGATTCGCGGATCGATCCTCAGCGGTGGCAACTTTTTAGATGCTCGGTATTCATTGATCTGTTGGTTAACCGCTTTTTCTAAGTCAGTAATAGCACTCGAAGCAACATTAGTATTCATGGGAGTTTCCGGCCGCGATCGCGAAATAATGAACGTGCCACACTTCGGCAGCATGATTGTCAACAATCCCACGCACGTCAAAATTAAACCTTTGGACATGAAATCAAACGAGAAATAAAGTTAATTGTTACCCTTAGTGTCAACTTAATGCCAAAAGTAGTATGAGTATACCGTCTGACGATGAGCCTCTCGCTCTCCCTAAATCTCCCTTAATAAGGGGGACGAAAGAGCGCTTCCAGTCCCCCCCTTATTAAGGGGGGCTAGGGGGGATCTAGACTTCGATACAAACGAGAGAGACAAAGGATTTTAGTCTTAAGTTGACACCAATTAATTGTTACTAATTCCTACAGAGCGAGATCCCCACATTCCGCCCAACTAGATATTCAGAACCTTCGCCACAGTGTTCACGTCTTTGTCGCCGCGTCCCGAACAGTTAAGCACAATGCGCGGATTGCCTGTTAGCTGAGGGCACAGAGTCTCTAAATAGGCGATCGCATGAGAAGTTTCCAAAGCCGGAATAATCCCCTCCAACTGCGAAAGCCGCTGAAATGCTTCCAGCGCTTCTGCATCAGTTACGCTATAATATTCAGCTCGACCCGCATCCTTCAAATAACTGTGTTCCGGTCCCACGCCCGGATAATCCAAACCCGCACTAATCGAATGCGGCTCGATTACTTGACCTTCATTATCTTGCAGCAAATAACTCATCGCCCCGTGCAGAACTCCCACACTTCCCTTAGTCAAAGTAGCAGCGTGTTTATCAGTTTCCACACCTTCGCCCGCCGCTTCAATACCGATCAATCTGACAGTTTCTTCCCCGACAAACTCGTGGAAAAGACCCATTGCATTAGAACCGCCGCCGACGCAAGCTAATAAAATATCCGGCAAACCGCCCCACTTTTCTTGACACTGAGCGCGGGTTTCTTGACCGATTATCGCATGGAAATCGCGCACCATCATCGGGTAAGGATGGGGGCCCGCTACGGAACCGAGAATGTAATGAGTTGTCTCCACGTTTGTCACCCAGTCGCGAATCGCTTCGGAAGTCGCATCTTTCAGCGTTCCCGTACCCGCAGCCACCGGCCGCACTTCGGCTCCCATCAGCCGCATTCTAAACACATTTAAAGCCTGTCTTTCCATGTCATGAACGCCCATGTAGACAACGCATTCTATACCGAAACGAGCGCAAACTGTAGCAGTAGCAACGCCGTGTTGACCGGCACCAGTTTCAGCAATTACCCGCTTTTTGCCCATGCGTTTTGCAAGCAATGCTTGAGCTAAAGCGTTGTTGATTTTGTGAGCTCCCGTGTGGTTTAAATCTTCGCGTTTGAGGTAAATTTGCGGGCCAGTTCCGTCTGCTTTAGCGTAGTGCTCGGTGAGGCGTTCCGCGAAATACAAAGGGCTGGGGCGGCCGACATAATCTTTGAGCAATTGTTGGAGTTGCTGTTGAAATTCCGGTTCGCTGCTGTATTTGTGGAAAGCGGCTTCTAGTTCAAATAAAGCCGGCATCAGGGTTTCGGGGACGTATTTGCCGCCGAATTTGCCGAATCTGCCGAGGGAGTCGGGGCGTTGGGCGCTGGTTTCGGAAGTGAGATGCAGGGGGGTGACAGTCACAAACTTGTGGGGATAATGGGACAGATTTCATTATATCGAGTCGATGGGGCTGTGGGCGATCGGGTGCGCAAATCGCTGAAAGGTCGATTCGGTCGTTTTCGATCATCTCCAAAATTGAGTATTTGAAGAAAATTTATGCTTTATACGTGTTTATACGGAATGGGTATATTCAGGAGTGAATATATTCAGTAGTGAAGTTAAGTGCATGTTTATCTCAAACATGAAATACAACATACAACTAAGCAAGGACAAATCATGAACTCTATTTCTATTCTGCTTCAAGAAGGCTCACAAGGCACCGAAGTCACAAAGCTACAAGAAGGTTTGAAAAATTTAAATTTTTATCCAGGTATCATTGATGGTATTTTTGGGTCCAAAACTAAGCAAGCTGTCATCAATTTCCAAAAGTCCCAACAACTGGTTCCCGACGGCATTGTCGGCGATAAAACTTGGGCTAAACTAAATGCAGCGAACAATCCACGTTTTAATTTTCAGGTGGTTAACGTACAAGAATTCATCTCTTCTGAACGCATTACAGCGACTAATCCAAAAGCCGTAGCGGCACAAGTGTTTAGGGGGTTAGAAGATGAAGAAGGAAGAAGTTATGAAGAGATTTCAATTACATATTCCAGAGAAGGAACATCTGTAATTTTATACACCCGAATAGGTCTAGCTGACGATTCAGCCCGTGCACTACGACACCGCGTTGAATTAAAACGCAACCAAAATAAATGGGGAATTATTTGGGTCGGACGGCAATTTCAGTGTCAACCAGGTCGAGGAAATCAAGAGTGGTCGGGCATTATTTGCTCCTAATCGGGTTTTATTCCCTCGATATATAGAAACGCTTCAATCAGTGCCAACGTTTCTATGAAGGTATCGGGTTTATCCCCACTTACTGGTGAAATTAATTGATTAGAACCCCGACAACTTCTGCGAAGTCGGGGTTCTTTGCTTGCGCCCGATCGCACTTAACCAACTAAAATTAAATTCCCCACCCATCTCAAACCCGCGCTTCAACAGAATTATCCATCTCCCTCTTCTCTTCCTGGACGCCCTCAGCGGTTCACTCCTCCAGAAACAACAGTAAACGATATAATTCAATTGAAACCGGGGAATGTGCGATCGCCCTGATAGCCCGCCAGGGAATGAATTCCCGGTCGATAGAGCTAAAGCCAGTTAAAACTGACTGCTAACATCAAGTACAATCTATGTACAACCAACCGCAAATCTCAGAGATTATATTCCCTGAAAACTCACCTAAATCAACCATTCTCAAACACATTCTACAGTCCTCTTCAGAGGACTTTAGCTATGAGGCAGGGAATTCATTCCCTGCCGGACTGCCGGGCCCATGCGCTACCAGGCATAACTCCCAAGTACCAAACTACTATGAGTACATCAAAACCCAAAAACTCCAATACAAATAACCAATCAGGAAAACGAATTGTTTACTCCGAATTTGGCAATATTGACAACTCCGCGGCCCTCCAACGAGGAATACAAGAAATTCCCCCCAATCAACAAAACCTCAAAATCGAAGCATCCCGAAAAGGACGCGGCGGCAAAACAGTTACAGTCATCAGCGGCTTTCAGGAAAAACCCGAAACATTAGCAACTTTAGCCAAGCAGCTAAAAGCCCAATGCGGTACTGGCGGCACAGTCAAAGATAATGAAATCGAAATTCAAGGCGAACACAAGCAAAAGCTGCTAGAAATTATCACAAAATTAGGCTACAAAGCTAAAATTAGTGGAGGGTAAATTAGTCAATACTCATCAGTGTATGGGCGGGACGGGTTTATGATATACTTAGTTTTAAACATAGATGGTTGGTAAAACCCGCCCCTACATCGCGCCAATTCTACGATCGCGAATCAACCAGAAATGATATTACCAATTACCGCCAATTTTTAATGTACACTCGACCTTTAGCTCGTTTAATCGAACAATTGCAGCGCTTGCCAGGAGTCGGCCCAAAAACAGCCCAGCGGCTCGCTTTACATATTTTGAAGCGACCGGAAGAAGAAGTGCAAGCCCTAGCTAAATCTTTGATTGATGCCAAACAGCAAGTAGGTTTCTGTCAAGTATGCTTTCACTTATCTGCTGACCCTGTTTGCGAAATTTGCCGCAATACAAACCGCGACAGTCATACCCTTTGTGTAGTGTCAGAATCCCGCGACGTAATCGCTTTAGAAAAAACGCGGGAATATATGGGCAAATATCACGTTGTTGGCGGCGTTATCTCGCCGATGGATGGAATTGGCCCCGAACAATTGAACATTCAACCATTAGTCCGGCGCGTCAGCCAGCAAAAGATTAAGGAAGTAATTATTGCTATTAGTCCCAGCGTGGAAGGCGAAACTACTACTCTTTATATCGGTCACTTATTAAAACCTTTTACCCTAGTGACGCGCATAGCTTTTGGTTTGCCGATGGGGGGAGATTTGGAATATGCCGATGAGGTTACATTGGCTCGCGCTTTGGAAGGAAGGAGGGAGTTGGATTAGTTGAAAACCGGTGATGGTTGATTTAAAAGTAAGAGAAACGAACCGCTTCGAGGTACGTTAGCGAAGCGGCGCGTGAGCACTAGGACATTAAGGAAGAGAAAAGAGGTGGAAGAGTTCACCATTGATGCCACGAGTCCTATATCCCAAACTTCTGCGATTGCTTCGTTGAGGCTCGTAATGAGAGACAAATTTGTAAGATATGAAACCCGCGTCGGCGGGTTTTGTCTGTGTAGCGACAGGTTTCCATCTGTCGAGTATTTGGTATTGGGTGTTGGGTTTCGTTGTTCCCTGTCGTCACTGCCACGAAAGGGTAAACTGGACAAAGTTACCGAGAGTAGTAAAAAATCATGACCCAATTCGATCGACCTTTAAGCTACCCCACCACCCGCAAAATCGACCAAACAGACGACTACCACGGCGTCAAAGTATCCGACCCCTACAGGTGGCTGGAAAATCCCGACTCTGAGGAAACCCAAGCTTGGGTGGAAGCCCAAAACGCAGTCACTTTTGCCTACCTCAACGAAATTCCGGCGCGGGAAAAAATCAAACAGCGCCTAACTCAACTTTGGGATTACGAGAAATACGGCATACCTTTCAAAGAAGGCGATCGCTATTTCTACTACAAGAATGACGGCCTGCAAAATCAATCCGTACTCTACACTTTAACATCTCTCGACGGCGAACCCAAAGTATTAATTGACCCCAACACTCTCTCAGAAGACGGAACTGTTGCTTTGGGTGGGATAGCTATCAGCGAAGACGGCAAATACATGGCCTATGGTTTGTCAACTTCCGGTTCCGACTGGCAGGAATGGAAAGTGCGCGAGGTGGCAACCGGCGAAGATTTATCAGACCATTTAAAGTGGATTAAATTCTCAGGAGCATCCTGGACTCACGACGGCAAAGGCTTTTTTTATAGTCGCTACGACGAACCCAACGAAAAAAGCAAGCACGAAGACGTTAACTATTACCAAAAACTGTTTTACCACCAAATAGGCACGCCCCAATCTGAAGATGTATTAATCTACGAGCGAGCCGACCAAAAAGAGTGGGGATTTAGCGGCGGCGTCACCGAAGATGGCCAATACTTGATTATCTCAGTTTGGCAAGGAACTGAAACCAAAAACTTGATTTTCTACAAGGATTTAACTGCACCGGAATCAACCGTTGTAGAACTGATTAGCGAATTCGAGGCTGAGTACAGTTTCATCGACAATGAGGGCTCTATTTTCTGGTTTCAAACAAACTTGAATGCACCGTTAGGCCGCGTAATTGCGATCGACACCAACAACCCACCTCCCTCATCCCTCGCTTGTGATGAAACCCCCTCGTCGCCCAGGGAGGGGGGGTTTACAGAAATTATCCCCGAAGCAGCAGAAACTCTCGAAGGCATAGGCCTCCTGAACAATCAATTTGTCGCTTCCTACTTGAAAGACGCCTACACCCAGATTAAAATTTTCACCTTAGAGGGCTCTTTCGTGCGAGAAGTTGCCTTGCCCGGAATCGGTTCAGCGGGAGGATTCGGCGGCAAGCGGCACGACACCGAAACTTTTTATGCTTACACCAGTTTCACTGCACCAAACACCATTTATCGCTACAATATGGTGACAAATGAAAGTACGATTTATCGGCAGCCAAAGGTCGATTTTAATCCCGACGATTACGAGACAAAACAAGTATTTTACCCGAGCAAAGACGGTACGCAAGTACCCATGTTTATCACCCACAAGAAAGGCTTGCAGTTGGATGGCAATAACCCCACCTACCTTTACGGCTACGGTGGTTTTGGCATCTCGCTAACCCCGAGTTTTTCTGTTAGCAATGTCGTGTGGCTGGAGATGGGTGGAGTTTATGCGATCGCCTGTTTGCGGGGAGGCGGCGAGTACGGCGAATCCTGGCACCAAGCAGGCACAAAGTTGAATAAGCAGAACGTGTTTGACGACTTTATCAGCGCCGCTGAATGGTTGATCGAAAACAAGTACACCAAACCTGCAAAATTGGCGATCGCAGGTGGCAGCAATGGCGGTTTATTAGTGGGAGCTTGCATGACTCAGCGGCCGGAATTGTTCGGTGCAGCGCTGCCGGCAGTCGGCGTCATGGATATGTTGCGCTTCCACAAGTTTACCATTGGTTGGGCCTGGACTTCTGAATACGGTTCGCCGGAAAATCCCGAAGAATTTTCCACAATTCACGGCTATTCTCCGTTGCACAACCTCAAACCGGGAACGGCTTATCCGGCGACAATGATTACAACTGCCGATCACGACGATCGAGTAGTTCCGGCCCACAGCTTCAAGTTTGCTTCTGCCTTGCAAGAAACCCACGCGGGAGAAAAACCCGTGTTAATTCGCATTGAAACTAAAGCGGGACACGGTGCCGGCAAACCCACTGCGAAAATCATTGAAGAATTGGCAGATGAATGGGCTTTTTTAGTGCGGGAACTGGATATTAACTAACGTTTAAAAAGCGCGGAATTGGGGGTGGCTGAGTCCGAGAAAGTGCGATCGTGCCACCCTCAATTTTTCCGCGTCTCCCCTAGGGTACGCACGCAGCACAAAGCACCTCACCATAGTATTTGAAAGAATTTTTTGGGCAAATCTCGCGTTCAATTCTCAAATCCTGCGATCGCTTCACTACCTTTCGCTGCGGCTACCCGAAATTTTAAATCATAAATTAGTGCAACTTGTCAACTTTTAGCTCGTGTTAACTTGCCTTACGCTCTGTTAATTTTTGTATGCTTTAGTGGTTGTTATGATATTTTTTTATAAGTTATTAATATAACTTTATTGGGCGCCGATGTCAATGACCCACAGTAGTAAATCGAATCTAAAATTTAAAATTTTTTAATTCTCGGAAACCAATTTCTTAAGTTGACTTACGGTGAAGATTAAACAAAAAATTATACCTACAACCGTACTGAGAACCTTCGCGTTACCGCAATCATTGCCTTTTTTTCAGCAAGGCGTCAATAATGGGCGATCGAAATCTCTCTGTTGTGGCATAGCCCCTTCTCAAATAAAAAGGCTTGGCTGGCGCACTCAAATCCCTAAAACGGTTGCGTAGAAGTTGCGGTGATTTGTCGCCCTAGCCACCCGCTGCTGCCCCCGTTCCATTCTTTCCTAAAATCTCAACCCAAAAAATACGTAAGTAATAAATTATTTATATACAAATAATTTATTGAAAATTTATATTATGGTGTTTATGGAATTTTATCAAGATGGGTAAGTTAAAACTAATAACTAAATCAGGGAATAAAGAAAATGATCTCCAATCAGCGGCATTTTTCAGCCGTAAAAATACCTAAATCTACCCATTTTGCCACTAAGAACAACTTTTTTTTAAAACAAGCAAGCTCTACAGCAGCCCCCGACGCGAAAAAATCTCTAGTGATTGTTGACTCCCGAGTAGAAAACTACCAGCAATTGATCGGTGGTATTAAAGTAGGAACGGAAGTATTTGTACTCAATCCAAGTAGGGAGGCGATCGAGCAAATCACCGAAATTCTGGGTCAGCGCAGCAGCATCACCAGCCTGCACATAGTTTCTCACGGCAGAGAAGCCGCAGTAGAAATCGGCTCCACAGAACTTAATATTGATAATCTAGAAACCTACAGCAACCAATTGCAGCAGTGGGGAAAAGCCCTTAACGAATCCGGCAGCATTCTACTTTACGGCTGTAACATAGCCGTCGGCGAATCCGGCATTAAATTCATACAAAAACTCAGTGAAATAACAGGAGCAAATATTGCCGCTTCCAATAACCTAACAGGGAGTGCAGCATTAGGTGGAGACTGGGAATTAGAAATTACTACAGGACCAATAAATACCGAAATAGCCTTTGAAAAAGAAGTCCTAGAAGGCTACACATCAGTCCTGGCTACCTTAGCCGCTGAAGAATTTAAAAATTCAACCGTAATCGGGCCTTGGATATATGGAGTTGGCAACACCTCTACAACTAACCCAGGCTTAACCGCAGGTGCCGCCAATCCCAACGGCGTTATTCCCAGTTTAGGGATTGGCGATGAAGCCGGAACAGGTACTTTGAGATTAACATCAAACGCCTTTGACCAAGCAGCTTTTGTTATCTACAACAACCCCATCTCCGCCACTGATGGCCTGAGAGTTACCTTTGATTTCTTTGCCTATAACAGAGGTACTGCCATTTATCCTTCTGCACCACAGAATAGTCCTCTCCTTGGTGCCGATGGCATTAGTTTTTTCTTGATTGACGGAACAGCTACGCCAACACAAGCGGGAGGGTACGGTGGCTCTCTCGGCTATGCTCAGAATAATAGGGGGGGAGATGTACCGGGTATTGTAGGAGGTTATTTAGGTGTCGGATTAGACGAGTTTGGCAATTATTCTAGCACTATTGCTGGAAAACAGGGTGGCACGGGGCAGCTACCTGATGCAGTAGGAATTAGAGGCAGGGCAAGCACAATCTCAACCGAAAATTATAAATTTTTAGGTTCGAGTCTTTTAACTAACACTTTGACCGGGGTTTCCATTGGCATAGATAATAAAGATACAACCATTCGCGCTGAGGCTAAAAGAACCGTCCAAATAACATTATTTCCGACGACTTCAGCAACACCTAACCGTCTAACTGTTGCCTTCGACGTGAACAGGAACGGCACATTTGATGCGGGCGAAACACTGCTCGACATACCAAATTTGGCAACCATAAACGGAGCAGTGCCACGTACTTTTAAATTTGGCTTTGCTGCTTCGACAGGGGGAAATACAAACATTCACGAAGTTAACAATGTCATAGTCGAAAGTATAAATCAACCTACACTCGTAGCCGACGTTTCCATTGTAAAAAAAGGCCCGCTCTATGCCATACCCAATAGCACCATTACCTATACAATTACCTCCACAAATAACGGGCCAAACAACGCCGAAAGCGTCCTGATTCAAGATCCGCTCCCAGAGGGCTTAACTTTCGTCAGCACTGACAACAGCGGTACTTTCAATTCCACAACGAGGATGGTCATCTGGCCACCGATTCCAACTCTGGCTAACGGTGCTAGTGAAACTCGCACCATCGCCGCCACAGTTCTCGCAACCGCCGGCGCTACCTTAACTAACACTGCCTATAGCAGCTCCAGCACTTTCGACCCAGATCTAGCTAACAACAATAGTTCCCAACTGATTTCTCAAGTCTCAACTACAATTGTTGATGCTCTTGCCGACCTCGTTACCACCAAAACCGGGACTACGGCAGCAGCACCAGGTGAAGCAGTTACTTACACCATTTCGACAGTCAATAACGGCCCAAGCACAGCCGAAAACGTCACCGTTACCGACACCATCCTTCCGAATTTAACAGGAGTCATCCCCTCCAACGGCGGTGTCTACGATGCCGCTACAGGTATAGTCACCTTCGAGGCTATCAGCTTAGCCAACACAGCCACCGTCACCAACACAGTCAGCTTCATCGCACCTGCATCAGGCAGCGTCAGCAACACTGCCAGAAGTAGCTCACCTACGGTTGACCCCACTCCCGCCAACAACGAAGCTACATTCACCACACCTCTGACACCTCGTGCCGACGTTGTTACCACCAAAACCGGGACTACGGCAGCAGCACCAGGTGAAGCAGTTACTTACACAATTTCGACACTCAACAACGGCCCAAGCACAGCCGAAAACGTCACAATTACCGACACCATCATTCCCGGTTTAACAGGAGTCAACGGCGGTGTCTACGATCCCGTTACAGGTATTGTCAGCTTCGCGCCAGTTCCCAGCTTAGCCAGCGGTGTCACCGTCACCAACACAGTCAGCTTCATCGCACCCGCATCCGGCAGCGTCAGCAACACCGCCAGAAGCAGCTCAACTACCGCTGACCCCACTCCGGGCAACAACGAAGCTACATTCACCACACCTCTGACTCCGACACCAACTCCAACTCCCAACCAACCGCCAGTTGCCAACACTGCCAACTCCAGCCTAGGGCCCAACAGCAGCCAGTTAGTCACAGGATTGGGAGGAAGCGACCCCGACCCCGACGGGTCGATCGCATCCTACACCATCAACACCCTGCCCCCAGCAGACCAAGCAGTCCTGTTTTTAGGAGATCCAGCCAACGGCGGTGTACCAGTGACACTAGGTCAAGTCCTGACGCCAGAACAGTTACAGCAACTATTTTTCTTCACGACAGGTAACTTTACAGGAGCCAATTTCACCTACAGCGCTACAGACAACAGTGGTGCTATCAGTCCACCCGCTACCGCTACAGTGGCTGGACTGATAGCGCCCACACCAACACCAACTCCAACACCGACTCCCACACCAACACCAACTCCCACACCAACACCCACAAGTCCAACTCCCACACCGACTCCCACAAGTCCAACTCCCACACCAACACCCACAAGTCCAACTCCCACACCAACACCCACAAGTCCAACTCCCACACCAACTCCCACAAGTCCAACTCCCACACCAACTCCCACAAGTCCAACTCCCACACCAACTCCCACAAGTCCAACTCCCACTCCAACTCCCACAAGTCCAACTCCCACTCCAACACCCACAAGTCCAACTCCCACTCCAACACCCAACCAACCGCCAGTTGCCAACAATGCCAACTCCAGCCTAGGGCCCAACAGCAGCCAGTTAGTCACGGGATTGGGAGGCAGCGACCCCGACGGGTCGATCGTCTCTTACACCATCAACACCCTGCCCCCAGCAGACCAAGCAGTCCTGTTTTTAGGAGATCCAGCCAACGGTGGTGTACCAGTGACACCAGGTCAAGTCCTGACTCCAGAACAGTTGCAGCAACTATTTTTCCAAGCCACAGGCAACTTTACAGGAGCCAATTTCACCTACAGCGCCACAGACAACAGCGGCGCCACCAGTCCCGCTGTCGCTACTGTCGCGGCCACACTTTCAACTCCCAACCAACCACCAGTTGCCAACAATGCCAACTCCAGCCTAGAACCCAACAGCAGCCAGTTAGTCACGGGATTGGGAGGCAGCGATCCCGACGGGTCGATCGTCTCTTACACCATCAACACTCTGCCCTCACCAGACCAAGCAGTCCTGTTTTTAGGAGATCCAGCCAACGGTGGTGTACCAGTGACACCAGGTCAAGTCCTGACTCCTCAACAGTTGCAGCAACTATTTTTCCAAGCCACAGGCAACTTTACAGGAGCCAATTTCACCTACAGCGCCACAGACAACAGCGGCGCCTCCAGTCCCGCAGCCGCTACTGTGGCGGCTATCTTGCGGCCGGTTGCGCCAAGTCCCACACCAACGCCAACTCCAACTGACAACCAACCGCCATTGGCTAACAATGCGAACTCCAGCCTAGGGCCCAACAGCAGCCAGTTAGTCACGGGATTGGGAGGCAGCGACCCCGACGGGTCGATCGTCTCTTACACCATCAACACCCTGCCCCCAGCAAACCAAGCAGTCCTGTTTTTAGGAGATCCCGCCAACGGTGGTGTACCAGTGACACCAGGTCAAGTCCTGACTCCTCAACAGTTACAGCAACTATTTTTCTTCACGACAGGCAACTTTACAGGAACCAATTTCACCTACAGCGCCACAGACAACAGCGGGGCTATCAGTCCACCCGCTACCGCTACTGTGAATGGACTGATAGTGGTAACTCCAACTCCCACACCAACACCCACAAGTCCAACTCCCACACCAACACCCACAAGTCCAACTCCCACACCAACTCCCACAACTCCAACTCTCACACCAACTCCCAACCAACCACCAGTTGCCAACAATGCCAACTCCAGCCTAGGGCCCAACAGCAGCCAGTTAGTCACAGGATTGGGAGGCAGCGACCCCGACGGGTCGATCGTCTCTTACACCATCAACACCCTGCCCCCAGCAGACCAAGCCGTCCTGTTTTTAGGAGATCCCGCCAACGGCGGCGTACCAGTGACACCAGGCCAAGTCCTGACTCCAGAACAGTTACAGCAACTATTTTTCCAAGCCACAGGCAACTTTACAGGAGCCAATTTCACCTACAGCGCCACAGACAACAGCGGCGCCACCAGTCCCGCTGTCGCTACTGTTGCGGCCATACTTCCAACTGACAACCAACCGCCATTGGCTAACAATGCGAACTCCAGCCTAGGGCCCAACAGCAGCCAGTTAGTCACAGGATTGGGAGGCAGCGATCCCGACGGGTCGATCGTCTCTTACACCATCAACACCCGGCCCTCAGCAGACCAAGCAGTCCTGTTTTTAGGAGATCCAGCCAACGGTGGTTTACCAGTGACACCAGCCCAAGTCCTGACTCCTCAACAGTTGCAGCAACTATTTTTCTTCACGACAGGTAACTTTACAGGAGCCAATTTCACCTACAGTGCCACAGACAACAGCGGCGCCACCAGTCCCGCACCCGCTACTGTTGTCGCTATCTTGCGGCCGGTTGCGCCAACGCCCACACCAACGCCGACATCGCCGATCATCTCAAATCCGATCGGAGAACCAGATACCGACTGTTTGTGTCAGCCCATTATTGAAAAACCGGGAATTAACTTTGCGCCCCCGCAGCAACCACCCGCAGTTGGATTTGTCCGGCCTATTTCACAATTTTCAGAGGGACAAACCACCAAAGGAACCGACGGCGATGACTTCATCGTAGACACCAAAGGCAACCAAAAAATTGTCGGTTTTGAAGGCAATGACCTGCTTTTAGGTGAAGACGGCGCGGACGAAATTTACGGCAACGAAGACAATGACACGATTTTTGGGGGCATTGACACCGATATTGTTTACGGAGACGAGGGCAACGATATCGTATTTGCAGGCAAACAGAATGACTGGATTGCCGGCGACTTAGGCTCTGACACCCTGTTTGGAGATCGAGGTGCGGATACGATTCTCGGAGACACCGGGCAGAACAACTCCCAGAACCCTGACGATGCTCGCGATTTGATTTTTGGAGGCGAGGGTGCAGACCTCATTAACGGCAACGAGGGCGACGATACCATCCATACCGGCAAAGGTGACGATATTGCCCTTGGAGGTAAAGAAAATGACCTGATTTGGGGCGAACTCGGCTCCGATACCTTGTTTGGTGGCATCGGCTCCGACAGCTTGTTTGGGGGCATCGCCGACCAAAAGGCCAGCGACTCCCAGGGACTCGACTTGCTTTACGGAGGCTTCGGTAACGACTTCCTCAACGGCCAACAAGGCAACGATACGCTGGTTGCAGGCAAAGATAACGATCGCGCTTACGGAGGTAAAGGCAATGACATCATCTACGGTCAATTAGGCTCCGATACCCTCTACGGCGGCGAAGGAGCCGATACTCTGCTCGGGGACAGTGGCGGTTCCCAGTCAATCGGGGATATAGGCGAACAAGACTTAATCTTTGGGGACAGCGGCAACGACATCATCGGCGGCGGGCATGGTAATGATACCGTGCAAGCAGGTAAAGACAATGATTGTGTTTGGGGTGGCAAAGATAATGACCTGATTTGGGGCGAACTCGGCTCTGATACCCTTGTCGGCGACAGCGGCGACGACACCATGTACGGCGGTGCTCGAAGTCGAGCTAATGATGTTGGCGGTCAGGACTTGCTCTTTGGGGGCATCGGTGCTGATGTGCTGTTCGGCGATGAGGGTGACGATACTATCAGTGGTGGTCAAGACAACGACTTGATTTACGGCGGTAAAGCTAACGACCTCATACACGGAGATCAGGGCGACGACTTGATTTACGGCGGTGACGGCAGCGATGAACTCTGCGGTGGCGAGGGCAACGATACCATCTATGGCGATCGTGCTGATAACCGGGGTGTCTCGGTGGGCGCAAACGACCAGCAAGACTGCATCAACGGCGGTGATGGCGATGACTTGCTTTACGGCAACGAAGGCCAAGATACTATCAACGGAGATGCTGGCAGCGATACTCTGATTGGGGGTAAAGATAACGACCTGCTCAATGGGGGCGCTGGAGACGATTGGTTGTTTGGCGACTTGGGCGACGATACTTTAATTGGAGGTATTGGGAGCGATCAATTTGTGTTGAATGGTGAGGGCGGCACTGATACTGTGATTAACTTCGAGGTAGGCGTTGATAAGTTTGTTTTGAGCGGTGGGGTGAGTTTCCAGCAGTTGCAATTTAGCGCCACTCCCAACGGTACGTTGCTGCGAGTAGCAGGAACCGATCGGGTTTTAGCGAATCTGGTGGGGATTAACGGGGCGATCGGCTCCTCGGATTTCCTACCAAATCTCTCTGAGCTCTAGAATTGGCGGCGAAAGTCTCCTGTTCGGGCGAACAAAACGCCGCAGCAGATCAGAACTTCTGTGGCGTTCCTCACAATACTCAATCTGGGTTAGAAACTTTATAGCACTCGACGCTTGAAACCGCTCTTACACTTGCCTTTCGTCCCTCTCTAAGAGACTAAAGAATCAAGGCGTATTAAAGTCGCATTTTGTCTAACATTTTATAGCGGTTTTCAGGTGACCCAAGGTACACAAGGGCTGGTAGCTCAAGTTTTTACTACAAACCAATTTTATTGGGGTTGTGCGATCGGACTTAATAGGAAACTAACACTCATCACTAATTCCCTATTCCCCATTGCCTTGATTCACGATCCGGAAGTCAAGGATACACAGATAGCTGTTTTTTTCCTAATCTCCTAGATAATTAAAGGACTTACGCAGGCACGCTATATATAGCGTGCCTGTGCTTGTGCGATCGCTACTAATTAATCTATTACTCAAAATTTGTTCGGGATCGATAGAGAGGTGCCCTCGCACAAGCACAAATTAACATTGAGCGAGCCCCGGAGCATGAAAGGCTGACGAAAAGGCCGATCGTATTGCACAACTGACTCGTTAGAAGGCGATTCCTGCTAAAATACTTGCTCGACATCCGCTCTCCGGTCTAAATATCATTTAGCTATGTAGATTCTTGCCAATAATTACTGACAGTCAAACCAACTACGCTTTAACAAATTTAGCCGAACATTGAGAATAGTTTAGCCATGATACTATCAACCGTTACTTATAAAAATATAAATTAACACCCAACGTATTGTGGCATAACCTGAAAGGATAAATCAAAGAATATGCTGAAGTTTCCCTAGTTTTTGATGACGAGCGTATTAGACAAAATATACGATCAAAATACCGAATTAGTCTGCCGTCAATCTAATGGAATAGAACACAGGCTGTTGCCAAAAATAGCATTGATTAATTGTATATATTAACCCAGAAAGCGGTGGCTTTTGGGTAATAACTTACCGGATTTACTACCCTTGTGATGACGGTAAAAACCAGCTATAACACGTTGCCGATATGCTAGATGATTTGGTCAAAAGCAAACATATCTCTTTCGCCCAAGTGGTTAGGGATAGCTGGTATACCTCCGGTAAAACTGATGGCAAAAATTGACATTTTGCGAAATATTTACTATTTTATATTGTAAAATAATCGTTTAGTATATGACACATGAGGAGTATCCAAGTCTAAATAAATCACTTGAAAAAAGGGAGTGGGTATCACTAGAAATCCTGTCAGGAAAACTCATAAAAATTCGCAGCTTCCCGGCAGAGAAAAAAGTCAAGCTTTTTGGTGTTACTCTTTCTACCAACAGCACGGAATATATAGCAACCAAGGACTTAAATTAAGGGGACACAACCGATATAAAAAAAGTTGTCTGAACTTTTTAAAGTTGAATAATTGCATCGCTATCTCAAATAATTCATCGGCATATAAGCTGGTCAAGAGCGCAAAGCCGTGAAGCAAATAAATCCTATTATCTGGGCAATCGTAGTGTGAATTTTTCACAAAAACCGCACATTTCATAGCACCACAAAGTTTACACTTTAAAGTAGTAATGACTGTTATGTCCCCTCAAATAAAAACTTAAAAACTACTATATGTTTCCTCCTCCTTTAACAGGAAAATCGGTATTTTTTTGAAAATTAAAGTTTTTATTTTCATGACGGTCGCTCACATATTTTTCCGAGCCTTCGGAAGTTTTAGTACCCTATATTATATAGCGTGGATACGTAAGTTCTGAGGGACTCACGATCGCCGAGCGCGACAGTTTATACAGCAACAAAGCCCGTGTCCGATAATTGTCGAGACCGTGAGCGAGCACGCTCGCGAGCAAGAGTTCGTTTATGTTTGCAGTCGCTCACGCTCGCGTCGAACTTACGTTAATCAAGTTAATTGTTGATAGGCGATCTGATCGGGTGCTGCTCACATGGTGGGTGAAGTGGCGGTAGAGATTATTAAATGTCTGGCTTTAGCCCCCCGCTTAAGGGCAACCAAGAAACATTTCGATGAAGCAATCGGCTTCATCCTTTAGTTGTCGAAGAGTTTGTCACTCTGCGTTAATTTTACCGCTCTAATTCTTCCTTTTGATAGAGTAAACGGGCTAAAATATGGCTTTAATAGAAAGTATTATTGCACTGCTTCTAGGAGTTCCTCAAATGAAGAGTGGGGAGTAGGTGAAGAATAGGGATAGATAATCTGACGGTACTTGTGGGGTATATCTCGCGTCAGCTTACCCCATAGTATTTCTTTCTATTCTTTAGGGAACTCCATTGAAGTGAAAATAAAAGCGAGAAGAACACCCTTCAAGAAGATTTGAAAAAATGAGGGAATAAAAAGATGGACAACATGAACAGGGAAAATATGGGACAGCGTTACTGTGCCCTGATTATCGGAATCCTCTTCGCGGTTATAGGTTTGGCTGGATTTGTACCAGGTCTTGTTTCACTGCCACCTACAGGTGCGGCTATCCCGGTTGATACATCTCCTAACATCTATTCGGCGGGATTTGGCTATCTATTCGGGCTATTCCCAACCAATCTCTTGCATAACATCGTACACATAGTAGTTGGCAGCGTGGGGATTGTTGCGTATACCAGTTCGGGTGGTGCGCGTCTATACAATCGGGGTTTTGCGATCGCCTATGCCTTAATCGCAATCATGGGATTGCTGCCTGTGGCTCAGACAACGTTCGGCTTAATGCCGATTTTCGGGAACAATGTTTGGTTCAACGCCCTAACAGCCACCGTCGCTGGCTACTTTGGGTTTGTCCAACCGACACAAACAATGCCACAGATGAACACGTCGCCCAGATCTTAAGAGAGGACTGATAGCGTCTTACTGCGGGATGAGTGTATGCTCATTCCCGTAGCGGGATGGTTTTTGGATTGAAAAAATGCGGTACAGTTTCCTGAATTTATTCGTGGAGTTCTTTTAAGAAGAGGTTAGAAAAAATTCTCTTCCAATCTATAACTCTAGGTAGAAAGCCAGGGAAACTGTAGCCGTTACTTTGTTTAATTATAGGAAGCAAATAAATCTACAATAATAGTCTCTCTAAAGCTCTGTTTGTTTAACAAGTTTTTGAGTTGATTCAAGCTTTTATCCCGCTCTATAGCAGATCGAAGCACAGCAATATTAGGTAAGAAATCCAGATATTTTATCACGTCAAAGAGCTGGAGTTCCATGCGCGGGTGTTCGAGGCCGATCCACGCTTTGCGAGCTTGTTGCTAGAACAGTTCGGTGAAGCTAATAGCGAACTCAAAGTGGCAATGCAGTATTTTACTCAGGCATTGGCCGCCCGCAAGCCGTACCTCGACAAGTACGACATGGTGATAGAGATTGCGACTGTAGTTTACCATTTAGTCCACTCCTTTAGGTAGAAGCATAGGTTAATCAATAGGGAATGGGTTGGAAAAAAAGTCGGCAAATTCTAGTAATGGAAGACTTTATAGTAAGATGCTTAAAAGGACTATGTTTCTCTCCAGAGATGGGGCGGATTGAGCAGGAAAATCTATAAATGTAAGGCGAGTGTTTTTTAAATTGACGATTAAGATTTAGTATGTCTCTATTAGAACCTTCAAAGGATTCTAATCGTCTGTTCTCAGAAAGAGCAAGTTGTCGCTTCATACCCTAGTTATTCCCCAGGAAAGATTGGCTCAAAAAGGAATACGAATAACATATAGAAACATATAGAGTCAACGGGTTCAGACGCAAGTTTTCTGAAGAATATGAGCGAGAATATTTACGGCAATCTTAAAGGATTACAACCGAGTCACATCAAACAATTACAGCAGCTTTCCGAGCAGCGGCAGCCAAGCGATCGCCCGATCGCCCCCGAATTTGCTCAGAAGCTAGCAGCCATTAGTACAGAAATTCATCAGCCAGTATGCAGCTACATTAATCGACGCGGGCAGGTAGTCCGAGTCGGGGTAGGTACGCCACAACAGACTCAAATTCCGCCGCAAGAGCTGCCTCAACAGGGCGCTGGGCTCTTGAGTGGAATTCGTTGCGTTGCCACTCAACTCAAAGGAGAGGCACCTGATCCTGCAGCACTGATGGTCATGGCACGGCAACGCTTAGATGCTTTGGTGGTGTTAATCCCCAACAGCAATGGAACCCAAAGACGAGATGACAGCCCTACTGGCTATGTCAAAGAAGCTTATCTAGCTCACCTGGTACCCGATTTAGACACGCCTTGCCTCGTTTCTCCTCCCCTCAGTCTGGATGACCTGACTGAGCAAGACTTTGACGACTTAGTTGATGGATGGGAAAGGGATTTTCAAGAAGCAGGCTTTGAAACATCTCAATTGCCAGCAATTGAGAGTGAGGGCGATCGCGTTCTGCTGGTTGGGTTAATGACCGAGGATCATACTGCCCAACGGTTTCAAGATGGACTAGACGAACTCGTCCGGTTAGTTGAGAGTGCGGGAGGAGAGGTACTGGAGACGGTGCACCAAAAGCGATCGCATCCCCATCCTCAAACTGTCGTCGGTCAAGGAAAAGTAGAAGAAATTACGCTTTTGGCTCATCAGCTTGGAGCCAATGTCATTGTCTTTGACCGAGATATCTCTCCCTCTCAAGCGCGAAACTTGGAAAACCAGATTGGAATCGAAGTAGTAGACCGGACTCAAGTCATTCTCGATATTTTCGCTCAACGTGCTCAATCCCAGGCCGGTAAATTGCAAGTGGAACTGGCGCAATTGGAGTATATGCTACCTCGGCTTCGGGGTCGAGGTCAGGCGATGTCAAGATTAGGGGCTGGAATTGGGACGCGAGGTCCTGGTGAAACCAAACTAGAGACTGAGCGACGAGTCATTCAGCGGCGAATCGCGCAACTCCAGCAATCCGTGAACCAACTACAGGCACATCGCGCCCGCTTACGGCAACAACGACAGCAGCAAGAAGTCCCCTCTATTGCATTGGTAGGTTATACGAATGCGGGTAAATCCACCCTGTTAAATGTGTTGACTCATGCCGAAGTTTACACAGCCGATCGCCTGTTTGCCACCCTCGACCCGACGACGCGAAAGATTGTCATTACAGATCCGCAAACCCAGGAACGGCGATCGGTTCTTCTGACAGACACGGTTGGATTTATTCACGAACTCCCGCCACCGCTAATGGATGCGTTCCGAGCCACACTAGAGGAAGTTACGGAGGCAGATGCCCTGCTTCATGTCGTCGATCTTTCTCATCCAGCTTGGCAAAGCCATATCCGTTCAGTGATGGACGTGTTAGAAGAAATGCCTGCCCTTCCGGGGAAAGCTTTGATTGCCTTTAATAAGATCGATCGGGTCGATAGCGAAACTCTAGCTTTAGCCCAGCAAGAATATCCCGAAGCTGTATTTATTTCAGCCACTCAAAGCTTGGGTTTAGATACTTTAAGGCAGCGATTGCTACAATTTATGGACGACGGCGTTTTATCTCCAGCACTTGTAGAACAGTAGAAGGGAGCGATCGTGTTGACTATAAATTTGAATTTGGTAATGCGACTATTAAGCTGTTGTGCATCTAAATCGCATATTTAATCCCTCTGTTTTCAATACTGGGAGAATATAAGACGCTCACAGCGCAACCAAATCCCTAACTACTCCTTCATTAAGAAGAGTCCGAAACTCCTTCAAATAATGGATTAATTTGCACAATTTTAGTCCCAGACTTGTCAGCTTAAACCCTTATAACCAGGGACGAATTAAACAATAAAAAATGTACGGTTGAATAATTAATTTAAAATTATTCATCGTACTTTTTTATGTCTTACTATTCTACCACCCACGATATTGTTAAAATTGGACAATTAACTGAGATGAAAGAGTCAATCTATTGGTTGAATTTCTAGCTAACTAATCATCGTCATCGAAATAGTTGGTGTGAATACTTACTAATAAGTAAACCCTCCAAATAATTTCCCACCACCGTTGTCTGCTCGGATAATCCCTGCGACGATAATCGACCCATCCTAACTCGTTCTGGACTTGCTTAAAGTCAGACTAAATCCAATCTTTTTAAATTATAAATTCGAGCAGCTTTGAGGTGAATATTCCCTCACAATTAGTGATAATATACCAACTGTTTTCACCAGTTGAATCGGTAGTATTACATGAAGGTAAGTGGGTAGTATCTCAGCAGATGGCGTTTCCAAAAAATAATTTGTCTCATAAATCGGGGTTCGACTTGACGATGTGATAGCTGGTGTTGGTAAGGTTTCCAGCTATTATAACGTACTTGTTTTCCAGGCGCGAGCTCTCGCACCATGATTGCTGCCAAGGGCAACAATAAAATGCAAACCTAGCCGATATAATGTACCAATGACATCTCCACTTTTTCCATATAAACTGTGTGCTAAAACCTAAGAGATATGAAATCCAATTTCTGTGAGTTATTGCAGAATTTCTACAGCTAGCTGAGGTTAGCCTTTATAGGTGTCTCCGGGTAGCAGACGCCCTCTGGTCTTAAAGATTTTCAACAGCAATCGATAAGTGATTCCTCCTACAACTGCATAGGCATTGACCGATACAATTCCCCCGGCGGTTTTATAGTCATTTCAAATAAGAATGAGAACATTAAAAAATGAGGTAAAATGAAAAAAAATCCTTAACCAGTTAGGAAAATGTCTTACAGCATAGATTTGAGAAAAAGAGTAGTGGATTATGTAGAAAATGGCGGTCGTATCGCCCAAGCTGCTGTCCTATTTAAGGTAGGAAGAGCAACGATATATCGGTGGTTGGGTCGGTCAGACCTTCAAGCTACAAAGGTAAAAAGACGTAAGATAAAACTAGATTGGCAGGCATTAGAAAAGGATGTTAAAGAGAATCCAGATGCCAGATTAATCGACAGAACCAAGAAGTTTGGAACCAGACCCAGTGCCATATCTTATGCTCTTAAAGAAATGAAAATTACCCGAAAAAAAAAGAACTTCGTTACCAGGAGAGAAACCGAGAAGAAAGGATGAAATACTACTCTCCTCTCAGAGAATTGATTAAAGTATCTGGAAGTCAAAGTCTGGTTTTTCTTGATGAATCAGGATTTGAGCCGTTTCAAGATTGTGCTTATGGCTGGTCAAAAAAAGGAAAAAAAATCTGGGGTGAAAAGTCCGGCAAACCGGGAAAAAGAGAAAATCTAGTAGCCGTTCGACTGAAAGGAGAAAAGGACTTAATTGCCCCAATGGTTTTTACGGGAAGCCTCAATGCAGAAGGCTTTGAAGGGTGGTTATCTTTATATTTATTACCCTCTCTAACAAAGCCATCTATATTAATCATGGATAATGCACCGATTCATCGAAAAACAGCGATTCGAGAACTGGTAGAGGAAACGGGTCATCAAGTTCTTTTTCTCCCGAAATATTCTCCAGACCTGAACGATATTGAACACGATTTTAGTGCCTTAAAGCGAGCCAGAATGTATGCTCCTGCTGGCACATCTTTAGATGAACTCATCTGTGCCTACTGCGCTCAATAGTGTCTCTTTTTTATTTGAAATGACTATATCTAAGTTTCCAATGTACTGTTTGGATACATAATCAGTAGCTTCGCCTTTTTTGACATCTCCATTTTTCTCAATACAGAGGATAGTTTGTTGTTCTCTAATTAATTGAAGAATCTATTTTAATCTAGTCTCTCTTAAAGCTGGATGTTCCCCAATTGAATTCTGTAAAAAGTGATGTAAAGATTGGCTATTGGATAACCCAACCCCTCCGGCTATGTTGGGCAAGGATTTACGGGGGAGTTCTGATAACAGTTCGAGATTTAGGAGTTTAAATACTTCATAATTTCTGCCTTCATCAAACAGGTGTCGATAGTTGTGGGAATACTCATGGATGAATTTGAACGAGGGTGAGGCTATACGTGGTAGTGGGGCCATGAGATGTATCTTCAAAAAACTGAAGAGAACTCTCCCTATTTTACAACGCAATAATTTGACGAACAATTAACAGCCACTCGTCAACTGATGAAATTAAGCATAGTCGTTCCAGAAGCGATCGGCGAGCGGGATAACTAGCGCTCGACCCTGGGAGAAGTGGCGATAAAACCAGGGATAACTGGCGAGCGTTCGTCAAAGGTCGATCGGCATCGTAAAAAATGTAGAACGCACCCAAAAATAATTAGATACCATACAAGAATTATCCCGATTTGCCCTACTTTTATTTCTGAAAGAAGCGACTAAACAACCGTCACCTCTTAGAGACTCTGAGGAATATTATAACATTTTAAAAATGGTTAATAAACTATTTTATAAATTATTTGGATGACTATTTTTCAGTAGCGAGCAGTTACATCTTTGGTTGCTGTCGGCGTCTTATACTGTCCCCAAAGTGACAAAAGAGGATCGTGAGAGCAAACGCGATCTCCTTTTTTTGGCACACTATATGTATGGTGCCTGCGTAAGTCCTGAACTAAATACTTCTTTCCTAGATAACTAAATACTTCTTCTTTCTACGTCGCAATTACCTATTACCAATTCCCTTAATTCACGCTCCGGAAGTCACAGATACACGGATAGCTGTTTTTTCCTTTTTCCTGTTCCGCCCCACTTCCCCACGATCAATTCAAATACTTAGCTTAGGATAGCGAAATCTGCTTGCGTAAAAACAGGCGGCGCGGCTGGCCGAACAGCCTACCAGTCCAATTCCAATCCACCTGTTGCAAGCGATAGCCGGCTTGATAGTACAACTGTCGCGCCGCGTGATTATTTTCCAGAACGTGGAGGTAAATCTCAGAAAATCCCCATTCTCTGGCTGTCTCCTCGCAGTTGCTGAGCAATTGTTGAGCAACGCCCTGTCGGCGGTAGTCCGGGTGAACGGCTAAATTCGACAAATAAGGATAGTCAGAACTCGGTATTTGCCAAGGAAAACGAGAACGCAGAGCCATTTCTACTGTTCCTGCCATGCGCTGATCTCGGTGCGATCTATAATTCTGCGTTCCCTCGTCCCGCGAGACTAGCTCAGCAACCAGACAAATGTAATGTTCTGCCTTAGAACGCAGTCGATTTTTTAAATCTTCGTAAATGCCCAAACGCAACACTGGATACACCCATTCTACAAACCCCTCGCGGGAGTGAAAGCTCATGGCTAAAATATCAGCTAGCTGCGTTAAGTCGTTGGGCGCAGCGACCCGGATCGAAAAACCAGAAAGTCCGGGAGTTTGTTGTTGGTGAGATGGTGAGGAAAAAAATGAAGGATTCACAATGCCAGGCCACTATATTAATTTTTTTACGCGGGTTTCTAAGCTACCATCTTAGAAAATTCACTGATGTTATACTGATCTTATAACGTAACTTATAGGCATAGTTTATTAGCCAGATTAAATTACATTTTTTTGTGCTTGACTTTAAGTAGTATGTGAGGTAAATGAAAAATTCTTAGCATTTAATACTCTACTTATGAAAAAATAAAACTCATCCCCTAATACTAGATTTGTGGATAAGCTATTTGGCCTTTAAATTGAAGCTTGATTCCTGGCTTTCGACCGGCATCACAAGAGTTTAAGTAAACAGTAGCTTACAAATTAAATGCGCGACAGCTTAGCGGGCAAGGTATTAAAAACAATCACAAAGGTTTCAACGTCAGGTTCCCGGAATCTTACCGCTCTCTGCTTACGGAAATACCCGATCGAATATAATTTATCCGTCAAGCGGTAGTTGAAAAACTCAACGACTAACCAGACTAACACCGGCCGCGCTGGCGCGTCGGAGGTTCCCCGCCGCCCCCCGACCGGGCACCCCTGCTTTCAGCAGTTCTGGGCAATCCATCGCCCGTCCCCGATCGAACCGGCCTTACCTGTTGAGCTAGGGGGTACTTTCCCAACTTCCAATTTAAATTTGGATGCCTGGAAACAGTCTGCAGGGGTTTTCCCCGTCGGTTCGATACTCTGCTGCGCGCGAGCGAGACCTTCAAAACCTCGATCGAGCTGATTGACCCCGCCCAAAAACCCATATACGCCACCGACACTGGTCGTGGAGAGATCAAAATTTTAGACCCTAGTTCAAGCTCCGCGATTCATCTGTGGAGTAAATCTAAAATCTAAAATCTAAAATCTAAAATCGACTGATCGGTTTCCACAGAGTACATCCCTAGCTAAGATTAACAGATGGATGCTCGAGCTTGCGGTGTTTGGCCGCAGTAATTGGCTTGTCGAAGGTCTGCAGGAGGCACAAAAAATGCCGAGATCGGGGAAAAAAGTGCAAGTCTAACTAAAATGGTACAGCAATTGCGTCACTCCCACAGACACCTCTGTGGTCTGTCAGCCACCCCCGAATATCAGTCACGGGCTCGGCGCCGGATTGTGGTCGGTATCCTTGGCTGACTGTTAAAGTTGCTATTACTTGTGGGAAAAAACACAGGCGAAGATGTTGGTTGTCTATTGTATCTTGCTGCGGGCAGCTTTCACATACCAAATAAAACAGTCCCAGGAGCCAGAAGCAAACATAAATTTGGCAAATCAACTCACAATCAGGACGGTTATTCCTATGTATTCTGAGATATCCCGACGGCAGTTAAAATGACAGGATTTGTGTTTGCTCTCCTGCATAAAGGTAAGGGGTGAAAGAAAATTATCGGGAGACGGGTTTATGTGAATATCATTAAATAATAAAATTGGGGTGCACGACAGATAACTGTGGCTCAGAAGAATTCCGCATTGAAAACCCAGACATCAAAAATCAAGGTTGATGCTTGCCTCGCACACTCACAACAACTTCATATCCACGAATTATTGTGATATTATTTTCCCAAAATAATGGCACTCTAGGCTAAATCCCAACCCTTATGTCATCAGTCATTCGCAATCGAAAATCGAAAATCGAAAATGGTATGACTTCAGCAATTTAAATCGGCGAATTCTTCCTTTGATCAGACTTATTAAATCGAACAGCCCCGGGGCACAGGAGAACGGTGCATGAATTCCCAAGAAAATCCTAAGCTAAAAATTCTGATCGTCGATGACGAACCGGATAACCTCGACTTGCTTTACCGCACCTTCCATCGAGACTACAAAGTGCTCAGAGCCGAATCGGGTCCCGCTGCTCTCGAAATTTTGGCAAAAGAGGGAGAAGTTGCGGTGATTATCTCCGACCAGCGAATGCCAAAAATGAGCGGTACGGAGTTTCTCAGCCTGACGGCGGCTCAGTACCCCGACGTGATCCGAATTATTTTAACTGGCTATACGGATGTTGAAGATTTAGTTGAAGCTATTAACGCTGGCAAAGTATTCAAATACGTTACCAAGCCTTGGGATGCTCAAGAGCTGATAAATCTTGTCAGTCAAGCTGTTGAGACTCACAATCTTCTGAAAACGCGCACCAATGAACTGCGCCGTGCTTTGAGCCAAGAATCGCTGCTTTATGCCGTTACCAATACTATCCGATCGGCTCTCAATTACCAGCAAATGCTGCAAAGAATTGTGGAAAGTGTTGGGCAGATGTTTGAGGTGAGTTGCTGTCTGCTGCGGCCGTTCCAAGACGGCCGAGTGGCCGATGAGTGGTTCGTTTACCAGAAGGCAGAAACTAAAGGGTTGCGGGGCGATGAGGAAGCGATGCCCGGAGATGCTTCTGCTGCCGAACTCTCCCCAGATTTGCTGCCGGATTTGGTTTGGGAAACTCTGGATGTGGAGGTGATTCAAGATGCCCAAACTGACGATCGAGTTTTAAACTGGGATAATCAGCAACGACAGCAGGCTTACGAAGCTGCGAATATTCGATCGAGCTTGATCGTACCGCTGTTTTACAAAATGGAACTGATGGCAGTCTTGGCGCTGCACCAGTTCGATCGACCGCGCCAGTGGCAAGACCACGAGGTACAGTTGGTAATTACGGTGGCAGACCAAGCGGCTTTGGCGCTTTCTCAAGCCCGGGCTTACGAACAGGTGCGGGCGCTGGCCAAGCGCGAGGCCTTAGTCAATACTATTACTACGGCAATTCGATCGAGTCTCGATCCCCAAAATATTTTTGCAGCCATTACTCAACAACTCGGCCAAGCTTTACAAGTGGACGGCTGCGCCCTATCTCTGTGGACAGAAGATGATGAATACGTCCAATGCGTGGGGCTATACGACACAAATAGAGATACCGTGGCTGTAGAAGAAGGTTTTAACCATCCAGAGGTAGTTGCGAACCCTCTTGGCCCTGAGACGATTTCGGCCGATGCTGTTGGGAATGCTCCCGCCTGGGTTTTTGCCCATCCTTCCCTGCCACAGTCTTTGGTGCCGATTCGGGGCAATCCGGTGTTGCTGCAAGTTATGGTATCAAAAGAGCCGGTGGCGATCGAAGATCTCGACGAACACCCCGAGTTAAATGTTACAGAACTGCAAGTTCGATCGCCAGCCCGCGCCCTGTTAGTCGTTCCCTTACTCTCAGAAGGCAAAATCATCGGCAGCATTTCCCTGCGCCAAAATCGCAGCATCCGCCGCTGGAACATCTCAGACATTGACCTGGCTCAAATAGTCGCCACTCAAGCTGCTCTGGCCGTACAGCAGTCGCGCCTCTACCAGACTACCAGACAGCAGGCAGAACGGCTTCTGGAAGCCGATCGGCTCAAAACCGAATTTTTCCAAAATATCTCCCACGAGTTCCGCACCCCTCTAACTCTAACCATCGGCCCTCTGGAATCAGCTTGCAGGCGCCAAGAAGACTTGCCCTACGAACAAGCCGTAATCGCTTTGCGTAATTCCCGCCGCCTCCTGCGCTTGGTAAATCAACTGCTGGACTTACAGCGACTCGATGCCGGACGGATGCAGCCGAGTTTTCGCCCCTGCGATTTAGTCGGTTTCTGTTACTCTACCGCAGAGTCATTCCGCGCCTACTGCGAGAAAAAGGGACTCCACTTAATTACCCAACTGCAAGAATGTCCTTTACTTTATTTGGATCTTGAAAGATTTGACAAAGTTATTTACAACCTGCTGTCAAATGCTGTCAAATTCACCCCAGAAGGCGGAACTATCACCCTGAAAGTTGAATCGGCCGGCGCTCACTGCTTGTTGCAAGTAAAAGACACTGGTATCGGCATTCGCACGGAACAAATTCCCTATTTATTCGAGCGGTTTCACCAAGCCGAAGGTTCAGCTAGCCGTTCCTATGAAGGCAGCGGCTTAGGTTTGGCACTTGTCAAAGAATTAGTCGAACTCCACCGCGGTCAAATTTCAGTTGAGTCAGTTTACGGCGAAGGTACTACTTTTACCGTTTGGCTGCACTTCGGTTCGACTCACTTGCCCCCGGAACAGGTACTAGAAATACCTGCGGAGTTTCACTCATCCAAAGCTGCGGTGGAACTGGCAGATGTGGAGGCGGAGTTGTCTGAAAATGAGGCAGAAAATCATAACTTTGAGGCGCTCCAACCGATTAAATCAGAAACAGCAGTGGGAACGGTTTTGGTGGTTGACGACAATCCCGATTTGCGCTTTTATGTGTCGGCTATTCTGCGAGATTCCGGCTTTGCAGTTTTGCTCGCCCGCAACGGAGAAGAAGGATTTGCCGTGGCTAAAAAACGTCGCCCTAATTTAATTATAACGGATTTGATGATGCCTTTGATTTCGGGCTTGGATTTGATTCGCATGATTCGAGAGGATGAGGAATTGCAGGGAACTCCGGCAATTTTGCTGACTGCTAAAGCCGACGAAGATACTCGAATAGAAGGAGTAGAACGGGGTGCGGATGCTTATTTGTCCAAGCCTTTTAATGATAGAGAATTGTTGGCGGAAGTGCGGAATTTGATCGCCCTCAAACAAAACGAGCGCCGAGTGCAGCAGTTGAACAGTTATTTAACTGAGTCGGTGCTGCGCCGATTTTTACCGCCGGCGATGGTGAAGGCCGCAGCGGCTGGAGATTTGGCCCTGGATTTGCGCCCGGAACCGCGATTGATTACTATTTTGTTTAGCGATATTGTCGGTTTTACTCAAATGGCAAATACGCTGCGCTCGCGCCGGGTAGCTGAGCTGTTGAATGAATATTTGGCGGCAATGACTAAGGCTATTTTTGACAGTGGCGGTACGGTGGACAAGTTTGTTGGAGATGCGGTAATGGCTTTCTTTGGCGCGCCGGAGGAACTAACGCCTAATGAGCAAGTACGTCGCGCTGTGGCTGCTGCGGGGCAAATGCTGCGAGCTCTGAAGGAGCTTAACAAGGGCTGGTTGGAGCAGGGAATTGTTGGGGAAAATGGCGTGCCTCCGGTGCGGTTTCGCTGCGGAATTCACCAGGGTACTGCGGTGGTGGGGATGTTTGGTGGCCCCGATCGAGCGGATTATACTGCGATCGGGCCGAGCGTGAATATTGCCGCCCGCTTGCAAGAGGCGACGGAACCAAACACTGTGCTAATTTCGGCGGCGGTTGCAGATTATGTTGAGGAAAATCGCATTGTTAAATATAAGCCTTTGAAACTAAAGGGAATTGATGAAACGGTATTGACTTTTTTACTAAATTGTGATTAGTCATTAGAAGTATTATATGTTGATATCCCACGCACAATTTTGGGAACAACCTATTCCTAAATAAGTAGATGAGCGGCAAAATATCTATGTAGTCCAAAGCGATAGTCACTCCGTGAAACGCTCTTTAGAAGCGATATTTTAGGAAAACAATCGCCCGATTGATGATAGCTTGATAGTCGGTGACATACTAAAGTTTATGTACACCTACTTACTGGCCGTAAACAATGTGTTAAATTTAACTTGAATCACGCTAGTTAATGTTGCTTTACATAAACAGAAATTTTTTCGCCTACCTACTTAAGCGCGCGGATCTGCGCTCCGCCTGGGGAGTCAATTGTTTAATCTTTAATCTTTAATCGACTCACCAAAGTTCAAGCTTTTGAATGGCGGCTGGAGAGTCAACTCTAAAATCTAAAATCTAAAATCTAAAATCTAAAATTAAAAAGTGACTGACATTCCTTGCTTGAATCTATCAAAAGAGAGAACTTTTTTAACCGCTCGTCGGGGCATAACCTCTATCTAGAGAACGGTTACGCCGATCGCTCTGATCGAGTAAAAATAGGAATGTCATTTCTTTTGTATTCTATGAAACTGAATTATTTTACGAAACGGCTTTCGACTTTAGGGCGCTTGATGGCTGCAACTGTGCTTTGCGTGTCAGCGATAGCCTTCGTTTGGTCTGGTGCGTTCTTCTCGAACACCGCAGCAATGGCTTCTCCTGCTGTAAACTCGATGGCAGCAACAGAAGATGCGGGCGATGTGGTTCAAGAAAAAGCCAGCAAAGATGCTGGACGAGCCAAGAACTTCATCCGAGATACAGAAGAGAAGGTTAAGGAAACTGCCAAGACAAATGCTACTAAAGTCGATCGAGCATCGGAGGATGGTAGTGTAGTAGAGCGCAAAGCTAAGAAAGATGCGGCCACAATTGAGAAAAGAGCATCGGAAGATTCAGCTCGGACTCAGAAAGCAGTAGATAATACCAAGAATGCTGTCGAGAGCGCTGTTGACAGCATCAAGGGTGTTTTTAGCAAGTAGACAATAAATAAGTAGGTAAGCGCAAAAAAACAATAATATCTTGCAGGGGCTTGTAGGGGTGGCTTTAGCCCTTATCTACAGTAAGGGCGAGTCGATCGTTGCAGAACCCGCCCTCTCCTCAAGTGATGTTTATTTGTACTTACTTACTTGAAACTGAAAGATTGATGTACATTGACCAAGACCTCTATACGGCTCGTGTAACGGGCCCGAAGCCCTTGTTTAAAATTGCCGCAAAAAGCGCAAATCGCTAGCATAAACCCGGCGAATATCGTCGATTTCATAAAGTACCATTGCGAACCGCTCGACACCAAAACCGGCCGCAAACCCAGTATATTTTTCTGGATCTAAACCGACTCCTTTAAGAACGTTAGGATCGACTGTTCCGCAGCCCAAAACTTCCAGCCATTTGCCGTTCCACTGCAAATCAACTTCGGCAGAAGGTTCCGTAAACGGAAAGTAACTGGTGCGGAAACGGATCGGCAAATCTTGCCCAAACATTTGCCGCAAAAACTCTTTAATCGTACCTTTCAAGTCCGTAAAAGTCAGACCTTCATCAATTGCTAAAAGTTCAATTTGGTGGAAAACTGCCGCGTGAGTAGCATCAACAGTATCGCGGCGGTAAACGCGGCCGGGAGAGACAATCCGAATCGGGGGTTTGTGCTGTTCCATGTAGCGAATTTGCACCGATGATGTCTGAGTCCGCAGCAAGTCGCCGCCTGGTAGGTAAAATGTATCTTGCATATCCCGCGCTGGGTGGTCTGGCGGTGTGTTCAGCGCCTCGAAGTTATAATAATCTGTTTCCATTTCCGGGCCGTTGGCGACGGTGTAGCCGAGGCCGACAAAGATATCGAGAGCGCGGTCTATGACGGCGTTTAAGGGGTGAACGCGACCTTGGGAGCGAAAAATCCCCGGCATGGTGACATCGATGGTTTCTGAGGCTAATTTGGCTTGGATTTGGGCGGTTTGGAGGGCGGCGCGCTTGTCTTCTAAATCGGCTTGCAGGGCTTCTTTGACAGTATTGGCGATCGCACCTACTTTGGGCCGCTGGTCTGGCGACAGTTTGCCCATCATGCCTAAAATTTGAGAGAGTTGGCCTTTTTTGCCGAGGTAGCCGACGCGCAACTGTTCGAGTTGTTCGAGGGTATTGGCAGTGGCGATCGCACTTTTGGACTCTTGACCGAGGGTTTCTAGTTGAGTTTCAATGTCGCTTAGCTGGACAGTCATTTTGATTTTAGATTTTAGATTTTAGATTTTAGATTGATGGCAGTTTTGAGCCAAGTTGAGTTTAGCGCAATTATGGCTCGACAGT